>NZ_CP021992.1:1895085-2526780 GCF_002205495.2 Cryobacterium sp. LW097 | reverse complement strand
ACATCTGGAGCGACAAGCTCGGCGCCCCGCTGGCCATCATCCACAAGCGCCGCGACCCCCTGGTGCCCAACCAGATCACCGTTCACGAGATCGTCGGAGAGGTCAAGGGCCGGGTCTGCCTGATCGTCGACGACCTGATCGACACCGGCCGCACCATCGTGCAGGCCGCGGAGGCGCTCATGGCCGCCGGCGCCATCGGTGTCGTCGTCGCCGCCACGCACGCCGTCTTCAGCCCGCCCGCGCTCGAGCTGCTGCAGAACGACGCCATCCAGGAAGTCGTCGTCACCGATACCCTGCCGATCCCCGAGGACAAGCGTTTCCCGACGCTGACCGTGCTGCCGATCGCGCCCCTGCTGGCGCGCGCCATCCACGAGGTCTTCGACGAGGGATCCGTCACATCGATGTTCGAGGGCGCCGCGTAAGGCTCGCACTCAGCACGTTCGCGGTTGGCCGGTCCCGTTTCGGGGCCGGCCTTGTCGCGTTTCAGAGCACGAGTTCGACGGTGACCGTCGCTGTGTCGCCCACGCCGATCTTCTCGGCCTCGCGGATGGCCTTCTTCACCGGCAGAACAAACCGGCCCGTGGCGCTCTCGGGGAAGATCGAGGTGGCCCACCTTGAGCCGTTGATGGCCACCCGCACTCGCTGTGAGCCGAAGCCGACCCGCAGTCCGTCGGTGAGCTCCCGAATCTCGTCTGACTGGTCGGCGGGCAGCGAGACGAACACCCACGCGTTCATGCTCTCGGTGTTCCACAGTGCCGTCGTGAAGGTGAAGGTGGGTCCCATCGGGCGCCTTTCGTCGGACTAGGTCGTGACGCCGGCGGCCGGCGGCCGGAACGGGCCCGGGATGATGCCCAGCGGCATGACGAAGGTCTGGCGTTCGTTCTGGTCGATTGCGTAACACTGCCAGCCGAAGCCGCCCGCCCCGACCAGCTCGAACCTGGCGTCGATGCCCTCAGAGAGCGGGTAGTAGCGCGTCACGGCCGCGGCGCAGGCCCTGGTGGCCGTGGCCGAGGCGATGCTCATGGTGGTGAGCACGCCGGGCACGAGCAGGGCGACGAGGCCGAGGATCACGGTGATGCGCATGAGCAGCACCATCCGCCGGCCGCGGAGGGGCCGGGAGGAGTCCGTCGGTTCGTAACCGGAGAGTTCGGGGTGAAAGTCGCTCATGAGTGCCCTCCAGTAAATCAGATCGCGCCGGCTTGAGGGCGCCCGATCGCGGATGCCTGCGGTTCACCTTGCGGCCGTATCCTTGCCGCATGCACGCTACGGATCGGCGGGAGGGCCAGGGTGCCCTCCAGCGGCACCTCGGTACCGTCGGGGCGATGGTGCTGGGCCTGGCCGCGATGATCGGCGCCGGGGTGTTCTACGTGTGGGTGCCCGCGGCGGCCGCCGCCGGCTCCGGTCTGCTGATCGGGCTGGTTCTGGCGGGGCTGGTCGCCTCGCTCAATGCCCTGAGCTCGGCACAGCTGTCGATGAGCCATCCGGTGTCCGGGGGAGTCTATGTGTTCGGGCGGGCGACCCTCGGCCCGTGGTGGGGGTTCTCCGCCGGCTGGTTGTTCCTGGCCGGCAAGACCGCTTCGGCCGCGGCCATCGCCTCGATCCTGGGCGGCTACCTGTGGCCGGAGCAGGCCCGGCCGGTGGCGGTAATGGCGATCCTGGTGCTCGGAGCCGTCAACCTGGCGGGTGTGCGCAGCACCGCCAGGCTCAGCGCCGCGGTGGTGTTCCTGGTGCTCGGCGGGCTGCTCATGCTGGTGGTCGTGGTGGCTGCCGGGCTTGCCGGCGGGTCGCTCACGGCCTCGTTCGACACCGGGTCGCTGCTGGTCGGCGGCGGGGCGGGCATCCTGCAGTCGGCCGGCCTGCTCTTCTTCGCGTTCGCCGGCTACGCCCGCATGGCCACGCTGGGGGAGGAGGTGCGGGACCCCCGCCGCACCCTGCCCCGCGCGATCGTGGCCGCCCTCGGCGTCACCCTGGTGGTCTACGCGGTGATCGGAGTGCTCTGCGTGCTCGTGCTCGGACCGGCGGGCCTGGCGGACTCGGTCTCGCCGCTGGCCGACCTCGTCGGCGGTGCGGAGCCGTGGACCGTCATCGTCCGGGTGCTGGCGGCCATCGCCTGCCTGGGCTCGTTAGCCGGCATCCTGGCCGGACTCAGCCGCACCGGGCTGGCGATGGCGCGGGAAGGCGACCTGCCGGGCGCACTCAGCCGCGTGTCGCCGACCCTGAACACCCCGGTGTCGGCGGAGATGGCCATGGGCCTGGTCGCGGTGCTCGGCGTGCTGCTGCTGGATGCCGCCCGGCTGGTGGGCTTCTCGGCCTCCGCGGTGCTGGTCTACTACGCAATCGCGCATCTGGCCGCGCTGCGGCAGCCGGGCGAGCAGCGCTGGCTGCCGCGCTGGGTGCAGTACCTGGGCGTGGCCGGCTGCCTGCTCCTGGCCCTGACCCTGCCCTGGCCGGGGGTCGTCGCCGCGTTCGGCTGGCTGGCGCTGGGCCTGGTCGGACGCGCCCTGCGCCTGTCCCGCTCCGCCCCGAGCTAGCCTGCCCCGCCCCAAATGGTCCCGGTGCGGACATATGGCCCCGGCACGCGGGGTGCACATGTCCGCAGGGGTAACAGAAGCGAATTGGCGGCACCGTCCCTCCCCAGTCGGGGCACCGGGTCAGGAGTGCACAGGTGGGTGGGTGCCGGGTATCGCTGACACGGTGGTTGAGAGTCTCGCCACATGACTGATGACCGGCTGGACCCACGAACGGGCCTGTTCCTTGTCAAGAACATCGGTGTGACCGACACGGATGCCCGGCAGTTTCGAAGATCTGTCGATCGGGGGCAGGGCACCCGCTTGCGCCGCGGGGTCTTCACGACGATGGACCGCTGGGGCGGCTTGGCGTCACGGGACCGATACGTCGACCACATTCGTGCCGTTGTGGCGACCAGGCGGCATGACCCCGTCGTCAGCCACCAGTCCGCCGCGGCGCTGTGGGGCATCCCGCTGGGTGGCGCTTGGCCAGAAGCCGTGCATGTCCTGGCGGTGCCGGCGGCACGGGTGCGCAGCAAGAACGGCGTATTCGTGCATCGGACTGCGTTCGATTGGGCCGAGGTCGTCGAACTCGACGGCGTGCTCGTGACCAGCCCGGCTCGCACCCTGCTCGACTTGGCCAGAACGGCAAGCTTCGAAGATGCCGTTGTCGCACTCGACCACGGCATCAATCCTCGGCGGGCCACCCCGGAGGTGCTCGTCTATTCGGACGAACTGTCCGAAATGCTCGCCCGGTGTGGGTCATTGCGTGGCAGCACCAAAGCGAAGCGGGCCATAGCCTTCGCACGTCCAAACGCCGACAATCCGGGGGAGTCGATTAGCCGCGTCGCGATTTTCGAGCTGGGCCTCCCCGATCCCGAGTTACAGTGCCGGCACCCGAATCCGCGAGGCGGGTGGTACTACACCGACTTCGAGTGGCCGCGCTTTCGGCTGATCGGGGAGTTCGACGGACGGGGCAAGTACCTCAAGGACGAGTACCTACGTGGGCGCACACCGGGTGATGTCGTCTACGCCGAGAAGGTGCGCGAGGACCACCTGCGCGCCGACGGATTTCGGGTGGTGCGGTGGGGCCCTGGCGAGCTCGCCGACCGGGGTGCGCTGAGTCGCCTTCTGGTCGCTGCCGGGTTGTCCGGGACCCGATGAGTGCCGCTCGCCGGGCATCCCAACGGCCAAACAACTGTTGCCCGTGCGGACTTCTGCGGCCGGTGTGCCGGGCGCAAATGTCCACACGGGCAACAGTTGCCGAGCGGGTGGTGCGGGAGCGAGGAACTCCGGGGGAGGGCCCCCTGGTCGAAGGAGCCTCTAGTGCGAGGAGCCCTCGGTGACGATCTCGGTACGGTCGCCGGACCACAGGGTGTGGAAAGTGCCTTCCTTGTCGACGCGCTTGTAGGTGTGCGCCCCGAAGAAGTCGCGCTGGCCCTGGGTGAGGGCAGCGGGAAGGCGGTCAGCACGCAGGCTGTCGTAGTACGCCAGCGAGGACGCGAAAACCGGCGCGGGGATGCCGGCGTGGGCGGCGTCGGCGACAACGTTGCGCCAGGAGTCCTGGGCCGTGGCAACGACATCGGTGAAGAACGGGGCGGTGACGAGCGAGACGAGTCCCGGGTTCTCGGTGTAGGCCTCGGTGATGCGGTTGAGGAAGCGGGCGCGGATGATGCAGCCACCGCGCCAGATCTTCGCGATGTCGCCCTTCTTGATGTCCCAGTTGTACTGCTCCGCACCGGCGACGATGGCGTCGAAGCCCTGCGAGTAGGCGATGACCTTGGACGCGTAGAGCGCCTGGCGGACACCCTCGATGAAGCCATCCACGTCTTCGACGGGGTTGACGGTCGGGCCGGGCAGAGCGGCGGCAGCGGCACGCTGCGCGGGCTTGGAGGAGACGGAGCGGGCGAACACGGCCTCGGCGATGCCCGACACGGGGATGCCGAGGTCGAGGGCGGTCTGCACGGTCCACACGCCGGTGCCCTTGCTGCCGGCCTGGTCGAGGATGACGTCGACGAGCGGCTTCCCGGTCTCCGCATCGACCTGCTTGAGGACCTCCGCGGTGATCTCGATGAGGTAGCTCTCGAGGTCGCCCTTGTTCCACTCGGTGAAGATCTCGGAGATCTCGGCCGGGGTCTTGCCGGTTCCGCGACGGATGAGGTCGTACGCCTCGCCGATGAGCTGCATGTCGGCGTACTCGATGCCGTTGTGGATCATCTTGACGAAGTGGCCGGCGCCGTCGGTGCCGACGTGGGTGACGCAGGGCTCACCGTCGACGACAGCGGCGATGGACTCGAGGATCGGGCCGAGGGTGACGTACGCCTCGGCGGAGCCGCCGGGCATGATGCTGGGACCCTTGAGGGCGCCTTCCTCACCACCGGAGATGCCGGCGCCGACGAAGTTGATACCGGTCTCGCGCACGGCCTTCTCGCGGCGGAGGGTATCGGTAAACAGGGCGTTGCCGCCGTCGACGATGATGTCGCCGGGCTCGAACAGCTCGGTCAGCTGGCTGATGACGGCGTCGGTGCCCTTACCGGCCTGCACCATGATGATCGCGGTGCGGGGGGTCTTGAGCGAGGCGACGAATGCCTCGATGGTCTCGGAGGCGACAAAACCGGCCTCGGGGTGCTCATCCATGAGCAGCCGGGTGCGTTCGGGCGAACGGTTGTACACGGCCACGGTGTTGCCTTCGCGGCTGGCGAGGTTCCGGGCGAGGTTGGAGCCCATCACCGCCAGTCCGACAACGCCGATGTTTGCTGAACCGGTTTCTGACACGTGTTCTCCCTTAGATCTGTGAGTTGTGATCATGTTCAAGATTAGTGGCTTACATAGCCCATGTAATCATATTTATAGCGCGGAGGTCGGATCGGCGGCCCAGGTGGGCTGCACCTCGGCGTAGGTGCGGCGCATGATCCGCTCCATCGCCTCCCGAGCCTTCTGCGGTTGCGCGCCCGAAATCGCCTCGGCGACCTCGGCGTGCAACTGCAGGGTGTTCTCGTGCGGGCGGTCCGGCTGCAGGCCCAGGTCGGTGCGGCCGGACAGGACCGCGGCGACGGCTCCGTCGAGCTTGGCGAACATCTCATTGCCCGAGCCCCGCAGCACCAGCCGGTGAAACCGGATGTCGAGCTCCAGGAACGAGGACAGGTCACCCGAGTCACCCGCGGCCCGCATCAGGTCGGCCACGTCCATCAGCTCGGCCGCGACCGAGGCCGCCGCATGCCGAGCGGCCAGTTCCGCAGCCATCGGTTCCACCGCGGAGCGCAATTCGGTGAGCGAGCGCAGCTGTTCGCCCTTGCCGGGGCCGAGCAGGCGCCAACGGATGATGGTCGGGTCGTAGGTGTTCCAGCTGGACGGTGGCAGAACCCTGATGCCGACCCGTTTGACGGACTCGACGAGGCCCATCGACCCCAGCACCCGGATGGCCTCCCGGATGACCGACCGGCTCACCCCCTGTCGGCGCTCGATCTCGTCGGAGAGCAGGACGGTTCCCGCTGGAACCGTCCCATCGACGATGGACCGTCCGACGTCTTCGGTCACTCGGGTGTGCAGGCTGGGCGGCATGGTCGTCACTTTATCGCCTAGACTGTTGAGTTGAACTTCGGCGAGGGATTCGCGCCAGCCGGGAAACCGGTGCCTGCGAAATCCGTAATCGACGCGGCGAAAAGTCCTCTCAGGCCTTTCCTCACGCTGACATGCGTTCGAGTTGAACCAGCATCCGTACTGCGGGCCCCGTGCCCGCAACACCAATACGGGCACACGAGGCCCGCAAGGAGACACATCATGGCCGAGGCCAAGAACAGCAACAACAAGATTTCCGCAGACGCACGCAACAGCTTCGGCAAGGGCGCGGCCCGCAAGCTGCGCGTGCTGGGCAAGATCCCCGCCGTCATCTACGGCCACGGCACCGAGCCCGTGCACGTGGCCCTGCCGGCTCACGAGATCGGCCTGCTGCTGCGTCGCGCGAACGCCGTGCTCGAGCTCGACGTCGAAGGAACCACCCACCTGACCCTGGTCAAGGACGTGCAGAAGGACCCGGTTCGCCAGATCATCGAGCACCTCGACCTCATCGTCATCCGCAAGGGTGAGAAGGTCCAGGTTGAGGTCGCCGTGCACGTCATCGGTGAGACCGCCCCCGGCACCACCGCCGACCTCGACGCCAAGACCCTGCTGCTCGAGGTCGAAGCCACCAACATCCCGCAGAGCGTGAGCGTCGACGTCGAGGGCCTCGAAGACGGCACCCTCATCCACGCCAGCGAGATCACCCTGCCCGACGGCGCGTCGCTCATCTCCGACCCCGAGATGGTCGTCGTCGGCGTGCACCTGCCGGCCGAGGAAGAAGAGGAAGAGGAGACCGTCGAGGGCGACGAAGCTCCCGCCGAGGAAGCTGCCGCCGAGTAGTCTTCCCCCTTCAACACCGGACAGAAACTTTTGTAAAGGAACCCCCTGGACGAGAATCTCTGGCTCGTAGTCGGGCTCGGTAACCCCGGGCCCGGCTACGCCGGTAACCGCCACAACGTCGGCCACATGGTCACGGCCGTGCTCGCCGACCGGATGCGCGCGAATTTCAAGAACCACAAGGCGAATTCCGCCGTCGCCGAGGGGCGCAGTTTCCCCGGCGGTCCCAAGCTGATCCTGGCCAAGCCGAACAGCTTCATGAATCTTTCCGGCGGACCCGTCGCGGCCTTGCTCCGGTTCTACTCCCTGGACGTCTCCCGCCTCATCGTCGTGCACGACGAGCTGGACCTGCCCTTCGACACCCTCAAGATCAAGGTGGGCGGCGGCCACGGGGGCCACAACGGGCTGCGCGACATCATCGCGGCCACCGGCAGCAACGAGTTCACCCGCATCCGGATGGGCATCGGCCGGCCGCCCGGCCGGCAGAACGCCGCCGACTTCGTGCTGCACGATTTCTCCAGCACCGAACGCACCACCCTGGGGATCATGCTCGAGGACGCGGCGGATGCGATCGAGATGATCGCCGCGGAGGGTGTCACCGCCGCCCAGCAGAAGTTCCACGCCCCACCTGCGTAGAAAACTACCCGTAGACTTGTGCGGTGATTCTTCAGGGCTTGATTCCGGCGCTTTCGCGTGCCTCCACGTTCGATGCCGCCCTCGCCTTTGCGGCCCGTGACGCCGACTTCTCGCTCACCGAGGGCCTCCGCGCCCCGCTGCTGGCCGCGCTGCTCGAGCAGCGCGACAGGTTGGACAAGGGCCGGGCGCTGTTGATCATCACCGCCACCGGCCGTGAGTCCGAGGCGCTGCGGGAGAACCTGGGCTGCTTCTCCGACGACGCCGAGATCGTCGAGTTCCCCGCCTGGGAGACCCTGCCGCACGAGAGGCTCAGCCCCAGCGCCGAGATCGTGGGCCGCCGCCTCTACGCCCTGAGGCGGATGCGCGACTGGGAGGCCACGGACGCCGCCACCCGGCGTCCCCTCATCGTGGTGGCCTCGGTGCGCGCCGCCCTGCAGCCTGTGGCCGACAACCTCACCGACTACGACCCGCTCGAGCTCACCGCCGGAGGCCGCGGCCACGACCTCGCCGCCATCGCCGTCGACCTCGTCAACGTGGCGTACGCCCGAGTGGACATGGTCACCCGGCGCGGCGAGTTCGCCGTGCGCGGCGGCATCCTCGACGTGTTCCCGCCGATGGCCGCGCACCCGTACCGCATCGAGTTCTTCGGTGACGAGGTCGAGCAGATCCGCGCCTTCGCGGTCGCCGACCAGCGCTCGATGCCCGAACCCATCGAGTCGGTGACCCTGCCGCCCAGCCGCGAACTGCTGCTCAGCCCCGCCGTGCGCCAGCGCGCCCGGGAGATGCAACACGAGTTCCCCAGCCTGGCGGGTCTGCTCGCCAAGGTGGCCGAGGGCATCCCCGTCGAGGGCATGGAGAGCCTCGCGCCCGCCCTCGTCGACAGGCTGGTGCCCGTCACGCACTACCTGCCCCGCCAGGCCGCCGTCGCCGTGATCTCGCCGGAACGGGTCGCCTCTCGCGCCATCAGCCTCGCCGAGACCAACCGGGAGTTCCTCTCCGCCGCCTGGAACGCCGCCACCGCCGGCGCCGAGGCCCCCATCGACCTCGCCAGCGGTGACTTCCTCACCCTGGGCACCCTGCGCGACGCCGTGCGGTACTCGGCCCCCGGCGCCGGGGCCAGCGAACGGGTCTGGTGGACGTTGAGCTCCTTCCAGGCCGCGCCCACCGACATCCCGGTGCTGCCCGAACACCGCGAGATCGACGAACTGCTCACCATCCGCATCGAGGGCGACGCCGTGCCGAGCTTCGCCGGCAGCGTCGAGGGCGCCGTCGGGCACCTCTCCACGCGCCTCAAGGACGGTTGGACCGTCGCCGTGGTCGCGCAGGGCGCCGGCCTCGTCGACCGCGCCGCCGACGTCCTCTCCGGCGCCGAACTGCCCGCCCGCATCGTGGAGGAGTTCCCGGCGAACCCGGAACCGGGCATCGCCTACCTGATCAAGGCCTCCATCACTCACGGGTTCGAGATCCCCGAGACCAAGCTCACCCTGGTCAGCGAGAGCGAGTTCTACGGCCGCACCGTCGGTTACGACGCCCGCCAGATCAAGAAGCTCGCCAGTCGGCGCAAGAACGTCGTCGATCCGTTGCAGCTCAAGACCGGCGACCACGTCGTGCACCAGACCCACGGCATCGGCAAGTTCCTCGAACTCACCCAGCGTGAGGTCTCCAGCGGCGGCCGCAACCCGGTCAAGACCACCCGCGAATACCTGGTGCTCGAGTACGCGCCGTCCAAGCGCGGTCACGGCGGCGACAAGCTCTACGTGCCCACCGACCAGCTCGACCTGGTCTCCCGCTACGTCGGCGGCGAGGCACCCGCGCTGTCCAAGATGGGCGGCAGCGACTGGTCGGCCGCCAAGACAAAGGCCCGGCGGGCGGTGCGCGACATCGCCGTCGAACTCGTCAAGCTCTACTCGGCACGGATGGCCAGCAAGGGTCACGCATTCGGCCCTGACACCCCGTGGCAGCGTGAGCTCGAGGAGGCGTTCCCGTTCGCGGAGACGCCCGACCAGCTCACCACCATCGAGGAGGTCAAGGCCGACATGGAGCGGCCCATCCCGATGGACCGGTTGCTGTCCGGTGACGTGGGCTTCGGCAAGACCGAGGTCGCCGTGCGCGCAGCGTTCAAGGCCATCCAGGACGGCAAGCAGGTGGCCATGCTCGTGCCGACCACCCTGCTCGTGCGCCAGCACATGGAGACCTTCCAGGAGCGCTTCGCCGGGTTCCCCATCCACCTGCGGGCGCTCAGCCGGTTCCAGACCGACAAGGAATCCCGCGAGACCGTGGCCGGCATGCTCGACGGCACCGTCGACATGGTCATCGGCACCCACCGGCTGTTGTCGGAGAACACGATCTTCAAGGACCTCGGCCTGGTCATCATCGACGAGGAACAGCGTTTCGGTGTCGAGCACAAGGACGCTCTCAAGAAGCTCAAGACCAACGTCGACATCCTCGCCATGAGCGCCACGCCCATCCCGCGCACCCTGGAGATGGCCGTCACGGGCATCCGGGAGATGTCCACCCTGGCCACCCCGCCGGAGGACCGGCACCCGATCCTCACCTTCGTCGGGCCGTACTCCGACCGCCAGGTGGCCGCCGCCATCCGCCGCGAACTGCTTCGCGAGGGCCAGATCTTCTTCGTGCATAACCGCGTCTCCAGCATCAACCGGGTGGCCGCGCAGCTGGCCGAACTGGTGCCGGAAGCCCGCGTCGCCGTGGCGCACGGGCAGCTGCCGGAGGCGCAGCTGGAACAGGTGGTGGTGGACTTCTGGGAGAACAAGTTCGACATCCTGGTCTCCACGACCATCATCGAGACCGGCCTGGACATCGCCAACGCAAACACCATCATCATCGACAGGGCCGACAAGTACGGGCTCAGCCAGCTGCACCAGCTGCGCGGCCGGGTCGGCCGTGCCCGGGAGCGTGCATACGCCTACTTCCTCTACGACGAGAACAAGCCACTCTCCGAGATCGCGCACGACAGGCTGGCAACCATCGCGGCCAACAACGAACTCGGCGCCGGCATGCAGGTGGCGCTGAAGGACCTCGAGATCCGCGGTGCGGGCAACCTGCTCGGCGGGGAGCAGGCCGGTCACATCGCCGGGGTCGGCTTCGACCTCTACCTGCGCATGATCGGCGAGGCCGTGTCGACCTTCCGCGGTGACGTGGCCGAGGGCCAGACGGAGCTGCGGCTGGAGCTGCCCGTGGACGCGCACATCTCCGAGGAGTACGTGGACAGCGAGCGGCTGCGCCTGGAGGCGTATCAGAAGCTCTCCGGCGCCAGCGGGCTCGCGGCCGCCGACGACCAGATCGGGCTCGTGCTCGAGGAGCTCACCGACCGGTACGGCGAACCGCCCGAAGCCGTCACCAACCTCATCGCCGTGTCCAGGCTGCGCAGGCACGCGCAACAGTCCGGCCTCGGTGAGGTCGTCGCGATGGGCTCCAACCTGCGGGTGGCGCCGGTCGACCTGGCCGACTCCATGCAGGTTCGGGTGCAGCGGATGTACCCGGGTGCCAAGTATTCGGCCGCGGCCGGGTCGATGATCGTGCCGCTGCCGCGCCTGAACGGCGAGCCGCTGGCCGACGCCGCCCTTATAGCGTGGACGGGCTCGCTGCTGGACGCGGTGTTTCCGCGGCCCGTCGATACTGCCGTGCCCGCGCACTGACCACGACGGCCGAGACCAGGATCGCGAAGCCCGAGCCCAGCAGCACGGCGAGGGTGGCCTCGTCGACCACCTCGACGCTGCCGGCGAAGGCGAGCGCGCCCATCAGCAGTGACACCGTGAAGCCGATGCCGCCCAGGCAGGCGACCATCACGATGTCGATGAACTTGAGCCCGGACCTGGACCCGTTGGGGCGCCGGGAGATCAGGCTACCCAGGCTCCCGGCCAGGGTGATGCCGATCAGCTTGCCCACCGGCAAGGCCACCAGGATGCCCCAAAACGCCGGGCTGAGCTCGGCCAGGCTCACCTGCGGGATGGCCACGAGGGCCGCCGAGAACGCGAACAGCGGCAGGATCACCGCGTTGGAGTACGGCTCGAGCACGTGGTGGGTGCGGCCACCGGGCACCCGGGCCATCACCAGGCCGAGGATCACGCCGGCGATGGTGGCGTGCACGCCGGAGAGATAGGTGAAGTACCAGGTGGCCACGCCGAGGACGATCAGCAGGACGATGATCGGCCAGACCGGCTTCCGGCCCAGCACCCACGGCGAACGCGGCTTGAGCAGCCGGCTGGTGACCCCGAAGAGGGTGGCCGTGATCGCCGCGAAGCCGATGTACTGCAGCTCGGGGTCCTGGGTGAAGAAAAACGCGATGATCAGGATCGCCACGAGGTCGTCGAGCACCGCCAGGGCCAGCAGGAACACCCGCACCCGGGTCGGGATCCCGCGGCCGAACACCGCCAGCACCCCCAGCGCGAACGCGATGTCAGTGGCCGTGGGCACCGGCCAGCCCGCGGCCAGCCCCGAGCCCTGGGTGAGCAGCAGGTAGATGCCGGCGGGAACCGCGACCCCGCCGAGCGCGGCGAGGGCGGGCAGCGCCGCCTTGCCGAAGCTGTTCAGGTCGCCGATCACCAGTTCGCGTTTGAGCTCGATGGCGATGAGGAAGAAGAAGATCGACAGCAGTCCGTCGCTGATCCAGTGCTTGGCCGACAGGTCCAGCCCGAACAGGCCGGTGTGAAGATGTTCGTTGGCCGCGTCGATCAGCGCCGGACCGAAGGCGAGGTTGGCCATGATCAGGCCGAGCACACCGGCGAGAAGCAGGAACCCGGCGGCGTAGCGTTCGGAACGGATGAAAGTCATGGAGATCCTGTCCACCCACGGTCAAAGCGGGTCGGTCGTACGTCGTGAGCGAAACACTTCGCCCGCCGACCAGACTTCCCGGCACACCAGCGTTCAGTTTAGTCCCGCCGCCTACGATGGAGTGTGACCGAATACGCCCAGCCCACGCCATCCGCTTTCGACGAGCTCGTCGCCACGGTCGCCCGCCTGCGTGCGCCGGGCGGTTGCCCATGGGACGCCGAGCAGACCCACGCGTCGCTCGTGCAGTACCTCACCGAGGAGACTCACGAGCTGATCGAGGCGATCGAGAGCGGCAGCCGCGACGACCTGCTGGAAGAGCTCGGTGACGTGCTCTACCAGGTGGTCTTCCACGCGAGCATCGCCGCCGAGACACCGGGGGAGGACTTCGACATCCAGGAGGTGGCCGCCCGGATGACTCGCAAGATGGTCGGCCGGCACCCGCACGTCTTCGCCGAGAGCGGCGCTCAGAAGACCACCGACGAGGTCATCGCCGGCTGGGACGACGTGAAGGCCGCCGAGAAGCCGCACCGCACCAGCGTGCTCGACGGCATACCGCAGGGCATGCCGGCGCTGGCGCTGGCCGACAAGGTGCTCGGCCGGGCCCAGAAGATCGGCCTGCTCGAGACGGATGCGCCCGCCCTGCTGCCCATCGACAGCGAGGCCGAGCTGGGCCCGATCCTGCTTGCCATCGTGTCCGCGGCCAAGGCCCAGGGGCTGGACTCCGAGCGGGCGCTGCGCACCGCGCTCCGCGACCTGCAGGACGAGATCCGCGCGGCGGAGCAGGAGATAGGCGACGGGTCCTTCGGCGTGGCCGACGGCGACCCGGCCGACGCCGGCGTTATCGCGTTCCCCACCGCATAGCGCCGGGCGGTGCGGCCCGCTAACGTCGCAGCATGACCGAAACGACCTTCAACGCGCTCCTCACCCAGCAAATCGGCAACGAGTTCGCCGCGTCCCAGCAATACATCGCCATCGCCACCTGGTTCGACAGCCAGGACCTGCCCCAGCTGGCCGCACACTTCTACCGGCAGTCCGTAGAAGAGCGCAACCACGCGATGATGCTCGTGCAGTACCGGCTCGACCGGGGCCTGGAGGTCGTGATCCCCGGGATCCCCGCCGTGATCAACGGTTTCGCTGACATCGTCGAACCGATCGCGCTGGCCCTCGCGCAGGAACAGCAGGTCACCGCTCAGATCGAAGCGCTCTTCAAAGCCGCCCGCACCGACGGCGACGCCCTCGGCGAGCAGGCCATGCTCTGGTTCCTCAAGGAACAGGTCGAGGAGGTCGCCTCCATGTCGACCCTGTTGACCATCGCCAAGCGCGCCAAGGACAACCTGTTCGACATCGAGAACTTCATCGCCCGCGAGCAGGTCGGTGACGCCGGCGGCGACGCCGACGCGCCCGGAGCCGCCGGCGGCGCGATCTAACGCCGCGGCGGGGTCGGGCCGGGCGACCTGACAGAATTGGGGCATGGCAACAGCAGTGACCCCTCCCCGCGGCATGCGCGACTTCCTCCCGGCCGACAAGGCCACCCGCGAAAGGGCTCTGGGCATCATCCGCTCCAGCTTTGCCGCGCACGGTTTCGACGAGATCGAAACGCCCGTGATGGAAGACACCATCAGGCTGCACTCCGGCCTCGGCGGCGACAACGAGAAGCTCGGCTTCGCCGTGCTCAAGCGCGGAATCGGCCCGGCCGACCTCGTGACGGCCGCCGAGGCCGACGACCTGCTCTCCCTGGCCGACCTGGGGCTGCGCTTCGACCTCACGGTGCCGCTGGCCCGGTTCTACGCCAGCCACCGCGCCGAGCTGCCCGCGGTGTTCCGCTCCATCCAGATCGCCCCGGTCTGGCGCGCCGAACGCCCGCAGAAGGGCCGCTACCGCCAGTTCGTGCAGTGCGACATCGACATCATCGGCGAGGCCGGCCCGCTTGCCGAGATCGAACTGATCACCGCCACCGTCGCAGCCCTGGACAACCTGGGCCTGACCGGCTGCTCGATCCGCATCAACGATCGCCGCATCCTGACCGCCATGCTCAGCACCTGGGGCGTGGCCGGCAACCTCACCGAACGCGCCCTGATCACCCTCGACAAGCTCGACAAGATCGGTGTGGACGGCGTCGTCACCGAGCTCGGCGGCCTCGGAATCGACACCACCGGCCTGGCCGACACCCTCGCCGGGTTCAGCGACGCCGGCTGGCCCGACCCGCAGGATGCGCCGGCCTGGCTGGACGCCGCCGCGTACGCCGACCTGTCCGCGCTGCGGGCCGCGCTGCCCGGAGTCGCGCTCGAGTTCGACCCCACCCTGGTGCGCGGGATGGGCTACTACACCGGAACCATCTTCGAGATCAAGCACCCCGACCTGGGCTACTCGCTGGGCGGCGGCGGCCGTTACGACGGCATGATCGGCCGGTTCCTCGGCACCGACGTGCCCGCCTGCGGCTTCTCGATCGGGTTCGAACGCATCGTCGACCTGCTCGCCGGCTCCGACGACGACACCGAGTCCGCCGTCCTGCTCGTTCACGAGAAGGATGCCGACCCGGCCGCCCTCGTCGCGCTCAAGACCGCCCTCGTGGCAGAGGGCCTCCGGGTGCGGCTGGACAAGCGCACCAAGAACCTCAAGGCTCTGCTCGAACGGGCCGGTGCCGCGGGTTACGGCCGGTTCGCGTTCGTGACCGATGACTCCGTCGAGCCCGACGACCTGGTCTTCAAGCCGCTGGAAGGCTGAACCGAGCACCGGCTGAACGGTTGATGTTCCGGCGGTGAACGGGACTTCAGTCCTGAGCGGGCCGGCGAACCGGTCACTAGACTGTTCTACGGACTGGAACACAGCGGCGTCTTCCTCAAAATCCACACGGACTTAGAATCCAAAAATCGATACACAGACAGACACAGGAGATAGTTGTGGCTCTTATTGACGCAGTTGTTGCACGCGAAATCCTCGACTCTCGGGGCAACCCGACCGTCGAGGTCGAGGTTTTGCTCGAGGACGGCACGCTGAGCCGTGCCGCCGTACCCTCAGGCGCCTCGACCGGCGCCTTCGAGGCCTACGAGCTGCACGACGGTGACAAGAAGCGTTACCTGGGCAAGGGCGTGCTCAAGGCCGTCGGCTCCGTCACCGACGAGCTCGGCCCGGCCGTCGAGGACCTCGACGCCGCCGACCAGCGCATCATCGACATGGTCCTCAACGAGACCGATGGCACCGTCAACAAGGAGCGCGTCGGCGCCAACGCCATCCTCGGCGTGAGCCTGGCCGTCGCCAAGGCCGCCGCCAGCTCGGCCGACCTGCCCCTCTTCCGCTACCTCGGCGGCCCGAACGCGCACACCCTGCCCGTTCCCATGATGAACATCATCAACGGTGGCTCGCACGCCGACAACGACGTCGACATCCAGGAATTCATGGTTGTCCCGCTCGGCGCCCCCACCTTCAGCGAGGGCCTGCGCTGGGGCGTTGAGGTCTACCACGCCCTCAAGGGCCTGCTGAAGAGCAAGGGCCTGGCGACCGGCCTCGGCGACGAGGGTGGCTTCGCCCCCAACCTGCCCAGCAACCGTGCGGCGCTCGACCTCATCGTCGAAGCCATCACGCTGGCCGGCTACACGCCCGGCACCGACATCGGCCTGGCGCTCGACTGCGCAGCCACCGAGTTCTTCAAGGACGGCGTCTACCACTTCGAGGGCAAGGAATTGACCTCCACCGAGATCGTCGCTTACTACGCCGAACTCCTCGAGGCGTACCCGCTCGTCTCCATCGAAGACCCGCTCGAGGAAGAGGACTGGGAAGGCTACGTCCACCTCACCGCTCAGCTCGGCGACAAGGTTCAGATCGTCGGAGACGACCTGTTCGTCACCAACCCGATCCGCCTGGCCAAGGGCCTCGAGATCAAGGCAGCGAACTCCATCCTCATCAAGGTCAACCAGATCGGCACCCTGACCGAGACGATGGACGCCGTCGCCCTCGCCCAGCGCGCCGGCTACACGACCGTCATCTCGCACCGCTCCGGTGAGACCGAAGACACCTTCATCGCCGACCTCGCGGTCGCCACGGATGCCGGCCAGATCAAGACCGGCGCCCCGGCCCGCAGCGAGCGCGTTGCCAAGTACAACCAGCTCCTGCGCATCGAAGAAGAACTCGGCGAGGCCGCGGTCTACGCCGGCCGTTCCGCGTTCCCGCGTTTCAAGGGCTAATCCCCTCTGAACCACCCGGGCTCCCCGCTCATCGGACATCGTCCGGGGCGGGGAGCTTTTTTTGGGGCGTGCGCCACCGCCAGGCTGCGGGTTTGCACAGGATCCGGGTTCGCGGGCCGTGGCGAACGGTGCGGGCCGAAAGATCTGGCACTCTAGAACCGGGGCATTTCTGTGTGCCCCGGCGAGCATCACCCACCGAGCACCCGACGGGAGTCACCGTGACCTTCACCGGTTCTGGCATGACCCCACCGCGCCTGCCCAAACCGCGCCGGGCGAAGCCGCACAGTACCGAGTCCCGCGGTACCGAGTCCCGCGGTACCGAGTCCCGCGGTACCGAGTCCCGCGGAACCGAGTCCCGCGGAACCGAGCCCCGCCGGACCGAGCCCCGCCGAACGGAGCAGAGGGCGGTCAAACTCGCCACCGACGAGACCGCGGTGCGCAGCTGGCTCCGTGGCCTGCGATTGAGCGGATTCTCCTTCGTGATGATGGGTCTTCTGGTGCTCGCTGTCGTCGTGCTCGCGCCCAGTGTGCGCACCTATGCCGAACAGCGCAAACAGATCGACCAGCTCAGCGACACCGTCGCAGCGCAACAGGACTCGGTCGACGACCTCAAGGCGGAGCGGGAACGGTGGAACGACCGCACCTTCGTGACCACCCAGGCGCGGGACCGGCTCTCCTACGTGCTGCCCGGTGACATCAGTTTTCTCGTGATCAACGACAGCGGAGCCAGCGTCGAGGACGCCGCCGACACCGCACCCATCAGTACCGCCATCCAGGACACCGAAGTCGACTGGGTCGACTCCGTCTTCCGATCGGTGATGACATCCGCACTGGCCCCCCAGGAGGCAGCACAATGACTCGACCGCCCTTCGACCCCGCCTCCGAGGCCGACATCGCCACGGTCTCCGCGCAGCTCGGCCGCCCCGCCCGCAACGTGATCGGCATCGCCGCCCGCTGCACCTGCGGCGCGCCCACCGTCGTGGCCACGGCGCCGCGGCTGGAGGACGGCACCCCGTTCCCCACCCTGTACTACCTATCGCACCCCGCCGCCACGGCCGCGCTGTCGTTCCTGGAAGCCACCCAGGTGATGAACGAGTACAACCAGATGCTCGCCGACGACGAGGACCTGCGCGCCCACTACCGCGCCGCGCACGAAAGCTTCCTGGCCGATCGCGAGATGATCGGCGTGGTCCCCGAGCTCGCCGGCGTCTCCTCCGGCGGGATGCCGGTGCGGGTCAAGTGCCTGCACGCCCTGGCCGCGCACGCCCTGGCGGCCGGTCCCGGCGTCAACCCGATCGGCGACCTGGCCCTGCTGCGGGCCGCCTGGTCGCCCCAGGTGTGCGAGTGCCTGGACTACGCTCCGCCGGCGGTCCCGCCGGCCGACGCGTGACCGGCGCCGCGCGCCGCATCCTCACCGGCGTCGCGATCACCCTCGCGGCAGCCGTCGCGGTCGTGGGCGTCGTCGGCGACACCTCCGTCGCCCGCGCCGACCAGGTACGCGACCTCGAATACTGGCTGAATGACTACGGCTTCAGCCAAGCCTGGACCACCACCAAGGGAGCCGGCGTCACCGTCGCCGTCATCGACACCGGTGTCGACGGCAGCATCACCGAGCTCAACGGCGCCGTCGTCGGCGGCACCGACGTCTCCGGTGTCGGCTCGTCGAACGGCCAGACCCCGGTCGGCGCCGAGAACGAACACGGCACCCTGGTGGCATCCCTCCTCGCCGGCCGTGGCACGCCAACGGGCGGCGGCCTGATCGGCGTGGCGCCAGAGGCGTCCATCCTCGCCGTCTCGGTGGCGTTCGGCACCAGTGACGCCGTGCTCAGCAATGACGACCAGATCGCCGCGGGCATCCGGTGGGCCGTCGACAACGGCGCCGACGTGATCAACATGTCACTCACCCGCAACACCCTGGACTGGCCGACCAGTTGGGATGACGCGTTCATGTACGCGTTCGAAAACGACGTCGTGGTTGTCGCTGCGGCCGGCAACAGGGGCAGCGGAACGACCGAGGTCGGCGCCCCCGCCACCATTCCCGGCGTACTCACCGTCGCCGGTGTCGACCAGTCCAAGGAGGCCAGCTTCGACGCCTCCTCGCAGGGCATCACCATCGCCGTCGCCGCGCCCAGCGAGAAGCTCGTCGGTGTCGCGCCCGGCGGCGGCTACATGGAATGGAACGGCACCAGCGCGGCCGCGCCGATAGTCTCCGGGCTGGTGGCCCTGGTGCGCTCGGCCTACCCGAAGCTGGATGCCACCGAGGTGATGAACCGGATCATCGAGACCGCGAACCCGAACGGGCACACGGTGCCGAGCCCGATCTACGGCAACGGCCTGATCGACGCCGCCGCCGCGGTCTCCGCGTACGTGCCGAAGTCCACCTCCGCCACGCCCGCCGAGCTCCTGCAGGAGTGGATCACCCTGCACCGCCGTGCCGACGCCGCGCCGATGACGCCCACCACACCGGGAACTCCGGTGCCCGTTGTCCCGGATGCCGACCCGCCCCTGCCGGAGCAGAACAGCGCCGCCGGCTGGCTGCCCAGCCCCCTCACCCTCACCTATGTCAGCGTGCCGCTCGCCGTCCTGGTGGGTTTTGCTATCCTAGTAACGCTGTTCGGCATTGGGGCCACGCGGCATTTCAAGCGAATTCGTTCTCATCTCTAAACTTTCGCGTATCCAATCCCTGTAGGAGGCCTTCTAATCGTGCCCAAAATTCTCATCGTCGGTGGCGGCTACGCGGGTTTTTATACCGCCTGGAAGCTTGAGAAGTGGTTGCGTCCCGGCGAGGCCGAGGTCACCATGGTCGATCCGCTGCCGTACATGACCTACCAGCCGTTCCTCCCCGAGGTGGCCGCCGGATCCATCGATCCGCGTCACTCGGTCGTGGCCCACCGTCGCCACCTCAAGAAGACCAATGTGCTCACCGCCAAGGTCACCAACGTGAACCACGCGGAAAAGAAGGCCACCATCACGCCGCCGGTCGGCGAACCGTGGGTCTTCGACTACGACATCATCGTGGTCACCGCCGGCGCCGTGTCGCGCACCTTCCCGATCCCCGGGGTCGCGGACCAGGCCATCGGCCTGAAGACCATCGAGGAAGCCGTCGCGATCCGCGACACCGTCCTCACCAACTTCGACAAGGCAGCCCAGCTGCCCGCCGGCCCCGAGCGCGACCGCCTGCTGACCTTCGTGGTCATCGGTGGCGGCTTCGCCGGCATCGAGGTGTTCGCCGAGCTGCGCTCCTTCGCCAGCTCGCTGCTCACCAAGTACCCGCAGATCGCCTTCGAGGACACGCACTTCCACCTCATCGAGGCAATGGGTCGCATCATGCCGGAGGTGAGCGAAACCACCGCGCTGTGGGTCATCAAGAACCTCGCCGAGCGTGGTGCAGAGGTGCACCTGAACACCCAGCTCACGTCTGCCGTCGACGGCAAGATCGAGCTCTCCACCGGGGAGTCCTTCGAGACCGACCTGATCGTCTGGACCGCCGGCGTCATGGCGAACCCCGGCATCGTGCGCAACACCGACCTCCCGGTCGAAGAGCGCGGCCGGTTGCGCGTGCGCGCCGACCTGCGTGTCGGCACCGAGGACGAGATCGTCGTCGACGCCTGGGCCGCCGGTGACATCACCGCGGTTCCCGACCTCTCCGGCGGCGGCGTCGGCGGCTTCTGCGTGCCGAACGCCCAGCACGCCGTGCGCCAGGGCAAGCTCATGGCCAAGAACATCGTCGCGGTCCTCCGCGGTGAGGGCCCCGCGGACTACAACCACAAGAACCTCGGAGCCGTGGCCGGCCTCGGCGTCGGCGTCGGCGCATTCCAGTCCGGCAAATTCGCCCTCAAGGGTTTCCCGGCCTGGATCGCCCACCGCGGCTACCACGGCCTGGCCATGCCGAGCTGGGAGCGCAAGATTCGCGTTGTCGGCGGTTGGGTCCTGAACCTCTTCCTGGGCCGCGACATCGTGTCGCTCGAGGCCGTGCAGACGCCTCGCGCCGTGTTCCAGGAGTTCGCGTCCCGTCCGAAGCCGCCGGCAGCCGCACCCGCGGTCGTCGCCCCGGCCGCGGTGAAGGCCCCGCGAGCACCGCGCAAGGCCCCGGTGAAGAAGCCCGTCGTCGAGGTCGCCGCTGCCGAATCAGGCACGGAGACCATCGCAGCACCGTAAAGTCACCGGTGGATGCCGCACCCCGGTGCGGCATCCGCTCGTGATGCCCGGCTAGACCGGGCGTGCCCCCGTAGCCCAACCGGCAGAGGCAGGCGACTTAAAATCGTCACAGTCTGGGTTCGAATCCCAGCGGGGGCACCAGGAATCACCCGGCGCGGCGCGCCTCAGCGTCGGCCCGGCAGTACGAAGCGCTGCCACGCCCAGGCGGCCACGCTGACCACGGCGAAGCCTGTCGCCACCACCCAGAGCAGCATCGCGGTGCCGGTGCCCGTCCAACGCGGAAGCATGGGCGAGAGCAGCGTGAACAGGGTGAGGAAGGCCGGCACCGTCAGGGCGGCCCAGATCGGCGGCGACCAGGCCAGGATGCTGCGTCCACTCGTATTCCCGATCGGAATGAGCACGAGCACGGCCGAGCCGATCGAGGCCAGCACGACGGTGTTCGCGACCTCAGCGGCCAGGGTGCTGAGGAAACCGTCGGCCGCCGGTAGGGTGCCGACGACCAGCAGCGACGCCAGTCCCAGGGCGAACAGGGTGCCGGCCCGGATGGCGGCCAACTGGCCCCGTTGGGCCAGGCCGGGCCCCGCGCCCACGACGACGCTGCCCAGCAGGCCGAAGAGCAGGGCGGGCTGGAGCTCGAACAGTCTGGAGGCGAGCGCGGTGACGGCGACGACCGCGAGGTACCGCGGCAGGATCGTCGTGGTCACCTCGATGTGCAGCGCCCTGGACCCCCACCACTGCGGCACCAGGGCGGCCACGGCGTTCACCACCACGAGGGCGAGAACCACGGCCAGCAGCAGCCGGAGATAGGCCGGCGTCGCGGACACCGGGCCAGACAACAGGACGAACACGGCGGCGGCGACGACGGTGCCGCCGTAGGCCACCCAGCGGTTGACCTGCAGGGTCGGGGCGACCTCGAATTCCTCACCGGCGCGGTTGCGGCCGGCGAGCTGGTGGCCGCGAAGGAGCGGCCGGCCGTCTCGCGCCCGGGTGATGGTGCCGGCCAGCAGCCGGGCCGGAATCACGAGCAGCAGCAGGGCTCCCAGCGTGAGCATCGCCGCCTGCAGCCAAGGGAATTGCGCCACGGTCCAGGGCGGGATCACCGCGGTGCTGAACTGGGTGGGGTCGTTCCAGCCGCCTCCTGGCACGGTCAGCTCGGGCGGTGCAGCGGCGTCGCCGTCGTTGGGGGCGGCGGGCAGCGGGCTGGGCGAACCGCTGCCCGGTGTGGCCGTGGGGGTCGCCAGTGCGGTCGCCGTCGGGGCAGGCACGACGGGCGGGGCGGCGGTCGGTGTCGGTGCCGGTGCGGGCGCCGCGGTCGCGGCACCGAAGGTCACCCGGATCGCCGAGCTGCCGGGGCTCACATTGCCGGCGGCATCCTGCTGCACGGCGCGCAGGTCGTACGAGCCGTTCGCGATGCCGGACCCTGTGCACGACCAGGTGCCACCGGACACGACGGCGCTGCAGACCGAGTAGGCGCCGGCGAAGACCGTGACGGTGGCCCCGTTCTCGCCCCGCCCGGAGAACGGCCCGGCGGCGGAGGTCAGCGTGGCGTCGGCGGCGGGACTCGTCACGACGGGCGCGGCCGGGCCGTCGACGTCGAAGGTCAGGCTGATCGGATCGCTTGCCGGCGACGACTCCGGGGCGCTGAACGAGGTCTGCTGTGAGGCGGTGATTTGCTGCGCCCCGCTCGACACTGCGCCCTCCAGCAGGCAGGCCCACACCCCGGAGGTGTCGACGGTGAACGAACAGCTCGCTCCCGCGGCGAGAGTGGCGGTGACGGTGGCGCCGGGATAGCCGGTGCCGCGCACCATCCCGCTCGAAGAGGAATGGCCGGTCGAGCCGCCCGTGATCGTCGGGGCCTGCAGCACCCGCACGGGGTGGACCGCCGCGAGGGCGGAGTCCCCGGGCACCTCCGCCCGCAGGTCGACGGCGGGTCCGCTGGGCAGGACCACTCCGGGGCACTGCCAGGTGGACGACCCGTCGGCGGCGACGGTGCACAGCGGAGCACCGCCGGTGGGGGAGAGCAGCTGAATGTCGTGTGTGGGGTCACGGGTGCCGGAGACGGTGACGCTCCCGGCCACGAAGGCGTTGGCGCCGGGGCTGTCGATGGTGGGCGCGGCGGGGGCGGGCGGAGCCGGCGACTCGGACGGCGTCTCCGCTGGTGACTCTGACGGCGAGTCTGGCTCCGACGGCGCCTGCGAGGCGTCGGGAGTCGTGGTTTCGGACGGTGCCGGTTCGGTCGCGGTGGCAGGCGCCGTCTCGGTCGTGACGGCCATGGCCGGTTGGACCGCACCGGCGAGCGGGCCGATCAGCACGGTGCCGACCAGAGCCGCGAGCAGGATCCCGAACGAGGCCACCCGCGTGCGTGTGGGTCGCCGAAGACCCCGACCGGTTCGTGTGTTCGACCCGTGCGCGCTGAAACGGCGTGACCTCTGCAATGGACTCCCTCAGACCATTTCATGGGCCATGGCCAGGAATGTCAATGTGGCGCGCCCGACCGAGGAGATCCTGCGCCATACTGTGCACTGGGTCAACTGCCCCACTATTCGACGTTAACGACGCAGGACAAGGTGACCAGGTGACACGCATTCCCGCCGCGGACCGGCGCAGCGCCCTGGTGCGTGCCGCGTTACGGGTCGTCGCCGACCGGGGCGTGGCCCAGGCCACCACTCGGGCTATCGTGGCCGAGGCCGGGATGTCGCTGGCAAGCTTCCACTACGCCTTCCAGAGCCGCGACGAGCTGATGGTCGAACTCATCAGGCACGTCGTGGCTGAGGAAGCCACCGCCGTGCTACCTGAGCCGTCCAGCACGGAATCGCAGGGACAGGACGACATCCAGTCGCTGCGGCAGATCCTGCGCGACGGACTGCAACGCTACGCCGATCACATGAGCCGCGACCCCCTGAGAGAGAAGGCCATGCTCGAACTCACCCAGTACGCCCTCAGGTCCCCGGGGTTGCACCACCTCGCCGTGGCCCAGTACGAGCGCTACCACGCCCTCGCGGCCGAGGCGCTGGACACCGCGGCCCGGCGAAGCGGCTCGGTCTGGCAGCATCCCGTCGGCGAGGTGGCCCGCCTTCTCGTCTCCCTCACCGACGGCCTCACCATCGCCTGGCTGGTGGATCGGGATGACACCGCCACCGCCACCCTGCTCGATTTCGCCGCGGACTCCGTCGCCGCGCTGGGCCGGCCCGCATGAGCCTCGACCTCTCACCGCGGCCGACCGGTCCGGCTGCCACGCCCTGGCTCGACCCGCAGCAGTACTGGCCGGACCTGACCGAGGCCACCCGGGGCCTGGACACCCCCGTGGGGGCGCTGCACCTCGGGGCCCTGCGGCACAACACCCACGACATGCTCGGCCGCGCCCAGGGCACCCCGATCCGGGTGGCCAGCAAGTCACTGCGGGTACGCGGCGTGCTCGACGCCGTGCTCGCCCTGCCCGGCTACCGCGGCATTCTCGCCTTCACCCTGGCCGAGGCCCTCTGGCTCGCCCAGACCCACGACGATATCGTGGTCGGCTACCCCAGCGTCGACAGGGCGGCGCTTCACACGCTGGCCCGCTCGGCCGACCTGGCCGCCCGAGTGACCCTGATGGTGGACTCGATCGACCACCTCGACATCGTCGACGCCGTGCTCGCGCCGTCGCAGCGTGAACGCATCCGGGTCTGCCTCGAACTGGACGCGTCCTGGAACGCGCCGGTGCTCGGCCACCTGGGGGTGTGGCGCTCGCCCGTGCACACGCCGGAGCACGCCAGGGCCCTGGCCCTGGCCATCGTCTCCAGGCCCGGCTTCGAGCTGGTCGGGCTGATGGCGTATGAGGCGCAGATCGCCGGTCTCGGCGACAGACCCCCTGGCCACCCCGTGCAGGGCGGCCTGAACCGGTGGGTGCGCAATCGGTCGATCGTCGACATCACGGCCCGGCGCGCCGCGGCGGTCGCCGCGGTGCGGCAGGTCGCCGACCTGGAATTCGTCAACGGCGGCGGCACCGGCTCGCTGGAGAGCACCCACGCCGACACTTCGGTGACCGATATCGCGGCCGGGAGCGGTTTTTTCGGCGGCCACCTGTTCGACAGCTACTCGGGCTTCCGGCCGGCACCGGCCGCCGCATTCGCCCTGTCGGTTGTGCGGAAGCCCACCGCGCAGACGGCGGCCCTGCTCGGCGGCGGCTGGATCGCCTCCGGTCCGCCGGGGGCGGATCGCTCACCGCGCCTGGTCTGGCCGGAGGGTCTGAGCCTGGTGCCGCGCGAGATGGCGGGGGAGGTGCAGTCACCGGTCACCGGGTCTGCCGCCGCCGCACTGCGGGTCGGCGAGCGTGTCTGGATGCGGCACACCAAGTCCGGCGAACTCAGCGAACATCTCAACGAATTCGCGCTGGTCGAGGACGGTATCGTGGTCGACATGCTGCCGACCTACCGAGGCGAAGGCAAGGCCTTCCTGTGACGGCCAGCGGCGCCCGCTGGCAGAACTGGGCACGCAGCGAGTCCGTCGTGCCGGTCAGGGTGGAGCGGCCGACCAGCGCGGCCGCCACGCAACGCGCCGTGCTCGCCGCTGTGAAATCGGGCGTCAGGATCAAGGCCGTCGGTTCCGGACACAGTTTCTCGGGCATCGCGGTTTCGCCCGGCGTGCAACTGGACCTGGCCTGGGGCGGGTTGATCGACGTCGACGAGGCCACGGCCAGGGTGACCATCGCCGCCGGCACCCGCCTGCACCAGCTGCCCGCGCTGCTGGCCCCCTACGGGCTCGCTCTGGAGAATATGGGCGACATCGACAGGCAGACCATCGCCGGAGCCACCTCGACCGGCACGCACGGCACCGGCGGCGCCTTTGCCGGCCTCGCCGCCCAGATCGTCGCCGTGACGCTGGTCACCGGCGACGGTTCGGTGCTGCGCGTCACCGAGACCGAGAATCCCGAGCTGCTACCCGCGGTGCGACTGGGGCTCGGCGCCCTGGGTATCCTCGTGGACCTCACCATCCAGTGCGTGCCGGCTTTTCTCCTGCACGCCGTCGACGCACCGGAGCCGTTCGAGGTCGTTCTGGACGGCTACCTCGAGCGCAGCACCTCGGCCGACCACTTCGAGTTCTACTGGTTCCCGCACACCGAGACCGCCCTCACCAAGACCAACACCCGGCTGCCGCCGCGCACCGGCCGGGACCCGCTGGGCCGGCTGAACCGCTGGGTCGACGACGAATTGCTCGGCAACGCGGTGTTCCGCGCCACCTGCGCGGCGGGAGTGGTCCTGCCGCCGCTGGTGCCCAGGGTCAACCGCCTCGTGGAACGGCTCACCGGCCGCCGCGACGTCACCGACCACTCGCATCGGGTTTACGTCACGAACCGCACCGTGCGATTCCACGAGATGGAGTACGCGCTGCCGCGCCAGGCGGTGCCGGACGCGCTCCGCGAGGTGCGCGCCCTCATCCAGAAGCGCGGCTGGCGCATCTCCTTCCCCCTCGAAGTACGCTCGAGCGCGGCCGACGATGTCTGGCTCTCCACCGGCTACGGCCGAGACACCGGCTACATCGCCGTGCACAGGTACTTCCGCGAGAACCCGCAGAAGTACTTCGCCGACGTCGAGGCGATTATGCGCGCGCACGACGGTCGCCCACACTGGGGGAAGATGCACAACCTGGACGCGGACACGCTCCGCCAGGTCTACCCGCGCTTCGACGACTTCCTCGCCGTGCGGGACCGGCTCGACCCGGAGCGTCGATTCACCAACCGTTACCTGGAAAGAGTTCTTGGGCCATGAGCAGCAACACCCCGGCGTCCCGCGCCTGGCAGCACCGGGCCGCCGAACTGGGCGATCGGCTCCCCACCGGTTTTCAGATCGGCACGGCCACCTCGGCCTTCCAGATCGAGGGCGGCGCGCGTGACGGCGGCCGCGGCGAATCCCATTGGGATGCCTTCACCCGCGAGCCCGGCCGCATCCTGGACGGCCAGAACGCGTCGGTCGCCGCCGACCACATCGGCAAGCTGACCGAGGACGTCACCCTGCTGCGGGAGTTGGGCGCAGACAGCTATCGGTTCTCCTTCGCCTGGCCGCGCCTGCAACCCGACGGTCGTGGGACGCTGAACCGGTCGGGTCTGGCGTTCTACGACAGGCTGCTCGATCAGCTGCTCGGCAACGGCATCAGCCCGATGGCAACCCTGTCGCACTGGGACACCCCCGCTGCGCTCCGTGGCGGCTGGCTGAACCGTGACACCGCGATGAGATTCGGCGATTACGCCCACGAGATGGGTGCGGTCTTCGGCGACCGCATCGACCGGTGGGTCACCATCGCCGACCCGGCGACGGTGATGTTCAACGGCTACATGATCGGCGTGCACGCCCCGGGCCAGGCCCTCTTGTTCGACGCGTTACCGGCCGGCCACCACCAGCTGCTCGGTCACGGCCTCGCCGTGCAGGGGCTGCGCGCCGCCGACGTGCGCGGCGGGATCGGCCTCGCCAATGTGCACTCGCCGGTGCAGAGCGCCACCGACCGGGAAGCCGACCGTGACGCCGCGGCCCTCTACGACCTGCTGCACAACCGGCTCTTCGCCGATCCGGTGCTGCTCGGCCGCTATCCGGACCCCGTCGGGGTGTTCGAGAACGAGCTGCGCTACCTGCACGAGATCGAACCCGACGACCTGCGCACGATCCACCAGCCGCTGGACTTCTACGGCGTCGAGTACTTCCAGCCCAGCCGGGTTGCGGCCGGAGCGGCCAAACCGGTACGCGCGCCCGAGGACCGTCCCGCTGAGGAACGCCCGATGAGCAGCCGGTTGCCGTTCCACCTGACCTCGTTCCGCGAGCATCCGGTCACCGGGTTCGGCTGGCCGAACGCACCCGAGTACCTGCCGGTGCTGCTGGCCGAATTGCAGGACCGCTACGGCGAGGCCCTGCCGCCGGTCTACCTCACCGCGGGCGGCGCGAGCTATCCCGACACAGCGGATGTCCGTGGCGCGGTGACCGACCTGGCCCGCATCGACTACCTGGCCGAGCACCTCGTCGCGGCCGTGGACGCCGTCGCGCCCGGCGGACCGGCCGAGGGGGTTGACCTTCGCGGCTATCTGGTCTGGTCGCTGCTGGACGGCTTCGAATGGGCGGCCGGCTACACCCAACGCTTCGGCCTGGTCCACGTGGACTTCACCGACCTCGCCCGCAAGCGCACCCCCAAACTCTCCTACCGCTGGCTCCAGGAAGTCCTCAGCGCAAGATAGGTTCGCGAGGTGTGAGATAAGCCCCAAAAACCGGCCCGGATGGGTGCTTTTCTCACACTTAGCGGACCCGGGCGGGATGATTCCTTGGAGTGTGATGGGAAGCACATGGGAGCCCCAGCGGGCTTCGTTATGATGGGGCTCGAACACGTATCGCCCAGGTCAAATCGCAAGGAGACGCTGCCATGGAATGGCTCATCCCGGTCCTCATCGTCGTCGCACTCGTTGCGATCGCGGGTATCTACCTGTGGGCGACCTACAACTCGCTCATCACCCTCAAGGTGCGGGTGGATGAAGCGTGGAGCGACATCACTGTGCAGCTCAAGCGCCGTGCCGACCTCATCCCCAATCTGATCGAAACCGTCAAGGGCTACGCGGCTCACGAGAAGTCGGTTTTCGAGAACGTGACCAAGGCGCGCGCCGAGACTCTCTCCGCGCAGGGCCCGGTGGACGCCGCCGCGGCCGAGAACCACATGCAGACGGCCCTGAAGAGCATCTTCGCCGTCGCCGAGGCGTACCCGCAGCTGCAGGCCAGCCAGAACTACCTGCAGTTGCAGGGCGAGCTGGTCGACACCGAAGACAAGATCCAGGCCTCCCGCCGGTTCTACAACGGTGGCGTGCGCGAGCTGAACACCAAGATCCAGGTCTTCCCGAACCACCTGTTCGCGAAGAACCTCGGTTTCAGCCAGCGCGAGTTCTTCGAGGTCAGCGACGCCGCGGCCATCGCCGAACCGCCTCGCGTGCAGTTCTAGCCGCCACACCTGTAACCGCAGCCCCGAAGAGGACCCATGTACAGCGCGATCGCGCGTAACAAGCGCAACACCGTCGTCATCATTGTGCTGTTCGTGGTGATCATCTCCGGGCTCGGCTGGCTCGCCGGTCTTGCCTACGGCGTACAGGGTCCCGGCGTGCTCATCCTCACCCTGGTGATCGCCGGCGGTTACGCGCTGATCCAGTACTTCGCAGCCGGTCGGCAGTCGATCGCCATGAGCGGGGGCATCCGGGTGAACAGCGTCACCGATCACCCCCGGCTCTGGCGCATCGTGGAGAACCTGTCCATCACCACGGGCACGCCGATGCCCGAGGTGTACATCATCAACGACCCGGCGCCCAACGCCTTCGCCACCGGCCGGGACCCCAAACACGCCATCGTGGCCGCCACCACCGGTCTGCTCGACATCATGGACGACGCCGAACTGGAGGGCGTCATGGCCCACGAGATCGGGCACGTGCGCAACTACGACATCCGCGTCTCGATGATCGTTTTCGGCCTGGTCGTGGCCGTCGGTTTCATCTCCGACATCTTCCTGCGAATGGCGTTCTTCGGCCGCGGCAACAACAACAACGGCAACCCGATCGTGCTGGTGTTCGGCCTGGTCGCCATGATCGTGGCCCCGCTGATCGCCTCGGTCGTGCAACTGGCCGTGTCGCGGCAGCGCGAGTACCTCGCGGATGCCACCGGCGCGCTGACCACCCGTCAGCCGGATGCCTTGGCCAGCGCCCTGGCCAAGCTGGGCGAGTACGGCCGCCCGATGCGCAAGCAGAACACCTCAATGGCGCACCTGTGGATCGCCGACCCGCTCAAACCCGGTGTGATGGACAAGCTCTTCGCCACCCACCCGCCGCTTACCGAGCGCATCGAGCGACTGCACGCGATGGGCAGCACCTTCTAAAGCGCTAGATCTCTGGCGCTAGAACTCCGCGGCGAGAGCGGCCGCGAGGTTGCCGCGGGGGACCACCTCGATGTCGGACAGACCCTGCCAGGCCGCGGTGCTCCGCAGAACCTCGGCCAGGCGTGCGGCGGTGTCGGCGGGCGCGGTGGGCTCGGCCCAGCTGGCCTGCACCCTCAGCACCCCGGCCTGCCTGTCGTTCTTGAGGTCGACACGGCCCACGATGGTGTCGCCGAGCAGCACCGGCAGCACGTAGTAGCCGAACTGCCGTTTCTCCTGGGGGGTGTAGATCTCGATGCGGTAGTGGAAGCCGAACAGTCGTAGCGCCCGCGCCCGTTCCCAGACCACAGGGTCGAACGGGCTGAGTACCGCCGCGGCGTCCAGCCGGCGGGGCAGCCGGGCGTCCCGGTGCAACCAGGCGGCGCCGGCGGCCCCGCCCCGGCCCCAACCGGGAACCTCGACCGGAATCAGCTCACCCGCATCCTCGAGCTCGGCGATGGCGGCGCGGGCGGGCTCGGTGCGCAACCGGAAGTAGTCGGCCAGGTCTTTCACAGTGCCGATGCCGTGGGCCCGGGCCGCCTGCGAGATGAGCGCACGGTGCGCGTCGGCGGCCGGTACCTCGCGGTCGAGCAGCGCGGTCGGGAAGACCTGCTCGGGCAACGCGTAGACCCTCTCGAACCGTTGGCGGCCGCCGCTGACCACGTCGCCCCAGCGGAACAGCGTCTCCAGGCCGATCTTCACATCCGACCAGCCCCACCAGGGGCCGCTGCGTTTGTTGGCGTCGTGCTCGATCGCGCTGGCGCGCATGGGGCCGTTGGCGGCCAGCTCGGCCCGCAGCCAGGCCAGCATGGGGGCGTTCTCCTGCGACCAGTGGGTGTCGTCGGCGGCGGCCTTGTCCCTGTATGCCTGCATCCGCCAGCGGAACAGCGGCCAGTCATCCACCGGGATCAGCGACGCCTCGTGCACCCAGTACTCGGTGAGCCGCGGCTTGGCGCCGGTGCTCAACCTGTCGAGCTGGGCCTTGTCGTAGGGGCCGAGACGGCTGAAGGCCGGCACGTAGTGGCTGCGTTCGAAGACGTTCACCGAGTCGATCTGCAGCAATCCGAGCCGCTCCACGAGGGCGCCGAGCTGGCGGATGCCTGGAGTGGGCGCGGCCGGGCGGCCGAAGCCCTGCGCGGCGAGGGCGACACGGCGGGCGAGGGCAGGCGAGATCGTCTGGAGCACGCCTCGACCCTACCGGCGGCCGGCGACATCCGACGTTCACGCCGCGTTCAACCCTGCGGTGTGCCTGCGCAACCCGCCGCTTCTAGTCTCGCAGCGACCGGTACAGCCGGCCATCACCCTGCTCTCTCATACGGAGGACCCTTGCTCACCACCCGCACCCTGGCCGCTTCCCTCGCCGCGACAGCCATCGTCGCTCTCACCCTTACGGGCTGCGCGAGCGGCACCGCCGAGGCGACCGGCACCGACGGTTCCGTCGACGCGGCCACCGCCACCAGCATCTCCGCCTTCGGCGACCTGGCCGGCCTCGAGGCCGCCGCCATCGAGGAGGGCGCCCTGAACGTCATCGCCCTCCCGCGGGACTGGGCCAATTACGGCGCTGTTCTGGACCTCTTCGCCGAGAAGTACCCCGAGATCACCATCACCGAGGCCGCCCCTGACGGCTCCAGCGCCGAGGAAATCCAGGCCGCCGAGAACCTGGCCGGCCAGGACACCGCCCCCGATGTCTTCGACCTGGGCCTGGCCGTTGCCCTGGCCAACACCGACCAGTTCGCCCCCTACCAGGTGGCCACCTGGTCCGACATCCCCGACGCGCTGAAGGAAGAGAGCGGCCTGTACGTCGGTGACTACGGCGGATACATGGCCGTGGGCTACGACCCCGACGCCGTTCCCGCACCCGAGTCGTTGGCCGACCTGCTCGGCGCCGACTACAAGGGCAAGGTCGCCATCAACGGCGACCCGACCCAGGCCGGAGCGGCTTTCGCCGCCGTCGGCATGGCCGCCGTCCAGAACGACGGCTCGGTGGACGACTTCCAGGCCGGCATCGACTTCTTCAGCGACCTCAACGCCGCCGGCAACTTCGTGAAGGTCGACCCGACCCCCGCCACCATCGCCTCGGGCGAGACCCCCGTCGTCTTCGACTGGGACTACCTCAACGTCGGCTACGGCGCCCAGCTGGAGGGTGAGCGCAACTGGGAGGTCGTGGTCTTCCCCGGCACCGGCTACGCCGGCTACTACAACCAGGCGATCAACGTGGATGCGCCGCACCCGGCCGCCGCGCGCCTCTGGCAGGAATTCCTCTACAGCGACGAAGCGCAGAACCTCTGGCTCGAAGGAGGCGCCCGCCCGGCGCGCGCCGACGCCATGGCGGCGGAAGGCACCATCGACGCCGACCTGTTCGACGCCCTGCCCGCCGTGCCGGACACCACAGTGGTCCCGACCGCCGCGCAGAGCGAAGCCGCGGCAACGCTGCTCGGCGAAAAGTGGGCCGCGGCTGTCCAGTAGGTTCCGTGTGCCGGCAGCAGCCTTCGGGCTGCTGCCGTTCGCGGTCTATGTGCTGCTCTTCCTGGCCCTGCCGACCCTGATCGCCGTCGGCACCGGCTTCATCGGCAACGACGGCGGCTTCACCCTCGACACCGTCGCCGCGCTCGGCGACCCCGTGGTGCTGGCCGCCTTCGGCAGCTCGATCTGGTTGTCGGCGCTGACCGCGATCATCGGCGCCGTCGTGGGCGCCCTGGTCTGTTACGCCCTGCTCGGCGCCCGCCCGGACGGGGCGTTGCGCTCCACCGTCGATTCCCTCAGCAGCGTCATCGCCCAGTTCGGCGGCGCCATGCTCGCCTTCGCGTTCACCGCGACCATCGGTATCCAGGGCATGGTCACCCTGCTGCTGCAGGAGCGTCTGGGCATCGACATCTTCGCCGACGGGGTCTGGCTCTACGAACTGCCCGGCCTGGTGCTGCCGTACATCTACTTTCAAGTGCCCCTGATGATCATCACCTTCATGCCGGCGCTCGCGTCGCTCAAGTCGACCTGGGCGGAAGCCAACGCCACCCTCGGCGGCAGCACGCGCACCTACTGGCTGCGCATCGGCCTGCCGGTGCTGGCGCCGTCGTTCCTGGGCGGCCTGCTGCTCCTGTTCGCCAACGCGTTCTCCTCGTACGCCACCGCCGCCACCCTCACCAGCCAGGGCGCGCAGATCGTGCCGCTGCAGATCCGGTCGGCGCTGACCAGCGAGACCATGCTCGGCCGGGAGAACCTCGCCGGTGCGCTGGCGCTGGGCATGATCCTGGTGATGACCGTCGTGATGATCGGCTACTCCAAGCTGGCGTCCCGCGCCGCGAGGTGGCAGCGATGACGGCGGGTCTCCGGTCGGTGCGCGGCGTCGCGCACGCGCCCGGTCGGCTCACCAGGCTGCTGATCCTCGGCGGGGTCGGCCTGGTCTTCGCGGTGCCGATCCTCGCGATGATCGAGTTCACCCTGCGGCGCGGCCTGGTCGGCGGCTACGACTTCCAGCGCTGGATCGAGCTGTTCCAGAACGGGCTGACCGGCGAGTACGCCCCGGTTCTGGTCGCCCTCGGCAACTCGGTGGGTCTGGCCGTCGGCACCGTCATGATCGTGCTGGTGCTGCTGGTGCCGACGATGCTGCTCGTGCACATCCGGTTCCCCCGGCTGCGCCGCACGCTGGAGATCGTGTGCATCCTGCCCATCTCCATCCCCGCGATCGTGCTCGTGGTGGGCCTGGCCCCGGTGTTCAGCGTGCTGGCCCGGTTCGCGGGCAGCGGCGTCTGGACGCTGGCATTCGCGTACGGCATCACCGTGCTGCCGTTCGCCTACCGGGCGATCCAGGCCAACCTCGACGGTGTGGACGTGCGCACGCTCAGCGAGGCGGCGCGCACCCTCGGTGCAGGCTGGGCCAGTGTGCTGGTGCGGGTGCTCGTCCCGAACCTCCGCCGCGGCATCCTGGCCGGCGCGTTCATCGCCGTGGCCGTGGTGCTGGGCGAGTTCACCATCGCGTCGCTACTGAGCCGGGTCAACCTGCAGACCGCGCTCGTGGTGGTCAGCAAGAACGACCCGTACAGCGCCGTGATCCTCTCGCTGCTTGCACTGTTCGCGGCGTTCCTGCTGTTGCTGGCCATCGGCCGGCTCGGCACCGAACGTCGCCGGCCGGCCCGCACCCCGACCACCCTCACCCCGACCACCCCGACCTCCGGCGGAGACCAGTCATGAGTCACATCCAAACGCCCACAGTTCAGCAGAAGACTGTCGTCGAGTTCGCCGGCGTGGCCAAGCGCTACGGCAGCCACCTTGCGCTGACCGAGTTCGACCTCACCCTGCAGCCCGGCGAACTCGTGGCCCTGCTCGGCCCCAGCGGCAGCGGCAAGACCACGGCGCTGCGGGTGCTGGCTGGCCTGGAGAGCTGCGACGACGGACGCATCCTGATCAACGGCGACGACGTCTCCGGGCTGCCGACCAGCCGCCGCGACATGGGCATGGTGTTCCAGTCCTACTCGCTGTTCCCGCACCTGAGCGCCGGCGAGAACGTCGAATTCGGACTGCGAATGCGCCGTGTGCCGGCCGCCGAGCGCCGCGAACGGGCGGCGGCGGCCCTGGCCCTGGTCGGCCTGGACGCCCACTACGGCCGGTTCGCGCACGAACTCTCCGGCGGCCAGCAGCAGCGGGTGGCCCTGGCCAGGGCGCTGGTCACCCGGCCCCGGGTGCTGCTGCTCGACGAACCGCTCTCGGCGCTGGACGCCAAGGTGCGGGTGCAGCTGCGCGATGAGATCCGGCGCATCCAGACCGAACTGGGCATCACCACCCTCTTCGTGACGCACGACCAGGACGAGGCCCTCGCCGTCGCCGACAGGGTCGCGGTGATGCGGGACGGCCGGATCGAGCAGGTGGGCACGCCGGAGGAGCTCTACACCAGGCCGGCGACGCCGTTCATCGCGGATTTCGTGGGGCTGAGCAACCGGCTGCCCGGAGCGGTGCGGCACGGCTTCGCCGAGGTGCACGGGGTGGTCCTGCCGCTGCTCGACCCGTCCCACGCCGATGGGCCGGTGCGGGTCTTCGTGCGTCCAGAGGACCTGACGCTGGTCACGGCCGGGACGCCAGGCGACGCTCCGGCAGGCATGAGCCTGGCGGGCACCGTGCTGGTCTCCAGCTTCCTCGGCTCGTTGCGCCGCACCAGCGTGCAACTCGAGCAAGGCGGCACCGTCGTGGTGCAACACGACGTCCGCGACCGCCATCAGGTGGGCGAGAGCGTGCTGGTGCGCTTTGCCGGCGCACCCGTCCCGGTGGAAGCTGTGCAGGACCTCGCCGCCGCGCTCCCACGCCGTCCTAGACTGGTTCGGTGAGCACACCCACGGGAAGTCCCGGCTGGTTCGGCCGCCGGCGTAAACTCCGAACGACCCCCTCGACCGCGCCTATCACGGCGGTCCTCACGCCGGTGCAGCCGGAGACCAACGGCGTGGACGAGAACATCCCGGCGGGCATCCGCCTGGCCGGCGCGTGGGCGTGGCGTCTTCTCGTGATCGCCGCCGTGATCGCCGTGCTGCTGTACCTCATCGTGCAGCTGCGCTTCATCGTGATCCCGCTGCTCGTGGCGGTGCTGGTGTCCGCCCTGCTCGTACCGCTGGTCGGCTTCCTCACCCGGCATCACTGGCCCAAGGGGCTCGCCGTCGCGGCGGCTCTGGTCGGCACCCTCGCGGTGATCGCCGGTCTCGTGACGCTGGCCGTCACGCAGATCGCCGCCGGCTCGGTGGGGCTGAGCGCCCGGTTCGCGGCGTCGTACGCGAACCTCAAGGAGGTCCTGGCGGCGTCGCCGTTGCAGCTGAGCAACGCCGAGATCAATGGCTATCTCAGCCAGGCCGTCGACGCCCTCCAGGCCGACAGCCAGATCTTCATCAGCGGCGCCCTGTCGCTGGGGTCGTCGCTGGGGCACCTGGCCACGGGTGCGCTCCTCACCCTGTTCAGTCTGCTGTTCATCCTCATCGACGGTAAGGGCATCTGGAACTGGATCGTCCGGATCTTCCCCCGCCGGGCGCGACCTGCCGTCGCCGGAGCCGGCGCGGCCGGCTGGACGACCCTGGGCAACTTCGCCAGGGTGCAGATCCTGGTCGCCACGATCGACGCGATCGGCATCGGCGCCGGAGCCGCGATCCTGGGCGTGCCGATGGCCATCCCGATCGGCGTGCTGGTGTTCCTGGGCTCGTTCGTCCCGATCGTCGGCGCCGTGGCCACGGGCGCCGTGGCCGTGCTGATAGCGCTGATCTTCAACGACTGGTTCGTGGCCCTGCTGATGCTCGGGGTGGTGCTGCTCGTACAGCAGATCGAAGGCCATGTGCTGCAGCCGTTGATCATGGGCACCGCCGTCAAGGTGCATCCGCTCGGCGTGGTGCTGGTCGTGGCGGCCGGTGCGCTGCTGGCCGGCATCCCCGGCGCCCTGTTCGCGGTTCCCGTCGCTGCCGTGCTGAACGTTATGATCAGCTACATCCATAGCGGTGCCTGGCGCGGGGGAGTGCCGCCGGCCGGCGCTGCACCCGGCTCCATTCTGTGGCAGACGATTCCGCAGCGGCCGGGCTTCCGGCCGCAGCGCACAGTCGCCGTCACCGAGAGCAGAGTAAGAGAGACCCGTCCATGACAGACACCCCCGCAGTTCTCGCCGGCGCAGCCCGTGCCGACACAACCTTGGCCGGCCCCACCCTCGACGACTTCGAGACCGCCCGCACCGTGGTGTCGCGGGTGGCCGATGTCACGCCGATGGAAAGCTCCCGCTACCTCTCGGCGATCCTCGGTGCACCGGTCTTCCTCAAGTGCGAGAACCTGCAGCGCACCGGATCGTACAAGATCCGCGGCGCGTACCACCGGCTGTCCAAGCTCACCGACGAGGAGAAGGCTCGCGGCGTCGTCGCCGCCTCCGCCGGCAACCACGCCCAGGGGGTGGCGTTCGCCGCCAGGGAGCTCGGCATCGAGGCGACCATCTTCATGCCCGTCGGCGTCGCGCTGCCCAAGCTGCAGGCCACTCGCGACTACGGCGCCCAGGTGATCCTGCGCGGGCACACGGTCGCGGAGCCACTCCTGGCCGCCGCCGAGTACGCCCGCGAGACCGGCGCGGTCCTGATTCCCCCGTTCGACCACCCGGATGTGGTGGCCGGCGCCGGCACCCTCGGCCTCGAGGTCCTCGACCAGATGCCCGACCTCGAGACCGTGATCGTGCCGATCGGCGGCGGCGGGCTCACCTCCGGCATGGCCAGTGTGCTCAAGCAGTACTCGGCACGGCACAACCGTCGGATCCGGGTCATCGGGGTGCAGTCGGAGAACGCGGCGGCGTACCCGCCGTCCATCGCCGCGGGGGAGGCCCTCGCCATCGACATCACCCCGACCATGGCCGACGGCATCGCCGTGGCCAAGCCGGGCCTGCTGAACTTCGCCATCATCCGCGACGCCGTCGACGAGATCGTCACCGTCAGCGAGGACGACATGGCCAGGGCGATCCTGGTGCTCCTCGAGCGGGCCAAGCTCGTCGTCGAGCCGGCCGGAGCCGTCTCGGTCGCCGCCATCCTGGCCGGCAAGATCACGAACACCGGCCGCACCGTTGCGGTGCTCTCGGGCGGCAACATCGACCCGTTGCTCATGCAGCGCGTGATCAGCCACGGCTTGGCGGCATCCGGCCGGTACCTCAAGCTGCGGATCATGCTGCCCGACCGTCCCGGCCAGCTCGCCCGGATCTCCGAGCTGCTCGCCGAGGCGCACGCCAACGTCATCGAGGTCCTGCACACCCGCCACGGCGCCGGCCTGCAGATCAGCGAGGTCGAGCTGGACATCAGCGTCGAGACCCGCGGCCCCGAACACCGCCAACACGTCGTCGACACCCTGCGCGCCGCCGGGTACGATCCCCGCACCGACTAGACCGGGCACACAAAAACGGCCGGCTGCGTGAGCAGCCGGCCGTTCGAGTCACCAGGGGCAGTTAGCCGGTGAAGGTCTCCACGAGGTGGATCTCCACGGCGATCTGCTTGCCGTTGGGGGTCTCGTAGCTCGTCTTCGCGCCGACCTTGAGCCCGATGATGGCTTCGCCCAGGGGGCTCTTCTCGCTGTACACGTCCAGGTCGCTGTCGCCGGCGATCTCCCGGCTGCCGATGAGGAACCGGCTCTCGTCACCGGCGATGGTGGCGGTGATGACGGTTCCGGGCTCGACGACGCCCTTGCTCTCGGGGGCGTGGCCCACCTCTGCGGTGCGCAGCAGCAGGGTGAGGGTGCGGATGCGCGCCTCCATCTTGCCCTGCTCCTCCTTGGCCGCGTGGTAGCCGGCGTTCTCCTTGAGGTCGCCCTCCGACCGCGCGGACTCGATCTTGTTGGCGATGTCCACCCGAGCAACAGTGCTGAGAGTGTCCAGCTCCGCAGCGAGGCGGTCATAGGCCTCCTGGGTTAGCCAGGTGACCGAGGTTTCGGTAGTCATGGTTCTCTCCTTCTCGTGCTGATCGGTGGTGCGCCGGCAGATAGTGCGCCGATGGTGCCGCAGGAAGCGGCCGTTCGTCGCTGGGCAGGTCACGGCCTGACACGTCACGTCCTAGAACATCGCGGCCTAGTACGTCACGACATACAGCGGACGCCCCGACTTCTGTCAGGGCGAATACATCAGTCTAGGTCAACCAGCAGCGGTAAATCAATCCGGTGTTGCTCAACTCGGTCGTCTTCACGATCTCCGTGAACGAGCGGGTGTAGTCGGCGGACGGCGCCAGATCGATGACCTTCCAGCCCACCACAGTGAACGACTCGTTGAGCGCCTGCACAGCACAGCTGGCGGCCTTCTCCGGGGGCAGCGACACCTCGAAGGTCACGCTGATGCCGTTCTCGTCGATGATCTGGTGCCTGGTGTCCCTGGCTTCGATCTCCGGGCCCGCGCCGTCAAGGCCCGCCCAGACGACCCATCCGGTGAGGATCAGGGCGAAGAAGCCGGCAACGACCCACAACACCCGGCGGTCGCGGCGGGTGCTGCCGGGGGTTCGCCCATAGCGTTCGTCGAGGTTGCTGCTCACGGCCACTCAGACTCCACACTCACGGTTCAACGATTAGGCTTGTACCTTAGGTTAGCTGGCATTTCTGAGGAGTTTCATGACCCTGCGGCTCTTGGCAGTGCACGCCCATCCCGACGACGAGTCGAGCAAGGGCGCCGCGACGTACGCGTACTACCGAAGCCTCGGCGCCGAGGTTCTCATCGTGAGCTGCACGGGCGGTGAACGCGGCAGCATCCTCAACGAGGACCTGGCCGACGTGGCCATGGCCGAGCGCGACCTCGCCGGCCTCCGCCGCCGGGAGATGACGGCGGCCCAGCAGACGATGGGCATCCAACACCTCTGGCTGGGCTACCAGGACTCCGGCATGGCCGACGACGGCGGGGTGCCCAAGAACTCCTTCGCCGACGTGCCCCTGGAGTACTCGGCCGAACCCCTGGTGCGCATCATCCGCGATTTCCGTCCCCAGGTGCTCATCACCTACGACGAGAACGGCGGCTACCCGCACCCCGATCACATTCGCTGCCACCAGGTCTCCGTCGAGGCGTTCCGCGCCGCGGCCGACGCCGACCGGTATCCCGATGCCGGCGCGACGTGGCAGATCGACAAGCTGTACTACGACCGCATCTTCAACCTCGAGCGCATGGACGCCATGTACCTCGAACTCAGCATCACCGAACCGGACTCCGACCTGCTCGAACCGCTGGCCAGCGCCAGGGAACGGATGAGCGAGTACCCGAACCTGGCCACGACGCACGTGCCGATCGGGGACTTCTTGGAGGTGCGCGACGATGCCTTGCGGTCACATGCCAGCCAGGTGTCGCCGACGAGCAGTTTCTTCTTCTGGCCCAATGACATGGTGCGCAAGGCCTGGCCCTACGAGGACTTCCAACTAGTCGAATCGAAAGTTGACACGAACATGCCCGAATCCGATCTTTTCAGTGGTGTGAGGGACGACGCGTGAGCGGGATGTACTCTCCCGTGGTCAGCTTCATCCTGTCCAACACCCCGGCGCCCGAGTTCAACCCCGACACCGTCACACCGGGCCCGTGGGGCTTCTTCGCGATCTTCTTCGTCGCGGCCGTGACCCTGCTGCTGGGCATGGACCTGGCCCGCCGCATCCGCCGCACCACATACCGTGCGGAGATGCAGGAACGGCTGCAGGCCGAGGTCGCCGAACGCGACGCGCTGGCCGCCCAGAAGAAGGACACGCCAGAAGCCTGAGCTCGGGGGTACCCGCCTACGGGTACAGCGGATGCGTGGCGATGATCAGAATCGCGAACCAGTGGCAGAGGAACGCCACCACGGTCAGCGAGTGGAAGATCTCGTGGAAGCCGAACACCCCGGGGATCGGGTTGGGCTTCTTGAGACCGTAGACGACGGCGCCGACCGAGTAGCAGAGCCCGCCGACCATGATCAGGGTCATCATCAGGGCATCGGCCTGGAAGAAGTCGACGATGAACATCAGCGCGCCCCAGCCCAGCGCGAGGTAGAGCGGCACGTACAGCCAGCGCGGGGCGTTGATCCAGAACACCCTGAACGCGATGCCGAGGATCGCGCCGCCCCAGACCAGGGTCAGCAGCAGCACTGCCTTGTCCGGCGGCAGGGCCAGCACCGTGATGGGCGTGTACGATCCGGCGATCAGCAGGAAGATGTTGGCGTGGTCGATGCGCTTGAGCACCATGCGGGTGCGCGGCTGCCAGTTGAAGCGGTGGTACAGCGCCGAGTTGCCGAACAGGAGCATCGAACTGGCCACGAAGACCGCCGAACTCCATTTAGCAGCCGGGCCGTCCGCCGCGAGCAGCAGGATGATGCCGGCGACGATGGTGACCGGAAACGTGCCGGCGTGGATCCAGCCCCGCCAGGTGGGCTTTTCGGGAACCGGATGCTCGATCTCGTCTTCGAGGAGGGGGAGATTCGGGATGTCATCCGTAGCGGCCATGCTGTCAGGATACGGCAGCCTCGGCGGCGCCGCGGCGCGAACGCGGGCCGGATTGAGCTAGCGTAACTGTGTGCAGATGCGGCAATTCTCCCTCGGACGCGGACTCCTCTACAGGGTCTACCAGCGTCGGCTGCGTCGCGGGCTGACCGCGGCGGTCCTGCCGCGGCACGTGGCCATGATCATCGACGGTAACCGTCGGTGGGCCAAACAGCTCGGCTACGACTCCGCCGCCCACGGGCACCGGGCCGGGGCCGCGAAGATGCGCGAATTCCTGGAGTGGTGCGACGATCTCGGCATCTCCGTCGTCACGCTGTACCTGCTCTCGGCCGACAACCTCACCCAGCGCCCGACCGAGGAACTCGACGCCCTTTTCGAGATCATCGCCGACCTCGCCGAGGACCTGTCGCGTTACCGCGACTGGAAGGTGCAGCAGGTCGGGTCGAAGAAGTGCCTGCCCGGGCCCCTGGAGGGCGCCCTGTCCGCCGCGGAGGCCCGCACGCACGCCAACACGGGCCTGCACGTGAACCTCGCCGTCGGCTACGGCGGCCGCACCGAGATCACCGACGCGATGCGCAGCATCGTCGCCACCCACCATGCCCACGGCGGCACTCTCGAGGACCTCGCCGAGACCCTCACCCCCGAACTCATCGGCCAGCACCTGTACACGGGCGGCCAGCCCGACCCCGACCTCGTCATCCGCACCTCGGGCGAGCAGCGCCTCAGCGACTTCATGCTCTGGCAGAGCGCGCACAGCGAGTTCTATTTCGTCGAGGCCCTCGGCCCCGACCTCCGCCAGGTCGACTTCCTGCGGGCCCTGCGCGACTTCGCCAAACGGCACCGCAGGTTCGGCGGGTGAGCGCGGTCGAGACGCCCCTCGCCGCCTTCCTGAACGGCTTCACCGAAGACCCCGGCTACCTGGACTACGGCCGTATCGGCCCCATGTCCAGTGCCGTCGTCGCCGAAACGCGCGGCCAGACCGAGATCCTGGCCAGGGCCCGACACGGCAGCCTCGGCCACTTCGGCGAGCAAGATCTGCGGATGCGCACCGCCGTGGCCGCGGGCCTGGGGTTCAGGGCCGACCAGATCGTGTCCCAACCCAACACCAGCATGGGCCTCATGCACGCCATGTTCGGCCTGACCGGTGACGTGCTGTTGTCACCGGCGGACTTTCCGAGCCTGCCGTTCGCGGCCAGCCGTGCCGCGGAGGCCCTGCACGTGGCGACGCCGCAGTGGCTCACGGCCGACGGCGGCGAGAACAGCGCCGGAGCGGTCACTCCCGGCCAGGTGCGGGACCAGCTGACACCGACCACCGTCGCGGTCGCCGTCAGCCTCGTCGATTCCCGCACGGGCTTCAGGGCCGACCTGGAAGGCATCCGGCAGGTCATCGGTGACAGGCTGCTCATCGTCGACGCCATCCAGGGCTTCGGGGTGGTGGATGCCGCCTACGAGGCGGCCGATGTCGTCGCCTCCGGCGGCCAGAAGTGGGTCAGGGCCGGCTGGGGCACCGGCTTCCTCGCCCTGAGCGACCGCGCCGTGGAACGGCTCACCCCGGTTGTCTCCGGATTCACCGGCACCGAGATCACCGAGCCGTGGGACCAGGTGCCGCCGCCGGCACACGCGGCGTCGGCGTTCGGGGTGACCAACGGGGACGGCATCGCCCAGGCCCGGTTCGCGACGGCGCTGGAAGAGATCCAGGTCGCGGGCCTGCCCGCCATCGAGGCCCTGGTGTGCGCCAACGTCGAGCGACTGATCGACCTGGCCGACCAGTTCGGCATTCCGGTGCTGTCCGCCAGGGACGCCAGGGAACGGGCCGGCCTGGTGGTACTCGCACCGCCCGCGGAACGTCTCACCGCGCTCGGTGCCGCGCTGCACAACCACGGCGTGACGGTCACGACCCGGGGCGGCACGGTGCGGCTCAGCGTGCACGCGCACCTCGCCGACGAGACCGTCGACATGCTGCGCGGCGCCTTCACGGCGTACGCGGCCGCCGCCGGATACTGACCTGGCCGGCACCCGCCCGACGAACGTTAACGTCTCGTGACGTTGGGCGTGTCGCTTTTCTAATTCCCAGCCACTCGACGTACGTTCATCTCATCAGGTATGGCACCTGATCGAGACGGCCACATAAGTACGGCTCGAGAAAAAGCTTGTGGCCGCTCGCCAACAAATCCGCACCCTCGGGTGCGGGGTGGGAGTGGTTGTGACCGCTAATCGAACCGACTACCTGAACGCAGAACACACACCGTCAGGGGTCGACCAAACCGAGCGCACCTTCGTGCTGGACACCTCGGTTCTCCTGTCCGATCCGAAGGCGATCTTCCGGTTCGCCGAACACTCCGTCGTACTGCCGGTGGTGGTGATCACCGAACTGGAGTCCAAGCGCAACGACCCGGAGATCGGTTACTTCGCCCGGCAGGCGCTGCGTTACCTCGACGAACTGCGGGTCAAGCACGAACGACTCGACTTCGCCATCCCGGTGGGGGAGGGCGGCAGCCTGCGGGTCGAGTTGAACCACTCGAACATGTCGGTGCTGCCCTCCGGGTTGCAGCTGGGCGACAACGACTCGCGCATCCTCGCGGTGGCCATGAACCTGGCCAACGACGGACTCGCAGTCACCGTGGTGTCCAAGGACCTGCCGTTGCGGGTGAAGGCCGCCTCGATCGGACTGACCGCAGACGAGTACCGGCATGAGCTGGCTGTGGACTCCGGCTGGACGGGCATGGACGAGATCACCCTGAGCGCCGAGCAGGTCAACGACCTCTACGACAAGGAGTCCCTGCAGACCCGCATGGTGCAGGACATGCCGGTCAACACGGGCCTGGTGATCCACTCCGACCGAGGCTCGGCCCTAGGGCGGGTCACCGGGCGGGGCGAGTTGCGCCTGGTGCGCGGGGACCGCGACCTGTTCGGCCTGCACGGACGTTCGGCGGAGCAACGCCTGGCGATCGACCTGCTGCTGGACCCGGAGATCGGCATCCTGTCGTTGGGAGGTCGAGCGGGGACGGGGAAGTCGGCGCTCGCCCTCTGCGCCGGCCTGGAAGCCGTGCTGGAACGGCAGCAGCACCGCAAGATCATGGTGTTCCGGCCGCTGTACGCGGTGGGCGGCCAGGAGCTCGGCTACCTGCCCGGTGACGCGCAGGAGAAGATGGGTCCCTGGGGCCAGGCCGTGTTCGACACCCTCGGGGCACTGGTGAGCGAGAACGTACTGGAGGAGGTCGTCGAGCGCGGCATCCTCGAGGTGCTGCCGCTGACCCACATCCGTGGTCGGAGCCTGCACGACGCCTTCGTGATCGTCGACGAGGCGCAGTCGCTGGAGCGGAACGTGCTCCTGACGGTGCTCAGCCGGATCGGACAGAACTCCAGGGTGGTGCTCACCCACGATGTGGCCCAGCGCGACAACCTGCGGGTGGGGCGCTTCGACGGTGTCGCGAGTGTGATCGAAACGCTGAAAGGCCACCCCTTGTTCGCCCACATGACCCTCACCCGGTCCGAGCGCAGCGCCATCGCCGCCCTGGTCACCGAGATGCTGGAGGGAAACGAGCTGGCATAGAGGCGCGAAAGCGGCGAACCGGTTGCCTCAGCGACGCTGAAGCAACCGGTTCGCCGCTTTCGCGGTACGGGTTAGCGTGCCTGGGGCGGCCGGGTCATGCTCAGGACGTCCAGGGCCGTGTCGAGCTGCTCGAGGGTGACCTCGCCGCGTTCCACGAAGCCCAGGTCGATGACCGACTCGCGCACCGTGAGGCCCTGCGCCACGGAGTGCTTGGCCACCTTGGCGGCGGCTTCGTAGCCGATCACCCGGTTGAGCGGGGTAACGATCGACGGCGATGATTCGGCCAGCGCGCGGGCACGGTCGAGGTTGGCCTCGAGGCCGTCGACGGTCTTGTCGGCGAGCACCCGGGCGCCGTTGGTGAGTAGCCGGATCGACTCGAGCAGCGCCGTGCCCATCACGGGGATGGCCACGTTGAGTTCGAACGCGCCGGAGGCGCCGGACCAGGCGATGGTGGCGTCGTTGCCGATCACGCGGGAGCAGACCATGAGCACGGCCTCCGGGATGACCGGGTTGACCTTGCCGGGCATGATCGACGAGCCCGGCTGCAGGTCGGGGATGCTCAGCTCACCGATGCCGGTGTTGGGGCCGGAGCCCATCCAACGCAGGTCGTTGCAGATCTTGGTGAGGCCAACGGCGATGGTGCGCAGAGCACCGGAGGCGTCGACCAGGCCGTCACGGTTGGCCTGGGCCTCGAAGTGGTCGATGGCCTCGGTGATCGGCAGCTCGGTCTCGTCGCAGAGCAGCTCGATGACGAGCTGCGGGAAACCGGCCGGCGTGTTGATGCCGGTGCCGACGGCGGTGCCGCCCAGCGGCACCTCGGCGACGCGGGGGAGCGCGGTGCGCACCCGTTCGATGCCCAGGCGCATCTGGCGGGCGTAGCCGCCGAATTCCTGGCCGAGGGTGACCGGGGTGGCGTCCATCAGGTGGGTGCGGCCGGCCTTGACCGCGGTCGCCCACAGTTCGGCCTTGGCCTCGAACGCGACCGCGAGGTGATCCAGGGCCGGGATGAGGTCGTCGATGAGGGCGCTGGTCACGGCGATGTGCACCGAGGTGGGGAAGACGTCGTTGGAGGACTGCGACGCGTTCACGTGGTCGTTGGGGTGAACCGGGCTGCCCAGGCGGCGGGTGGCGAGGGTGGCGAGCACCTCGTTCATGTTCATGTTCGACGAGGTTCCGCTGCCGGTCTGGTACACGTCGATGGGGAACTGGGCGTCGTATCGACCGGTGATGACCTCGTCGGCGGCTGCCGCGATGGCGTCGGCGATGTTCGAGTCGAGCACGCCCAGACGGGCATTGGCGAGGGCCGCCGACTTTTTGATGCGGGCCAGGGCTGCGATCTGGGCGGACTCGAGCACGGATCCGGAGATCGGGAAGTTCTCGACCGCCCGCTGCGTCTGCGCACCGTAGAGCGCGTCGGCGGGAACCCGGACCTCGCCCATCGTGTCGTGTTCGATCCGGAATTCTGTCTCAGCTGAAATGTCCACCACGGTGTGTCATACCTTTCGATTCATGCGGGTTGCCGGTCGGTGTCGAGAGTTCCTAGACGACGCCGACGACGAGGTCAGGATCTGCGCGGCCCTCGAGGAGCCTGTAGTTCGCACCGACGATAGCCAATGTACCTTCTGCGATCGCGGCGCTGATCATCTCGGAGCGCTGCACGAGCTCCGCCACGGTGTCGCGCAGGTGTTCCCGGCCCACGGCGGATGCATCCACATCGTCGGGGTCGAGCGGACCGGTTTCGGGTCCATTGACGCGGCGCACCGCCGGCACGATCTTCTCGATGATGCTGTTGATGTGCGGCGGCAGGGCCTCGGCGTCTTCGGCTTGCGAGTCGATGGCGGCTCGGACCGCGCCGCACCTGTCGTGGCCGAGTACCAGGATCAAAGGCACCTTGAGCACCGCAACGGCGTACTCGAGTGAGCCGAGCACCGAATCGGAGATGACCTGGCCGGCGTTCCGCACGACGAACAGGTCTCCCAGGCCCTTGTCGAAGATGATCTCGGCGGCGAGCCTGGAGTCGCTGCAGCCGAACAGGGCGGCCATGGGATTCTGCACGAACGCGGTCTCGGCGCGACGGTCGACGTCCTGCCGGGGATGTTGCGGTGTGCCCGCCACGAAGCGTTCGTTGCCCGCGGCGAGGTCGTTCCAGACCTGGGCCGGTGTCAGAGTCGGTGTGTCGGTCATTCGCTGGAGCCGTTCTGTTCGGTGCCGGTCGGTTCGGTGCTGATCTGCCGGGCCACGGCGGCGGCGAGCACGGTCAGCTCTTCGTCGGTGGCGGTGCCGATCAGGAGATAGCTGCTGTCGCCGGCCTCGGTGACGAGGGCGGATTCGAAGTTGCCCCGGTCGGCGGCCGGCGCGGGATTGCGGTAGACAGCCCAGTCCAGACCGGCGATGGTGATGGTGTCGGTCGGTTCGACGTCTTCGAGCTGGTCGGCCAGCCAGGTGGGGTTGGCGTCGACGGCCTGGGTGAGCCCGATGAACTCATTCTCGGGGGTGAGCAGGCCGAGGTACCAGCTCGAGACACCGTCGTTGCCGCCCTGGCGCCACTGGGCGGCGTTGGCGCTCCAGCCGGGTGGGAGCTCGGGCACGACGAGCGGTTCCTCGACGCCGGACTGCGCCTGTTCGGCGACGCTCGTGTAGTCGACCTCGCGATTGATCGGGGTGTCGCTGCGGGGCACGATCAGCACCAGCACGATGACCGCGCCGAGGGTCGCCAACAGCGAGTAGACGAGGTTGTTGATGGTCTTGCGGGACCGGTAGTTCTTGGAGTTGGTTGCCAGCCGCCTAGCGCGTTCCTCGGCGGTCTCGGGGCGGCCGAGCTCCGCGACGACGCGCGGTGGGCGGGGACTGCGGCTCATTCCGCGGTGGCCGCGCCGCGGGCGGCGTCCAGGCGTGCTTTGGCGCCGATCAGCCATTCCTCACAGCGGGTGGCGAGGGCCTCGCCCCGCTCCCAGAGCGCCAGGGATTCCTCGAGCGTGGACGCACCCTGCTCGAGCACCGAGACGACACGGATCAGTTCGTCCCTGGCCTGCTCGTAGCTGAGCGAGTCGACCGCCGGGACGGTGCCGGCGGTGGTCGGAGTCGGGGCTGCGGACGAAGTCATGTCATCCATCCTATTTCTTTCCATCTATTTCGAGACCGCGGGCACGGTGCCAACGCCCACGGTGATGCGCAGCTCGGTGCCGGCCGGGGCCTGGTCGCTGGAGCGCAGCACGTGGCCGTCCGGCAGCTGCACGATGGCGTAGCCCCGGTCGAGGGTGCCCTGGGGGGAGAGGGCGCGCAGTTGGGAGCGCAGCTCGACCACGCTGGACCCGGCGCGTTCGAGAGTACGGTGCATCAGCTCGGTGCCGCGCGCCACGTAGCGGGTGAGGTCCTGCGAACGACTGTCGATGATCCAGTCCGCGCCGGCGAGCACCGGTCGGCTGCGCAATTGGCCGAGCCTGTCGACCTCGGTGGCGAGGATACCGGTGAGCCGGCTGCTCAGCCGCGCCCGCGCCTGCTGCACCCTGTTGAGTTCGTCGGAGACGTCGGGCACCACCCGCTTCGCCGCGTCGGTGGGAGTCGAGGCGCGGAGGTCGGCGACATCGTCGAGCAGCGGCCGGTCGGCCTCGTGGCCGATGGCGCTGACCACCGGGGTAGTGCAGGCCGCGACGGCGCGCACGAGTGACTCGTCGCTGAAGCCGAGCAGGTTCTGGAAGTCGCCGCCGCCGCGGGCGACGATGATGACGTCCACCTCGGGGTCGGCATCCAGCGCCCTGATGGCCGCGGTGACCTCACCGACCATCCGGTCGCCCTGCACGGCGGCGTGCACCACCCTGAAGTCGACGGCCGGCCAGCGCAGCTGGGCGTTGCGGAGCACGTCTTTCTCGGCGTCGGAGTCCTTGCCGGTGACCAGCCCGATGCGGTGCGGCAGGAACGGCAGCGATCGTTTGCGGGACGCGTCGAAGAGGCCCTCGGCCTTGAGCTGCGCGCGCAGGCGTTCGAGCCGTTCCAGCAGGTCGCCGAGCCCCACGTGGCGCAGCTCGAAGACCTGCATCGTGAGGGAGCCGCCCTTGACCCAGTAGTTGGGCTTGACGAGGGCGATGACCCTGTCGCCCTGCTTGAAGTCACCGGTCAGGCGGGCCTTCACCGACGACCAGACCGTGAAGCTCACCGTCGCATCCACCGAGAGGTCCTTGAGCTTGCCGTAGACGTTGCCGCCGCTGGTGCCCCACTGCACGATCTCGCCCTCCACCCAGGCGGTGCCGAGCCGTTCGATGTAGCCGCGGATCTTGTTGGAGAGCACGGCGACGGGCCAGGGGGCGTCGACGGTGGGCGGCTCGTCGCCCGCGGCGGGCATCGTGACTGCGTTCATGGGTCTCCTGGTCTGCTGAGGGCTCGCACGGTCCGTTCAGACATGCCCGCTTAGACTGTTCGGGTGAGTACCAGTACTAATGCGCCCGTGATCGGCCTTGGCATGCCCAGAATTCCCAGCCTGCGCAACAGGCTCAAGGATACCCCGGTGGTCGGGCCGAAAAAGGTGCTGCTCGCGGCCCCGCGCGGCTACTGCGCCGGCGTGGACCGGGCGGTCATCGCGGTGGAGAAGGCCCTCGAACTGTACGGGGCGCCCGTCTACGTGCGCAAGCAGATCGTGCACAACACCCACGTGGTGAGCGAACTCGAGAAGAAGGGCGCCATCTTCGTCGAAGAAGTGGATGAGGTCCCCACCGGTTCGCATATCGTCTTCAGCGCGCACGGCGTGTCGCCGGCCGTGGTCAACGCCGCCGCCGCTCGCGGCCTGTCGGCCATCGACGCCACCTGCCCGCTCGTCACCAAGGTGCACCGCGAGGCTGTGCGCTTCGCCCGCGACGACTTCGAGATCTTGCTGATCGGCCACGAAGGCCACGAAGAGGTCGAGGGCACCGCCGGCGAGGCGCCGGAGCACACGACGCTCGTCGGCAGCCCGGACGAGGCCGACACTATCGTCGTGCGCGACCCGGACAAGGTGGTCTGGCTGTCGCAGACCACGCTGAGCGTTGACGAGACCATGGAGACGGTGCGCCGGCTGCGGGCCCGGTTCCCGAACCTGCAGGACCCGCCCAGCGACGACATCTGCTACGCCACCCAGAACCGTCAGGTGGCCATCAAGAAGGTCGCCCGCGACTCCGATCTGGTGATCGTGGTGGGGTCGGCGAACTCGTCCAACTCGGTACGCCTGGTGGAGGTGGCGCTGGAGTACGGCGCGAAGGCAGCTTACCGGGTGGACTACGCCAACGAAGTGAAGCAGGAGTGGCTCGACGGCGTGAACACCGTGGGCGTCACGAGCGGAGCATCCGTGCCCGAGGAACTCGTCGAGGAACTGCTGCGCGACCTGGCCGGCGCCGGCTACGGCGACGTGGAGCAGATCAAGACCGCCGAAGAAGACCTGCTCTTCTCGCTGCCCAAGGAGCTGCGCAAAGACCTGCAGGGCAAGACCGACGCGCGTGCGCTCGGGGGCAGGGTCAGTCGACCGGAGTAGTCGGTGGCTGGCCGGGCCTTACGGCTGGCTGAGGTACTCGAGCAACGCCGGGTCACCGGCGAGCACGACGGCCACGGCCGCGACCAGCAGGACAAACGCGACGACGCCGCCGATGATCGGAACGTAGAACGCGCGTCGGCCGCGCAGCAGCAGCAGGATCGACGAGACGGCTGCGGCCACCCAGACGACGGCCTGGCCGATGCTGCCGCCGGTGATGATCGCGGTGACGGAGTCCGTCACGGTGTACTCACCCAGTTCGGCCTGCGAATAGAGCATCGCCAGGGCCTGCGGCAGGCTGCCGAGAATCGAGATGGTGAAGTAGGCGCCGAGCAGCCCGAAGACCAGCAGGCTGATGGTGAGGGGTCGGTCCCAGGCAGGCGCCGTTCCCGGCACCGAACCTGGCGCCGCGGAGGCCGGCCGTTCGGCCGATCCCCGCGTCGCCCGGGCCGGCGTCACCGTGGTGGATGCGGCGGCAGAGGCCGCAGGAACGGGTTCGTCCTGCGGCGGCGTCCAGGTCCAGCCCTCCGGAGCCAGCTCGCCGTAGCGGGGCTGGGGGCGGTAGTCCACCGGCGGGGTGACCGCCGGGGTCTGGTCTGAAGCGTTCTCTGCCATCGTCATCCGGTGTTTTCTGTTGAACTAGCTGTTGGAGTGCCCGGCGGAACCGAGCTGGCGGGTGGCCTGGGCAACGCGTGCGGCCATGGCCGTCTCGGCAACCTTGCCCCAGGCGCGCGGGTCGTACAGCTTCTTGTTTCCGACTTCGCCGTCGACCTTGAGCACGCCGTCGTAGTTCTTCAGCATGTAGTCGGCGATGGCGCGGGTGAACGCGTACTGGGTGTCGGTGTCGACGTTCATCTTCACGACACCGTTGGCGACGGCTTCGGCGATCTCGGCATCGGTCGAGCCCGAGCCACCGTGGAAGACGAGGTCGAGGGGCAGTGCGCTGGTGCCGTACTTGGCGGCGACGCTGGCCTGGATCTCCGCAAGGAGTTCCGGACGCAGCTTGACGTTGCCGGGCTTGTAGACGCCGTGCACGTTGCCGAAGGTGAGGGCGGCCATGTAGCGGCCCTGTTCGCCGAGGCCGAGGGCCTCGATCATCTTGACGGTGTCGTCGAAGGTCGTGTACAGGTTGTCGTTGATGTCGCCCTCAACGCCGTCTTCTTCGCCGCCGACGGCGCCGATCTCGACCTCGAGGATGGCGTTGATCGCCTTGGTGCGGGTGATGATGCCCTTGGCGATCTCGAGGTTCTCGTCGAGCGCGATGGCCGAGCCGTCCCACATGTGCGACTGGAAGATCGGGTTGAAGCCATCGGCGACGGCGGTCTCGGAGGCCGAGATGAGGGGCAGGACGAAGTCGTCCAGCGCACCCTTGGGGCAGTGGTCGGTGTGCAGGGCCACGGTGACGGGGTAGTTGTCAGCAACGGCGTGCGCGAACTTGGCGAACGCGAGGGCGCCGGCGGCACGGTTCTTGACGGTGTGACCGGCGAAGTAGTCGGCGCCACCGGTGGTGACCTGGATGATGCCGTCAGAGCCGGCTTCGGTCAGGCCCTGGAGAACGGCGTTGATGGACTGCGAGGAGGAGACGTTGAATGCGGGGTACGCGAACCCCTTCGACTTGGCCTTGTTCAGCATTTCGGCGTATTGGTCTGGGGTTGCGATGGGCATTGCTTCTCCTCGAAATCGAGCGGGGGTGTCCGTCAAGTCTAGCGAGGGCTTCTGTGTGAGCGCTCGGGGTACAAGGTCCCGCTCTAGGCACGCTGGGTATGCTGGCCCCGTACCGGCGTAGTTCCGGCGCGTCCCTCAGCAACCCACATACGACCTCGAAGGACACCAATACACAGTGACTACTGAACACGATTCTCTCTACCTCCACCCCGACCGCAGCCTCGGCATGGAGCTGGTGCGGGCCACCGAAGCCGCCGCCATCCGCGCTGTGCCGTTCATCGGCCGCGGCGACAAGAACGCCGCAGACGGTGCCGCCGTCGACGCGATGCGCAAATTCCTCGGCACTGTCGATTTCGACGGCGTCGTCGTCATCGGCGAGGGCGAGAAGGATGACGCGCCGATGCTCTACAACGGCGAGCACGTCGGCAGCGGGCGCGGGCCCTCCTGCGACATCGCGGTGGACCCCATCGACGGCACCTCACTCACCGCCAACGGGCGTCAGAACGCACTGAGCATGATCGCGGTCGCCGACCGGGGCAGCATGTACGACCCCAGTGCCGTGTTCTACATGGACAAGATCGTCACCGGATGGGAGGGCCACAACGTCGTGGACCTGCGCCAGCCGATCGGCGAGAACATTCGCGCTCTGGCCAAGGCCAAGGGCAAGGATGTGTCCGACATGACCATCGCCATCCTCGACCGGCCGCGGCACGCCGGCCTGATCGAAGAGGTGCGCGCGGCGGGCGCCGGCACCCGGTTGATGCTCGACGGCGACGTGGCCGGCGGCATCAACGCGGCCATCACCGAGACCCGGATCGACATGTGCGTCGGCATCGGCGGCACCCCGGAGGGCATCATCACCGCCTGCGCGTTGAAGGCGTTGGGCGGTTTCATCCAGGCGAAGCTGCACCCCAAGGACGACGACGAGGCCCAGCGGGCCATCGACGCCGGCCACGACCTTGACCGCATCCTGGGCGTGAACGACCTCGTCACCAGCGACAACACCTATTTCGTCGCCACCGGCGTCACCGACGGCCAGCTGGTCGGCGGGGTGCGCAAGATGGGGCCGAAGATCCGCACCGAGAGCATCGTGTTGCGCGGCAGTACCGGCACCATCCGCCGGGTCGTGGCCGAGCACCTTGCCGAGAAGTGGCTCTAGAGAGCCCTACTTTTATTCAACGAGGATGCCCAGCTGCGCCGCGAGCAACGGAGCGAGCAGCGCGAGCTGGGCGTCGTCGATGGTGGCGCCCCTGAGCCCTTCCAGGCTGTGGATGGCCGAGAAGTCGCTGGAGCGCAGGTCCACGTCGGTCAGCCGTGCGCCGGCCACGTCGAGGGTGCCGATCCGACAGTCGCGGAGTTCCAGCCGTTGCACGGTGGCCCCGGAGAGGTCGAGCTCGTCGATGATGCAGTTGGAGATGAGCACGTCGGTGAGGGTGGCGTTGCGCAGGTTGATGAAGTCCAGCTTCGACCCGTCCAGCTGAACGCTGCGCAGGCTGGAGTCGTAGAGCTCGACCGAGCCGAGCCTGGAGTGCTCGATGCGCACGTCCCGCCAGCTCGATCGTGGCGCGCTGAACACGGCCGCGTGCAGTTCGGTGGCGACGCACTCGTTCCAGGTGCTGCCGCGCAGCACCGTGGTATTCAGGTCGACGCCGTGGAACTCACACTCCGCGAACCGGGTGCCGGTGAAGTCCCGGCCGGAGAAGTCCACCCGGCTGTAGCGTTCGGCCTCACGGTCGTCACCGCGGCCCACCAGCGCGCCGTCGTTGTCGAGCAGGTTCTCGAGCAGGATCCGGTCCAGCTGGGGTCCGCGCCGCTTCGACCGGGCCGGTGGCTTGGCCACTAGGAGGCCCGCTCGGCGACGGGTTCGAGCAGGAACACCGGGATGACCCGATCGGTCTTGACCTGGTAATCGGCGTAGTCGGGGTACGCCAGAACGGCCCGCTCCCACCAAAGGGCCTTCTCGTCGCCGGTGATCTCCCGGGCGAGCATGTCGCGTCGCACCGGACCGTCCTGCACCTCGACGAGCGGATGCGCGAGCACGTTGGCGTACCAGACCGGGTTCTTCGGGCTGCCGCCGAGCGACGCCACGGCGGCGTAACGGCCGTCGTGTTCGACGCGCATGAGCGGAGCCTTGCGGATCTTGCCGGATTTGGCGCCGAGGGTGCTCAGGACGATCACGGGCATCCCGCGCATGGTGGTGCCCTTGGTGCCGGCGGAGGTCTCGTAGAGTTCGACCTGGTCGCGGACCCACTTCTCGGGGCTGGGCTCGTACTCTCCGTGCAGGGGCATGCTGGCTATCTTTCTCTCGGGGGAAAACGGGGGTGGCGCGGGGCGTACCGCGGAATGTAGCGCCAGAGCACGCCGGCTCCCACCAGGCCCACCACTCCCATCACAGCACTGGCCACCGACAGCGACAACAGCGCGATCATGGCGGCGACGGCCAGGGGAGCGGCGGCGCTGCCGAAGTCGGCGGTGAACCGCCAGGCGCCCAGGAACGGGGCCGGGCCGCCGGCCGGCGCCAGGTCGGCGCCCAGGGTCATCAGCAATCCGCTGCCGATACCGTTGGCCACGGACAGGAACATCGCCACGGCGATGAACCACGCCACGTTCTCGGGCAGATCGTGGGTGAACGCGAGGGCGAGCATGCCGACCCCCAGTCCGGTCATCGACGGGATCGCGGTCCACATGCGCCCGAAGCGGTCCATGATCTGGCCGCTGGCATAGAAGAGCGCGAAGTCGATGCCGCCGGCGATGCCGATGATGAGGGCGGTGTCGGGTTCGTTGATGCCGATGCTGACCGCCCAGAGCGGCAGCAGCACCGTGCGGGTGGCCCGCATCGCACCGACCAGCCCCGCGCCGGTGCCCAGCCGCAGCAGCACGCCCCGGTAGCGCCAGATGGTGCTGAACAGTCCCGCGGTCTCCGCGACGGCGACGGGAGCAGGCTTCGCGAAGGTAATCGTCGGATCCGGCAGCAGCATCAGCACGACGGCGGCGGCCACGCAACAGACGATGAACACCCAGAAGACGGCGGTGGTGCTGCCGGTGAGGTGGATGACCCCGGCGGCCAGGAACGGTCCGACGAACCAACCGGCGCGGAAGACGCCGCCGAGGGTCGACAGCGCCCTGGCCCGGTAGGCCACGGGCACGTAGCTGGTCATGAAGGCATGGCGGGCCAGAGCGAACACGGCCGTGGCCAGGCCGATCAGGAAGATGCCCACCAGCAGCACGACCGGGTTGGGGGCGACGATGCAGACCAGCACGGCGATGATCGCCAGCAGCGACGCCCCGATCATCGAGTTGCGTTCGCCGATGCGGGACACTATCGCGCCGCTGGGGATGTCGCCGACGAGTTCACCGACCATGACCATGGCCGCGATGAAACCGGCGAAGGCCAGCGACGCGCCGAGGCCGTCCGCCACCAGGGGGATGAGCGGGATCATCGCACCCTCGCCGATGGAAAAGAGCAGCGTGGGTAGAAACGCGGCCAGAGCCACTCCCCGGAGGCTGAAGGGGCGCTCGGTGCTCATCCGTTCGATGTTACCTCTCGCCCGGTAGGCTGGATTCCACAATGATTGAGCTGGATTTCTCTGAGCAGATCGCCGCGCTGCGGGCCACGTTTGACGACATCCGGTCGGTGATCGACATCGACAGGCTGAAGCTGGACATTGCCGAGTTGAGCGACCAGGCGGGTGCCCCCGACCTGTGGAACGACTCCGAGCACGCCCAAAAGGTGACCAGCGAGCTCAGCCACCGCCAGAGCGAGCTCAAACGCATCGACAGCATCGAGTCCCGCCTCGACGACCTCGAGGTGCTCGTGGAGCTGGCCAACGCCGAGGGCGACCAGGAATCGGCCGATGAGGCCACGGCCGAACTGCGCAGCGTGCAGAAGGTCCTCGGCGACCTCGAGGTGCACACCCTGCTCAACGGTGAGTTCGACCCCAACCCTGCCGTGATCACCATCCGGGCCGGGGCCGGTGGCGTGGACGCCGCCGACTTCGCCGAGATGCTGTTGCGCATGTACCTGCGGTGGGCCGAGCAGCACGATTACACCACCAACGTTCTCGACGTGAGCTACGCCGAAGAGGCCGGCATCAAGTCCGCCACGTTCGAGGTGAACGCGCCGTACGCGTTCGGCACCCTCAGCGTCGAAGCCGGCACGCACCGGCTGGTCCGGATGAGCCCGTTCAACTCCGCGGGCAAGCGCCAGACCTCCTTCGCCGCCGTCGAGGTGGTCCCGCTGATCGCCCAGGCCGAGGCCGTGGAGATTCCCGACAACGACATCCGCGTCGATGTGTTCCGCTCCAGCGGCCCCGGCGGGCAGTCGGTGAACACCACAGACTCCGCCGTGCGCATCACCCACCTGCCCACCGGACTGGTGGTGAGCTGCCAGAACGAAAAGAGCCAGATCCAGAACCGCGCGGCGGCGATGCGGGTGCTGGCGTCCAGGCTGTTGTTGCTGCAGCGTGAGCAGGAGGCGGCCACCAAGAAGGAGTTCGCCGGAATCATCACCGCGAGCTGGGGTGACCAGATGCGCAGCTACGTGCTCGCGCCGTATCAAATGGTCAAGGACCTGCGCACCGAGTACGAGGTCAACAACCCGTCCAACGTGTTCGACGGTGACCTGGACGGATTCATCGCCGCCGGCATCCGCTGGCGCAAGACCCCCACCGACTAGGCGTGTCAACCTTTGGACTTGCTGCTTGAGGCATGTCGCAAGTAGGTAAATCCCGGATGGCTGCCTAGGCTCGAAACGCCATGATCCGATTTGATCACATCACCAAGAAATATCCCGGTACGAACCGACCGGCCCTGAACTCAATCGACGTCGAAATTCTTCGCGGCGAGTTTGTCTTCCTGGTCGGGGCTTCGGGCTCGGGAAAGTCGAGCTGCCTTCGCCTGATGTTGAAGGAGGAGAAGCCGTCCAGCGGAAGCATTCACGTGCTCGGCCAGGATCTGCGCTCCATCTCCAACCGCAAGGTGCCCTACTTCCGTCGCAACCTCGGGGTGGTCTTCCAGGACTTCCGTCTGCTGCCGAACAAGACCGTCTACGACAACGTCGCGTTCAGCCTGCAGGTCATCGGTAAGTCCCGTGGGTACATCCAGGAAGCCGTGCCCGACACCCTGCAGATGGTGGGCCTGGCTGAGAAGGCGCAGCGTCTGCCACACGAACTCTCCGGTGGTGAGCAGCAGCGCGTGGCCATCGCCCGAGCGATCGTGAACAAACCGCAGATCGTTCTCGCCGACGAACCGACCGGAAACCTCGACCCCACCACCAGTGCGGAGATCATGTCGCTGCTGGCCCGGATCAACGCCGGCGGCACCACCGTGATCATGGCCACGCACGAGGCCGGCATCGTCGACAAGATGAAGCGCCGCGTGATCGAACTCTCCGCGGGCCAGATCGTGCGCGACGAGCGTCAGGGCGGCTACGCCACGGCGGCCATCCCGATGGTGCTGCCCCCCGGCGAGCGGGCCGCGTCGAGGTCCTCGCGGATGCCGGCCACGGGCTCCGCCCCGGCCACGCCGCTGACCCACCCCGCGCCGGAGGTGCTGCCCCAGGAGGTGGCATCGGCCGAGGTCGAGGCCGCCGCGGTTGCGGTGAGCACCGCGCTGCCGGTAGAGCCGACGCCCGAACCGGCACCGGCGATCGAACGGGCCGAGCCCCTGTCGGTCGTGGCTTCCACCCCATTGGTCCCTGTCGTGGCGCCCATCCCGCCGGTTCCGGTCATGGCCGAGCAGCCCGCAGCGGTTGACCGTCAGCCGGAAACCCCTCAGCCGGAACCCGACCAGCAGGCCGCTGCGCCGCCGGTCGAGCAGCCGACCTCCACGATGTCCAGGCCGGTGCTCCCGGTCACCCAGCACGACGAACCAGAACAGCTCACCCTGGCCGAGAAGCTAGGCCTGCGGGCTCCGGGCGAAAAGGCCGATCCCACCAGTGAGCAGAACGTAGGACCCACCCGATGAGACTCGGACTTGTGCTTTCCGAAGCATCCAACGGCCTGCGCCGCAACGCCTCCATGGTCGTCTCGGTCGTGCTGGTCACCTTCATCTCGCTCACCTTCGTGGGCGCGGCGATCCTGATGCAGATGCAGATCGGCCAGATGAAGAACTTCTGGTACGACCGCGCACAGGTGGGCATTTACATGTGCACCGCCATCTCGCCGGGGGAGACCTGCACCGCAGGCGAAGCCTCCCAGGAGCAGATCGACTCGGTGCAGGCGCAGCTGGAGTCCCCGACCCTGGCAACCTTCATCGACAAGTACTACTTCGAGACGCACGAGCAGGCGTTCGAGAACTTCAAAACGCAGTTCGCGGGCAACCCCGTGGCCGACTACGTGACAGCCGAACAGCTCAACCAGACCTTCTGGGTCAACCTCAACAACCCCGAGGACTCCGAAGTGCTGGTCGAGAGCCTGTCCGGCGTCGCCGGGGTCGAGAATGTCGCCGATCAACGCAAGTACCTCGATCAGATTTTCTCGGTGCTGAACGTGGCCAGCTATACAGCCATCGGCATCGCATCGTTGATGCTCGTGGCGGCGGCCCTGCTGATTGCCACGACCATCCGGCTGTCGGCGTTCTCCAGGCGCAAGGAGTTGGGCATCATGCGACTGGTGGGTGCGTCGAACCGATTCATCCAAACGCCGTTCATCCTCGAGGGTGTCTTCGCGGCGCTGCTGGGTTCACTGCTGGCCGGTGGGGCGATCGTGGCGATCGTGCACTACTTCGTGCAGGGCTACCTGGGTGCCAGTCTCACTGGCTTCGCCCTGGTCGGCCTCGATGACGCGTTCACCGTGGTGCCGATCCTGCTGGTGCTCGGTGCGGCGCTGGCCGCGGCGTCGGCCAACTTCGCGATCACCCGCTATCTGAAGGTCTGATCAGATCCACTAGACTGATGGGCTGCCCGGCGGATGCCTGGGCGCTTCACTGAACCGATCGAGGAGAATGCCGTGCCCAGGGAAAAAGGCGAGAAGGTCGTCGCGACCAATCGCAAGGCGCGCCACGACTACCTCATCGAGGATACGTACGAGGCCGGAATGGTGCTCAGCGGCACCGAGGTGAAGTCCCTCCGCGCCGGACGGGCGTCCCTCGTCGACGGCTACGCGTTCATCGAGTCCGGGGAGGCCTGGCTGGATGCCGTGCACATTCCGGAGTACACCGCCGGCACCTGGACGAACCACCCGCCCCGTCGCAAGCGCAAGCTGCTGCTGCACAAGGCGGAGATCGTCAAGATCAGCCACAAGACCAAAGAGGGCGGCTACACCCTGATTCCGCTGAAGATCTACTTCAGCGACGGCAAGGCCAAGGTCGAGATCGCGGTGGCCAAGGGTAAGAAGGAATACGACAAGCGGCAGACCCTGCGCGAACGCCAGGACAAGCGCGAGTCCGACCGAGCCATCTCCGCCCGCCGCAACCTCGGCGACTAGCCAGCCCCGACCCGCCCCGAGTCGCCCGCTCAATCTGGCCGCTACTCGTCTTGTGGTCGGGTCTTCGGGTCGTGCGCCCGGTGTTTTCCGGGTGTGCGCCATGTCCCGGACGGGTCGACCCAGTGCGGGGCCATCACTCGCGGCCGCCCGCCGACCATCCGGATTCTCCACCCGCCGCTGTCGATGGTGTGGTGGTGGTACCAGCACAGCAATACCCCGTTGGAAGCATGGGTTTTCCCACCGACCTGCCACGGCACCACATGGTGTACTTCGGTCCACTGGGGTGGGCAGTCGCAGCCCGGGATGATGCAGCCACCGTCTCGGGCGGTGATCATTTTGCGTTGCATCGGGGAGAAACAACGGGCTTTGGAGCCCAGGCCGAGGACGGCACCGGCCCTGCCGAAGACGACGGGCTGGAAGCCGCCGTTGTCGATCATCTGCGTAATGGTCTTCATCGAGACCGGCCCGTCGACGCCGTCGATCCAACCGACGCCGGCGTCCTTGAGGAGGTCGGCCGCGTTCACATGCACCATCACCGTCGGTGGCATGCCGCCCATGGTCGGGGTGCGGGGGTCTTGGGCGACCTGCACCAGGATGCCGCGGAGAATATCGGCGCGCTTCTCCCCGCCGGTGCGTTCGTCGATCAGCTCGCCGGGCACGAGTTCGCCGGCTTCGATGCGTTGCTGTTCCTGTGCGGACGGGAACCGCGGTGCGGAGCGGGCGGATTGGAAGGTGTTGAACAGGTTCTGGATGACACCCTTGAGGTCCGGGGTCACGCCGCCACGCAGCGGGTAGAGGTCCCGGGTGAGCTCGCCGAAGGATATGGTGGATTTCGCTTCAACCGTGGTCGCGTTCGGGGCGGCCCCGTCGGGGTTTAGTAGCGCCTGCATCCGTGCCGCCAGGGACCGCAGATCATCGGCCGGATAGGTGAACCCCTCCGAATCGCGACGCCGCAGAATCGGACCGGTGCACCGGATGTCGCTGTCGCCGGGGCCGCGGGTGCGAGCGAAGACCGACCCTGTCGCCCGCTCGACGAGGCCGAGCTCGGCGGATTCGACGTCGGCCTGGTCGGCATCGAAGCGGCCGTGCACCTTATAGTCGGCCAGCCCCTTCACGATCGTCTCCGCCGCATCGATCCCCAATTCCCCGGGCGCATCGCGGCCGCCACCGCGGGGAACTCCGGCTCCAGCACCTGGCCGGCCAGCATCCTCTGGGCCACCTTCTCACCCAGCGCCAGGCGCCGTTTCATCTCCTGCCGAGACGCCGCCGCGCCAACCCGGGCCGCGTCCACGGGCCGGCCGGCATTCTCGACCGTCTGGGTGAACGTCACCACCTCCGCGTCACTGAGCGAGTCGAGGTCGGTCGACTCCAGAACGGCCTGCACCATCCCCGCGGCATCCGCGAGGACCCGGAGCTTTTCACCGAAGGCGCCGGTGAACGCACGCTGCACCCCCGGGATCGCCGACGGATCCCGCCACTCCGGCTTGCCCTCACCGCCGAACTGAGTGTCGGCGGTGCCGCTCACGCTGCCGGCATCCGGTGCCGGCCCGGCCAGGCCGGTGTTCCAGTCGTGGAGATTGGAGCCGGTGGGAGAAGTTCCCGTCGGTGCGGGGGAGCCTGGAGCCAGCTCGTCGTCCATACGCCCATTATCTCATAAATCGTAGAAGTATGCGAGAATTTGTCATGAATCTGTAGGCCAGGTATCGGAAACATTTTCGCTAGACGGCGCGTTGTCGATGACGGCATGCGGCATCCGTCGCTACCGGGGTGGCGCGAAAGTGTTGTATCCTGAAAGGCCGTGGTGGTGAGCTGCAATGTTCGCCACTGCGGTTCTGGAAACAGGATTGGTAACTCAACAGCGTGTGACAACAACCGCGTTCTGCGCAACTCATTCGAGTCGGCAGCACGTGAACATGGGGATGATCGGTTTCGACATTGCCTGCGTAACTGTGAGAAGCGGGTCGAGGATGCAGGGTTATCTCGTAAACGATCTCTGCAAAACAATAAGTGCCAATTCAAACCGCACTGTCTCGCGTTCCGCTTTCGCCCTCGCGGCCTAAGTAGAACCACATTGAGACCGTCAGACCGGGAATGCTCTCTACTCGGATCCTGACGTCATTTAGAGAGATTGCTCCTATCCTGAGCCTCGGGGTATAGGGGGACTCAAACGAGGGCTGGGCTCGTCGGATCAGCTGCCAGTGGCAAGTTCCGGAGCCGAGTAGAACGCCTTCACTGGATACACCCGTAGAAGAAACATGACCACAGCAATGGACCGGGGTTCAATTCCCCGCATCTCCACCATTGGGTTGTTGCCACACGCTGTTGACCACCAACATGCAAAACGCCACCTCTCGAGGTGGCGTTTTGTGTATTCAGGAGCGGCCGGCCCGACGTGGTCAGTCGACCAGGAAGGGCTGATGCCGATACCCGTCCATTTCGAGAATGAGTGCGGACGATTCCGGTACCTCGACGAAGGCGCCGGGCAGGTCGTTGAGCGGCTCGGACACCACGACCTTCGCATGATCACCGAAGGCGGCCAGCCGCTCCTGGTCGGGGTACATCTGGCGGAGCGTGCGGATGTCCGCCGAATGAAACAACGTGCGCGTGCGTCCCTGGGTCGAGTAACGGAAGGCCCACAAGGTGGTGCCGTCGGAGACGGCGACGGTGCCCTGCCAGGGAAAACGCACATCGTGATCGTGGCCGACAGACTCGACGGTGCGAATGGCGCGCCCGATGGCATCGATAGGGTCATCACGGAGCCCGTAGGTCAGCGCGAGGTGAAAGAGCACCTCTGAGTCCGTCGTGCCGAGCACGTTCGGGTACAGCGACGGGTCGATCGCCAACGTCAGGTCGCGCCTGAGCTCGCGCCACCCCGCAATGGCGCCGTTGTGCATGAACATCCAGTTCTGATAGCGATACGGATGGCAGTTCGTCTGCTGGATCGGCGGTGCGGTTGCCGCGCGAACATGGGTGAAGAAGAGCGGGCTGGTGAGAGCCCTGGTGAGCTCGCTCAGGTTCGCGTCGTTCCACGCGGGTTCGATGCTGTGGAACAGCGCCGGTGCGGTGCCCTTCGGGGCTCCCGTGGGGTACCAGCCGAAGCCGAAGCCATCCCCGTTCACCGTCTCGGCCCCGAGCGGGGAGTTCAGCGATTGCGCGACTATCGAGTGCTTAGCGTCGAGCACGATCATTGAGGGTTGCAGGGGTTCCCCGAGGTACGCCAGCCATCTGCACATCCGTCCATCTCCCATCCGGCACCGCCGCGGTGGCGCGCACGCGACCATTGTGCACCCGTCCACCGAGGGCGGTCCGGTTCCCCCAACAGGGTGATGCAAGACCCTTGACCGCCATCCGGCTACAGGTCACACTCGTCGCAGACGGTTCACACTGTCGTGATCCGACGGCGACGGAAGAGGTCAACGTGGCTACGTTTGGCATCGAAGAGGAGTTCCAATTCCTCGATCCTGACACCCTGTTCCCCGTGGATGTGGGCGCCCAGGCCTTCGAGCACCTGTCGACGATGCCCGAATGGCAGGGCGTGACGCACCGGGAGTTCCTGGCCTCCCAGATCGAGCACGCTTCGGCGGTGTTCGAAGAGATGGACGACGCTCACACGGCCATGACGGGCTTTCGACGCGCGGTCGCCGACCAGGCGGCCGAACTCGGTGTGATCGTGGCGAGTGTCGGCACCCCGCCCGACACGACGGCGTTCCCCACGATCACCGACACCGAGCGCTACCAACGAATCGTGCGCACCATGGACGCCGTGATCGCCGACCATCAGGTGAGCGGTCTGCACGTGCACGTCGGCATCCCAAGCCGGGAGGCCGGGGTGATCGTCCTGAATGCGGTGCGGCCCTGGTTGCCGCTCTTCACGGCCATCGCCGCGAACTCGCCGCTGTGGCGGGGGCAGGACACCGGGCATGACAGCTGGCGCACGGTGTTGCTGCGCCGGTGGACGACTTCGGGCTGCCCGCCGGCCTTCCTCGACGCCGCGGACTACGACCGACGCATCGCACGACTGCTGGGCATCGGCGGCACCGTCGACCTGGGTGTGATCATGTGGGATGTACGGCTCTCGGAGCACCTGCCCACGATCGAGTTCCGGGTGGCAGACGCACAGCTCGATGCGCAGACCACGCTGTTCATCACCGCGTTGTGCCGGGCGTTCGTGGCACATTCACTCGGGGTGCCGGCCGCGCAGGCCGCCGCCGCGAGCGCATCCGCCCAGATGCCCTCCGAACTCCTCTCCGCTGCCCTGCTGCACTCGGCCCATCACGGGATGGACCGGCAGGTCTTCGATCCGCTGCGCGGCGGGCTGGCCCCGGCTCACGGCTGCCTCCGCCGATTCGTGCGGATGCTCGAGCCCGAGCTCGTAGAACTGGGCGACGTCGAACTGGTGCGAGAGGCGGTGGCCCGGCTCAGAGTCGACGGCACCGGTGCGGCACAGCAGCGTGCCGCCTTCAGCCGGGGCGGCCGGCCCGAGCTGCGCCGGCTGCTCACCAGGACGTTGACCCCGGCTCGGCGCGCCGAGAGGGTGACGGTGGCCGCTGGAGCGATCCTCGGCTGAGGACGCTCGCCATGGTCAGACGGCGGGGTGTGGGTGCAGCCGCAGGCCGGCGGAGGTGCCGATCGCCTCGCGCTGACCGCCGGAGTGCACGATCTCGGTGCCGTGCACGGTGAGCTGGCTTGCGTGCGCGCGCAGCGCATCCGTCACCACCGCGAGGTGCTGGGGCAGATCGAACCATTCTTCGTCACCCGCGGGTGCCTCGAGGACCTCGGCGAAGGCGGTGCCGGTGGCCGTGGTCGCGGCGCGGGCGGCATCGTGGGCGCGCACGTGGTCGGGATGCCCGTAACCGCCGCCGTCGTCGTAACTGATCACCAGGGACGGCCGCAGCCGCACAATCAGGGCCGCGATGTCGGCCGTGACCTCGGCCAGCGGCGCCACCGAGAGGGCGTCGTCGGCGGCGTCGTCCGCCGGCCCGGCCAGGCCGGGCCGAATCCAGACCATGCCGGAGTCGCGGTAGCGGCGGGGCTCGAGGCCGTCGACCCTGGCGGGCGGCTCACCGAGCCAGAACCGTTCGGTGATGCCCAGGATGCCGGTGGCCCGTTCGAGCTCCAGTTCCCGTTCGCGCGCCAGCTCCTCGGTGCCGGCCAGGGCCGTGAGCGGACCGTCGACGACCTCGCCGCGTTCGCCCCGTGAGCAGGTGAGCAGGAACACCCGGCTGCCCCTGGCGACGACCTCGGCGATGAGTGCGCCGGTGGAGATGGTCTCGTCGTCGGGGTGGGCGTGCACGAACAGCACCGACCGCTGGCCGTCGAGCAGGCTCACGCGCAGACCGATACCGGCAGCAGGGCGCAGTAAACGTCGAGCAGGGACGCGGCGGAGCGCGACCAGTCGAAGGTCTCGGCGCGCGCGCGGGCCGCCAGCGACAGGCGCCGCGCCAGGGCGGGGTCCGCGAGCACGTCGGTGAGCGCATCCGCCCAGACCTGCGGGTCGCGCGACTCGATGAGCAGACCGGTGTCGCCGTCGAGCACAGCTTCGCGCAGTCCGCCCGTGCCCTGGGCGACGACGGGAACACCGCTGGCCGCGGCCTCCAGGGCCACCAGGCCGAAGGTCTCGGAGTGTGAGGGAACCAGCACCACCCGGGCGCCGCGGAGCAGGGCCGCCAGGTCGACGCGGGACCGCGGACCGACGAAGCGCACCCCGTTCTCAATGCCGTGCCGGGCCGCGAGCCGGTTCAGCTCATCGATGTAGCCGTCGTAGTCGGCCGAGGCGTCACCCGCGATCACGAGCTCCGGCCTCAGGTGAGCCGGCACGGCGGCGATGGCCTCGATGGCCAGGTCGAGGCCCTTGAGCGGCTGGAGGCGCCCGGCGACCACCGCGTAGCCGCGGTCCGATGGCGTGGCCCGGTCCGCTCCGGCTGCTGCGGGCGCGACGGGATGGAAAAGGGACCCGTCCACGCCGGGTGGGACTATCGCGATGCGGTTCATCGACCCGCCGAGCCGACGCACGACGGTGTCGGCCTCGGCGGCGCTCACGGCCACGATCAGGTCCGATTCCCGGGCCAGCCAGGCTTCGCCGGCCATCCGCCCGCCGGATTCGGGCCGCTCGCCCGCCGACAGCGGGGTGGCCTCGTCGGCCGCGATGGAGTGGAAGCTCTGTACGTGCGGCACGCCCAGCTCGCGGGTCAGTGGCAGCATCGCCATGCCGGAGAACCAGTGATGCGAGTGGATGACGTCCCACGGACCCAGCGCGGCGGCCTGCGCACGGAATTCGTCGATGAACCCCTCGTGGTCGCCCTTGGGCACCGAGCGGAGCGGTCCGGCGTCGAGGTAACGCAGGGTGACGCCGGCGCCCAGGCTCCGGGCGGCGGGCATCTCGGGGGAGGACCGTCGGGTCAGGATCTCCACCTGGTGGCCCAGCGCGGCCATGGCCTCGGCCTGGTGCCGCACCACGACATTCATGCCGCCGGCGTCCCCCGAACCGGGCTCGGCACCGGGGGAGGTGTGCAGGGAAACCAGGGCGATACGCAGGGGATCTGTAACAGGGGACACTACAGAATCTTATGACACCGGGGGATGCGTATGATGAGACCCAGTTGTATGCAATGTACGCCTACGACCGTCCAGTACCAACAACTTCGAGTTGGAGGGTCACGTGCGCGAAGCCCTGCGGTGCGCGATGGTCCCCGTGATGCTCGCCTGGCTGGCTACTCTAGAGCGCAAGTTCCGCGGCATCCCGGTGCCGGACGATGCTCCCCAGGCGCACTCGCCGGGAATCGACAGTGACCGTATCCTCATCGTCGGCGGCGGACCGGCCATCGGCTGGGGTGTGCTCAGTCACACCCTCGCACTGCCGGGCGCTCTGGCCAGGGCGCTCACGGCCCGCACCGGTCGCGGCGTGGATGTCGACGTGATCGCCCGGTCGAACATGACGCCGCGCAACGCGCCAGAGCACATCGACTTCGCCAACCTGTGGCGATACGACGCCGTGGTGCTCACCCTCGGCCTGTTCGACGCGGGCCGGCTCACGTCCACACGGGCCTGGCGCCGGGACCTCGCCAGCCTGGTTGAGCAGATCCAGCACTCGAGCTCCCTCGGCACCGAGGTCTTCGTCGCCGGGATCGCCCCGGTGGCGTTGATTCCGGCCTTCAGCGGCCCCTTCGGCGCACTGGCCGGCAGGCACGCGCTGGAGCTCAACGCTGTGAGCGAAGACGTCTGTGCCGCTGTCGACCGGCTGACCTTCGTGAGGCTGCCCGGCACGCCGGTCGCCAGGTCCGGCCGGTTCCGGTCCGCGAGCGACTACGACCTCTGGGCGGAGGTGCTGGCCGAGCCGATGGCCGGCCCGCTGGAGCCCCTGCGACGCACCGATGGTGTGCCGGCACCCGAAGTGCAGGGCCGCACGCCCGAGGAGATCGAACAGGCCAGGCACCGGGCGCTGATGGCGTTGAACCTGCTCGACACCGCACCGGAGGCCCGGTTCGACCGGATTGTTGCGCTGGCCCGCTCGTCGCTGGGCACCAGCGCGGCCGCGTTCACGGTGATCGACGGTGACAGGCAATGGCACAAGGCGACGGTGGGCCTCGCGGTGTTCGACATTCCCCGCAGCGAGTCGTTCTGCACCGTCACGGTGCTCGAGTCGGCGGCTCTGGTTGTTCCCGACGCGCGGCTTGACCCGAGATTCCGGGACAATCCTCTGGTCGTCTCCGGTCCCCGGTTGCGCTTTTACGCCGGTTTCCCGATCGAATCACCCTCGGGCGAACGCATCGGCGCGCTCTGCGTATACGACCAGAACCCCCGCTCCCAGGAGGACGTTGACCTGGTGTTGTTGCGCGAGTTGGCGCTGTTGCTGCAGTACGAGCTCTGGCAGTCGGCCGGCGCCGTCGACCGAGCCGACACCGCGGGGCCGTAGGTCCGGGCTCTTGGCGCCGTCTGCTCAGTGGGGTCGGCTCAGCGAACCGGTGGGGCGATGGCGTCCAGCGCCGGCTGGTGCAGCAGGCCGTTGGTGGCCAGGGCGCTGCCGTGCCACGGGCCGGCCGCGCCATCGGCCGAGGTGAACACGCCACCGGCCTCCTGCACAATAGGCACCAGGGCCGCCATGTCGTACGGCTGCAGGTCGAATTCGCCGGCGATGTCAAGGTGTCCCTCGGCGAGCAGCATGTACGACCACATGTCGCCGTAGGCCCGGGTGCGCCAGACCTGCCGGGTCAGCGCCACGAGCCCGTCGAGCCGGCCGGCCGCATCCCACTGCTGGATACTGCCGTAGCTGAGGGACGCGTCCGCGAGGGTCTCGACGCCGGAGACGTGCAGACGGGTGGGCGCGGCCTCGGGACGGCGGGCATCGGTCGCCCAGGCTCCGCCGCCGGTCGCGGCCCACCACCGTTTACCCAGGGCGGGGGAGCTGACCACACCGAGCACCGGAACCCCGTCGATCGCGAGGGCGATCAGGGTGCCCCAGATGCTGATGCCCCGCAAAAAGCCGGCGGTGCCGTCGATCGGGTCGATGATCCACTGCCGCGTCGTCGACCCCGCCGTGCCGAATTCCTCACCGAGGATTCCGTCGCCGGGGCGCCGCTCGGCCAGGAGAGCACGGATGGCGCGCTCGACCGCCTGGTCGGCATCGGTCACCGGGGTGCGGTCCGGCTTGGTGGTGACAACAAGGTCGAGGGCTTCGAATCGGGCCATCGAGATCGCGTCGGCCGCATCGGCCAGCTCGAGGGCCAGCGTGAGATCATCGGCGAGGGTGGGCGGCAGGGTCTCGGTCACGCTCCCCAGAATAGTGACTGGGGCGCGACACGCCGATGTCAGCTCTCGATTGGCGCGAGCGCCGAAACTGATGGTAATGTCTCATGTCGGCGGGGATGCCCCGCCTGAACGATATGCACAAAAATGCGCACCTCTAGCTCAATTGGCAGAGCAGCTGACTCTTAATCAGCGGGTTCCCGGTTCAAGTCCGGGGGGGTGCACCACACGAAAGACAAGCCCGGCCGCGAGTGTGCGGCCGGGCTTTTCTGTACCCTCAAACGACCGCTTAAGCTGTGAGCGGGCTGTGTGTGACGGGAGCGCCGGAACAGGCCGGTACGCCGACACGTTGTGCCCAGGGAATGTCCACGACACGAGGAGAGTCACTATGAGCACAACCACTGAGAAGGCGACACTGGCCGGCGGCTGTTTCTGGGGCGTCGAGGAACTGGTGCGGAAGCGCGAGGGCGTTCTCTCCACCCGGGTGGGCTACACCGGCGGCGACACCCCGAACGCCACCTACCGCAACCACGGCGACCACGCCGAGGCGATCGAGATCACCTTCGACCCCGAGCGCACCAGCTTCCGGGAACTGCTGGAGTTCTTCTTCCAGATCCACGACCCGTCGACGAAGGACCGCCAGGGCAACGACCGTGGCCGCAGCTACCGTTCGGCGATCTTCTTCGCGGATGCCGAGCAGGAGCGCGTCGCCCGCGACACCATCGCGGATGTCGACGCATCCGGTATCTGGCCGGGCCCCGTCGTGACCGAGGTGGAGCCTGTCGGCGACTTCTGGTTGGCCGAGCCCGAGCACCAGGACTACCTGCAGAACTACCCCAACGGCTACACCTGCCACTTCGTGCGGCCGGGCTGGGTCCTGCCGCGCCGTGAGCAGATCGCCAGCTAACCAGCCCCCGGCGCGCGGCCCGGTCGTGCTCGCCCTGCCGTTCGCGGGCCGGTGGCTGGCGGGCAACAGCCCGGCCCGACGCGTGCCGAGCCATGGCACCGACCTGCTCGGCGAGCGCTACGCGATCGACTTCACCGGGGTGGATGATCGCGGGCGCACGGCAGCCAGCCGCGACTGGGGCACCTACGTCGGCACAGAACCACCGGAGCGGTTCTTCGCCTATGGGCGGGCGATCCTGGCACCGGCCGCCGGCGTCGTCGTCGAGGCGTTCGACGGCGAGGTCGACCACCCCGCCCGGCGATCTCAGCTGGCGCTCGTGCCATACGCCCTGGGCCAGGTGGCGCGGCTCCGGGCCGGAGTGGGAGCCATCGCGGGCAATCACATCGTCATCGAACTCGTCGGGGGTGCCGGGTTTCTGGCTCTCGTCCATCTACGGGCCGGTTCCATTCGCGTTCGTCCGGGAGACACCGTAAACCAGGGGCAACCTCTGGCCGAATGCGGGAATTCCGGCAACTCGACCCAGCCGCACCTGCATCTGCAGGTGATGGACAGCCCGGACCTGTCTATCGCGCGAGGCCTGCCACTGGCCTTTCGGCGCTACCGGGAGTGGCCGGCCGGCGCGAAGCATCCAGTACTTCGGGACGTCGGTATCCCTGGCGAGGGCGCCACCGTCGAGCCCCTGCCGTCATAGTGGAGGCCTCGAGTTGGGCATCGACGGACTCGGCGTCCAGGCTCAACGCGTGGTGTCCGGGCACCCACCGGCTGAACACTTTTTGCCACGGCGGGCATTGACAGCCGCCGACCCCCGGGCAATCGTGGACCCTTCACAGGGTCTTTCCGCCCGCCGGAGGGTTTCGCCGCTCGCGAGGGCTCCAGCGTCGTCCACAGAGGAGCCGCCACCATGGCAGATAAAGCGACCGCGAAGAAAGCGCCCGTCAAGAAAGCGCCTGCGAAGAAAACGCCCGTCAAGAAAGCGCCCGTCAAGAATGCGCCCGTCAAGGCAGCGCTCGCGAAGAAACCGACCGCGAAGAATGCGCCCGTCAGGAAAGCGACCGCTAAGACAGCGCCCGTCAAGAAAGCGCCCGCGAAGAAGGCCCCCGCCAAGAAGCCGTCCACCACGCGGTCGAGCACCGAGCGCCGGACCAGCGCGCCCCACATCGTCGAGCACCCGACCGTGGTCGCGCGCGCCGCTCGAGGCAAGGCGGCGAGAGCCGAGACCCCCCGCGCCAGCCACAACGGGTGGGAGCCGGCCGCCGACCGCCCCGACCCCGTCGCTCTGATCGAGGAGCAGAATCGCACCCGGGTGCCCGATCTGGTGCCGGTGCGGCACGGGCGGATGATGGTCTCGCCGTTCACCTTCTACCGCGGCGCCGCCAAGATCATGGCAACCGACCTCAAAGACACCCCGCGCGCCGGACTCATAGTCCAGCTCTGCGGTGACGCCCATCTCTCCAACTTCGGCGTGTTCGCGTCGCCGGAGCGCAACCTGCTCTTCGACCTCAACGACTTCGATGAGACCCTGCCCGGTCCCTTCGAATACGACGTGCTGCGCATGACGGCGAGCTTCACGATCGCGGCCCGCAACAACGGGTTCAGTGCCGCGGACATCCGGAGCGTGACGCTGGAAGCCGTGCGCTCCTATCGGGAGGGGATGGCTCAGTTCGCCGCGATGCGCACCATGGACATCTGGTATGCCCGGATGACCGAGCAGGAGATGCTCAAGGCCATGGACATGGCCAGGGCCACCCAGAAGGACAAGGCGGCGCGAAAGGCGGCCAAGGGGCTGGAGAAGACCGCGCTGAAGAACGCCGCGAAGGCACGTTCCCGCGACAGCATGCAGGCTCTGTCCAAGCTTGCCGAGCTCGTCGACGGCCAGTACCGGATCATCAGCCAACCGCCGATCGTCATTCCGGTCCGCGACCTTGCGGAGTCCCTCGGCCTGTCGTCCGACGATGTGCAGGCGGCGGTCCTGGAACAGCTGAGGTCGTACCGCGAGAGCCTGCAGGACGACAGGCGCCGGCTGCTCGAACGCTTCGAGGTGGTGGATGTGGCTCACAAGGTGGTGGGTGTCGGCAGCGTCGGCAACCGGGCGTTCATCGCCCTGCTGCAGGGCCGCGACGAGCAGGACCCGTTGTTCCTGCAGGTGAAGGAGGCCACGGCATCCGTGCTCGAGGACCACCTGCCCAAGAGCGTCTACGAGCAGCCGGGGGAGCGGGTGGTGCAGGGGCAGCGGATGATGCAGGCCGCCAGCGACATCTTCCTGGGCTGGACCAAGGGAGTGCAGGCCGACCGGTACCTGTACTGGCGTCAGCTACGTGACATGAAGGGCTCGGCGATCGTGGAGGCGATGGTGCCGATGGGGATGACGTTCTACGCGCACGCCTGCGGCTGGACCCTCGCCCGGGCCCACGCCAGGTCGGGCGACCCCGTCGCGATCGCGGCGTACCTCGGAAAGAGCGACACGTTCGACCGCGCGGTCACCGACTTCTCCAACCGGTATGCCGACCAGAACGAGAAGGACTACGAGGCCTTCCTCGAGGCCGTGCACACCGGCTGGCTGGAGGCCCGGGAGGGCGTCTGAGCCGCCTCCGCGGCTGCAACTGTTGCCGGCGGACAAATGGTCCCGGTGCGCCGGCCGAACGTGTCCGGAACGGGAACAGTGCGGCGGGACGCCGCGCGGCTAGACGAAGCGCTCGAGCACCGTGCCCTCGCGCATCCGCTCGACGCGCTTCACGTGCTTGGCGATGTCGCGCACCCCGCGATACACCGCGAGTTCGGCAACATCCACCACCTTGGTCGAGGCGTGTGACCGGGTCGGATGCGCGAATTCCTCGATCGACTGGAAGCTGTCCCGCCCGCGCGGCTCGGCGCTGAATCGCTGCGCGAAGCCGGTGTTCACGCTGGTGAGCTCGATGTCGGCCTCGTGCGCGGTGATCAGGCGGCGGGTGTCCACCGTGATCACGGTGTGGGCGTCGTCCCGGTAGGAGCGCGCGGCGAGCAGCTCGTTCAGCCGCGGCTTCTGCAGGAAGAAGAACACCCGGTCGTTGAGCATCGTGTACCACTCGCTGGGGGAGAGGTCCTCCAGCGCGGCCGCCAGCGATGACTCGTGAATCGCCTTCTGGTGCCGGATGACGGCGGTGCCGTAGTCCGGATGTTCCAACTCCAGCGACTCACCACGCCGCTTGGTGAGGATCGCGGCCTGCGGTGCCCCCTGCCGCACGCCCCATCGGGTGACCAGCGCGGCCGTGCTGAGCAGTCCGTGCCGCTCGATCGACGGCCACGACCCATCCGCTGCCACGTGGTACAGCTCGGGGTAGAGGCGGATCAGGTCCTTGGAAAGCACGGGGCAAGCGTACCGCCGCTTAGCCGGCCGACCGGGGTCAGAGGTCGAACGCGAGCCGGGCGCCGAGGGCGAGCATGAGCACAGCGATAGCGCCGTCGAGCACCCGCCAGGCACCGGGGCGCGCGAAGATCGGGCGCAGCAGACGAGCCCCGAAGCCGAGGCCGGTGAACCACAGGATGCTAGCCGTGATGGCGCCGCCGGCCCACCACCAGCGCTCGGCGGGGTCCTGTTGGCTGGCCACGGCGCCGAGGAACACCACGGTGTCCAGGTAAACGTGCGGGTTGAGCCAGGTGAGGGCGAGAACCGTGCCCACGGCGACCCGCATCCCGGTGCTGCCCGAGGATCCGGTCACCAGAAGCGCGCCCGGACGGATGGCCCGCCGCGCCGCCCACAGGCCGTAACCGACCAGGAAAGCGGCCCCGACCAGTCGCACGACCACCATGACCGCCGGTGCCGCCGCCACCAGGGCACCCATTCCCAGCACGCCAGCGAGGATGAGAGCCGCATCGGACAGAGCGGCAATGGCCACCACCGGTGCGATCACCCGGGTGCGGCCCTGGATGCCCAGCCGCAACACGAACGCGTTCTGGGCGCCGATGGCGATGATGAGGGACAGACCCGTGACCAGGCCCAACAGTGCGGGGAGGAGGGTTGTCGCAGGTGTCATGCCTCCCACGCTAGGGAGTCGCAGTGATTCAGTCCAGCTACGTTTTCTTAGGATGCGTAAGCTGGACTTATGCAACGCTTCACCCTCGACCAGCTGGAGACCCTGCGCGCCCTGGTACAGGACGGCACCTTCGAGAAGGCCGCCCGCCGGCTGCACGTCACGGCGTCGGCGGTCTCGCAGCGGGTCAAGGCCATGGAGCAGTCCTGCGGCCGGGTCCTCGTGCAGCGCACCACCCCGGTCTGTCTCACAGCCGCCGGTGCGGTGGTGCTGCGCTACGCGCGCCAGGTCGAACTCCTGGAGGCCGACACCGAGCGAGCGCTGCGCGAGAACGGGTCCGCCGAACGGTCCGTGCAGATCTCCCTCGCCGTGAACGCGGACAGCCTGGCCACCTGGTTCCTCGGCGCGCTCGCCGGGGTGGCCGACGAACTCGACATCACCTTCGACCTGCACCGCGAAGACCAGGAGCACACGATCTCGCTGCTGCGCTCCGGCGCCGTGATGGCCGCGGTCACCTCCGACCGCGAATCGATCCAGGGCTGTGTCACCGAGCCGCTGGGCCGGATGCGCTACCGTGCAGTCGCCACGCCGGCCTTCGTGGCCCGCTGGCTCGCCCACGGACTCGCCGCGTTGCCGGAGGCGCCCGTGGTCACCTTCGACCGCAACGACGACCTGCAGGACTCCTTCCTGCGGGCGCACGCCGGCGGGCCCGGTGACCCACCCCGGCACGTCATCCCCACCTCCCACGATTTCGCCCGCACAGTGCTGCTGGGCATGGGCTGGGGAGTGCTGCCCGAGCAGCAGTGTCTGGACGAGATCGCCGACGGCCGTCTGGTGGAGCTGGCGGCGGCGCATCCGGTGGACGTGCCGCTCTACTGGCAGCGCTGGAACCTGGCGTCGCCGCTGCTCGACGCGGTTTCGACGGCGGTGCGCGTTCAGGCTGAGCGGACACTGCGGCCGCTCACGGTCTGACTCTCCGAACGGTCCTACAGGTCTGTGTGCGCCAGCGGCAGGCCGCTGAGGCTGGCCCGGATCTCGACGCTCCGAATCTGGTCGAGGGTCACATCGGTCGACGCGGCGAGGTTCTCGGTGCTCGGGCTCGTCGCCGTCCAGGTCGCGAGCACCGTCGCGGTGCCGTCCTGATCGGTCATCACCATGTCGTAGTCCTGGGGCCCGTTGTCCTTCCAGAGCTGATTGAGGTACACGCACGACCAGTCGAACCGGGTGCCCCAGTCGGTGTCGGTGATGGTGAGGGCCGCGGTGAGGGCGTCGTCCTCCACGGGCTCCATGGCAACGACCATCGTCGGGGCCGGGTCGGCGGGTGTGGGCGGCGCGGTGGCGGACGGTGCGGATGAGGGCGGTGCGGCCTCGAGAGTCGCCGGAGTGCCCAGGGTGGCGCCGAGGAACCCGCCGCCCAGGGCGAGGCCGGCAGCGACGGCCGTGCCGGCCACGGCCAGACGCAGCCGGTTGCGCCGCGTGCGGGCGACGGCCGCCCCGGCGAGCCGCTGCACAGCTCCGGGCTGGTGCGGCGCGGCGCGCAGATGCGCGTCACTCAGAGGTGCAGAGGCGGCGATCTCGGTGGGCGTGGTTTCGGTGAGCGCCACGGCCTCCGCCGCGGGCAGGGCCGCCAGGATGCCGGGCAGCCCGGCGAGTTCGGCGACGGCGACGGCGCAGGCGGGGCAGGTCGGCAGGTGGCGTTCGAAGGCGTGCCGGTCTTCGGGGCTGAGCGCGCCGAGCAGGTAGGCGGCGTCCCACTCGCGGAAGCGGTCGGAGGTCATTCGGTGACCCCTCTTTCCTGTAGGGCGAGCCGCATTGCTCGCAGGGCGTAGTGCAGGCGGGACTTCACGGTGCCCTCCGGCACCTGTTGGAGGAGGGCGATTTCCGCGATCGACTGCCCGAGGTAGTAGGCGCTCACCAGTACGGTGCGGTGCTCGGGAGTGAGCGCGGTGAGGGCATCCGTGAGCAGCCAGCGATCCAGGATGGCCTCGGTGGCGTCGGTCGACGACCTCTCCGGCAGGTCATCGGTCGCGATCTCACGGGCGTACCGAGCGCTGCGCCTGTCGTCGATGACGAGGTTGCGGGCCACCGTGAACAGCCAGGCACGAGCGGCGTCGTCATCCCGGTCCAGCAACGCCGGCCGCGTCCAGGCGCGCAACAGGGTCTCCTGCACCACGTCCTGCGCGAACCCGTAATCCCCGGTCAAACGCACCACGTACCGAAACAGTGCCGGCCCGTGGGCGTCGTGCAGCGCCCGCAGGAGCTCCGCGTGTGGCTCTGCCACGGTCACCTCCCGGTCTGCCCGATGCCCACAATGAACACGGCTCTGCTGGACTAATTCTGCGCGACGAAGAGCTCGAACTCGACGGAGCCGGCATCTTCGACCGAGACGAAGCCGAGGTCGGGGGCGTCGACGCCGTAGTCACTGAAGGTGATCGGGATGCTGCCGACAACCTGGCCGCCGGCCTCGGTGAGCGCGGCCTGCAGCTCCACCGTGACCGGCTGGGTGACGCCGTGCAGGGTGAGTTCGCCGGTGGCGCTCAGGGTCTGCGCGACACCGGCCACGGGGGCCTCGAGGGTGACCGGTGCGGTAAGCGTGAAGGTGGCGGTCGGGAAGTCGTCGGCTTCCATCGCGGAGTCCCGGAAGTAGGCATCCCTGGCGCCTTCGTCGGTGGCGATGCTCGCCACGTCCACCGTGATCGTGGCGGCGGTGAGGGAGAGGTTGTCGACGGTGAGCTCACCGGAAACGTCAGCCGTGCGACCGGTCACGGTCACGTCGTTGCCCTGCAGAACCTCGTCGACGCGGTAGCCCGCGAAAGAGTCCGCGGCCACGCTCCAGGTGCCGGAGAGGTCGTCCGCGTTGACCTCGGTGGCCGCGCCGGCATCCGTCGGGCCCGGGGTGCCCGCGGCGATGGTGGGGGCCGCCTCGACGGTGCTGTTGGCGTAGTCGGCATAGACCGCAGGCCCGAAGGCCAGGGCGGCACCGCCGATGACGACAACTCCGCCCGCAATCCACAGCCCGATCTTCGTCTTTTTCTGCATGTCACCCTCGTTCATAGTCTTCGCGTGTAATTGGCGAGCGGATGGTGGTCATCCACTCTGTACAACGAGACGGCAGGCCAAAAGGTTCAGACCGGTTCACTTTTTCGAAAAATTAGCCGGTTCGACCGCTGATGCGGCGGCCCAACTCGGCCGCGGCGTGCTCCACGGCGGCGGCGAGCTCCGGCCAGCGTTCCGGCGGCACGCTGGACCGGGCGAAGGTCACGGCGATGCCGGCGGCGGGCCAGCCGCTGTGGTCCCGAACGGCCACCGCGACGGATGCGAGACCCAGGGTGACGTCGCCGTCCTCCGCCGCGTAGCCCTGCGCGCGCACCTCGGCCAGGAGCCGGCTCAGCTCGCGATAGCTGCTCACGCCGCCCGGCGCCGGGGTGTCGCCGCCGTCGCGCTGCACGAAGGCGGACGGGTCGGGGAACAGGGCCCGCACCTGCGCGACCGGCAGCGTCGCGAGCAGCGCCCGGCCGCTGGCCGTGAGGTGGCTGGGCAGGCGCACCCCGACATCCGTCACCAGGGCGGGGCGGCGGGGAGCGCGCTCCTCCACGAGGTAGATCACATCGCGACCGTGCAGCACGGCCAAATGCGCGCTCTCGCTGATGGTGTCGACGAGCGAGGCCAGGATTGGCCGGCCCAGCCGGGCCAGGGGCTCCTGCCGGGCAAAGCCGCTGCTCAGCTCGAAGGCGGCCAGGCCGATGCCGTACCGACGGGCCTCGGGAAAGTGCAGCACGAAGCCGAGCTCGGTGAGCACGCCGAGCAGCCTGTAGACGGTGGACCGGGGGAGCCCGAGCGTCTGCGCGATGGTCGACGCCGGTACGGGCCCGCGCTGGGCGGCCAGGTGGGTGAGTATCTGCAGGGTGTGGCGGGCGGCGGGCACATCGGCCTTCGTGGGCGCCGCCCGGCTCTCAGCAGGCACGTCCACGGCGCCCCGGCTCAGCTGTCATGCGACGAGGCTATCGTTTCGACGAGCCCCCGGGGCGCAGGCCGGTTGCCGGTTCGGCAAGCCAGTTTGTCGCCGTGCCGCCGACGAGGGAGGATGCAGTCATGCACACCAACGACACCGCCCGTGAACCCCAGGAGCCCGACGCAATAGGAGACTTCTGGGATCAGCGCTACGCCGGAAATGAGACCCTGTGGAGCGGCCGGCCCAACGCCGCGCTGGTCAGCGAGACGCACCACCTGCGGCCGGGGCGGGCCCTCGACGTCGGCTGCGGCGAGGGCGCCGATGCCCTCTGGCTGGCGGCACAGGGCTGGGACGTGACGGCGCTGGATGTCTCAGGAGTGGCACTCGAGCGCGCCGCCCGCCAGGCCGACCTCGTGCGAGCCGACCTGGTCGGCGGCACGGTGCGCTGGCTGCACGCCGGACTCGTCGAGGCGGCCCTGCCGGCGGCGAGCTTCGACCTGGTCTCCGCGCAGTACCCCGCCCTGTTGCGCACGGACGAGAATATCGCGGAGCGCGCCCTGCTGGATGCCGTCGCGCCCGGGGGTGTGCTGCTCATCGTGCACCACCCCACGCCCACCGCCGCTGAGGCAGCCGCGCACGGTTTTGATCCCGACCTGTACGTGAGCCCGGCCCAGGTCGCGGCCCTGCTGGACGACACCTGGCGGATCGAGGTCGACGAAACCCGGCCCCGCCACGTGGCCACCGGTGCCGGTGCCCACCACACCGAAGACGTCGTGGTGCGGGCGCGGCGCCTGCACTGACCGGGCTCAGCGTTCCCTGAGCGTCGCCACGGTTCCCACCGGCGCCGCCCGCGTACCCAGCCGGCTGGGGGTGGGCTCTGCCGGGTTCTGGCTCACCACCAGCACCCGGGACCCGCACAGGTGGATCTCGTCTGGCACGGTGCTGCCGCTCCGCAACAGGTCGGCGAGGCTGGGCGGCAGGTCCAGGTCGTCGATGCGTGGCGAGAAGGCGCCCGCGGCGCGGGAGGCGGGCCGCGGCGGCAGCCCGAGCAGCTCTGCGGCTCGATCGTTGTAGAGCACCAGATCGCCGGCACCGTCCACGAGAATCAGCCCCTCTGGCACCGAGTTGACCACGGAGTCGTTATGGACGAACAGTCGGGCGAGTTCTTCCGGCCCCCAGCCCAGGGTGACCCGGCGCAGGTAACGTCGCAGAACCCAGGTGGCCAGCGAACCCGCCAGAAGCAGGGTGAGCGTTATCGCCAGGATGGCGGGCAGCCGGGCGTCGAGGGCGATCTGCAGGTTGCTGGTTCTCACGCCGGCGGCCACCATGCCCACCACTTCGCCGTCGGAGTCGAGGATTGGCACCACGGCGCGCACCGACGGGCCGGGGGTGCCCGGCGTGACGTCGGTGAACGACATTCCGGCCGTGGCGGGGCCCGTGCGGCCGACATACTGCCGGCCGATTTCGGCGGGGTCCGGGTGCGTCCAACTGACCCCCGCCGGGCTCATGATCGTGATGAAGTCCAGCGCGGCGTCCCGGTTGACCTCGAGCGTGTACGGCTGCAGCGCCGCCGTCGGATCCGGCGATGTCGCCGCCGTCACCACGAACGGGCTGTCGGCGATCGCGGCCGCTACCGCGAGTAGCCGGTCGGCCCTTTCGGAGTAGCCGCGGTCCCGGGCGTCGACGAAGGCGGCAGTGCTCACGAACACGGCCAAAGACACTATGAAGACAGAATGAGCGACGAACAGCCGGCGTGTAATGCTCCACCCGTGCATAGTTCGCACCCATCCTTCCCGGCCGCACCACTGGGCCACGTCGTCGTGACCATCCTGACCTCTAGGGAGAACGTACGCCCAGACCGCCGCGCCGGGGCCGGTGCCCCTGGCGTGCTGATCTGATTCGGGGCGCTTTATCCCTGCTGACCAGCACTTGAGAGCGCACGTTGTGGGTCGGCGAGTCGGGGGTCCAGGGGTTTGGCGTGCCCCACCGTGGTAGGCTCGGTGACGGTCTTCCGACCCTTCACCAGGACGCGAACGCGTAGCCCCCAGCTCGACTGGGACGGCCGCGTGCGTACGGTGAGGCCCAGACGGACGCGATCCCATGGTCGCTCCAGCCCACGCCGTTTCTCGGTGTCGAGGCCGGTCTCGGCCTACCCGTCCGACACAGCGAGCCCCGTGTTGTCGACCGCTCAGGCGGTCTATTCGGCGTGCTCCGGAGAATCCGTGACCGAAATCATCGCCGTCAAGGCAGAAGTACCCGCCAGCGAGGCGGAGCAGACAGAAACTGCAGCAGCAGTAGCACCGGGAATCGCCGTGAAGGCGGACAGGCTCTACAAGGCCTTCGGCCGCAAACCGCACGACATCGTCAAGAAACTCCAGAGCGGCGCGAGCCGTGACGAGCTCGCGCACCTGGGAACGGCCGCCGTCATCGACGCTTCCTTCGAGGTACAGCGTGGTGAGATCTTCGTGGTGATGGGCCTCTCCGGCTCGGGCAAGTCCACCCTCATCCGCATGCTCAACGGCCTGCTCGAGGCCACCAGCGGCACTGTCACCGTCGGAGACACCCCGATCACCGGCATCCCGGCGGCCAAGCTGCGGGACGTGCGCCGTCAAAGCATCTCGATGGTCTTCCAGCACTTCGCCCTGCTGCCGCACCGCACGGTGATCGATAACGTCGCCTACGGCCTCGAGGTGCAGGGCATGCCCCGTGAGGAGCGCCTCGCCAAGGCGCGCACCATCATCCGCCTGGTGGGACTGGACGGATGGGCCGACAATCTGCCCTCCGAACTCTCCGGTGGCATGCAGCAGCGCGTCGGCCTCGGCCGGGCCCTGGCCGCCGACACCGACGTTCTCCTGATGGATGAGGCGTTCTCCGCCCTGGACCCTCTGATCCGCCGCGAAATGCAGGAACAGCTGATCGAGCTGCAGGCCGAACTCGGCAAGACGATCATCTTCATCACCCACGACCTCAACGAGGCCATGTTCCTCGGCGACCGCATCGCCGTGATGCGCGACGGCCGGATCGTGCAGATCGGCACGCCCGAAGAGATCCTCACCGACCCGGCCAACGACTACGTCGCCCAGTTCGTGCAGGATGTCGACAGGGCGCGGGTGCTCACCGCCGGCAGCGTCATGGAGCCGGCGCGTTCGGTGGTCACCGTCACCGCCGGCCCGCGTGCGGCTCTCCGCACCATGCGCGACCTGCAGACCTCGGCCACTTTCGTTTTGCGCCGTGACCGCAGCTTCGCGGGGGTCGTGCGCGACCGGGACGTGCTCAAGCAGGTCAAGGCCGGCGACGGCGACCTGCGGGCCATCATCCTGGACGCCACCGCGGTGGCCGCCGACACCGCCTTGGTCGACCTCGTCGAACTGGCCGTGGAGAGCGACCTGCCCATCGCCGTGGTCGACGATCGCAACCGCTTGCTCGGCGTGATCCCCCGGGTGACCCTGCTCGCGGCTCTCGGCAATGTCAGTCCGACGACCGGTGAGCTGCCGGTGATGGAACCGCCGGCCACCATCTCGATGAGCATCATCACCGAAACCCTGCGCGAAACCGCGTCGGAAGGAGTACAGCCGTGAACGACTTCCGGATTCCCCTCGGCTCCTGGGCCGATACCTTCATCGACTTCATCACCGACACCTTCGGGTTCTTCTTCGACTTCGTGCGCGCCATCTTCAGCGGCGCCTACGACCTCGTCGACCTCATTCTGGCCACACCGCCGTTCTGGGTGATCATCCTCGTGGCCGCGGCGCTGGCACTGATGATCCGCGGCTGGAAGTTCGCCGTGGGCACCGTCGTCGGCCTCGTTGTCATCGTGGGTGTCGACCAGTGGGAGAACGCGATGGACTCGCTCGCCCTGGTGCTCGTCGCGAGCGTCCTGGCGATCCTGTTCAGCGTGCCGCTTGGCATCCTCTCGGCCAAGTCCGGCGTGGCGTCCAGCATCATCCGCCCGATCCTCGACTTCATGCAGACCATGCCGGCCTTCGTGTACCTGATCCCCGCGCTGATCCTGTTCCGCGTCGGTGTTGTTCCCGGCATCGTGGCGACGATCATCTTCGCCATGGCTCCCGGCGTTCGGCTCACCGAACTCGGCATCCGCAGCGTCGACAGCGAGGTGGTCGAAGCCGGCCAGGCCTTCGGTGCGTCACCGTGGCGCATCCTGCGTCAGATTCAGCTGCCCCTGGCGATGCCCACCATCATGGCCGGTATCAACCAGGTGATCATGCTGTCGCTCTCGATGGTCGTCATCGCCGGCATGGTCGGCGCCGGCGGTCTCGGCCAGCAGGTCGTGGCCAGCCTGAACCGCATCGACGTGTCGCTCGGCTTCGAGGCCGGCCTCTCCGTGGTGATCCTCGCGATCTTCCTGGACCGGCTCACCGCGGCTCTCGGCAACGGGAACACCCCGATCAGCAGGGTGCTCGCCGCTCGCAAGCGCCGCGCCCACCCGGTCCACGCTCCGGCCGCGGCCGTCGCCGTGGAACCGACCGTAGCCCCGGCCGTGACACCGACGCAGGCCGCCGAGCGCGAGCCGTCCCGCGTCTAGCTCCACCCGCAGCTTCAACCCCCGCAGCTTCAACCCCGGTCACCACCAGCAGGTGACACGAAAGGCAGACACATGAAGAACCGTTCACTCAAGATCCTCGCCACCGGTGCCATCGGCATGCTCGCCCTGGCCGGCTGCACCGCGGCCGAAGCCGAGACCGTCGGCGACGGCAACTCGGACAACAAGGACCTCACCATCGCCGTGTTCAACGGCTGGGACGAGGGGATCGCGGCATCAGAGCTGTGGAAGGCCATCCTCGATGAGAAGGGCTACAACGTCGAACTCGAGTACGCCGACGTTGCACCGGTCTACGCCGGGCTCTCCACCGGTGACTACGACCTCAACCTCGACGTCTGGCTGCCGAACACCCACAAGTCCTACCTCGAGGAGTACGGCGACGACATCACCGAACTCGGGGCCTGGAACGACGAAGCCAAGAACACCATCGCCGTGAACGCCGATGCGCCGATCGACACCCTCGCCGAGCTGGCCGATAACGCCGACCTGTTCGACAACCGTCTCGTGGGCATCGAGCCCGGCGCCGGTCTCACCGAGGCCGTGACCGACAACACCATCCCCACCTACGGCCTCGAGGACATGGACTACCAGACCTCCTCGACCGCAGCGATGCTCACCGAGTTGACCGCTGCGGAGAAGTCCGGCGAGAACATCGCCGTCACCCTGTGGGCGCCGCACTGGGCCTACGACACCTTCGACCTGAAGAACCTCGAAGACCCCGAAGGCACCCTCGGCGCCTCGGAGACCATCCACGCCTACGGCAAGAAGGACTTCTCCACCGACTTCCCGCAGGCCACCAAGTGGATCGCCGATTACACCATGGACCTCGACAAGCTCCAGTCGCTCGAAGCCGCCATGTTCGTTGACTACGACGGCCAGGACTACGGCCCCATCGTCGCGAAGTGGATCGAAGACAACCAGGAGTATGTGGACTCGCTCACCGCGTAGTTGACTGCCCGTCCATGAACGGCCCGTGCCTCGGCACGGGCCGTTTCTGTGTCGTCTCTGGCGCGGTCGGCTCTGGTGCGGTCGGCTCTGGCGCGGTCGTCTCAGGCGCTGGCGCGCAGTTCGGCGCCGATGTACGCCGCCCAGGCACCGGCCTTGCCGGTCTCTCCGGCGGCCAGCGGCCCCTCGGTGCCGTCGACAACGAAGCCGTGTGGCTTGGCCACGATAGTGGCGCCGGCGGCGTGCAGGGCGTGCGAGATCTTGGCCGCCGCATCCCCGTGGATGAATAGCTTGATGCGGGTGTCGAACGCGGCGGCCCGCACACCGGCGAGGGAGCCCGGTGCGAGGGTTCGCAGGAACCGGCGCATCCGATCGGTGGGCTTCCAGCCGTTGATCGGGCATCCCACCACCAGGACGTCGACGCCGTCGAGGCTTGCCTCGGTGATGTCGGACACGCTGAGGGTGGTGGTTCCCTGGCCCAATTCGGTGGCGATCACCTCGGCGATGGTGCGGGTGCTGCCATAGTTCGTGTCATAGACGACGAGTGCGTGCATGAGTCCTCCCGGGTCGTGGCGACGTTCGCCGACACGAGTCATAGTGGCCCCGGCCCCGGCGACCGACAAGAGCAGCAGGTCCCGCGGGTCAGTGCGATTGCCGGGTCACTGCGACTGCGGAGCTCGCAGCGTGATGAAGCTCGACAGCGCTTCGGTGATGGCCCGCTCCGATGCCGCCCGGGTCAGCGTGGCCTCGCCGTCGCCGGGCTGAGCCCCGTACGCTCCGAAGGAGGCGTGGTTGGCGCCCTCGATCCGCACAAAGGTCGTGTCGGCGGGCAGCAGGTCGGCGGTGTCCTCGATCTTGGCCGGGGTGCTCAAGCCGTCCTCGCTCCCGCTGAGGCTCAGCACCGGCAGCTCGTCGTCGACGGCCGAGGCGCAGTAGCTGCCGAACAGCACCAGGCCGGCGACCTCGTTGTCCTCGGCGTACATGCAGGCCCGCACGCCGCCGAGCGAGTGGCCGCCTACGAACCACGCCGCCACATCGGGCGCGGTGGCCGTGAAGGTGTCCAGCGGACGCTGGTCGAAGAAGGCGAGGTTCAGAACCGGTTTGGTGATGACCACGGTCATCCCCGTCTCTGCCACGGTGGGAGCCAGGGTGGCGAGGTACGCGTACGGGTCGACCTTGGCGCCGGGAATGAAGACCAGGCCGGCGACCGAGCGTTCCTCGGCCGGGGCGATCACGACGGAGACGTCGGTGTCGGTCACCGTGACGGCGGGGTCGTCGAACACGGCCTGGGCGGCCGTGCGGTCGGCGGGCATCACGAGCTGCGTCCAGAACAGGACGGCCACGATCCCGAGGGCCAGCGCGGTGAGCGCGGTCCAACCGGCGAATCTGATGCGGGTGCGCAGAACGGTTCGAGGGCTGCTGTCAGTGGTCAATTCGATCAGTCGTCCAATCCGCGTGCGGCGAGGGCCTCTCCGATCGCATCGGCGGCGTACAACGAGCGTACGACGACGGGGACGGCCAGGGCGATGATCGACCCCTGTGCGCCGCGCGCCCTCCGGGCGTCGAGCACCTCCCGCACGATCTCCGCCACCAATGGGATGCACCGGATGGTCAGGGCTACGAGCAGCCCCACCCTGTCGGCATCCACCCAGCGCCGGAACGGCCGCAACAGCAGCTGGAACGCCTCGAGCACCGCGGTGACCGTGGTGGTGAGGGTGAAAAGGGCGGCGAGGGCCACGGCCACCAGCAGCCGGCCGGCCATCAGACCGGCCGTGGTCCAGCCCTCCGCCGAACCATTCGCGACCAGCACCTGCACCGGCACGGCGAAGACCAGGATCCACAGGATCGGACCGATCTGCGGCCAGGCCGCCGTGGGTGGGATGCCGGCCAGCGCGTACAGGGCGACCACGGCCATGAATTCCCCCGCGAGCACCAGCGGATCGGCCGCCAGGCCGACCAGCACCATGGCGACGGCGAGCACGGCCAGCTTGAACACCGCCGGCGCGCGGTGCAGCAGCGAGGTCCCCGGCCGGTACAGCCCGATCATGCCGGCCCGGTCATGACAGCAGGCTCAGGTACGCGGTGAGAGCGGTGGCGGGCACGTCGTCGGCGACGACCCGGCCCTCGTCGACCACGATCACCCTGTCGAACCCGTCCAGCACCTCCAGGTCGTGGGTCACCACGATCACCTGCTGGGTCAGCGACACCAGCAGCCCGGTGATCAGACGGGTGTTGCGGGCATCCAGCAGGGTGGTCGGTTCGTCGGCCACTACGATGCTGGGCCCGGCCACCAGCACCGCCGCGAGGGCCAGCAGCTGCTTCTGACCGCCGGACAGACGGTGCGCGGGGCGCTCGGCGAGAGCGGTGAGACCGAACCTATCGAGCGCCTCTGCCGTGCGCGCCGTGATTTCGTCGGCGGCCAGGCCCCGGCGCCGCAGGGTGAAGGCCACATCCTCCTGCACGGTCGGCATCACGATCTGGTTGTCGGGATTGGTGAAGATGAAGCCCACCTCGCGCCGCACGAGCTTGGCTTGCCGGCGCACGTCCAGGCCGTTCACCGTGACGGTGCCGCTAGTGGGGGTGACCAGACCGTTGATCATGCGCGCCAGCGTCGACTTGCCGCTGCCGTTGGCGCCGACGATGCCGATCCGGCGTTCGGTGAGGTGCAGGTCGATGCCGCGCAGCACGGGCTGGTCGTCGAAGCCGTGCGAGACGTCCTCGAAACGGATGCCGGCGGCGCTCACGCTCACGCCCGGGCGTCGACGGGCGCGGAGACCGGAACCGTGCGGCGCGGGGTGATCAGGCCCGGGTACGCCCGGTGCACCTGCTTGGCGACGAGGACCGTCACGACCACCTTCACCAGGTCGCCGGGCAGGAACTTCGTACTGTCGACGGCGGCGGCCCACAGCGGCAGGCCCAGGTTGATGGCGGTGACGGGCACCCCGATCAGGTAGACGACCACGATGCCGCCGAGAACGGTGGCGCCCAGTGCCGGCCAGAACGGGTAGCGCGGCAGCAGCCACGCGGTGAGGGCGCCGATCACGACGACGCCCAGCAGCCATCCGTAGGGGTAGCCGGCGGAGGGGGAGGTGGTGAACCAGACCAGGCCGCCGCGCCCACCGGAGAGCAGGGGCAGCCCGGCCGCGGCGAGGACCAGCAACAGCAGCACGGCCAAGAAACCCTTGCGCGCTCCGAGGATTGCGCCGGCCAGCATCACGCCGAGGGTCTGGAACGTGATCGGCACGGTGCTGGCGCCCAGGGAAAGCGCGCCGGGGAACCCGAGGGCGGCGATGAGGGCGGCGAAAATGGCGATCTGCGCCAGGTCGCGCACGCTGAGGCGGGCCGTGACTCTACGGGCGGGAACGGTGGGGGCTGTCATGGTTTTCAATCTAGATTTCCTCGGCAGGGCGCCGCAGTGGAATACCTACAAAAAATCCGGCGGAACGCTGGTCACCGGTCCCGGCCGGGGTGTCCGGTCCGGTTTCCCGCTGCCATCGGCACGCCTATCCGTCGGACCTGTGCGGTTTTATGATCGTCGCAGCCGGACGGAGAGTTCACCGATGCCGGGACACGGAAGGCAGTTCTCATGGGTTTCTTCGGATTTCTCCTGCTCGGCCTCTTGGCCGGCGCCCTGGCCAAGCTGATCCTCCCCGGAACGCAGGGTGGCGGCTGGTTCGTGACCCTGCTGCTCGGTGTGGTCGGCGCGTTGCTGGGCGGCTGGCTGGCCGGCCTGATCTTCGGGGTCGACATGGGGTCGTTCTTCGACCTGCGCACCTGGGTGATCGCCATTCTCGGGTCGATCATCGTGCTGCTCATCTACGGCGCGGCTACCCGCAACCGCGGGAGTAGCAGCTCGACCTGATCTGCAGCGCGGGTGGTGCTTAGGCGACGAGGCGACTGATCGTGGCCGATCCGGCGCGGGCGCCGGACGTCGGTTCGGCCCACACCGAGATCGGAGCCGGGTTCCAGGGCAGTGCGGTCGGTTCCGCACCAGAGGACACCAGGAGGGCGCCGGTGTTGACGGCCGTGATTCCGTCCATCGGGGTGTCGGTGCGGGGTTCGGCGATGTTGCGGGGCGCTGCCGGGGTATCGGTGCGCAGGCGCATGGTCTCGGCAGCCAGGAGCTCGGTGAGGGTCTCGGCGATCTGGTGGGCCTTGAGCCCGTGGAAGATCACATCGGTGTCATCGGAGCGGCGGGGGACCAGGGTCCAGGCTCCCTCGGCGCCGACGAGATCGGCCAGCGCGGCGTGGAGATGTTCAAAGACCTCGGCGCGGCTGAGTTCTGCCGGAGCGGGAGCAACCGGGGCCTGGATGACGGGTGCGGTGCGACGTCGACGACCGAACATCGTGAGCCCCTTCCTACTAACAACGCGAGAAGACCAGTTTCGCCTTCTCCACCCCGAAATCACGGGGGACACGCCGCAAAACGGGGACTGGCGGGGGGATGCCCGCTACTTAACCTTCACGGCAGTGGCGCCCGGCACGGATTTCTCGTCGGCGTCCTTCACCACGTTGCCGACGGCGACCGCGACACTGAGTCCCCAGCCGATCCAGGTGAGCACCAGGCGCCAGTCCCTCGGACCGTTCTTGGTGGCCTGCAGGATGTGCCAGCCGCCGACGACGACGCTGATCATTGCGGTGTTGAACAAGAACTTTCGCATGGCTACACGCTAGCCGACAACCCGCGAACTGAGAGAAAAGCCCCAAAAAACTCGGGTTTTAGGTGCTTGAGTCACAGCTCTCGGGTGTGGTCGCGGGCGAAGGTGAGGGTTTCGGTCAGCAGGGCCAGGCGCTCCGGCTCGGTGCGGGCGGTCCGGGTGTTCACCTCGGCCACGATGGTGCCGTCCCAGTTCACCGCGGCGAGGTTCCGCAACACCTCGGCCACCGGCTCGGTGCCGCGGCCGGGCACCAGGTGTTCGTCGAAGACCCGGCCCTCGTCGAAGGAGCCCGTGCCGTCGCAGAGGTGCACGTGGCGCAGACGCTCGCCCAGGGCCGTGGCCATCGCGAGGCTGTCCTGGCCGCTGAGCGCACAGTGCGAGAAATCGAGGGTCACCGCGGCGCAGTCCATCACCGTGGGGTCCCAACCGGGGGAGTACGCCTTGACCCCTCGCCCGCCGATCTTCCACGGGAACATGTTCTCGACGGCGATCTGAAGGCCGGTGCCGGCGCCGAGCTCCCGCACGATGTCGAGAAAGTCCTCCGCATAACCGGCCTGCCAGCGAAACGGCGGATGCACAACCACCGTCGATGCGCCGACCAGCCCGGCGAGCTCGGCGGACCGCTCCAACTTCACCCGGGGGTCCCGGCCCCAGACGAAGTGGGTGAGCAACAGAACCGGTGCGTGGATCGAGAAGATCGGCAGGCTGTACCGCTCGGATAGCGCGGTCAGCGCCGCCGCATCCTGGGTGGCTTCGTCACGGGTGACCATGATCTCAACGCCGTCGAACCCGGACTGCTTCGCCAACCTGAAAGAGTCTTCCAACCCCAGCGGGTACACGCAGGTGGAGCTCATGCCGATGCGAATCACGGCGTCAGCATAGCCTTCGCTGGTAACCTCGAGATGCAGCCAGGTGCGCCGCACAGGCGGGCACCGGAATGGATGAGTCATCGAAATCGCAGCAGACACCACCGCATCAGTCACCGCACCCGACACCACCGGAGAGGCCGGCGCGGAGCCCGGCCCCGATTCGGTCGCGCCCGGTCACTTCGACCTGGTCGTGGTCTCCAACCGGCTTCCGGTCGACTACGAAGTAGCCGAGGACGGCACCGAAAGCTGGCGCACCTCGCCCGGCGGCCTGGTCACCGCCCTCGAACCGATGATGCGCGCCTCCGACGGCGCCTGGGTGGGCTGGCCCGGCGTGGCCGACCGCGAATTCGAGCCCTTCGAAAACGACGGCATCTCGATCGTGCCCGTACGCCTGAGCACCGAAGATCTCGAGCTCTACTACGAGGGCTTCTCCAACGACACCCTCTGGCCGCTCTACCACGACGTGATCGCCTCACCCAGCTACCACCGCGAATGGTGGGACGCCTACGTGCAGGTCAACCGCCGGTTCGCCACCGCGGCCGCGGCATCCGCAGCGCCCGGCGCCACGGTCTGGGTGCACGACTACCAGCTGCAGCTGGTGCCGCGGATGCTCCGCGACGCCCGCCCCGACCTGGTGATCGGCTTCTTCAACCACATCCCGTTCCCGCCGTACGGCATCTTCGCCCAGCTGCCCTGGCGCAAGCAGATCCTTGACGGCCTGCTCGGCGCCGACCTGATCGGCTTCCAGCGGCTGGCGGATGCCGGCAACTTCTCCCGCGCCGTGCGCCGCCTGTTCGGCTACGCCACCCGCGGTGTCGCCGTGGACGTGCCCAGCCAGAACGGCCAGCACCGCCGGGTCATCGCCAAGCACTTCCCGATCTCGATCGACGCCGAAGCCTACGAGGAAATGGCCAAGCGACCGGAGATTCAGGAACGCGCCCGCCAGATCCGCGAGGACCTCGGCAATCCCAAGACGATCATGCTCGGCGTCGACCGCCTGGACTACACCAAGGGCATCGGTCACCGTATCAAGGCCTTCGGTGAGCTGCTCGCCGACGGCACGCTGAGCGTCGAGGACGTCACGCTCGTGCAGGTGGCCAGCCCGTCCCGCGAGCGCGTGGCCACCTACATGCAGTTGCGCGACGAGATCGAACTCGCCGTCGGCCGCGTCAACGGCGACTACTCCACCATCAGCCACACCGCCATCAGCTACCACCACCATGGCTACCCGCGGGAAGAGATGGTGGCGCTTTACCTGGCCGCCGACGTGATGCTCGTCACGGCCCTCCGCGACGGCATGAACCTCGTCGCCAAGGAATACGTCGCGGTGCGCTACGACGGCGACGGCGTGCTCGTGCTCAGCGAATTCGCCGGTGCTGCCGACGAGCTCAAGCAGGCCGTGCTGATCAACCCGCACGACATCGACGGCATGAAGGCGTCGATCATGAAGGCCGTCACCATGCCCAAGCGCGAACGCACGAGGCGCATGCGGGCCCTCCGCCGCAAGGTCTTCGACAACGACGTGGCCACCTGGTCCGCCTCGTTCCTGCAGACCCTCACCGGCGGGGCCGCCGTGCCCAGCGGCGTGCCGGAGAACCTCGTGTCGGCGCTGAAGGACATCAGCTCGGCCGAGACCATCCTGGTGGCCCTCGACTTCGACGGTACCCTGGCGCCGCACGTGGACGAACCCGAGGACGCCCGCGCGGTCGACGGCACCCACGACGTGGTGCAGCGGCTGCTCGACCTGCCCGGCGTGCGTGTCGCGTTCGTCTCCGGCCGCGCCCTGGTGAGCCTCAAGCATGTGGCCGAACCGCAGAGCGAGGTTTTGCTCACCGGATCGCACGGTATCGAGGTGCAGCTGGACGCAAACGGCATCGAGCTGGGTCTGGTACCCGAAGAGGTCGAGAAGCTGGACACCCTCACCCGGGTGCTTGAGCGCATCTCCGGCCCGGTGTTCGGCACCTGGATCGAGCAGAAGCCGGCCGGCCTGGCGCTGCACACCCGCCTGGCCACCGCGCAGGACGGCCAGGCCGTGCAGCGCGAGGCCCGCGACCAGCTGGCCGAGCTGCTGCCGGCCCTCACCGTGCGCGAGGGCAAGAACGTGCTCGAGTTCTCGGTGCGCTCCAGCACCAAGGGCGACGCCCTCGAACGCCTGCGCGCGCACACCGGTGCCGACAGGGTGCTCTATGCCGGTGACGATGTCACCGACGAAGACGCCTTCACGGTGCTGGGCGAGGGCGACCTGGGCCTCAAGATCGGCCCGGGCGCTACCCAGGCCGGCTATCGGGTGCGGGGCCCGAAGGAGGTCACCCAGGTGCTGGCGCTCCTGGCCGACTTCCGCGCCGCCGCCACGCAGCAGCAGTAGGTCCCGCGTCGCGGGCGTGCCACCGGTCGTCATGACGGGTGTGCCGCCCGCGACGTTCTAGACTCGGTGCATGTCTGAGTTCGATATGAAGCCCCGTAGCCGCGACGTCACCGATGGCATCGAGGCCACCACCTCCCGCGGCATGCTCCGAGCGGTGGGAATGGGCGACGCGGACTGGGAGAAGCCCCAGATCGGCATCGCCAGCTCCTGGAACGAGATCACCCCGTGCAATCTGTCCCTGGACCGCCTCGCGCAGGCGTCCAAGGAGGGTGTGCACTCCGGCGGCGGCTACCCGCTGCAGTTCGGAACCATCTCGGTCTCCGACGGCATCTCGATGGGCCACGAGGGCATGCACTTCTCCCTGGTCTCCCGTGAGGTCATCGCCGACTCCGTCGAGGTCGTCATGCAGGCCGAACGCCTCGACGGTTCGGTGCTGCTGGCCGGCTGCGACAAGTCGCTGCCCGGGATGCTCATGGCCGCCGCGCGACTGGACCTCGCCAGCGTCTTCCTCTACGCCGGGTCGATCGCACCCGGCTGGGTGAAGCTGAGCGACGGCACCGAGAAGGACATCACCATCATCGACTCGTTCGAAGCCGTCGGCGCCGTCAAGGCCGGCCGCATGAGCGTGGAAGACGCCAAGCGCATCGAGTGCGCCTTCGCCCCCGGCGAGGGTGCCTGCGGCGGCATGTACACCGCCAACACCATGGCCAGCGTCGCCGAGGCCCTGGGCATGAGCCTTCCCGGCTCCGCGTCGCCCGCCTCCGCCGACCGCCGCCGCGACTACTACGCGCACCGCTCCGGCGAGGCCGTGGTCAACCTGCTGCGCTTAGGCATCACGGCCCGCGACATCCTCACCAAGAAGGCGTTCGAGAACGCCATCGCCGTGGCCATGGCCTTCGGCGGTTCCACCAACGTGGTGCTGCACCTGCTCGCCATCGCGCGGGAGGCCGAGGTCGAGCTCACCCTCGACGACTTCAACCGCATCGGCGATACCGTGCCGCACATCGGTGACCTCAAGCCCTTCGGCAAGTACGTCATGAACGACGTCGACCGTCACGGCGGCGTGCCCGCCGTGATGCGCGCCCTGCTCGAGGCCGGTCTCATCCACGGCGACGCGCTCACCGTCACGGGCAAGACCGTGGCGGAGAACCTCGCCGAGATCGACCCGCCCGAGCTCGACGGCAAGGTCCTGCGCACCCTGGACAACCCGATCCACGCCTCCGGCGGCATCACCATCCTCAAGGGCTCCATCGCCCCCGAGGGCGCCGTCGTCAAGACCGCCGGCTTCGACAGCGACATCTTCGAGGGCCCCGCCCGGGTCTTCGAGCGTGAGCGCGCGGCCATGGACGCCCTCACCGCGGGGGAGATCCTCAAGGGTGACGTCGTCGTCATCCGCTACGAAGGCCCCAAGGGCGGCCCGGGCATGCGCGAGATGCTCTCGATCACCGCGGCCATCAAGGGCGCTGGGCTCGGAGCCGATGTACTACTATTGACTGATGGTCGATTCTCAGGCGGCACAACCGGACTGTGTATCGGCCATATAGCACCCGAAGCGGTGGACGCAGGTCCGATCGCCTTCGTGCGCGATGGTGATCTGATACGGGTCGATATCGCAGCTCGCTCGCTTGACCTACTGGTCGACCCCGCAGAGCTGGCCGCCCGCCGAGAAGGCTGGGCTCCACTTCCTCCCCGTTACACCCGTGGCGTTCTCGCCAAGTACTCCAAGCTCGTGCAGTCCGCGGCCCTGGGTGCGACCACGGGATAATCGACACCATCCGTCATTCGAATTAGGGATTTGCTCTCATGACCACGGAACCTTTGCCCGTGCCATCCGCCCCGACCCCCAGCGCGCCGTCCGCCGACGCCGTGTCCGGAACGCCTGAAATCCTCACCGGTTCCGGCGCAATTCTGCGCAGCCTCAAGATGCTCGGCGTCACCGACGTCTTCGGGCTGCCCGGCGGCGCCGTCATCCCGCTCTACGACGAGCTGATGAACCAGGACGACATCCGCCACATCTTGGTACGCCACGAACAGGGCGCCGGCCATGCCGCCGAGGGCTATGCGTCCTCGAGCAACCGGGTCGGGGTGGCCATCGCCACCTCCGGCCCCGGCGCGACCAACCTGGTCACGGCCATCGCCGACGCCTACATGGACTCGGTGCCGCTGCTGGCGATCACCGGCCAGGTCTTCTCCACGCTGATGGGCACGGATGCCTTCCAGGAGGCCGACATCGTCGGCATCACCATGCCGATCACCAAGCACTCGTTCCTGGTGAAGCGGCCCGAAGACATCCCCGCCGCCATCGCCTCGGCGTTCCTGATCTGCAACACCGGCCGTCCCGGCCCGGTGCTGGTGGACATCACCAAGGACGCCCAGCAGATGAAGGCACCGTTCATCTGGCCGCCCAAGCTCGACCTGCCCGGCTACCGGCCGATCACCAAGGCGCACGGCAAGCAGGTTCAGGCCGCGGCGGCGCTGCTGGCCGGCGCCGCGAAGCCCGTCTTCTACGTCGGCGGCGGTGTCATCCGCGCCCAGGCGTCACCCGAACTGCTCGAGCTGGCCGAACTGACCGGCACCCCCGTCGTCACCACCCTGATGGCCCGCGGAGCGTTCCCCGACTCGCACGACCAGCACCTGGGCATGCCCGGCATGCACGGAACCGTCGCTGCCGTGCTGGCACTGCAGGAATCCGACCTCATCATCGCTCTCGGCGCCCGTTTCGACGACAGGGTCACCGGCAAGGCCTCCGAATTCGCGCCCAATGCCACCATCGTGCACGTGGACGTGGACCCGGCCGAGATCGGCAAGATCCGCGCCGCCGACGTGCCGATCGTGGGTGACGCCAAGGACGTCATCGCCGACCTCACCGTGGCCTACCGTGAGGCGATCACCACGACGACCCCCGACATCTCCGAGTGGTGGACCTACCTCAAGGGCCTCCGGGAGAAGTTCCCGCTGGGCTACAGCGAACCGGCCGACGGCCTGCTCGCCCCGCAGTACGTGATCAAGCGCATCGGCGAGCTCACCGGGCCCGAGGGCGTCTACGCCGCCGGCGTCGGCCAGCACCAGATGTGGGCCGCACAGTTCATCAAGTACGAGCGGCCGAACTCCTGGCTCAACTCCGGCGGGGCCGGCACCATGGGTTACTCGGTGCCCGCGGCCATGGGCGCCAAGGTCGCCGAACCCGACCGCACGGTCTGGTCCATCGACGGCGACGGCTGCTTCCAGATGACCAACCAGGAACTCGCCACCTGCACGATCAACAACATCCCGATCAAGGTGGCGATCATCAACAACTCGTCGCTCGGCATGGTGCGTCAGTGGCAGTCGCTGTTCTATGACGGCCGGCACTCCTTCACCGACCTCAATACCGGTCACGGCACCGCGATGGTGCCCGACTTCGTGAAGATGGCCGATGCGTACGGTGCCCTGGGAATCCGGGTCACCCGCGCCGACCAGGTGGACGACGCGATCAAGCTTGCGTTGGCCACCAACGACCGGCCCGTGGTGATCGACTTCATCGTCAGCCGCGACGCCATGGTGTGGCCGATGGTGCCGCAGGGCGTCAGCAACAGCTTCGTGCAGTACGCCAAGGACCACGCCCCCACCTGGGAAGAGGAGTAACCGATGAGTACCCACGTTCTCAGCCTCCTCGTCGAGGACAAGCCCGGACTGCTGACCCGCGTCGCGGGCCTGTTCGCCCGGCGCGGCTTCAACATCGAGAGCCTCGCCGTCGGCCACAGCGAAATCCCCGGCCTGTCGCGCATCACGATCCTCGTCGACGTCGAGGACGCCCCGCTGGAACAGGTGACCAAGCAGCTCAACAAGCTGATCAACGTCATCAAGATCGTCGAGCTCGACCCGAGCCAATCGGTCCAGCGCGAGCACCTGCTCGTCAAGGTGCGGGCGGACAACACCACCCGCTCCCAGGTCCTCGAAGCGGTCACCCTGTTCCGTGCCCGGGTCGTCGACGTGTCCACGGATGCCGTCGTGATCGAGGTGACCGGCGACTCCGGCAAGACCCAGGCGTTCCTGCGGGTGCTCGAGCCATACGGCATCAAGGAAATCGCCCAGTCGGGCCTCCTCGCCATCGGTCGGGGATCCAAGTCGATCACCGAACGCGTCTTCAAAAACTAAGGTCTCGACAAGCTCGACCAGCGCACCTTCTCGACAAGAACGCCAAATAAAAATTTTCCCGACAAATACACAAACCAAGGAGAACACCACATTGTCTGAAATCTTCTACGACAAAGACGCCGACCTGTCCCTGATCCAGGGCAAGAAGGTCGCCGTCATCGGCTATGGCTCGCAGGGCCACGCCCACGCGCAGAACCTGCGCGACTCCGGCGTCGAGGTCGTCATCGGACTCAAGGAGGGCTCGAAGTCGCGTGCCAAGGCCGAAGAGGTCGGCTTCACCGTCCTCAGCGCCGCCGAGGCATCCGCCTGGGCCGACGTCATCGTGGTCCTCGCACCCGACCAGGTGCAGCGTCACCTGTACAAGGACGACATCCTCCCCAACCTCGCTGACGGCAAGGCCCTGGTCTTCGGCCACGGCTTCAACATCCGTTTCGGCTACATCGAGGCGCCCGCGGGCGTCGACGTGGTCATGGTCGCCCCCAAGGGCCCGGGCCACACCGTGCGCCGCGAATTCGAGGCCGGCCGTGGCGTTCCCGTCATCGTCGCCGTCGAGAAGGACGCGTCCGGCAACGCCTGGCCGCTGACCCTCAGCTACGCCAAGGCGATCGGTGGCCTGCGTGCCGCCGGCATCAAGACCACCTTCACCGAAGAGACCGAGACCGACCTGTTCGGTGAGCAGGCCGTTCTCTGCGGTGGCGCGTCGCAGCTGATCCAGTACGGCTTCGAGGTTCTCACCGAGGCCGGCTACCAGCCGCAGGTTGCCTACTTCGAGGTGCTGCACGAGCTCAAGCTCATCGTCGACCTGATGTGGGAGGGCGGCATCGCCAAGCAGCGTTGGAGCGTCTCCGACACCGCCGAGTACGGCGACTACGTCTCCGGCCCGCGCGTCATCGACCCGAGCGTCAAGGAGAACATGAAGGCCGTTCTCGCCGACATCCAGAACGGCGCATTCGCCGAGCGCTTCATCAACGACCAGGATGCCGGAGCTCCCGAGTTCCTGGCCCTGCGCAAGAAGGGCGAAGAGCACCCGATCGAGGCCACCGGCCGCGAGCTGCGGAAGCTCTTCGCCTGGAACGCCTCGAACGACGACGACTACGTCGACGGCGAAGCTGCCCGCTAACTCCGTACCCGTTTCACCCGAAGGGGCCAGTCGAATCGACTGGCCCCTTCGGCGTGTGCCGGCGCCGCTCACAAGGCGAATGCGCCGTCAGTTGCCAGTTGAAGCCCCCTCGGACGCCATAATGGGGCGCCAACTGGCCACTCAAGGAAACGGCCTCGCGTCGAGTTGCGGCATCCTTCCCCCTCAGAGCCCCCGAAGGGGGTGTTTGCGGCGACTCGGCGAGCTAGTCGACCTCTTCCTCGGGCAGGCACCGTGCGCGTATGTAGCGTGCGATCGGGTCCGGGGTGAGATAAACGAGGTGGGCGGCTCCATTGATCGCGTCCGGCAGGTGCGGATCTGCGCCGGTGCGTTGGCGGGCGTGGGTGAGCGTCTGGGCGATCTCCCGGAACACCGGGGCGGAGTCGGTGCCGAACGCGAAACGGATGTCGCTGCCGGTTGCACGCAGGAGGGCGGGGTCGACGGTCTCCCCGGTGCGCGGCAGGTCATCCCGAATGAAGTTCTCGGCCAGGGCCGTCCCGCGCTCGGTGTACCACTCGAGCCCGGGCGGGGCGTCGAGCGGACCCCGGCCTGCGGAGTCGTCGGGGCTGTTCAGTCGGGCGGCCGGGTCCCGCCCCGCCGTGCGCGCCACCACGGCGAGGGCGCCGGCCCAGTCGTCGGTGCGCTCCCGCAGGTGCTTTCGCACGGCGTCGGTGGTGCGGGCCAGCAGCGCGGTGCCCGAATCCGTGCTGCGGAAGAAGCCCGGTTCGTACACGAGAACCTGTCGCACCAGGTCCGGATGCCGCACGGCGAGCCGCATCGCCACGATCCCACCGGCGCTGGCGCCGAAGATCGCGGCGGGAACGAGCCCGAGGTCCTGGAGCAGCGCGGCGGCATCGTCGGCGTGGGTATACGAATCGCATGGCCAGCCCGGCCTAGTGCTCCGTCGGGTGCCGCGGGGATCCCAGGTCACAACGGTGAACCCGGCGACGCCGGTGAGCCCGGCCAGCCGCTCGGCGATCGGCCGGAACATCTCGGCGTCGTCGCTGGCGGCGCCGATGATCAGCAGCGGCGGGCCGGCGCCGCGCACCTCGGCGTACAGGCGGCATCCGTTCACGTGGTGCCGGCCCACGGTCGGGGCCGGAGCACCAGGGATGGCGAAGGGGACGCCGGGGGACTCGTCTCGAGCCATGGCGGAAGTCTACGAGCGTCCCCGGCAGACCGATAGGCTTCCGCAGGTGAACGCTATGAATGCCGGAGGCGAGAGCTCGGTCACGGCCCGGTTCACCGGCCGGCCCGGGACCCGACTGCTGGCGACCGTCGCCCTCGTGGGCGCGGTCCTCTACGTTCTGGTGGATGTGGTGCTGCAGCTGCTGCCCCCGCACTACAGCGTGATCTCGGAGGCCGAGAGCAACCTTGCGGTGGGGCCGTACGGCTGGATCATGAACCTGAACTTTCTGGCCAGGGGAGTGGTCACGGTCTGCGCGGTCGCCGCGCTGTCCGCGTTCGGTCCGCGGTCGCGACTGCGGCAGACCGGCCTGGCCCTGATGCTGTTCGCCGGGGTGTGCTCCGCCGCGCTCGCGTTCCTGCCCACCGACATCCCGCCCGCCGATGCGCCGGGGCTCGCCCCGACCACGGCTCTGGGCGCCGCGCACCTGATCGTCGCGGCCGCGGGCTTCGTCGCCGCGCTGGTGGCGTTCGCCCTGCTGACGGGGTGGCTCCGTGGCAGCGAGCTGCCGCGCGCGTATCCGGCCGCCGCGTGGCTCACCGGGGTCGCCGCCGTTGGCCTAGTGTCGCTGGGCGTCACCGCCACGATCGCCCCCGGCCTGCTGGGCCTGGCCGAGCGGGTCTGCCTGGCCGGGGTGCTGGGCTGGGTCATCGCGGTGAGCATCCACGTGGTCAGGGCCGTGCGGCACCGCTGAGCCGCCGCCGCGCCCGTCAGCCGAGCGGCTTCACCGCCTGGATCGTGTAGCTGAGCGGCGCGACCCCGGCCCGCTCGCCGAGCGCGAACTCACCGTCGGGTCGCTCGATCATCTGGCCGGGCAGGGCCTCCCACGGCACACTGTCGTGTTCGACGAGCATCGTCAGGGTGAGGCCGGCGTTCAAGAGCGCCGTGACGATCTCGCCGATCCCGTGGTTCCACTCGTAGGTCTTCGTGTTGGTGATCGGCCGATCCGTCACGACGTAGCTGGAATCGTCGTCCCACTCCAACGGTTCCTGCTGCTCGAAGTAGGGGAATCGCAGGTGCAGGTCATCAGCGAGTCGCTCGTCCATGGTCCACAGGATCGGGTGACCCTCACGAATGAACAGGCGCCCGCCCGGTGCCAGCAGCCCGGCGACGACGGCCGCCCATCGGTCGATGCTCGGCAGCCAGCACAGGGCACCGATGCCCGTGTAGACCAGGTCGAAGCCGGCCTGCGGAAGAACGGCGAGGGCCGCGTACACATCGGACTCAACGAACTCGACGGCGTCCCCGGTTTCGGCGACCAGGGCGCGGGCCTCGGCAAGAGCCACCGACGAGAAGTCAAGCCCGGTGACCCGGGCGCCCAACCGGGCCAGCGAGAGCGTGTCGGTTCCGATGTGGCATTGCAGGTGCACCGTCGTCAGCCCGGCGATATCGCCCAGCCGCTCGCGGTCGAAGCGGACGACATCCGACAGAAGCGCGGGATCGTCGACGTACCGCTGCACTCCGTAACCGAACCCGGTGCGCACCGCGTGGGCCGCGGCCCGATCGTCCCAGTTCGCGCGGTTGGTATCGAGATGGTGTTGCATGATCAACCTGTTTTCGCCCGGGGTCGAACGAGCCCACCAGACTACCCCGCGAGTACTATGGCGCGCATCAGCGGGGGCAGCGCACAACTGACTCGAAGGAGCGTCATCGTGAAAGCACTCGTTTATGGCGGCCCTGGCGTGAAATCCTGGACCGACATGCCGGAGCCGCAGATCGTGCGGTCGACCGACGCGATCGTGCGCATCGACACCACCACCATCTGCGGCACCGACCTGCACATCCTCAAGGGCGACGTGCCCGCCGTGACGCCCGGGCGCATCCTGGGTCACGAAGGTGTCGGCACCGTCGTCGCGGTGGGGGAGTCGGTGGAATCCATCATCGTGGGCGAGCGGGTGCTGATCTCCTGCATCAAGTCCTGCGGGCACTGCGCGAACTGCAAGACCGGCCTCTACTCACACTGTCTCGGCGACGAGGGCCGCTCGGGCATCGGCTGGGTTTTCGGCCATCTCATCGATGGCACCCAGGCCGAACTGGTGCGGGTGCCCTACGCCGACAACACGCTTTACCCGCTGCCAGACTCCGTCACCGACGCCGAGGCCGTGATGCTCTCGGACATCCTGCCCACCGGGTTCGAGATCGGCGTGCAGTACGGCCAGGTGGCACCCGGCGACGTCGTCGCCGTGATCGGCGCCGGTCCGGTCGGCCTGGCCGCCATCGCCACCGCGGGACTCTACGGCGCCGGGTCGATCGTGGCCGTCGACATCGACGAGAACCGGCTCGAACAGGCCAAGACCTTCGGGGCCACCCACACCGTGCGCTCCGGACGACCGGAGTGGCGAGACGAGGTGCTCGCCGCCACCGACGGCGCCGGCGTCGACGTGGCCATCGAGGCCGTCGGCATCCCGAAGACCTTCACCATGGCCACCGAGATCGTGCGGCCCGGCGGACACCTGGCCAATGTGGGTGTGCACGGCAAGCCCGTGTCGCTGCACGTTGAAAACCTGTGGATCCAGAACATCAGCATCAGCATGGGCCTGGTGAACACCAACACCACGCCGATGCTGCTGAAGCTGGTGGCCCAGCACAAGATCCCCGCAGACCGGTTGGCCACCCACACCTTCGACTTCGGCCAGGTGGAAGACGCTTACGACACGTTCTCCCGCGCCGCCGAAACCCACGCGCTCAAGGTGCTGATCAGCCACTGAACTAATAGGCTGAGCGCATGACTTCTTCCCGGGATGACGACGCGCTCGGCTGGGCCGGCGACGACGATCCCACCCTCGTGTCCGGCAGCACCAACCCACCCGAGCCCGCGGATGGGCCTGCTGCCGACCTCCCCGAGGGCTGGACCGTCACCGGATCACCGGGTGGCTACGTCGATGCACCCGCGGGCAAGGCGGCCCTGTCGTCGCCGGCCCTCGTTGGCCTGGGCATCCTCGCGGGCGTCTACCTGCTCTACACGATCGGCTGGTTCATCGGAGTGGGGCGCATCGAGAATCCGCTGACCGACCCGCTGTCGCAGTTCATGTTCTCACTGGGCACCTGGCTGGCCGTGGCCGCACCGCTCGTGTGGTTCGCCGCCTCGTACTGGCTCACCCGCGGCATGCCGCGTCTGCGCTGGACCTGGCTCATCCTGGGAGTCGTGCTGCTGGCCCCACTGCCCTTCATCGCCGGAACCGGGGGACTCTGATGAGCACTGCACCCACCGCACCCCAGCGCACCCGTCGCACGCCGGCGTGGCTCTCCGCGACCATCGCCATCCTGTTCGGGCTGTTCTACGCGTACAGCGCGTGGTCGGGCCTGGGCAACCTGCTGGGCCTCAACAGTGCCGCCCAGTCGCTCGACACCACCCTGAGCGGCTTCGGCTGGGGCCTGCTGTTGGCGGGTGTGCTCGTCCCGATCGTGGTCTTCGGGATCGCGTTCTGGCTCGGCCGCCGCCGGGAAGCCGGTCCGCAGGCGCTTCTGCTGCTGGCCGGGCTGGCCCTGGTCTCGGCGATCTCCCTCGACATCTTCGTGTTCGGCCTCGGCAGCCTGATCGTCTAGGGCCTGAGAGGCTGGCTCAGCCGGCCAGACCCGCCACGAGCACCAGACCGATCAGCGCCAGCTGGCCGAGCAGCCGCGGAACCAACGGAATCGCGACAGCGCCGAACCGGTCCTTGTGCCGCGCCGCGTAAGCGTTGGCGGGAAAGACGGCCACGAGGAACACGGCCAAAGCGACACCGGACGTAACACGGGTGGATTCGAGAAGCAGCCCGATGCCGCCGGCAATCTCGCACAGACCGGTGAAAATCACGAGGTTCCGCGGGGCCAACAGGCCCCGCACGCGCAGTCGTGGCGGGATCATGGCCGACATCGTGCGCTGAACCGCGGGCACGAAATGACTGATCCCGGCGACGACGAACACCACCGCAAGGACGATTCTCAGCACGGTTAGGACGTAGGTCACTGACTCGGGGCTCATGGCTCCATTGTGGTGCCAGTAAGGTGTTGTGGTATCTGGCGCCCCACCGTCGAGGCGCGAGCTTCCCTCGCCCGACGCTTTCTAAGGATCTGTTTTCGTGTCGAAGCCCGTCGTATTAATCGCCGAAGAACTCTCGCCTGCCACTGTCGATGCCCTCGGGCCCGACTTCGACGTTGTCAACGTCGACGGCACTGACCGTGCCGCACTGCTCTCCGCCCTGGCTTCCGCCAACGCCATCCTGGTCCGCTCCGCGACCAAGGTCGACGCCGAGGCCCTCGCCGCCGCACCGAACCTGAAGGTCATCGCCCGTGCCGGTGTCGGCCTCGACAACGTCGACATCAAGGCCGCGACCGCGGCCGGTGTCATGGTCGTCAACGCCCCTACCTCCAACATCATCTCCGCCGCCGAACTCACCGTCGGCCACATCCTCAGCCTGGCCCGCCACATCCCGCCGGCCCACGGCGCCCTCGCGCAGGGTCAGTGGAAGCGCTCCAAGTACACCGGCATCGAGCTGTACGAGAAGACCGTCGGCATCATCGGCCTCGGCCGCATCGGCGCCCTGGTGGCCGCCCGTCTGCAGGCCTTCGGCGTGAACATCATCGCGTTCGACCCGTACATCACCTCGGCCCGTGCGCAGCAGCTGGGCGTGCACCCGGTGAGCCTGGACGAACTGCTCGCGCAGTCCGACTTCGTCACCATCCACATGCCGAAGACCCCCGAGACCACGGGCATGATCAGCGCCCCGCAGCTCAAGCTGATGAAGCCCACCGCGTACGTCGTCAACGTCGCCCGCGGCGGACTCATCGACGAAGCCGACCTGTACACGGCCCTCGTCGACGGGACCATCGCCGGTGCCGGCCTCGACGTCTTCGTCAACGAGCCGCCGACCGGATCACCGCTGCTCGGCCTCGACAACCTGATCAGCACCCCGCACCTGGGCGCGTCCACCGACGAAGCTCAGGAAAAGGCCGGCGTCTCGGTCGCCAAGTCGGTGCGGCTCGCGCTGTCGGGCGAACTCGTGCCCGACGCCGTCAACGTCGCCGGTGGCATCATCGACCCGACGGTCCGCCCCGGCATCCCGCTGGTCGAGAAGCTCGGCCAGGTGTTCTCCGGACTCGCCGCGCACAGCCCGCTCACCAGCGTCGACATCGAGGTGCGTGGTGAGATCGTCGAGTTCGACGTCTCGGTGCTCAAGCTCGCCGCGCTCAAGGGCATCTTCACCAACGTGGTCAGCGAAACCGTCTCCTACGTGAACGCGCCCCTGCTCGCCGAGCAGCGCGGTGTCGCGGTGCGCCTGATCACCGAGGCCGAATCGCCCGAGTACCGCAATCTGATCACCCTCCGCGGCGCCCTCGCCGACGGTTCGCAGGTCTCGGTGTCCGGCACCCTGGTGGGCCCCAAGCAGATCGAGAAGATCGTCGAAGTGAACGGCTACGACGTGGAGGTGCCGTTCGCCGAGCACCTCATCGTCATGCTGTACACCGACCGTCCCGGCATCGTCGCGGTCTACGGCCGTGAGTTCGGCGACGCCGAGATCAACATCGCCGGCATGCAGATCGCGCGGCACGAGGCCGGCGGCCCCGCGCTGAGCGTGCTGACCGTCGACTCGCCGGTGCCGGCCAGTCTGCTCGCCTCCGTGCGTGAAGCCATCACTGCCGACGTGATGGTCGCCATCGACATCACCGAATAGGACACCGCTGCCTCACAGGCCGCACACACAAGAAAGCCCCGGATGCGAATCCGGGGCTTTCTTGTGGATGGAGCGTTGGTGAAGCGAGGGTTACACGTCGTCGATCGAGCGCTCCCGCTGCACGACGCGCTCTCCGCTGACCGGGTCGACGGCGCTGCGAGTGGTGCTGATGCTGCTGCGGCGGCGGGTGAGCAACACCAGGCCGAGCACGAAGATGAGCGCGCCAGCACCCATCAAGATGTAACCGACGAGGTCGATGTCGATCATGTCGACCTGGATGTTCAGGGCCCACACCAGGATGGCGCCGACGACGAACAGGAAGATTCCCAATCCGATACTCATGGTGAACTGCTTTCTTCGGGGATGGCACACGCACGCCGACGACGCACATGGTCAGGGTCCTCAAGCATAGACAGCCAAATGGGCACAGTAGGGTTGATTTGCAGGGTATCTCCAAGCCAATATCGCGCCAATATCGCCAGCCCACCGGCTGCCTCACCGTAATCGGAGCCGCATGTCCCGCTCAGTCAAGCTCGCAGTCATCGCCGGAGACGGCATCGGCCCGGAGGTCGTCGCCGAAGCGCTGAAGGTGCTCGACGCCGTGACCCACGCCGACCCCGTCGAGTTCGAGCTCACCCACTTCTCACTCGGTGCCACCCGGTTCCTCGCGACCGGCGACGTGCTTACCGACGATGACCTGGCCGCGATCAGCGCCCACGACGCCATCCTGCTCGGCGCCGTCGGCGGGCTGCCCGGCGACCCGCGGCTGAAGAACGCCAACATCGAGCGCGGGCTGCTGCTCAAACTGCGTTTCTCCCTCGACCACTACGTGAACCTGCGCCCCAGCGTCCTCTTCCCCGGTGTGCCCAGCCCGCTCGGCGACCCCGGCGACGTCGACTTCGTCGTCGTGCGCGAAGGCACCGAGGGTCCCTACGTCGGTAACGGCGGCGCCATCCGTCAGGGCACACCGAACGAGGTCGCCAACGAGGTCTCGGTCAACACGGCGTTCGGCGTGGAACGGGTCGTGCGCTACGCCTTCGAAGCGGCCCAGAACCGCCCGCGAAAGAAGCTCACCCTGGTGCACAAGACCAACGTTCTCGTCTTCGCGGGCAGCCTCTGGCAGCGCATCGTCACCGAGGTCGCCGCCGAATACCCTGACGTGACCGTGGATTACCTGCACGTGGACGCGGCAACGATTTTCCTGGTCACGAATCCGAGTAGATTTGACGTCATCGTCACGGACAACCTCTTCGGCGATATTCTCACTGACCTGGCAGCGGCAATCAGCGGCGGCATCGGCCTGGCGGCATCCGGAAATATCAATCCGGAAGGTCGCTTCCCCAGCATGTTCGAACCCGTGCACGGTTCGGCACCCGACATCGCGGGCCGGCAGTTGGCCGATCCCACGGCGGCGATCCTCTCTGTCGCGCTCCTCCTGAACCACCTCGGTCTGGCGGATGCGTCGGCCAGGGTGAGCGCGGCCGTCACGGCCGACATCATCGCCCGCAGCGTCGCAGCGGAGCCACGATCCACCAGCGCCGTCGGCGATGCCATCGTGTCCCGCCTGACCGGCACTCCCGCCTAACCGCACTCCCGTCTAAACACAAGGGACTCCCATGAGCCAGCAGACCACATCTTTCCCGCTCGAGTTCGAGCGCACGCCGTCACAGACCGCCCGCAGCATCGCTGAGCGCGAAACGATCCTCGCCGACCCCGGCTTCGGCAAGCACTTCACCGACCACATGGTCACGATCGACTGGACCATCGAGAAGGGCTGGCACGACGCCAGGGTGACGCCATACGGGCCGTTGCTGCTCGACCCCGCCTCCTCGGTGCTGCACTACGGCCAGGAGATCTTCGAGGGCATGAAGGCGTACCGCCATGCCGATGGCTCCATCTGGACGTTCCGGCCGGAGAAGAACGCCGAACGCCTGCAGAGCTCCGCCCGCCGGCTGGCGCTGCCCGAACTCGCAGTGGCCGATTTCCTCGAATCCGTCAAGCAGATGATCGCCGTCGACGGCTCCTGGGTGCCCGACGCCCCGGAGACCAGCCTGTACCTGCGCCCGTTCATGATCGCCAACGAGAGCTTCCTCGGCGTGCGAGCCGCGCACAAGGTGGGCTACTACGTGATTGCCAGCCCCGCCGGCGCCTACTTCACCGACGGCGTCGCCCCGGTGAAGATCTGGTTGTCCACCGAGTACTCCCGCGCCGGTCGCGGCGGCACCGGAGCCGCCAAGTGCGGTGGCAACTACGCGGCCTCCCTGCTGCCCCAGCAGGAGGCGTACGACAACGGCTGCGCCCAGGTGCTCTTCCTCGACGGGGAGACCGGCACCCACATCGACGAACTCGGCGGCATGAACGTGTTCTTCGTGCACGGCACCGACACCCTCGTCACCCCCCGCCTCACCGGCACCATCCTCGAGGGCGTCACCCGCGACAGCATCATCCAACTCGCCCGTGACCGCGGAATGACCGTGATCGAGCGCGACGTGACGGTGGACGAGTGGCGCGACGGCGTGGCATCCGGTGAGATCACCGAGGTGTTCGCGTGCGGCACCGCCGCCGTGGTCACCCCGATCGCCCAGCTCAAGGCCGTCGGTTTCACCATCGGCCACGCCGACGCTGCCGCGGGGGAGATCACCCTGGCGCTCCGTCAGGAGCTCACCGACATCCAGTACGGCCGTCTGCCCGACCGGCACGGCTGGTTGATGCGTCTGGACGCGGAGGTGACGGCGTGAAGATCGCCAGGTTCAGCCACGCCGGAACCATCGCGTTCGGCATCATCGACGACGACGAACTGGTCGTCCTGACCGGCGACCCGATGTTCGCCGGCTACAACCCCACCGGCGCGCGCCTGCCGCTGGTGGATGTGGCGCTGCTCGCGCCGGTGATTCCGCGCTCCAAGGTCGTCGGCCTGGCCGGCGCCTATTTCGCGGATGCCGCGGAGAAGGCCGCGGCGCTTGCCGCGCCGGGGGAGCCCGCCGAGCCACGCTTCTTCCTCAAGCCCAACACCACCGTCGTAGGCCCCAACGACCCGATCGTGCTGCCCGCGGCCTCCGACGATGTACGCGTCGAGGGTGAGCTGGCCATCGTGATCGGCCGGGTCGCCAAGAATCTCAGCGTCGCCGACGCTCCCGGGGCCATCTTCGGCTACACAATCGCCAACGACGTCACCGCCGTCGACCTGGCCGAGGGCAGTGGCCACGGGGCCAGGGCCAAGAGCTTCGACTCGTTCTGCCCGCTCGGACCGGTTATCGACACCGAGTTCGACCCCACGGACGGCCGCGTGCTCGGCCGGGTCAACGACGTGGAGTTCCAGAGCGGAGAGGTGTCGCTGCTGGCCTTCTCGATGGCGGAAATCGTCTCGTTCCTCTCGCACTCGTTCACCCTGTTGCCCGGCGATGTGATCCTCACCGGCTCGTCCAGCGCCGCACGGCGAGTGTCGCACGGCGATACCGCGAGCATCGAGATCCCGGGCCTCGGCGTGCTCACCAACCCGGTTCGCCGCCCGGCCTGACCGACCGGACCGACGGGGGACCGATGACCGCTGCCGAGCTGTACACGGCCGACCTGGAACCGCGCGAGGTCACCATGGCCCGGCGGGCAGGGATGCTCGCCGGCACCGTGGCGTCGCTGGCGGTCAGCCTGCTCGGCATGGGAGACACCCCGATCGGACCGGCGGTCGCCGACCTCGTCATCCGGGTCAGGGCCGATGGGCGCGAGGTCTACCGCTCCGGGCAGAACGACTCGCAGCTGGCCGACTCCATGCTGGAGACGGTGCGCCGCGAGCTGAACTAATTCACGCCAGAGGTCTTCGCGGCGGAGTGGGGAATCGCCCGCTCCTAGGCAGCGACTGTTGCCCAAGCGGACAATTGTGCCCGGCGCACCGGGACCAATTGTCCGGACGGGGAACAGTTAGAGCGGGAACCAGGCGCGGACCTGGTCGGCGGCCGTGGAGAGAAGCGCGGCCGACTCGGCGGCATTGACCCTCGCGAGCAGCATCGCGCTCATCGAGAGCGACGCGAGGGTTCGCACCCGCTCGTCGGTGTTTTCAGCTGGTCCGCCGGCGAGGGCGTTGCGAAGTGCGGCGGCCAACTCGGTTCGGTATGCCTCGACCACTTCCCGGGCGGGTTCGTCGTGCGTGGCCAGACCCGTGGCGCAGTTGACCAGGAGGCAGCCCCGTCGGGGGGAGTCCAGTGGCAGCGTCGCCACGGCCTCCCGCAGTTCGTCGAAGTAGGCCAGCAGCTCTTGGCGGCCGGCGCCATCCGCTTGCAGGCCGCGCAGGCGCGGCCGGATGACGGTGTCGCGGTAATCGGCGACGGCGGCGTCGAAGAGCCCGCGTTTGCTGCCGAACGCGTGGTACAGGCTCGACCGGTTTACACCCGTCGCCGTCTCGAGGTCGGCCAGGGATGCGCCGTCGTAGCCGCGGTCCCAGAAGACGTCGCGGGCGGATTGCACGACCGTGGTGCTGTCGAACGTCTGGAGCCGTCCCATGAGCTGTCTGCCTTCCGTCCGCGGACGTCTGGTCCGTGGGTGTTGCGAGCGGTGTTGCTGTGAATGTTCTGTACCGCTCGTTTCACTATAAACGATAGCCCGGCTATAGTAAAACGATCGGTGCAGAAAACTATCCGTTGAGAACAGGGACGCCCCCGGCACCGATCGCGAACAGTAAGGACTCTTTTCATGACGACAGCCACCAGCACTCAGATTCAGCTCGCCGCCCGGCCCACCGGTTGGCCCACCGCAACGGACTTCAGCACCGCGGTCATCGACCTGCCCGACCTGGCGGCGGGCCAGGTGCGCGTTGTTAACGACTTCATCTCCGTCGACCCCTACATGCGTGGCCGCATGAACGACGTGAAGTCCTACATTCCGCCCTTCGTGCTCGGGGAGACCATGGGCGGCGGCGCCGTCGGCCACGTGGTCGAGTCGGCCGCGGCGTCCGTGCCCGTCGGCAGCCTCGTTGTGCACCAGTACGGCTGGCGCGATGTCGTACAGGAGGATGCCGCGGGCTTCCGCGTCGTTCCCGAGATCCCCAACGTGCCGTCGTCGGCGTACCTGGGCGTGCTGGGCATGACCGCTCTCACCGCCTACGTGGGCCTGCTCGAGGTGGCCAAGTTCAAGGCAGGCGACACCGTCTTCGTCTCCGGCGCAGCCGGTGCCGTGGGCAGCATGGTCGGCCAGATCGCTCGCCTCAAGGGTGCCGCACGAGTCATCGGCTCCGCCGGCACCGACGAGAAGGTGGCCCTGCTCACCGAGAAGTACGGCTTCGACGCGGCCTTCAACTACAAGACCGGCGACCTCGCCACCCAACTGGCAGAAGCCGCCCCCGAGGGCATCGACGTGTACTTCGACAACGTCGGCGGCGACCACCTGAGCGCCGCACTCGGTGCCTTCAAGGATGGCGGCCGCGCCGCACTCTGCGGCGCCATCTCGCAGATGAACCGCACCGATGGCCCCACCGGCGTGCAGAACATGGTCAACATCGTCACCCGCGGGCTCACCCTCACGGGCTTCACCGTGGGCAACTACCTGCAGCACTTCCCGGCCTTCACCGAGCAGATGGGCGCCTGGTTCACGGCCGGCGACATCGTCTTCGACGAGACCGTCGTTGTGGGCATCGAGAACTCGGTCGATGCGTTCCTGGGCATGCTTCGTGGAGAGAACACCGGCAAGATGGTGGTCAAGACCTCTGACTCCGCCGCGGCCGGGCACTGATCCGCAACCGCCGCAACCGATTCACTGAATTCGATCTAGGAGAAACATGACTTCCGTACTTTTTGTTGTCAGCGCTGCTGACCACTGGACCCTCAACGACGGCACCCTGCACCCCACCGGGTACTGGGCCGAGGAACTCGCCGAGCCGCACCGCCTCTTCACCGAGGCCGGCTGGTCGATCACCATCGCCACCCCGAAGGGCGTCGCGCCCACCGTCGACGAGGGCAGCCTGGCCGCCGGGGCCACCGGAGGCGAAGAACGATCCATCGAACTCCGCAGCTATCTCGACTCGATCCCCGCGCTGAAGAGCCCGGCCTCGATCGACGACGTCACTGCCGCCGACTACGACGTGGTCTTCTACCCCGGTGGACACGGCCCCATGGAGGACCTCGCGGTCGACACGACCAGCGGCCAGATCATGACGGACACCATCGCATCCGGCCGGATTCTCGGTGTGCTCTGCCACGCCCCTGCCGCACTTCTGGCCGCCACGGCCGCTGAGGGCACCTGGCCGTTCCTGGCCTACCGCATGACCGGCTTCACCGACGCCGAAGAGGCCCTGGGCGGACTCGCCCCGAAGGCCAAGTGGCTCGTGCAGGCGCGGCTGGTCGAGCTCGGGGCCGACTTCGTCGAGGGTGCCTCGTTCGCCGAGCACATCGAGATCGACCGCAACCTCTACACCGGCCAGAACCCGGCCTCCTCGGTGAAGCTCGCCAGTGCAATCATCGACGCGGTGGCCGCCCAGAAGTAGCAGCGCTTAGCCGTACCAGGCAGTTTCGCGAAAGCGGTCCTATGGTCGCCTCACCATCCCGAGGCGACCACAGGGCCGCTTTCGTGCGAGGCTAGCGCCCCAGGGCGGCCAAGACGGCAGCCACGTCGGTGGGGTCGTTCCAGAGGTGGAAGGCCACGCGGGCGCGGCCGGCCCGGCCGGACGCGGTAATGCCGGCGGCGGTGAGTCGGGCCAGGTCGGTTCCGGCGGGATCGGCCCAGGTGACGATGGCCTGATTGTGTTCGGGCAGTCCGAGCCCGGCGCAGAGGGCATTGCCCAGACCGGTGTCGTGGGCGTACACGGCGGCCGAGTCGAGTGAGCTGAAGAACTCGAGAGCCACCCGCGTGCCCACCCAGGCCGGCCAGGCCGGTGACACGTCGAAGCGTCGGGCATCCGTCGCCAGGGTCATGGTCGGGCCGTAGCAGGATGCCCACGGGTCGTCGCCCGCGAACCAACCTGCCTGCACCGGGCGCAGCACCTCGGCCAGCGCGGGCAGCACGGTGAGGAAGGCCGCGCCCCGCGGTGCACCCATCCACTTGTAGGCGTGGCAGATGGTGGCATCGAAGTCGCCGGCGTGTACGGGCAGCCAGCCGGTGGCCTGTGTTGTGTCGCAGAGGGTGAATGCACCCACCGCGGCTGCTGCCGCGCGGATGGCCGGTGCATCCGCGATCACACCGGTGCCGGACTGCACAAGCGAGAAGGCGACCAGCCAGGTGCGCTCGGTGAGCGAGGCGGCGAGCTGGGCCACCGGAACGTGGCGTACCGTGATCCCGCGGTGCTCCTGCTGCAGGAACGGGAAGACCATCGACGTGAAGTCCCCGTCGACGCAGACGACCTCGCGCCCCTCTGGCACGGATGCGGCCAGCACGGCTGCCATCACCGACGCCTGTGACCCGATCGCCACCCGGTCGGTACCCACCCCGACCAGCCCGGCGTAGAGAGCCCGGGCCCGGTCGATTTCGGCCTGGTAGTGCGCGGGGGAGGCCAGGCCGCTGCCCCACATGCCGGCGTCCTCGCGGAGCGCCCGCACCGTGTCCAGGGTGGGAAGTCCCGAGGTGCACGCGGCCAGGTAGCGCGTGTTCGTGGGGGCGTAGGCGGCCCGCACCTGGGGCATGGTCGGGGCGGGAGCCGGGGCTACGGGCGGAACAGTGGACGGAACGGTGGATCGCATCCATCCAGCGTTGCCCCGTTCGATCCATTCGGCAACGCCCAGTCCTCGATCAATCAGATAACCAGTGGTTATGATTTGGGCATGCCCGAAAATCTTCACCGTGCACTCGACGTAGATTCCCACGCGCTGCGCATCGTGCACCGCATCAATGAGCTGGGCTCGATCACCGCGGCGGCCCGGTCGCTCGGCTACAGCCAGCCGGCCGTGAGCCAGCACCTCAAACGGCTCGAGGCCCGCCTGGGCATGCCGTTGGTGACCAAGGCCGGCCGCGGCGTGCGGCTCACCGAGGCCGGCCGCATCCTGGCCCGGCACGCCGCCACCGTGACACAGGCGCTGGATGCCGCGGCGGGCGAACTCAGCGACCTGGCCGGCCTGCGGAGCGGCCGGGTGACCCTCGCCGCCTTCCCCTCCGCCTCGGCCACGGTCATCCCCACGGTGCTGCGCGGCCTCTCCCAGCGGCACCCCGGTGTGCAGCTGAACTACCTCGAGGCCGAACCGCCGGAGGCCGTGCGGGCCGTGCGCGACCAGGCCGCCGACCTCGCGATCACCTTCAGCTACACGGGCGACCAGGCCGACCCGCACCGGCAGAGCGCCCAGGGCCTCACCGTCGTGCCGCTCTGGCGCGACGAGATGCTCGTGGTTGTGCCCCGCGAGCACCCCCTGGCCGGCCGCGACCGGATCGACCTGGCCCTGCTGGCCGATGACCAGTGGATCGGCGGCTGCCCGCGCTGCCGGGCGCACCTGCTCGACCTCGCCACCCGCAGCGGCTTCAGCCCCAGCATCTCCTACGAGACCGACAACGTCGTGGCGGTGTTCGGCATGGTCGCGGCGGGCCTGGGGGTGGCGCTGGTGCCCGCCCTGGCCATCGCCGCGTCGCCCCTGCCGGCCGGGATCGTCGCCCGGCCGACCGCGGGCGGCGACTTCCGCACGATTCACCTGGTGGGAACGGAGGGCGCGGAGTCGATTCCGGCCGTGGCTGCCACCATCCGGGCCATCGGCGAGATCGACGCGGCGCCCTGGTCACTCGTGGGGGCAGACCGTGAACACACCCCGGGCGCGCCGCTCGCTCGGTAGGATGAATGTCGTATGTCTACTACAACAGCGCACCCGTTCTCGACCGCAACCGGCACTGATGTGCGTGTGCGGTTCTGCCCCTCGCCCACCGGAACGCCGCACGTCGGCCTGATCCGTACGGCCCTGTTCAACTGGGCCTACGCCCGGCACAACGGGGGCAAGTTCATCTTCCGCGTGGAGGACACCGACGCCGCCCGCGACAGCGAGGAGAGCTTCACCCAGCTCTTGGACGCCATGCGCTGGCTGCGCCTGGACTGGGACGAGGGCGTGGAGGCCGGCGGGCCCCACGAGCCGTACCGCCAGTCCCAGCGCTACGACATCTACCGTGACGTGATCGCCAAGCTCATCGAATCCGGCCACATCTACGAGAGCTTCGCCACCGGCGAGGAGATCGCTGAGCGCAACATCAAGCTCGGCCGGGACGCCAAGCTCGGCTACGACAACTACGAGCGCGACCTCACCGACGCAGAGAAGGCGGCCTTCCGCGCCGAGGGTCGCGAGCCCGCGCTCCGCCTCAAGGTGCCGGACACCGAGCTCTCCTTCGACGACCTGGTCCGCGGTGAGATCACCTTCCCGGCCGGCTCGTTCAGCGACTTCGTCGTGGTGCGCCCCAACGGCCATCCCCTCTACCCATTCGTGAACCCCGTCGACGATGCCCTGATGGGTGTCACCCACGTGCTGCGCGGCGAAGACCTGCTCTCGTCCACGCCCCGCCAGATCGCGCTGTATCACGCGCTGATCGACATCGGCCTGACCACCTTCGTGCCGCGTTTCGGCCACCTGCCCTACGTGATGGGTGACAAGAACAAGAAGCTCTCCAAGCGCGACCCGGAGTCGAACCTGTTCCTGCACCGCGAACGGGGCTTCATCCCCGAGGGCCTGGTGAACTATCTGTCCCTGCTGGGCTGGTCGCTCACCCACGACCGCGACGTGTTCTCCATCGAAGAGATGATCGCCGCATTCGACGTGGTCGACGTGAACCCGAACCCCGCCCGCTTCGACCTCAAGAAGGCCGAATCGCTCAACGGCGACCACATCCGTCTGCTCGAGCCGGCCGACTTCGCCGCCCGCGTGGTTCCCTACCTGGTGAACGCCGGCGTGCTCACCGAGCCGCTCAGTGACACCGAGCAGGCCATCCTCGCCGCCGCCGCCCCGCTGGTTCAGGAGCGCATCGCCCTGCTCGGTGAGACGCCGGACATGCTCGGTTTCCTCTTCGAGAGCGCCGACAAGCTCGAGCACCAGCCGGATGCGCTCGCCTCGCTCCCGCAGAACGCCGCCGAGATTCTCACGGCCGCCACGGCAGCGCTGCGCGACATTCCCGAAGAGGAGTGGACCCACGAACTCGTGCACAGCACCCTCACTGACACCCTGATCGGTGGCCTCGGCCTCAAGCCGCGGGTCGCGTTCGGCCCGCTGCGTGTCGCCGTCTCCGGTCGCAAGATTTCGCCGCCGCTGTTCGAGTCGATGGAGATCCTCGGCCGGGCCGACTCGCTGGCTCGCCTGGATCGGCTCTCGGCGACCCTGGTGTCATGAGCTCGGACGGTCTGCTGAGCGCCGGTGCCGGCAGCGATTCCGCTGCCGGTGCCGTTGAGGCGCCGTATGACGTCGTCATCATCGGTGCCGGCCCGGCGGGCCTGGCCGCGGGGCTCAACCTCGTGCGAGCCCGCCGCCGCACCCTGATGATCGACAGCAACCGGCCCCGGCACTCCGCCACCCTGCGTTCGCACGGCTTTATCACCCGCGACGGCGTGCCGCCGCTGGAGCTGCGCCGCATCGGCCGCGAGGAGTACGAGGCCTACCCGGCCGCCGAGTTCCACATGGGCCTGGTGCGCTCCGTCGAGCAGTTGCCCGCCGCCGCCGCCGCCCGCTTCACCGTGTCCACCAAGGGCATGCGGGGCGAGAAGAACCGCGTGGTCACCGCGCGCACCGTGCTCATCGCCACGGGCCTGGCCGAGACGCTGCCGGCGCTGCCGAGCATTCGCGCCTGGTACGGCACCAACCTGCACAGTTGTATCGCCTGCGACGGTTACGAAGAGGCCGACCGGGCCCTGGCCCTGATCGGCGAGACCGACGACCTCGCCGAACACGCCCTGCTCATCTCGCAGTGGACCGACGACCTGATCGTCTTCACCAACGGTGTCGGCCAGGTCACCGACGCCGACGAGGCCGCACTGGCCGCGCGCGGCATCCGCGTCGACCGCCGCCCGCTCACCGACGTGGTGGGGGAGCGGGGAGTCATGACCGGCATCCAGGTCGCCGACGGCGAGTTCGTGGCCAGAGAGGGCGGGTTCGTGCGCCCCAAGTACGAGGCTGCCGCCACGTTCGCTGCGTCGCTGACCCCGACAACGGATGCCGCCGGCCTGCTTGTCGTCGACGATCAGGGTCGCACCTCGGTGCCCGGGCTTTACGCCGCGGGGGACACCACTCCGCCCGGCCCGGAGCAACTGCTGGTCTCGGCCGGAGAGGGAGCTCGCGCCGCGGTGGCGATAAACCGGGAACTTCTCGGCCCGCTTGCGACACACCCTCCCGTCAATTTGGCTGGTCGCCCCGGAGTGGGATAGAGTTACTTTTCGGCGCGGTCCTCGGACAACGCATTGGGGTATGGTGTAATTGGCAACACGGATGATTCTGGTTCATTTGTTCTTGGTTCGAGTCCAGGTACCCCAGCAGTAACAAAACCCCCGGTCATACGGGGGTTTTTTTGTTTGGAACTCCCTAGCGATGCATGTCCGAAAACCGCTAGAACCGCTGCCCATTTGCGCTTGCATCGCATCTTTTATGCCGGTCAGCCGCGGATTCTTGGATTAGCCGCTGTGAGTGGCCTGAATACAGATGAATAAGGACGCGAGGTTCTTGGTTCGAGTCTCCGGTAAATGTACGCTCATCAGGGAATACGGAGCCTGCGTAGTTGAGCATTTTCGTGCGACCCGTACGCGAAGCCCGGAAATCCGCGATTGGCGTGACCAGAATCGCGCCACAAAGGCAACCTTGATTGCTGGACCACGGGACGGCGAACGAGTTGCCGTGCAACGCTCCTCCCGCATACTGACGGACGTGATGCGTGGACTGCTCCTCGCGGGTGCAGCCAGCATTGGCGCACGTCAGTATCCACCGGCGTGTGCTGCGACGACGCCAGATTGATCTACTCAAGCCCCGACTCTGTGACCAGAATCGCACCAAACATTCCCAGGCCCGGCGCTGGCAGTATGGGCCTTTGGGCTATCGGGCAGCTTTCCAACCCGCTCGCATGTGTGACCAGAAACGCACCAGAATCACTTCAACGTGACCAGCATCAGCCCGTATCCACCCGTGCCAGCGCGGACGCCATACCCACGCAATCCGCGGCCATCCGCGGAACTCCGCCCCAATTACGGGCGCGCGGAAGGGCCGAAACAGCTACATTTGTTTCGCACACCCCTGGCTCGCGACGCAGGAATCACCGGGCCTCACCTACCGCATCCGTCAATGCTTCATGCCGGGCACATCGTTGGCGTCCATCTTCAGGTCCAGCTCGACTGTGGGGGCAATCCCCGCGGCCTGGCTGGTGAAGGTGATCCCATTCGGCATCGATCCGACCGGAACGGTAGCCACCACCGTCATCTCCTTGAGATCAAGTACTGAGACCGTGTCGTCAAAGGTGTTGGTGATGTAGGCGTGTCGACTCGTCGGGTCGATGGTGACACCATGCGCGCCGGCGCCGGTCTCGACAGTGCGGACAAAATCAAAAGTGTCGGTGTCGATCACCGAGACAGTTCTGCCGGGATGCTCTTCGGTGCCCTGGTTGGCGACTAGAAGGTATTGACCGTCGGGGCTGACAAAGGTTTGGATTGGACCCACGCCCACGGGAATTGTGGAGACGCGTTCACGGGTGTTGGTATCGACTTTGGCTACAGCGTTGTCGCCGTTTAGCGATGCGTAGGCGAAGTCTCCGTCGGGCGAGAACGCTACCTGTGCGGGCAATTTGCCCACCTCGATCGCGTCGATCTGGGTGTTGGAAGCGGTGTCGATGACGCTGAGCGTGGTTCCCTTGTTGTTGGCCACATAGATGGTCTTGCCGTCGGGGCTTGGCCTCAGGCCGTGTGGCCCGTCGCCGACCGGGATCGTGGCGATGGTCGTCATGGTAGCGATGTCGACGGCTGAGACGGTGTCGTCCGCATTGTTCGTTGTGTAGGTTCGGGTCTCGTCGGGCGTGACGATGACGTGGGCCGGCATCGCGCCGGTGGCGGACGTGCCGTTTACTGCGTTCGTTTGTGAGTCGATCTCCACTGCCATCGACGTCGTGCCACTCACCGCCCAGATAGATTGCCCACCCTGAGTGGCTTGCACGTTGTGAGGGCTGTCGATACCCGTGAGGGTAGTCGCGACGGTATTGGTGGAAGCATCGATCGCGGTGAGACTTGCGCCATCTTCGTTTGCGACCCAAATGGTGCCTGCGACCATGTCGTTGTGGGAGGCTGCCTTCGCGTCAGAACTTCCGGTGGTGGTTGCGACGATGGCAGTCGTGGCGACGACTGCAGCGACGCTGACTGTGACTGCAACGGTGGCGAGGTTGCGCTTATTCATGGGGACTTTTCCTTTGGTTCGGTGGCCACCGGGTAGCGGTGGGCTCTGCTCGGGCGCCGGACAGACGATCCGCCCAGTGCTTCTTTGGGCTACTGGCACGGATCGCTAACAGGCCGGGGCGTTTAGCGAACCTTGTCAATCATGGAGCTCAGCTCTTCGTATGTCGCTGTGTCGATTTCGCCCCGAGCCAGCCGGCGCTTCAGGATGTCGGCTGGAGTGTCGATTCTCGACTCAGGCGTCGCTGCGGGGGCGGATGCTTGTCTGGGCTGGGTGACCATTCCTACGACCATCCACACGATGGCGACGATCAGCGTCACCGAGAGCAGACCCATCAGGATCCAGCCGACCCCGCCCATACCGCCCGCGTAATTTCCCATCATGGAATTTCCTTTCGTCTGGCGCCAGTAGCGCTCCTACGTCGAGTCTTCTGCCCCCGAATATGGAACTGTCGAAGGAACTATGAAGTTTCCATGTGGTTCCTTCGATACTTGATCGTTCCTTTACTGAAACTCCATCGTTATCAATGCGCTCGCGGGCGATGGTGGAACGATGAGCACTCCATCGGCACGCACTGACGATGTCTCCATCGTCGGGTTAGCGCCGCCCGCAGCGAAGACCCAGGCCCGACCTCGGACCATTTGGACGGTGGTTACGGGGGCCCTGGGAGGGATCGCGGGCCTGGTGCCGCACGTCCTCCATCACATCGGCCCTCTGGTCGGTTCGGCACTCGTAGCGGGTAGCGGCGGAACCGTCCTTTTCGGTGTCGTCGGCTTCGTAGCGTCGGTGCCGATGCTCATTTCGCTGCGCCGAAAATTCGCGAGCTGGTGGGCTCCTGGAATTGCCCTAGCAATCTTCATTGTGATGTTCCTCCTCTCCACCTACGTCGTTGGCCCGCTTATAAGCGGGCCGACGCTGCAACCCTCCACGGGATCCTCGCGAGTAGCGCACGATACCCATCACCCCTGAGCCAACCGTCTGGCACAGAAACCACCACAACCGACAGCACCCACAGAAATGAACTGATTAGAAATGCAATCGAACAGCGAGCGAAAACTCGGCCGGCAAGCGATCGTGGATGAGGCGAAAGGGAAGATCAAGAAGGACGAGCAACGACGGAGGATGTTGTTCCTCGGGTCAGGTGCCGTCCTGATTGCCGCCGTATTGGCGACAGTTGGAGTCGTTGTCTTCGGAAGTCCGCAAGCAGAGTCTGACGACAATTCTGCGGCTGGCTCGATGATCGAAGGAGTGGAGAGCTTTTCGAAGCTCAGCCGTGGGCACGTGCGCAGCACGGTGGCCTTCCCGGAGTTGCCACCGGTAGGCGGGGATCATTCCGAGGACCTGACCAACTGTGGGGTCTACACGCAGCCGGTGGATACGTGGCGTGCTGTCCATTCCCTTGAGCACGGAGCCGTATGGGTGACCTACCAAACTGACCTGCCTGCATCTGAGCTGGAGACCCTAACCTCCAACGCAACAGAGAACTCGTATGAGATCTTGAGCCCGTATCCGGACCTGCCGGCGCCGATCATCGCCACCGCGTGGGGTAAGCGGCTCCAGGTCGAAAGTGCAGGCGACCCGAGACTGAGCGAATTCCTCTCCACCTATCTGCAGGGCCCACAAACCCCCGAACCCGGCGCTCCCTGTTCTGGCGGAGTCCAAGGCTGAGAGATCCCTCGGAGGTGAAGAGCATTCTTCATCGTTTCTTCGTCAAACCTGCACCGAGAGGCGCGGGTAGACGGACCACAGTCATGACAAGACATTCCGGTAGGAGGAAGCAATGGTCATGAGTGCGTGGCCGACTCTCGCCGGAATTTGTGTGGTGTTCGTCATCCTCGGTGTGTGGGCGATCGCTCAGATCTTCCCCGTGAATAGCCGAGGGGCTGACACGCCGCCGGAGGACGCAGTCCACCAAACCGAACCCCAGAAAAGAGAAGGTCCATGAACGGGCACAACCACGGCGGCAAGTCTCATCTCATCGGCATGATCGTGATCGGTGTCGTCATCCTCGGCGGACTGCTCGTAGCCGGAAGATCGATCGGCGAGGCGCTACCCATCGCAGCGGTTCTGGCATGCCCCGTGATGATGATCGGAATGATGTTCATGATGATGCGCAGCGGCAAAGCCAAGGGCAGCGACACCTCAAACGACTCCCACCTTCACGCCGCTACCGACGAACCCGTAAAGACCACGACCCACGTTTAACCCTCGGGCGTCCGCCCCGTCCCCACGGCACGGCGGTGAGTCCGTGCACTTTTGAAGGAGCAATACATGGAGCAGGTCCTGCTCTCCACCACGATTCTCGCCTCGTTCTTAGGCGGTATCGTCGCCCTCTTGGCCCCGTGCTGCGTGTCGGTGATGTTGCCGGCGTTCTTCGCGTCCAGCTTTCGCCGTCGTGGCCAGATCCTGGGCATGACACTGGTTTTCGCTGCCGGTGTCGGCACGATCATCCTGCCCATCGCGTTGGGGGCCGCGATCGTGAGCCGCGCCCTAGGGCAGTACCACTTCTGGATCTTCAGCGTGGTGGGAATTGCCATGGTCATTGTGGGTGTCGCCACGTTGGTGGGGTGGAAGTTGATGCTCCCGATGCCGTCGGGGAAGAGTTCAGGGTCAGGAATCGGCTCCGTGTACGGTTTGGGCGTGTTTTCTGGCGCGGCGAGTGCGTGTTGTGCACCAGTCCTGGCCGGAGTTGCCGCGATGTCGGGGGCGGCGTCGTCCATCTCTACCGCCGCACTAGTGGGTATTGCTTACGTCTTTGGCATGGTCGCCCCGCTATGCGTCCTTGCGCTCGTGTGGGACCGGAAAGACTGGAGCAATAGCCGTCTGCTCACAGCGCGCACTGTCGCCTTGAGACCCGGCGGACGACGGCTGCCGCTGTCGAGCCTGTTGTCCGGCGGACTGATGCTCGGGATGGGTATCGTCACCATGATCATCGCGGTTCGCGGCATCGGAATGGCGCCCGACGGCTGGCAGGTACGGGTCACCGCCTGGCTGAACCACGCAGCTGTGGTTATTCAGCAGTCCGTCGGCTTCATCCCCGGCTGGCTCTCGGCGCTCGTGGTCTTCGCCGCCCTTGCCACCCTGGTGTGGAAAGCGCTGCGCGCTCGACGCCCACAGGCCGGTCACACAGTTTCGGCGACAGAGCCAGATACGTCAGAACCGGTTGCGGCCGGTGCGACCACTCCGGCATGTCACGACAATGCAAAGGAATCACAGTAATGGCATCACGCAACAAGAAGCCGGCTGCAGCGATGCGGCCGCTGAGGAAGAACACGAACCGCCTTGCCGTGCTCATCGGTGCCGGCGTGGTCGTGGCAATTTTCGGCGCCTTTTTCCTCGTTCTCGCCCAGCAGCCCTCCGCACCCGCCCAGACGGCCCAGTCTGCTCCTATGGGCAGGAGCGCCGATGCGGCCGACTACGCGGTGGGATCTCCGGGGGTGGGCGAAACAGCTCCGGGATTCGCAATGGAGTCCACCACGGGGGACACTGTGGATCTGAGCGACTACTCGGGCAAATCGGTGCTCTTGTACTTCCATGAGGGACTGGGCTGCCAGCCCTGCTGGGACCAGATGCGTGACCTAGACGCCGCATCTGACCAGCTCACCGCCGCCGGAGTCGACGATGTGCTCACGATCACCAGTGGACCGGTGGACCTGATCGCGCAGAAAATGGACGACGACAAGCTCGCCTCCGTCGCCCTGGCGGACACGAAGATGGACGTCATCAAGGAGTACGGTGCGAACGACTACGGCATGATGGGCGACTCCCGCGCCGGACACAGCTTCATCCTTGTAGGGCCTGACGGCACGATTCAGTGGCGCGCCGACTACGGCGGCGCCCCGGATTACACAATGTACGTGTCCATGACCGACCTGCTCGCCGACATGAAGGCTGCCGGGGTGAGCGGATCATGATGATCACCGTCCTGACCCAGGAATCATGCCCGTCCTGCGTGAACGCCACGAACACCTTGGCGCAGCTCAGCGACGAGTACCCCCTGGACATCGTGGAAATTCCATTGGCATCAGCCGAAGGGCGTGAGCTTGCCAACCGGGTCGGCATCGTTTTCGCCCCGGGCATCTTGATCGACGGCGAGCTGTTCAGCTACGGCCGACTGTCCGAAAAGAAACTACGCCGCCATCTCTCCTCACTGGAGTGGCCGGCCACACGCTTACCCGCGAGCCCAAGCTAACGGAGCGATGATGGTCAATCACCTCACCCGGCGCACCTTCCTCGGCGCGACCCTTGGCGCGACAGCGACAGCGGTCCTTGCCTCATGCACAACGGGCCCCGGCACGCGAGCTGGGGTCGACCGGATACTGTCGACAGATCCCTTGGTCGGCCTGTACGAGACGCGCCGTGCGGCCCACGGCGGCACTGTCACCCAAGACCTCACCGCGGGCACTCTCGACACTATGGTGGCCGGCACCGCTCTCACCACGTGGGGATACAACGGGACACTCAACGGACCTCTCATCCGCGCAAAAATGGGAGACCTCCTAAAGGTGCAGGTGACGAACGCCCTGGCAGAGTCGACAAGTATCCACTGGCACGGACTGGCCCTGCGAAACGATGCAGACGGCGTCCCAGGCGTCACCCAAAAGGCCATAGCTCCAGGCAGCGACTACGAATACCAATTTTTGCTCCACCGACCCGGCACTTACTGGTATCACTCTCACGTGGACATGCAGCGAGAACGTGCTTTGTCGGGCGCGCTCATCATCGACGACTTCAATGAACCGATGGCCTACGACCAGGAATGGGTCATCCTCCTCGACGACTGGCTCGACGGACTCCCGGGCACCCCCGACGATGCGCTGCACGCTTTGGCCGACGGGTCGGGTATGAGTGGGATGGATTCGGGCATGAGCGGAATGGGGTCGACCTTCACCAGCTCATACTTGGGCGGTGACGCGGGCGACGTGCCATTCCCCGTCCATCTGTTCAACGGCCAGGCTCCGGAAAAGGCCGAAGTGTTCGACAGCCGACCGGGTAATCGGATCCGCTTGCGCATCATCAATGCGGCAGGGGACACCGCCTACAGGGTGGGCATCCCCGGGCAGAAGCTCACCCTCACCCACACCGACGGCTTTCCCGTCCAGCACCAGGAGGTGGACGCAGTTGTCCTCGGAATGGGCGAACGCATCGATGCGCTCGTCACCGTCGTCGACGGCTACACTCCAGTTCTGGCTTTCCCCGAAGGCAAGGACGGAAGCGCCTACGGACTCATCCGCACAGGTTCTGGCACCCCACCCTCGCCGGGTCGCATGCCGTCCACTCTGACAGGTGACGTCACCGACGGCGGTCAGTTGCGAGCAGATGAATCCGTCCGCCTCCCGTCCCGCACGCCGACCCGGCGACACGAGATGCGACTGACGGGAGGGATGCACTCCTACGACTGGAGCATCAACGGGCGGACCTTCAACATGGACGACCCCTACGCCGGTGCCTTCGATGTCAGCCTCAACGAGCGGGTGCAGATCACGATGATCAACGACACGATGATGTGGCATCCGATGCACCTGCACGGACACAGCTTTCAGATCGCGGGCAACGGAGCACGCAAGGACACCGTCATTGTTCGGCCGGGGGAAACCGTCACCGTCGAATTCGACGCTGATAATCCAGGCCAATGGCTCGTCCACTGCCACAACGCGTACCACGCTGCTCGCGGCATGATCGGCCTGGTCTCCTACGTGAAATGACGCGAGACGGGCAGCGGGCTCGTCTGCCCGACATCATCCCTCATCTCGCGCGCCAACTTCGGCTGTCCGTCCGGGTTGCTCAGGAGCGCACGTTGCACAGTCACGTTGTCGACGCCGAGAGTGGTGGCGATCGTGTCAATCGTGGCGCCCCTTTCGCGCATATCGATAGCTACAGCGATCCTCTCGTTTGTCATATCTGTGGGGCGTGCGCCGTTGCGCCCATGCGCTCGAGCCGGGGCGGGGCCATCGCGCCGGTGCACCTGGATCGACTCAGTACGCAGCTGAGCGAACACAGCGATGATGTCGAAGAGGGCCCGGCCTGAGAGGCCGGTCGTATCGATCGCCGGTTCCGCTAGCGAACGAAGTCCGATGCCGCGTTCGCCGAGCTCATGAAGCAGCGCAATCAAACGATCGTCGCGACCCAACCGATCCAACTGGCTCAGCTGGCAAACCAACAAGAGGTCACCTGCCCGCAAGTAATCCAGGCAAGCTGAAAACTGCGGCAGCGACGCCTTATTCCTCGACTCGCCGTGGTCCACAAATACGCGCTCGGCGCCGGCCGCGGTCAACGCGATTTCTCGCTCATCAACTCTCTTCTTGCGCGTTGCAACACGCGCATAACCGATGACGGTCATCCCTGCCTTCCTCGCTCAGGGGCTCCGGGGGCCGATGCATCGGATGGCACGCAGACATCTTCAGCCGGGGTCTCAGCGCTGCCCTGGCTAATCGGCAGCGTGGGGTCCGTCTCGGGCTCGGGGTGGCGTCGCGACTGCACAATGATCAATAGGATCCCTGCAATGGCGACGAGAGTGGCGATGAGCATGTTGATTTTGAACCCGCCGAGTTCGAACTCGGTGGGGTCGAGTCGAAAGGACTCGAACCAGGTGCGGCCCATCCCGTAGATGACTAGGTAGAGACCCAGTGCGCGTCCCCACCGGAGGTTGAGTTGCCGCTCGGCGAGCAAGATGATGATCACCCCGAGAAGATTCCACAGAATCTCGTAGAGAAATAGTGGATGAAAGAGCGTGCCCTCGGGCAGGCCAGTGGGAAATGCGGGTTGGGTTGGATCTATCTGTAGTCCCCAGGGGAGAGTCGTCGGAGTGCCGAAGAGTTCCTGGTTGAAGTAGTTCCCGAGCCGTCCGAACGCTTGGGCCAACAGCATCCCCGGTGCAAGGGCATCGGCGAAGGACAAGAAGCGCAGCCTCGCCCGGCGACAGGCGATGTATGCGCCCAAACTGCCGAACAGGATAGCGCCGAAGATGGCCAGGCCGCCTTCCCACACGTAGAGCGTCTTCCAGAGGTCAGCACCGGGGTAGAAATAGTCGGTGGGGTGGGTGATCACGTGATAAAAACGGCCGCCAATAATGCCGAAGGGCACAGCCCAGAGGGCGATGTCGAGCACCGTGTCGGGAGCCCCGCCGCGCGCGGTGAGACGCCGGGAGGTGAGGGCCACCGCGCCGACGATCCCGGCAAGGATGAAGAGGGCATAGAAATGGATCTGGAAGGGTCCCAGTTGAATGGAGCTGATGTCGGGGCTGGAGATGCTGGCCGGAACGTTCATGGGTTCGGTGTCGTTTCCTGGGTTTTGGGGGCGTGAATGCGTGAGGTCATTAGTCGACGACTTGCGGCGCTGAGGACCACAGCTATCGGCGGTGTGCTTGCCGCCTGGGCCTGGCGTCGCCTAGCCAAGGGTGATGCCTCGTGCGCTCATGAACGGCTCCGGATCGATGCGGGCTCCATCAACTCGAGTTTCAAAGTGCAGGTGGCAGCCGGAGGATGCTCCGGTGGTCCCGACCAACGAAATGGTCTGCCCTGCGGACACCTGCTGGCCGTTGCTGACCAGGATCTCGCTGTTATGGGCGTACCCGGTCTGGACACCATTGCCGTGCTCGATGAGCACCCAATTGCCATAACTGCCGAGGTACCCGGAGTAGATGACGGTGCCGCCCGTCGCGGCCTTGACCGGAACGCCGCACCCGGCGGCGAGGTCCGTGCCGTAGTGGAACGCGCCCACTCCGGCGACGGGTTTGTTGGGACGCGGACCGAAGTTGTCACTAATCCACCCGGACACGGGAAGAGCCCAGCCCTGTCCGCTGAGCTGGCCGGAGTCTGAGCCTGATCCGCTCGACCCTCCCGAACCGCCAGTAGATGCCTTCGCTGCTGCCGCGGCGGCCGCTGCCGCAGCCTCGGCAACCCGTCGAGCTTCCTCTCCCTTGGCAAAGTCGGCTTCAGTGGCGGCGCGGCCGTCGGTCAGCACGGCAAGTTGGGCTTGCATGGTGCCCGCGTTTGCTTGCTGCTCGGCAAGCGTGACTTCCACCGCGGTGCTAGCGGCAATGGCCTTGGTCAGGGCCGTCTCGGCCTCCTTGGCCAAGGAGCCGAGTTCTTGTTGCGCCACTTTCGCCTGGTCGGTCAGGGCGGTTACGGAGTTTCGGTCGGATGCGGCTTGATCGTAGACCGCGGCGGAACGTTCCGTGAGTTTGCTCATGGCGCCCAGTTGATACAGCAGAGTATCTGTCTCGTCTCCCGCGAGGAGGATGGCCACAGAAAGGTCGGGGCCTCCACTGCGGGCGAGCCCTGCCGCGAGCCGGCCGGCTTGTTTGCTGGAGAGTGCGGCTTGCGCGCCGGCCTCGTCAGCCTGGGCTTGCAGAGTTGTGGCGCGATAGGTGGCTTCGTCGAAAGCGCCCTGGGCGTGTTCGAACTCGGCGCTCCGGCGTGTGGACTCTTCTTGTGCGGCGGCGACGTCGGCTGTCAGGCCGGAAATGAGGGTGTTGAGTGTGCTGATTTGATCTTGTTTGGACCCTTCGTTCGCTCTCGCGTTTTCAACATCAGACCAGGAAGGATACTCGGCTGCTACTGCCGGTTGGGCAGCCCAGCCTCCACCTGACACCAAAGTCAGGACCACGGCCGCGGCCCAGAGGGCTTTCAGGTTCCAGTGCGGCGTGCGACGTTGATCACGTTTGGGGTTCGTCATTGTGCGCTCACCTTTTCTGTCAGCCAGGCGTACGGGTCAATGGGTGTGACGCCATCGAGGAGAATCTCGAAGTGAAGGTGTGGCCCGGTGCTCTGGCCCGTATTGCCGACGTTTCCCACCAGCTGGCCGACGAGGACGGGGTCGCCGACGGCAAGTGCCAGGGTGCCTTCCGTCATATGGGCGTACAGGCTGCTGACGAGACGTCCATCGATCATGTGGTCGATGATCGCGTACACACCCAGTCCGCTTTTGTCAGTTCTCGAGACTTCTCTAACGACGCCATTCGCGACCGCTTGGATCGGAGTATTCACGCCCGGGTTCATATCGATGCCCTTATGGAAGCTGGAGCATCCATCGCACGGGGGAATCCGAGGGCCGAAGTCAGTGGTGATGGGTACTCCGACAAGAAAGGGCCACTGAATTGTGGAGCCGAGATAGTTCACGTAGGTATTTGCGGTCTGGGAGTAGACGCCCGGGAGCGAGTCCTCAGTCCGCAGCGTCTCCTGGATGGCTTGGGACGTGTACGTGTCCTGGGCGACGGCGATGGTTCCGTTTCCCGACGCCGTCAAGCTTTGTACTTCCACATCGGATCGCTCAGTGGGCAAGGCGAGGGTCTGGGCGTTGGGGTTCACGGCAAGGGCTGGGACCGAAACGCTGACGGCGAGGAGGGTAGCGAACGCTAGGGCGGCCGCGGAAGACAGCTGTTTTTGAAGCGTGACTTTGAGGCGGCGGGCCGGTTGGCGGGTCGCGGGGAGTGGGCGTTGTGCTCGGGGGCGGCGGTGCGGTTTTTCGGCCAGGCGCAGTTGTTTGCGGGAAAGATCGGGTGCTGCGGTCATGAAGAGGTGGTCCTTGCGATCACGATGGCGCGCTCCATCGGTGCCTCAGGGAGGCGAGGAGATGGTGTCCGAGTTGGGCACGCCGCGGAGCGGGGCCGCGATGCGCGGCCCCGATCCTGGTGGAGTAGTTCTACAGTGTGGCGAGGATGTCGTTCATGACATCAATCTCAGCGGTCTGGCTCTCCACGATGTTCGTGGCCATGTCCACCGCGTCCGGGAATTGTCCCTTATCGATCTCGGTCTGCGCCATCGCAATGGCGCCCTGGTGATGAATGATCATCTGTTCGAGGAATAGCTTCCCAGCGTCCTCTGAGGACGCGGACTTGAGGGCGTTCATATCGTCATCGGACATCATGCCGTCCGTGCCGTGATCCATCTCGGACATATCCATCTCGTTGGAGCTGGTGTCATCCATGCCCCATGCTGTCAGCCACGACTCGAGCTGCTTGATTTCGGGCTCTTGGGCGTCTTTGATCTCGGTGGCCAGATCCACGATGCGCTGGTCGATGCCGTCTTTCGCAAGGAGGTCGTCGCTCATTTCAACGGCCTGTTCGTGATGGGGGATCATCATCTGGGCGAACTCGACGTCCGCGTCGGCGAAATCGACCGAGGAGGCGGAGGAATCGGGGGAGCTGGGGGCGGCGGATGAACCGGTATCGGTGGTTCCGCCGGCGCAGGCGCTGAGCGTGAGCGCTGTCGCGATGGCCGCGGCAGTAAGCAGGTAGGTACGTGGCTTGGGCATTGTTAATCCATTCAGAGTCAGGCGTAAGAAACCGGTTCGCCATACGGCGTCGTGAAGGCAGGCGTCAAGTGACGCGAAGGCCAATGCCGGTTTTAGGTGCGACTGATGGAAAGAACGACCAAGCTAGGCCGGAAAAGATGAAGCGCAGGGCCATGGAAGACAGAGACGACGCGTCCGCCAGCCTCGAGCAGGCGCCGATACGTGGCCGGGGAGCGGGCGAGAATGATGAGAGCCGCCAGGACCAGCAGAATGGCGCAGGTCATCGCCCACACGGCGCATTCGAGCATGCAGTCAGCGCAGCCCAACAACCCGACCTCGGCGTGCGCCACGAGTGGGATCATCGCCGCTGTCGCCGCTGTCGCCGCTGTCGCCGCTGTCGCCGCTGTCGCCGCTGTCGCCGCTGTCGCCGCTGTCGCCGCTGTCGCCGCGACCGCCACGTCAGTTCGGAATTCAGCGCCACTCGGGATGGTGTCGGAATGTGCGGTGGACTCGGCCGCCCCCGATACTAGGCCGTGGTCGCCGATCATGGAGTGCATGGCCAGGATGCCCAGCAGCATGGCTGCCAGGACCAGAACGGCTGTGAACGCGTGTGCGAGGCCGGGCCTTTGGCGACGGCCAGCTACGGAATTGCCGTGCGGGTTCATGTCACCTCCAGTGCGGATCAAACCAGGTTGCAAACGCGGATATCTCAAAACCGTATCGGCACTTGACAAAGTTCAGCTGGGAATGCCGGGGTGCAGGTCAGCTGGTCTCGACCGGGTGAGCCTTCAGGCTGGGGAGGTCGTCTCCGTCACCCGTAAGTTGAGCCCGCGAAAACCGCGCAGTCGCAGGCTATTGCTGACGACGAAGACCGACGACAGCGCCATGGCGGCACCGGCGATCAGCGGGTTGAGCAGGCCCAGCATGGCAAGAGGGATCGCGGCCACGTTGTACGCGAAAGCCCAGAAGAGGTTGGCCTTGATAGTTGCCAGGGTGCGACGAGAAAGCCGGATAGCGTCCGCGGCAGCGACCAGGTCGCTTCGTATCAGGGTCAGGTCGCTGGCCTCGATGGCGACGTCGGTGCCGGTGCCCATCGCGATGCCCAGGTCGGCGGTAGCCAACGCCACTGCGTCGTTCACTCCGTCGCCGACCATGGCCACAACGCGCCCCTCTAGCTGGAGTTCCCGAATCACTTCGGCTTTCTCGGCCGGGAGGACGCCAGCACGAACATCGGCGATGCCGAGTTCTGTTCCTACGACGCGCGCCACGGTCTCGTTGTCACCAGTGAGGAGCACGGGTTGCAAACCCAGGCGACGAAACTCTTCGATTGCGGCGGCGCTGGAGTCCTTGACGACGTCAGATACCGCCAGGATGCCTTGCGCCTGCCCGTCCCAGGCGACGGCTACAGCTGTCTGCCCGTGCGATTCGCACGAGGACAAGGCGAGCTTGAGCTCGCTGGGGAGCTGGATTGACCACTTCTCACTGAGCCAGCTGGGGCGTCCCACCAGCACGACGCGTCCGTCCACAATGGCCTGCACACCGAGACCATCCGTGGACGAGAACGACTCCGGCGTCGGAAGGGTCAGCACACGCGCCCTCGCTCCGGTTACGATCGACTTGGCGATCGGGTGTTCTGATCCCGACTCTGCAGCGCCGGCGAAAACGAGGAGTTCCTCGTCGGTGACGTTTTCATTCGGATGCACAGCAACGAGAGTCATCTGCCCGGTTGTGACGGTGCCGGTCTTGTCGAGAACAATGGTGTCGACTCGTCGAGTCGACTCGAGAATTTGCGGTCCTTTGATGAGGATGCCGAGTTGAGCGCCCCGACCGGTTCCGACGAGCAGAGCTGTTGGCGTGGCCAACCCGAGGGCACAGGGGCAGGCGATGATCAGTGTCGCCACCGCTGCCGTGAATGCCACCACAGGGCCGGCCCCGACCAGAAGCCACACAACGAGGGTGCCGAGGGCGAGGGCAATCACGATGGGCACGAAAATTGCGGATACTCGATCAGCGAGTCGTTGCACCTCCGCTTTGCCGGTCTGGGCCTGTTCGACCAAGCGACCCAACTGGGCCAGCTGAGTATCGGAGCCGATACGTGTTGCCTGGATGACGAGGCGGCCACCGGAGTTCAAAGTGGCGCCGACCACGGCATTACCCGGGCCGACCTCGACGGGAACGGACTCTCCGGTGAGCATGCTCGCATCGACCGCCGAGTTGCCCTCGACGACCGTGCCGTCTGTGGCGATTTTTTCGCTGGGCCGCACCACGAAATGGTCACCGACAATCAGAGAAGATGTAGGCACGGTTGTTTCGACGCCGTCACGCAGCAGTGTTGCCTCCTTCGCGCCCAGTTCGAGCAAGGCACGGAGGGCCGCGCCCGATTGCTTCTTCGCCCGCGCCTCGAAGTATCTCCCGGCCAAGATAAAGACCGTGACGGCCGACGCAACTTCGAGGTAGATTTCGTGCGCGGCGCCGCCGGGTTCTGTCGTGAGGCTGAAGCTCATCGTCATTCCGGGCATCCCCGCGGTACCGAAGAACAGGGCGTAAAGCGACCACCCAAGTGCCGCGAGCACTCCCATGCTGATCAAGGTATCCATGGTCGCTGCACCGTGCCGCAGGTTGACCCAGGCAGCGCGGTGGAATGGCCAAGCGCCCCAGATCGCTACGGGACCGGCGAGTGCAAGGGCAAGCCACTGCCAGTTGGAGAACTGGAGGGGAGCGACCATGGAAAGGGCCACGACCGGTGCTGCCAATACGGCAGAGATCACGAGTCGCTGGCGGAGACTTTCAACTTCTTTGTCGGCCTCGGTGGGCGCTGCTGTCACGTCAAGCGCGGGGCTCACGGGACGGGGGAGAACGGCCGTATACCCGGTTGCCTCAATGGTGGCGATGGCATCCTCAACGGACGTCCCGTCTGGAATGAACACGCTCGCCTTCTCCGTCGCGTAATTGACGGTGGCCTCGACTCCCGTCATCCGATTCAGTTTCTTTTCGATCCGTGCTGCACACGAAGTGCAGGTCATTCCGCCGACGACAAGATCGACCTGAATGCCACTCATGGGGTCTCGAGGATCAGTTCGTAGCCCGCTTCATCGATGGCGGCGGCAATTGCCGCCGGGTCGACAGGACTACTGCTGGACACGGTGACCAAGGAGAGGCCGCCGGGTGCGAGGTCGACGCTGACGCTGTCAGTACCCGCTAATCGGCCTAATTCTGTGGTCACGCTCGCGACGCAGTGAGAGCAGGTCATCCCGGCAACCTGGAAACTGCTCGAAAAGCCTGAGGTAGCTATGGGTGAAGCGTCGGCGACGCTTGAATGTGAGCCGTGAGAGCACGCGCAGGATGAGTCCGTGAGGCCGAGGTCATTTTCTTTACCAGTAAGCATGATCAGAAGTTCCCTTCGTTGCTGACGGTCAATTCCGTCACGTCTACCCCTGGGGGGTACATCGAACTATACCCCCTTGGGGTATAAAGTTCACCCGATCGCCTGGAAGCTGCATTTCGAAAACGTGGAACCGACCGGCTCGCGGGCCTTTGTTGACAGGTACCCTAGGGGGGTATAGCGTCGGCCCTGTGGGACGCGAAGGTCATCTCTCGAAGCGCAAAGGAAGGAACCTGCCCATGAGCACCGAAGGGGTATCAGCAGTGATGGAGGTTGGCGGCGTGCAGTGGGCGTCATCCAAAGCAGTCGCCGAATCCATGCTGGGCCGCCGACCTGGAGTCATTCGCGTGGAGGCAAATCCGGTCGCCCAGACAGCGGTAGTCACCTATGACCCCGGTCAGACGTCCGTAGCTGAGCTAACCCGCTGGGTCCGAGACTGCGGCTATCACTGCGCGGGCCGTTCGGTTCCTGATCACATATGCGATCCCCAAGAGAGCTCCGAGAGGGCGAGCGACAAGTCTCAGCCGATGGGCATGACGCACATCTCGCCCATGCCGCATGAGGGGCACGGCCAAGCTGTGACCCACGAGGGGCACGCGACAAGGACAGCTCAGGACACGATGGGCCATGGCGGAGCTCACGCAGGCATGTCGATGGATGCCATGGTGCGGGACATGCGCAACAGGTTCCTGGTGGCGGCGATATTGTCGATACCGATCATTTTGTGGTCGCCGATTGGACGGGACGTGATCGGCTTCACGGTGCCCGCACCGTTTGGCCTTCGGGACGACGTTTTTTCGTTGATTCTGTCTCTCCCCGTGATCTTCTACGCGGCCTGGATCTTCTTCGATGGTGCGTTCCGAGCGCTGCGAGCTCGAACTCTGGACATGATGGTGCTCGTTGCGGTGGGAGTGGGCTCCGGGTGGCTGTACAGCGTGATCGTGACGTTGACCGGCGGCGGCGAGGTCTTCTATGAGGCGGCCACGGTCTTGGCCAGCTTCGTACTGTTGGGCCACTGGTTTGAAATGCGGGCACGCGGTGGAGCGAACGATGCCATTCGCACGCTGTTAGAGCTCGCACCTTCCATGGCGATCGTCCTCCGTGATGGTGAGGCGATCGAAGTGCCCACCGCTGAAGTACTTCCCGGTGACCTGATGATGGTGCGGCCTGGCTCCAAGGTCCCGACCGACGGAGTCGTCGAGGAGGGCGATTCCGACATCGATGAGTCCATGGTGACGGGCGAGAGCCTGCCGGTCGCAAAGTCCGTCGGATCAGCCGTCATCGGCGCAACGGTCAACACCACCGGAACACTCAGGGTGCGGGCGACAAAAGTTGGCGCAGATACCGCCTTGGCCCAAATTGTCGCCCTGGTTCAGGAAGCCCAGAACTCTAAGGCACCCGGTCAACGCCTGGCTGATCGAGCCGCGTTCTGGCTCGTGTTGGTGGCCCTGATCGGCGGAGGGCTGACACTGGCGGCGTGGCTTTTCACTGGGGCCAGCCTCCCGACCGCCATCCTCTTTGCAATCACCGTGGTCGTCATCACCTGCCCTGATGCGCTCGGATTGGCCACGCCAACGGCAATCATGGTCGGTACCGGACTGGGAGCGAAGCGTGGCGTTCTGTTCAAGAACGCCACCGCCCTGGAAACCGCGGCTCGAATCGACACTGTTGTGATGGATAAGACCGGCACCCTCACCAAAGGACAGCCAGAGGTCACAGACTTCCTCACCATCGGCTACGACGAGCAATCTCTCCTAGCCCTCGTGGCCGCCGTCGAGAGGGAATCTGAGCACCCCCTTGCCGGTGCTGTCGTGGACTACGCCACCAGCAGGAACGTCCCGATTCTGACCGCGTCGGATTTCCGAAACGTTCCAGGCCACGGTGCCGGAGCCACGGTGGACGGCCGCCGGGTACTCGTGGGCAACCGCAAACTACTTCTCGATCAGGGCGTAGATGTAGAACTGGTCATCCCGCAACGCGATGGGCTGGCGGCGACGGGGCGAACGGCAGTGCTTATTGCTGTCGACGGCCGGGCGGTCGGGGTCGTCGCTCTTGCGGATGCCGTCCGAGAGACCGCGTCCGCCGCGGTAGAAGCGCTTCATGATGCGGGAATTGAAGTCGTGATGTTGACCGGCGATAACGAGGCCACCGCCCAGCGAATTGCGTCCCTGCTGAAGATCGACACGATCATCGCCGAGGTACTGCCAGAGGAAAAGTCAGCGAAGATCGCCGCGCTCCAGCAGGCGGGGAGACGCGTAGCCATGGTCGGTGACGGCGTCAACGACGCTCCCGCTTTGGCTCAGGCTGATCTGGGAATCGCTATTGGGGCGGGAACCGACGTCGCCATCGAGACCGCGGACGTAGTCCTCATGCGCTCCGACCCGCTCGACGTTTCCATCGCCCTGCGCATCGGAAAAGGCACCGTTCGCAAGATGCGTCAGAACCTCGGGTGGGCCATCGGGTACAACGTGATCGCCCTCCCGATTGCAGCGGGGATTTTCTATCCAGGGTTTGGCATCAAGCTCAGCCCGGAGATCGCCGCGATCTCCATGTCAGGCTCAAGCGTCATTGTTGCCGTCAATGCACTGCTGTTGAAGAGACTGCACCTACCGGACTCGGCAGACACCCATGCGGCACGGACGACGCAACCAGCGGTGAGCGAAACCCATTAGTCAGGCTTTTGACAAAGATTGACTGGGGATATTGGCTGCAGCCGCACATGAGAGCGCTCCGGGATGAACCCGGAGGGACAATGAGACCATGATGTCAACGACCTTCAGGCCACAGACCACTGAGGAGCCGCGTCCGCGAGTCTTGGTGGTCGACGACGAGGTACCGCTGCTCGAGTTGGTGGCCGGCTACTTGGAGCGAGATGGGTTCGACGTTGAGACGGCGGCCGACGGCCAGTCCGCCGTGACGAAGGCACGAGATTGGGCCCCCGCCATCATCGTTCTCGACCTGGGCCTGCCAGGGATGGATGGCATTGAGGTTTGTCGTACCGTGCGCACTTTCACTGATTGCTACATCATCATGCTGACCGCGCGGGTCGAGGAGATCGACAAGCTGGTCGGTCTCTCTGTCGGAGCAGACGACTACCTGACCAAACCATTCAGCCCGCGAGAGCTAGTGGCTCGAGTGCGCGCTATGCTCCGCCGACCGCGCCCTAGCGAACAAGCCGCCGCGCTCGGCACACCGCCTCTTGTCTTTGGCTCCCTTCAAATCGACGTCGCCGGCCGCGAAGTTCACCGAAGCGGTAAACCGGTGGACCTGACCCGCACCGAGTTCGAGGTGCTGGTGGCGTTGGCCGGCCAACCTCGAATTGTCTTCTCTCGGCAGCAACTGATTGATGCCGTATGGGGAGACGGCTGGATGAGCGATCCGCATTTGGTGGACGTGCATATCGGGCATGTGCGGCGCAAGATCGGTGATGATCCGTCGTCACCGGTCTTCATCCGGACAGTGCGCGGGGTCGGCTACCAGATGGGCGTCGGAGCGTGAGCAGAACACGCACTCGGGTCCCTGGCCCTAGGGACCTCAGCGCTCGCCTGCTCGGCGCCATCCTCGTCGTTGTACTTGTCGGAGTCGCAACTGCTTGGGTCGTCGTCGCAGGGATCGGCCCAGCCATATTCCACGTTCACATGATGGGCATGGGTGGTTCTGGGGCTGACTCAACGGTGCATGCCGAGGAGGCATTCCGGACGGCATCCATGCTTTCCCTTGCCGTGGCCCTTTTCGCTGCTCTGGCAGCGTCAGTCGGGGTGAGCCTGTTCCTTTCCCGCCGGATCACGCGATCCCTGGCACCAGTCACTGAAGCGGCTGGCCGCGTGGCGGACGGGGACTACACGGCGCGTATCCCCGCTGTGGGCCTGGGCAGTGAGTTTGACGACCTCACTTCGGCCTTCAACTCGATGGCCACCGATCTGGGCCGGATCGAAGCGACCAGAACGAGGATGCTGGGCGACCTGGCGCACGAAATGCGTACCCCAATCACCACCATCGGCGCCTACCTTGAGGCCATCGCCGATGGCGTCCAAGAAGCGGACCCGGCAACTCTCACGATGCTGGGGGACCAGGTCACCCGTCTGGCACGGCTTAGCGAGGACGTCGCCATCGTGACGACTGCAGAGGAAGGCCGACTCACTATGCACCGACGACGCCTGCCCGTTTCCCAGGTAGTCGCGGATGCGGTAGCCCAGGCGACGGCGCAATACGCTGCCCAGAACGTCACGCTGACGGTCACCATGTCCGCAGACGCCCGGGACGCTGCTGTCAGCGGGGACAGCGATCGCATCGGTCAGGTCCTGACAAATCTCCTCGACAACGCAGTTCGACACACCCCGGCCGGGCGCGAGGTGGTGATCTCCGCCGCGCTAGTCGACGGCAGGGCGGCGATAGCCGTGTCCGACGAGGGCGATGGAATTCCGGCCGACCATATTTCGCATGTTTTCGAGCGTTTCTATCGAGTGGACGCGAGCCGGGACCGCGCTCACGGCGGGTCGGGAGTAGGCCTGGCGATTGCCAAGTCCATCACCGAGGCCCACGGTGGAAGCATCCAAGCAGAGAGTGGGGGTGTCGGCCGAGGCGCGACCTTCACCGTTGAGTTTCCGTTGCTCAACGATTCGCACTGATGGTGCGGGTCACTGCGATTACGCGACGTCGCGGTTTAATGTAAGAATCTGCGTATGGATGCAGATAAGCCCGTATGCGGACGTGAACCGGACAGCCAATACGTCGAATTGGCAGTTGAAGTATTCGCGATGCTCGCAGATGCCACCCGGATCCGTATCATTCTCGCCCTGCGCGACGGCGAACTCTCGGTCAACAGCCTGGCCGAGCTGCTGGAGAAGTCCCCGCCGTCAGTGTCACAGCATCTAGCCAAGCTGCGCCTGTCACGATTCGTGACCAGCCGGCAGGAGGGAACCAAGGTGTTCTACAGCCTGGCCAATGAACATGCAAGGCAGTTGGTATCCGACGCGATCTTCCAAGCCGAGCACTCGCTGAGTTCGAACCCACGCCATCATCACTCGGAGGCCGGGGCATGAGTTCAGCAAGCAAGCACCATCTGCACGAGCACGAGCACGAGCACGAGCACGACCACGGCCACGGCCACGACCACGACCACGACCACGGCGGTGAAGTACACACTCACTCCCACCCGACTGGGTTGAAAGGGTTTTTCTACGGCCTGTTCGTGCCACACAGTCACGACGCCGCCGACTCGATCGACGATGCCCTCGAGGCCAGCAAGGAGGGTGTGCGGGCGCTGAAGATCAGCCTCTTCGTGCTTCTCGCTACCACCGTGTTGCAGCTGGGGGTCGTTTTCATCAGCGGGTCCGTCGCCCTCTTGGCTGACACGATCCATAACTTTTCCGACGCCCTCACCGCCGTGCCGCTCTGGGTCGCCTTCATCCTTGGCCGCCGCGCCGCATCCCGCCGGTACACCTTCGGGTTGGGCCGGGCCGAGGATCTCGCCGGTCTGTTCATCGTCGTGGTCGTCGCTCTCTCGGCCGTCGTCGCGGCGTGGCAGTCGATCGCACGACTCCTGGATCCACATCCGCTTGAAAACCTCTGGTGGGTCGTGGCCGCCGGCGTCATCGGCTTCGCAGGTAACGAGGCCGTCGCGATATACCGCATCCGCGTGGGCCAGCGCATCGGGTCGGCTGCGCTTGTGGCCGACGGGGTCCACGCGCGCACCGACGGCTTCACGTCCCTGGCGGTGGTCGCGGGCGCAATTGGCGCCATGCTCGGATTCCCCCTGGCGGACCCAATCGTCGGCATTCTCATCTCCGGAGCGATCATCGTGCTCCTCTGGGGCACAGTGAGGAGCATCGGTCGACGGCTGATGGACGGAATCGAGCCAGAACTCGTCGACCGCGCGAATGCCGCTCTGCTCGCCGTACCCGGCGTTACCTCTGTCGATCGCCTACAGCTGCGTTGGGTAGGCCACCGGCTCCAGGGATCCGCGATTGTGAGACTTGACGCGACCTCGACGGTTGTGGCAGCAGCAATTGTGGATGACGCACTTCATACCCTGAATCGAGCGCTGCCCAACCTGGACGACTTTTTGATTGCTCAACAGCCTCATGGCGCTACCTAGCGATTGGCCGTTCCCGACGAAGGCCTGGGGGCGGTGGACAATGAATTAGCCCCGCCCATCCACGTCCAAAGCCAGCCCGTCGGCCTCTACCTTGAGGTTCAGTTCGAGGTTGAGTATCTAGTCGCGGTTGCGAGCGGTGCGAGCGGTTGCGAGCGGTTGCGAGCGGTTGAGTTCAGCAGTCGGCCGTGCTCGCAGATGCTGCGCGGGAGAATTCGTCCAACAGGCCTGCAAAAGTGGCTATGGTGTTCGCGTCCCACTTTATGGTCGCCTTGCGGAGAATGTCTGTTCGGAAGTCCCTAGCGCTGGTATTGAGTCCTTCGCCCGTCGACGTGAGGTGCAGAACGACGCTGCGCGGGTCATCCGGGCTGATGGAGCGCTGAATGTAGCCGGCCGCCTCGGTAGAACGGACGAGTCGGCTTGCCGTGGACGGTTTCACTGAGAGGTGGTGAGCGATGTCGGCGATCCGTGTTGACATCCCGTCCTTCGCGCGTCGAGCAATCGTGTCCACCACAAACACGGCTGAAAGATCAACGTCGTCAGTCGCCCCGCGCGGGATCTCCAACAGGCGACGCATGCGGATAAGGGATGCGTCAATCTGGTCCCAGTCATGATCATCGGTCATAGGTGTACTCTACACATATGCACCAGACGAACGAGTCGGACATTGCCGGAGCTTCAGAAGCGATCCTGGTGACCGGGGCGACAGGGAACGTGGGTCACGCCGTGGTGGAGGCACTCCTCAGCGCTGGCAGGACGGTACGGGCGGCGGGACGAGACCGTGACGCGGTCAGCAAGATGTTTGGCGATCGGGTGGAAACTGTCAGTCTCGACTTCACCGATCCGTCCACGTGGACGGCAGCGTTCAGTGGGGTGCGTCAGATGTTTCTCCTGCGACCCCCACAGCTCGGGAAGCCTAAGAAACAGATGCTCCCGGCCCTTGAATTTGCGCGCGAGCAGGGCGTGGAGCAGATCGTATTCCTCTCGCTTCAGGGCGCTGAAAAGAACAAGGTAGTGCCGCACGCCGCCCTCGAATCTTGGCTTCGCACCAGCGGGATCTCCTGGACATTCGTCCGCGCATCGTTCTTTCACCAGAACCTCAGCACCACCCATCTGACGGACATCCGTGACCGCAACGAGCTCGTTGTTCCGGCCGGCCGAGGTGCGACGGCGTTCGTCGACGCAGAAGATGTCGGAGCTGTAGCTGCGGCCGTTCTCCTCGACCCTCACACGTACTCCAACAAGGCGCTGACGGTGACCGGCGACGAAGCGATAACCTACGAGCGGATCGCGCAGATCCTCACCGCGGAGCTTGGACGTCCGATCCGGTACGCCCAGCCCGGAGCGATTCGCTACGCGCTCCACGCTCGCCGACGCCTCGTGATGCCCTGGGGCATGGTCTTCGTCACCCTGGCGATTTACACCACAGCACGACTGCGAATGGCCGCTGGGCTTACTCAATCTGTTCGCGACGTACTTGGACGCGACCCAATCAGCTTCGCGCAGTTTGCCCACCGAAAGCGAGGGCTTTTGACTCCACAATCCGACCTTGGCCACTTGCCGAGCTAGGCTCCCTGCCTTCGGGCCGCAATATTGTCGCAGGCGTGAAGTTTCCACGAAACACGGGCGAGGCTGCGTGGATATCGGCCTTAGCGCCTTTACCAGGCCGTTTCAGGGAAATAGACTGCTAACCCCTTCCACAGAGAGAGAATCCTATGAAAGCCAATCCCGGCAGTGATGGCGAATACACCGATTCCGAGCCAGGGGCTGGCTCGCCTGAACCAGCCGTCGACGATACGCAAGTCGAGGGTGAATACACCGACAGCGATACGCCTAATGAAAGTTTGCCTGACACTAAGTCGTCCGGGAGTTAGTTCACAGGCACGGCCCACGCTGGTTTAGGAGCGCTTCTAAAAGGCGCCATCTTGGTCCACCGCCGTAACGTGTTAGTGGACAGCATCGCTCCGCTCAAGCTCGCCTACCTGAGCATGCTCCTTCATGAACCATCGAGTGATCTTGTCCAAGACCTCCGCACGCGCTTCGATGGAGTTTTCCTGGTCAACAGCGACTTTGAAACCATCACGATACGTGACGAGGCAGTTGCGCTGCTCACAAATGGGCTGGCGGACGCTGTCGTTGCCGGCCGGCCGACCATTGCAAACCCTGATCTTGCCCTCCGCTGGAAGGATGGCCTTCCCTCAACGAACCGGACTCATCCACGTCCTACGGGGAAGGAGCTCTGGGCGCCAAGGGTTACACCGACTACCCCTTCTTTCAGCCATTCCTGACCTAGCATCCGTTTCGCACCAGCCTTTGCCCACCACTCGGGGCGGATCGATCTCTAGTTCCGCTCGCGTCGACGACGCGCAGCGTGTGACTGAGATTCTTGTGTTTGCGACCCTGCACCATGGGGTTTCCCCCGTCCGCGGTGAAGAAGAACGGGCGTTGTGTGACACTCCTTCGGGCCCTTCCCAATGGATCGCTTGAGGTCTGAGCGCTAGTGGACTAGGTGGCGCCTTTGCGATTGTCAGAACGAACCGATGCCCTTGCCGATCAGAACAACCCCGATTACGAGGAGCAGTACGGCCATGACGGTGGCATTGTTGTGGACGAGCCAGGTGCGGAGCTCTTCAAGGGGGCGAGCCATCTGGTTGGAGGCTACCAGGTAGGCGATCACCGGTACGGCGACAGTTGAGGCGGCGATGAGGGTGTAGATCACGATTGTGAGACTGGCCTCGCCGGCACTCAGCCCCTCGGAGCCGATCGCCATGCCGGCCGCGGCTCCCAGCAGGAGGTTTTTGGGGTTGACCCCGGAGAGGGCGAAGCCGAGGAGGAGTCCGCGCACTGGGGTCATGGAGTCGATGGCGGCCATCCACTTCGGCAGCGGCGGTTCGGCGCTGGTGCGGGGGCGTGAGCGCCATTGCTTGGTGGCGAGTAGGAGGAGCAGCGCGCCGAGGATGATCTTAATGACGCCGTTGATCGGCTTGGATGCGTCGTTGTCGCTTCCCGGGAGGAGGGACGACACAAAGGTGAGCACGACGACCGCGACGACGACGCCCAGGACCCAGCCGATGAGGAATGCGATGCTGGTGCCGCGCGCTTTCGGGGAGAGCAGCATCAGGATGCTGACCCGGCGTCACCGAAGAAGTGCCTCGTAACCCTAGAGATGCGAGGCAGGTTCAGATACGAGACAAATCTCCTGCCGCTCGTCGCATGCGGTTGGACCCGCCATGGATTCACTCTCGGCCTTCATCGCAGGCGTCCAGGGGACACCCCAGTTCGGGGCAGACGGGACCCGGGGGCATGTTCCGGACATTATTGAATGGACGGGTGAATCCGCTTGGAGCGGATCGACCACTTGGCTCGCGCGAATGCTGGCAACAACTTTTGAAGGACGAAAATGAACAAGCTCGGTTCCCGCTTCGTTGCCGCCGGGCTAGCCGCGCTGGTATTGTCCGGTTGCGCTACGCCTCCCGTATCCGAACCTAATGATGCTGCGGGGGCCAGCGCTTTATTGGGAGTGGGTACCGAGCAGGTCCTGCCACATACTCCGCCCGCCGACGCCTCCATTCCCGGCGACGATGAGTTCTGGGAAGCAAATTATGCTCCGCTTGGAACCGCCACCGCAGCCATCGAGGAGCAATTTCCGGATGAGTTCGGCTACGCGTTCTTCGACAAGACCCCCGCCATGCATGTGGCGTTCAAGGGATCAGCTCCGGCCGACGCCGTCGTACTTCTACAGAACACCGGCTTGCCCTTCGTCATCGTCGAGTCTGTGGGTTTCAACGCAGCTGAATACCAAGCGGCAGCCAACGAGGTGTCCAGACAGACCCGCCAGTACGTCTCCGCCGAACGACAGGTGCAGGTCTCCCAGAGCTCCTCGACTGTGCCGGGCCTAATCGAAGTTAGCTTCCAGTCGCTCGACCCGACGCTGACCACCGACCCGGGACTGGCCGAGTCCATTGACGTCGACCCGCCCTTCAGCGTGGCGTTTGATGCCACAAACACCTCACCAGTCACCATGGGTGTAGGCACCGAGCAGGTCCTTCCGCCCATCGACAAATAGCGCGCCCGCACGCAGTGAGCGGAATTGCGCCCATCACTGCCGAGCCAGCGACCGGAGACTGTCAGATGCGAGGCGCATGACTCCACGAACCCGGATTCGTGTCTCGAAACCCTAGGAATATGAGACGGCTTATCGGCGCGACCTGCGTTTTCGGAGCGCCCTCCTGAACCGCAGATCCTGGGACGTCTTGTAACTACGTCGCGTAACCTTTTCGTAAAGGGGCAGTGCGCATCGCTAGTTATGAGACAGCGAAGGAGTGCGGTGATAAAGCTCATTGGATATGCGCGGGTTTCGGCTCGGCAGCAGGATACGGATGCTCAGCGGCTCGAGATTCTGGCGGCAGGCGTTCGGCGTGACGACCTGTATGTCGATCTGGGGAGTGCCGGAGCGAGAGCGTCTCGGCCTCAGTTTGATGTCGCACTTAAAGCGCTCGAGCCTGGCGACACGTTCGTGATCACAACCTTGGACCGGCTGGGCAATCGGCGCAGAACGTGCTCGCGTTTGCCAGAGGCCTCAGGGAGCGCGGTGTTGCCCTTCGTGTCCTCAACCTGGGCGGCGGTGACGTTGACACAGGCACTCCGACGGGTTCAATGCTGTTCACGGTCATGGTGGCTCTCGGACAGATGGAACACGAAATCAAGCGAGAGCGCGTCCTGGACTCGATCGACAAACGTCGCAAAAACGGCAAGAACCTGGGCGGCCGCCCACGAAGGATCACCAACAGTCAGATCCGCAGCGCGAACCGCCTCATCGAGGCTGGAGAACCAACGGGGCAGGTGGCGCGCGACTTCGGAATGTCCCGGGCCTCGTTCTACCGTCGGGCACGTGCCCTCGGCTTGATGCCGGATCAGCCCCGTGACGAGACCGCGACCGGTGACAGCGTGAGCTAGCCATCATCGTCCGAAAACAGGGTCACTCCATATGAGACGACCGCACGCCTGGTGATCTTGCTGCGGTGCGGGGAGTGCGGCTTGACCGGCTCACCCTCGGGAGCCAAGCACTCTTGAAGAAAGAGTCGATCTCGAAGGCATGCCGTGCCTGCGCAGTCTTGGGTCTAGCCGATGACTCCGGTGATTCACAGCGCACGAGGCGGGTTACCGCAGGCGATCAACGTTCATAGTTGTGCGAAGCGCGTCTATAATATGTTTTAGGAATCATATTTGTGAAGGTAAGGTGACTTTCATGGCAGCGTCATCCACCCTGGTTCGGGCCGCCCGCCGGAGCCGACATATCACTCAGGCGAGACTTGCAGAGTTGACCGGCATCGATCAGGCCAGCGTCTCTCATCATGAACGGGGTAGAGACGCCGCCTACAGCACAGTTGACCGGCTACTTGCTGGCACCGGATACCGCCTGTACGCCGCTCCCACCCGGCGGGACGACGCTGCCACCTCGGCAGAGGCGATTCGTGAACACTTGCGCGCTAATGACCCAGACCGGGCACTCCGGGCGCTCCTCCAGTTAAATGACAATCTCACCGCCGAACACGGACTGGTCCGGGGGATCCTTGGGCTGACGGAACCGGAGCGCACCGGAGATCGGGTGTGGGATGCGGCGATTGCGGCTCTTGTGGCATGGAGGCTCAATCAGGAAAGCATCCCGCTCCCCGGGTGGGTCAACGACCTCAATCGCGCACTGACCATACCTGTCGTCTTCCGGGTCGATCCGGCCGACCCGGCACCCGAGCGTGAGGACGTTCCGGACGAGTTCGCCGAACGCGGCGTCCTCGCTTGGGCAGATACCTTCGCGAGCGTTTGATGACAGCCACTGCGCTCGATCGTGGCGCGATCATCATCGGCCTTCGAGATCTTGCCGCCGAGCTTCGCGATGAGGGCGAGGTTGTTGGCATCCGGCTCGTGGGCGGTGCGGCACTTGCCCTACGCTACTTCGACAGGGGGACGACGCAGGACCTAGATGTCCTTCACGTCAATCCCGGTTCGGACGAGTCCGTCGCTGCCGCCGCCGAGAGGGTCGCCTTCAGGCGCGGGTGGGACGCGAAGTGGCTGAACTTCGAGGTCACGAAGGTCGACGCCATCCCCACACTCGGCCGCGCCGTTGAGTGGGAGATCATCCACGATGAGGGTGGCATTGTCATTGAAGTGGCGTCCAAAGAGGCGATGCTGGTTATGAAACTCAGAGCGAACCGCCCCGGGCGCGACACCCGCGATATCAGACTCCTCCTCGCTCTGTGTAACGTCCACACGCTCGAGGACGCAGGCGAACTCTACGAGCAGTTCTACCCCGGCGATGTCCTCACGCCACGTGCGGAGAAGATCGTGAACGCAATTCTCGACGGTGAACCCACGGCAGCGCCGGATTCGCCCGGTCCGATCGACATCTGATTTGTATCAACGTTCGGCGCGAGAGTCTGCGTCACTCGCCGGCGCTAGGGACAAAGAGTACAAGGCAGCCGGGCGCCGCGAGCGGGTGTCCTGATAGACCGAATGACCTCGATTCTGTGACCAGAAACGAACCAGAAACCTCACCGTGTGACCAGAATGGGCCCGTATCAGTCCGTGCCGGCGCGTACACTTAATCCATGAAATCCGCGGAAATCCGCGGGATTCCGCCCCAGCTGCAGAGGAGTGGCGTAGCCCAGATGGCTATCATTTGTTCTTGGTTCGAGTCCAGGTACCCCAGCAGTAACAAAACCCCCGGTCACGCGGGGGTTTTTTCATTTCCACTCAATGGTTGACCGACGTCCGAAAATCGCTAGAGCGACAGGCGGATTTGGCTTGCCTCTCGTTCTTTATGCCGGTCAGCGATGAATTGCTTATTTTTACCTGTGAGAAGTCTGAATGGAAATGAATAGGGACGCTAGGTTCTTGGTTCGAGTCTCCGGTAAATATCCGCTCATCAGGGAATATGTAACCTGCCTATTTGAGCGTTTTAGCGCGACGCGTACTCTAAGCCCGGAAACCAGCGGATGGCGTTACCAACCGCGCCACAAAGGCAACCTTGGTTGCGGGCATCTGCAGGCTCTACCGCATCAACAGTGGGCGCGGCTGATGGACGTGATGCGGCATGTGTTGCGGCGACGCCAGGTTGATATCCTCGTACTCGACTCTGTGACCAGAATCGCACCAAATAGTCCCAGGCCCGGCGCTGACATCGGCCTTGGGCTATCCGGGAGCCTTCCAACCGGCACTCAGGTGTGACCAGAAACTGACCAGAATCACTTCACGTGACCGGTATCGGCCCATATCCATCCGTGCCAGCGCGGATGCCATATCCAGGCGATCCGCGGAAATATACGGGATTCTGCCCCAGGGACGGGTGCGCGAAAGGGCCGAGACAGCTACATTTGTTTCGCAGACCCCTGGCTCGCGACGCAGGAATCACCGGACCTCACTTACCGCACGGGTCAGTGCTTCATGCCGGGCGCATCATTGGCGTCCATCTTCAGGTCCAGCTCGACAGTCGGGGCAAACCCGGCCGCCTGGCTGGTGAAGGTGATCCCGTTCGGCATCGATCCGACCTGAACGCTAGCCATCACCGTCATCTCTTTGAGATCAAGTACTGAGACCGTGTCGTCAAAGGTGTTGGTGATGTTGGCGTGTCGACTCGTCGGGTCGATGGTGACATCACGCGCGCCGGTCTCGACAGCGCGGACAAAATCAAAAGTGTCGGTGTCGATCACGGAGACAGTTCTGCCGGGATGCTCTTCTGTGCCCTGGGTTGGCGACTAGAAGGTATCGACCATCGGGGCTGACAACCCTAGTCTGGGTTGGTTTCCTGCTCGGACAGCTGGGCTCGATCGGCAGCGGAAGATTCACGGTCGCTCTTAGCGTTGGAGCGATCCACTGCGGCCGCACGGCGTTCGCCAGGACCGGCATAGGACGAGTTGGTATCTAAAAAGGCCTGCAGGTCGGCGGCTTCAGATCGCTTGTCGGACTCGACATCGCGAAGCTCGGCTTCATCATCTCGTTGATCTGCGTCCGCCAGGATCTTCTCGTTCTTTTCACTAGAGGCATGTGGATCGGTAGTGCGCGGATCTTCCTGCCCTCCCTCAGCCGCAGCCGTGTCAGGGTTGGTGGTGTTTTTGCTTTGGAAAGGTGAGTCAGGTGAATTGGTCACACCTAAAGTTAACCTGAACGCGGGCGCAAACACAGCGGATCGATAGTCAACTCGGCGTTCCGCCCTCGCCCGGCAGCGCGCTCATCCACGTGCCCACAAAATGATCGTTTTTCGCGGGACGCGCATAAGTAAATTGGTAGCGCTCGGAAAGTCTAAAACTGCTGTTCACGAGGTCGGTCAGAACCAAATCTGCCGCCCCCCGTCTCGGTGGGCAGTTCTGACACAGTTTCCGGCGGCGGGATTCTGTCGTAGGGAGATTTAGGTCGCGGTCATCGGACTATTTCCACCGTCATGATCCTGTCATCTTCGCTGGTCGGATCTCCGCGGCCGTCAGTGTTGCTGGTGAGGAACCACAATGACCCGTCGGGGGCGAGAGCCGCGTCCCGGAGGCGGCCATACTCGCCAACGAAGTAGTCGGTGTGTGTCGACGGGTCCGCGACGGGAATCGCCCTGAGCACCTCACCGCGAAGGTTGGCGATGAACAGGGTTCCTGAGATCTGGGTCATCCCGCTGGGGCTTGCTTCGTCGGGAGTCCACTGTTGCACGGGGTCGACGAGCCCTGTCTCATCGGCGATGCCTTCGACGGTCGGCCAGCCGTAGTTGCTTCCGGCGGTGATGATGTTCAGTTCATCCCAGGTATCCTGCCCGAACTCGGTGGCGAACATGGTCCCGTCTTCGGCCCAGGCGATGCCTTGGGGGTTCCGGTGACCATAGCTGTACACGAGCGAGCCGGGGAACGGGTTGTCATCGGGCGCCACACCGTCCGTATTCATCCGAAGGATCTTGCCTGAAAGTGAGTCGAGGTCCTGGGCGGCGGTGCGCTGGCCGGCATCGCCGATTGTTGCGTAGAGCATCCCGTCGGGTCCGAAGGCGAGTCGGCCGCCATCGTGGTAGTTGGCTGCGGGGATGCCGTCGAGGATGGTCACGGGGGCGTTGAGGCCGAGCGAGCCCGGCGTGCCGGTGATGTCGAATCGCTGGATGCGGTTCCCGTCGTTTCCGGTGGAATACACGAAGAGGCGATTTTGGTTGTCGACCGCGATGCCGAGGAGCCCCGCTTCGCCGTTGCTGTTGACACCGGCGACGGTGGCAATCTCTCTGGGCGTGCCGTCGGGGGAGAGTTCGAGGATGCGGGCACTGTCCCGTTCGCTGATGATCGCCGTGTCACCGACGAATGTCACCGACCACGGAGCAGCCAGACCGGTGGCGATGGGGACGGCGTCTTGGCCCAGAGCAGCGAGAGCGTCCGGGGTGTGTGCTTCGGACGGTGACGCGTCTGGAGCCGCGGGGGAGGCGGTCGTCGGGCGCGGATCGGGGTCCACGCTGCACGATGCCAGAAGCACGGCCAGTGCGGCGGCTACGGCAACGCTCCTGAGCTGGTGGGTCATTCTCGTCATGCTTTCCTCCACTGTGGGTCAATATTGGGCTGGCGAGCAGCTGGGGCTAGTCGGCGTGGCGTTCGTAAGTGGCGCGCCAGCCTTCCGAGACGTCAACTGGGGTGAGCACGAGGGTGTCGTCGGTGACCTCGAAGTTGCGGGTCAGGGTCTGTCCGATTAGTTCTCGGGCGAGGGCCGATTCGATTTCGACCGAGAAGGTGCCGGCCTCCTCGTCAACGGAGAGGTCGCCGTAGAACGCCTCATAGCCCTGCACCGTGTAGGCGGTGTCGGGCGCCGTGGTGTCGGGGTTCATCGCTTGGACGGAAACGGTTTCGGAGTTGAAGTCGATCTGCCCGCCGTAGGGGATCTCCGTGTAGGCGTCTGGGCCGCTTCCTTCGAGGGATGTCATCCGCCATTCTCCGTTCAGTGGGCCGGTTTGATCAGCGGAACTCGTGCCGGGCGATGGGGTTGTCGGGGTCGATGCGGTGGATGTGCAGGCGGTCGTAGAGATCAGCAGGGCAAGAGACAGGGGTGCAAGGAGCATGTGCTTTTTCATTTGGGGAGTGTCCTTTCTGGGGGAACCTGAGTAGATTCGCGGGCTTGTGCTTTGGGCTGGATGGAGATGCCGTGCGTGTGGGTGAGCTCGTGCGTTATTTGTGCTTCGTGTTCGGCGAACTCCGGGTCCACGGTGCGCCAGATTCTGCAGAGTTCGAATAGTTCGGCGAGTTGAAGTGCGTCGTTACGGCTGGTTTCGTCCTCAAGCGCCCGGTGGAGGGCTGCCCGGGCAGCCTCGAGCTCGCGGTCCAGACGGTGCTGTATCCAGGTGCTCTGGGCAGAGTCGGCGCCAGCTTCCCGGAGTGATGTGGCGTGGGCTCGGGCGATGGCGTCGCCGACGGTGGGAGCGGCGCGGGCCATCAGGCCTGCGCGGGCGCGGCTGTCGTTGTCCTCAGCGGGTGTGCTGATCGCCATGGTTCTGCTTCTTCCGGCTTCGGTGAGGTGGATCAGGACGTGACGAGAGGTTCGCGCTGGCATTCATTGCCCGGTAGCTGTCGGGTACTTCGTCGAGGTTCGTGGCAGTGTCGAAGTCCTTGCCAGGTTCGATGCTGGTGGGTGAGTCGATTGCTGTTCCACTGCGGTCAGTGGCGTGCGGCGAACGCGGTGCGCCGCCCGATTCCGGTGAGGGCCAGCGTGAGTAGTCCGAGGACCGTCATGGCGGCGGGCAGGATGAGGCCGTCGGCCGCGGTCAACAGCAGGGCACCGAGGATGCCCGCGCCGAAGATGGCGAGGTTGAACGCGACGGGGAGGAATGAGTTCGCGATGTCGGCGTTGTCGCCTCCGGCGTGGGTGAGCGCGTTTTGCAGTTGCGGTGCCGCGCCACCGAAGCTCACGCCCCAGAGCACTGCCGCGATGAGTATCGCGGGCATCGAGGCGTGCCCGACCAGCAACACCACCCCTGCGGCGGTGAAGGTCGCGGCGGAGAGGTGTAGCAGCGGCCGCGGATGGCGGTCGAGGAAGACGCCGACGAGGGCGACTCCGCCGAGCGACGCGATACCGTAGACGAGCAGCATCAGGTCGGGGGCGATGCCGGTACTGGTGGTCCGAAGGTAGGGGGCGATGTAGGTGTAGATGGTGCTGTGGGCGAGCATCCACACCACGATCACGATCAGGACGATCGGTACCCCGCGAAGGCGGAACACACTGCGGAGCGGCAGACGGGTTGCCGCCGGCAGTCCTGGCGCGTCGGGCACACAGACCAGGATGATCAGGCCCACCAGCAGACCCAGGATGCTGAGCCCGGCGAAGGACCAGCGCCAGTCGGTGAGCCCGCCGATGAACGCGCCAAGGGGGGTGCCGAACGCGAATCCCAGCGGAGCGCCGATCGACATGATCGACAGGGCGAGACCGGAGCGGGCGGGTGGGCTGATGCGGATGGCGTAGGCCGCGAGCATCCCCCAGATGACTCCGGAGAACGAACCGGCGATGAACCGGGACACCAGCGACACGGCCATATCGGGGGAGATCGCGGTGATGGCGTTGGCCAGGATCAGGCCGACGATGCTGATCAGCAGGAGCGGTTTGCGACGGAACCGACGGGTGAGCGAGATGGCGGGAACCGTGACGATCACGGTGCCCAGCGCGTAGGCGCTGACGAGCAGGCCCACGCTTCCCTCGCTCGTCGCCATGCCGGCGGCGATATCGGGCAGCAGGCCCGCGGGCATGGTCTCCATCGCCAAGAGAATGAACCCGATCAACGCGAGGGAGATCAGCGCCAGGAGGGGGAGGCGGCGCTCGTCCGGTCCGTCGATCACCGGAGTGCTGGACGTGGTGACATTGTGGGCGGCCGGCTGCCCGATATCGCCGACGTAGCGTGGGCCGCCGTCAAACTGCCGTGGAGACTCGGTCATGGTGGGAGTTCTCGATTCAGGGGGTCAGTTCGTGGTGATGGTGCTCACGAAGGCGGGTGCATTCCGCACTGCAGCGACCTCGTTGAAGGTACCGATGGGGATGATGCCGCTGTAGTAGCCGACAGTGTCGTAGTAGAGGACGAGTGCCTGATCCGGGGCGTAATACCCGATCGTGCCGGGTTCGGCGCTGCCGCCCGAGGGCATCCCGTCCAGCGACAAGGGCGCCGGCAGGCCGGCAATCTTCTCCTGTGCGCCGAAGTCCTTAAAGGAGAGCTCAAGCGGCAATTGCGCCAGTAGTGATGCCGACGCGGCGTTGATCTGGAGCACTCCTGTGACGGTCGTGTCGTTCACGGTAATGGTGATGTTGGTTTCAGTGGGCACTGGGGCCTCCGGGTTTTCGGCGGGCATCGGCGCGGAGGCTGATGGCGGTGTCGGTGTCGCGGATGCGGGCGTCGTCCAATGTGTGGTGTCCGTTGGCTCGGAACCGGGAGCACATCCGGCGAGGCCGATGAGAGTCGCGGCGGCAACGGCCACCAGGGCTGCGGCGCGGGGACCCAGCAGGTTAGCCAACGGTTTGTCCTCCGTCGACCACGAGAGTGTGGCCTACGGTGAAGGCGGAGTCTTCGCTGCTGAGCCACAGCACGGCCGAGGCGATCTCTTCGGGCCGGCCGAGTCGGCCTATGGGCTCCTGCTCCACCATGCTCGTTGACTCACCATCGGTGACCCGCTCGATCATGGCAGTGTCGATCACGCCGGGGGCGACCGCGTTGATGCGGATCCCCGAGCCGATGTACTCCAGGGCGGCCGACTTGGTCAGGCCGACCACCGCGTGCTTCGCGGCAGCGTAGGCGGCTTGCTCCGGGATACCGACGACACCGGCCCCGGAGGAGGTGTTCACGATGGTGCCGCCACCGCTGGCGGCCATGTACCGGATCTGGTGCTTCATGCACAGGAACAGGCCCCGCACATCGACGGCGAAGATGCGGTCCCACTCGTCGTCGTCCAGATCGGCTAACGGAGTGTTCGACTGCTCCACGCCGGCGTTGTTGAACGCAACGTCCAAGCGACCAAACTCGGCGACTGTCTTGTCGACCGCGCGAATGACCTGTGCGGCATCGGTGACGTCGCACTCGATTGAGATGGCCATACCGCCGGCCGCGAGAATGTGGGTACGGGTGCCGTCGAGGTCGGTGCCGGGCAGGTCGATGGCGGCGACACGGGCGCCCTCCTGAGCGAAAGCGAGTGCGGTCGCGCGTCCGATTCCGCTGGCGGCGCCGGTCACAAACGCGACCTTGCCGGTGAAGCGCTGGGTGTTTGCCATAGCTCGTGTGTCCTTTCGGATGGTCTGGGCGGGTGGGTGTCAGGGGAGGGGGCCGCGTAGACGCGGAATTCGCCGCGATCCCGGTGCATCCGCCACAGCCTGTCAGCGAGGGCGTCCGGCTCGTGCGCGGGGTCTCCTCCGCCGATCCCCTGCGGAATGATCAACTGGGCGGCGTGGATGCCCTCGGGGCGCAGCACTTCGTGCAGCATTTCGGCGTAGGCGCTTTCGGCGGCGAACGCGATCGAGGTACCCGCCACGTCAGGGTTCGGACGGACGGCGCTGCTGCCGTTGACGAAGAGCAGCGTTCCCCGGCCGAATGCCCGCATACCGGGCAGTACCTGCTGCACGGCGGTGACCGGACCGTACACCGACTGCTCGATCGCGCCCGCCAGGTCCGCCGGGTAGGTCTCCAGCACGGGGTGCATGAAACTTTTCGCGGGGACCGGGCTGTACTGAAGCACTTCGATCGGGCCCAACGAGTCGGCCGCCGCTGCCAGAGCCGACCGTAGCTGGGCAGCGTCGCGGGCATCAGCGGTGAAACCGTCGGCCGTTACAGCGTCTGCCGACACAGCGTTAACGAGCTCGTCGAGGTGGGTGCGGTTGCGTGAGATGAACGCGACCGAGTGGCCCTCGCGGCCGAATCGGCGCGCGACGGCCAGGCCGAGCCCGGGTCCGGCGCCGATGATGGCAATGGCAGTCATGAGTGTTGTGTCCCTCAGTTGGCTGATGTGTCGTGTACGCCTAGTTAACGTGCCCCTCGTGGGCGTAGCGAGGGTGCTGGCTAAACGGGTTACAACAGAACCTCCCTTCCTGCCGGTCAGGGGATCTACCGTGGGGTTATGGACAATCGCAACGAAGTGCGCGAATTCCTGGTTTCGCGCCGGGCACGGATCAGCCCGGAACAAGCCGGCGTCGAACCGACGGGTGGCCGTCGACGGGTCCCTGGGCTCCGCCGTGATGAGGTCGCCCGACTCGCCGGATTGAGCGTCGACTACTACACCCGCATCGAACGAGGCAACCTCACCGGCGTCTCTGACAGCGTCCTTGATGCTGTTTCGCGCGCACTCAACCTGGACCGTGCCGAGCGTGACCATCTGCACGACCTGGCTCGCACCGCGAATCTCGGCGGGCGTACCCGTTCGCCTAAGCCTGCGACACACAGCCTTCGGCCCGCGACGCAGAACCTGCTGGACTCGATTACTGGTGCCGCGGCTTTCGTGGGCAACAACAGAATGGACCTCGTTGCCGCGAATGACCTCGGCTTCGCCTTGTATTCAGAGATGTATCGCACGAGCGCCCGCCCGGCGAATCACTCCCGGTTCATCTTCCTCGACCCCCGCGCTCACGACTTCTACCCCGACTGGGACCGTGCAGCGAACGTCAATGTGCAGATCCTCCGTCGCGACGCCGGACGCAGCCCCTTCGACAAAGGGCTCAGCGACCTCGTCGGCGAACTATCGGTACGGAGCGAAGAATTTCGGACTCTGTGGGGCGCCCACGATGTGCGCCGCCACTACTCAGGGGCGAAGCAATTCAGGCACCCGGCCGTCGGCTCGCTCGAACTGACCTACCACGTCATGGAACTCGAAGACGATCCCGGGCACACCCTCACCGTGTACACACCCGCCCCCGGCAGTTCCTCCGAAGAAGCCCTTCGCCTCCTGGCCACCTGGGCCGCGACGGAACACATCGCCGAAATTGCGCGCGACCCCCAAGCGCGGCAGAACGTGCCCATCGAGTGAGTGGATGGTCGACAATGGCGGGCCCGCGCGCGGGCCCAACCAAGCACGGCGACTACTCGTAATTTGATCAACACCATTTTTGGAGATTTCATGAAAGCCACCTACATGTACGGCCCCGGCGACGTGCGCATCATCGACGTCCCCGACCCGGTCTTGGAAAACAGCACCGACGCGCTCGTACGAATCGTGCGCGCCTGCGTCTGCGGATCGGACCTGCATCCGTATCACAGCATGGACGTCACCCCCGGGGGTGTTTCTATGGGTCACGAGTTCATCGGCGTCGTCGAAGAAACCGGATCCGACGTGCGTACCCTCGCGAAGGGCGACCTCGTCATTGCTCCCTTCGCCTACTCCGACGGAACGTGCGAGTTCTGCCAAGACGGCTTGTACACGTCCTGCGTGCACGGCGGGTTTTGGGATGCGCCCGGAATGGGCGGTGGCCAGGCCGAAGCCATCCGGGTTCCGTTCGCCGACGGCACCCTGGTGAAAGTACCGGGCGTCGAGGAGACTTCCCCGCTGCTGAGCTCGCTGTTGACGCTCTCGGACGTCTACGGCACCGGGTGGCACGCCGCAGCGAGCGCCGACGTCACCTCTGGAGACACGGTCGCTGTCATTGGTGACGGCGCAGTCGGCCTGATGGCTGTGCTCGCCGCCAAGCAACTCGGCGCTGAGCGCATCATCCTGATGGGCCGCCACAAAGCCCGCACCGACCTCGGCATCGAATTCGGCGCTACCGACGTCGTCCCCGAACGCGGCGAAGAGGGCATCAACAAGGTCCGCGAACTCACCGGCGGGCGTGGCGTCCGAAAGGTGCTCGAGGCTGTCGGCCACATGCCCGCATACGAGCAGGCGTACCGCATCGTCCGCCCCGGCGGCGTCATCAGCCGGGTCGGCGTGCCGCAGTACGAGGACGCACCGATCGGGTTCAGCAGCCTCTTCGGCGGCAACATCACCCTCACCGGTGGTCCGGCACCGGTTCGTGGGTACATTGAACAACTCATGCCCGCAATCCTGAACGGCACCATCAACCCGGGCAAGGTCTTCGACCGCACAGTCAGCCTCGACGCCGTCCCCGACGCTTACCGCGCGATGGACACCCGCGAAGCACTCAAAGTGATGATTGCCTTCTAGCCCGGTCCAGACCCGGATCGACAGCGCCTCCCCCCCTCCCCCTCACAAAGAAAGAACCCCATGAATATTGAACCGACTCACCCGACCATCAAGAACCCGCCGGAACAATTCGCCGGCGACGTCTGGTTCGATCCGATCACAGTCCCGCATGATGATGATCAGCGCATGGTTGTCGGTCTCGTTCGATTCGCTCCCGGCGCCCGCACCGCATGGCACTCCCACGCCCGCGGACAGTACCTGCGAGTCACAGGCGGTGTCGGCAGATTTGGCACCCGCGACGGCGAGATCGTCGAAGTGCACCCCGGCCAGACCCTGTACACCCCGCCGGGCCAAGAACACTGGCACGCGTCAGCAGCCGGCACATTCATGGAGCACCTAGCGATGTTCGAGAACGCTGATGACCCCGCCGTCACGACATCCTGGCTCGAGCACATCACGGACGACGACTACCGGGGTGCTGCGGCCTCGACGCCCTCCTGACCCCACCGTCACAGCGACAAGCCCAAGGACTACGATGACCATCCACGATGAAGCCCAGCAAGAACTTGATCGTCTCCTGCCCGCGACGAAAGCAGCCACCGGCACGTCGCTTCTGGTGACTGACCCTGAGCTCTTCGCGTTTTACCAAGACTTTGCGTTCGGAGAGACCCTCCGGCACGTGGATCTTGACCGCGGCGACCGACTCATCTATCAGCTCGCGGCGACGATCGCCGTCGGTGCCGTGGTCGAGTTTCGGCTCCTTCTCGCCGCGGCGCTGGAGATCGGTGTCACACCTGTGCAGGTGAAAGAGCTGACGTATCATTCCGTGGCCTATGTAGGGATCGCGCGCGCGATCGACTTCGTCGTTGCGACAAACGAAGTCTTCACGGAACGTGGCATACCGCTTCCTGTCGAGGGCCAGTCGACAACGACGCCCGAAAGCCGCATGGCCGCCGGGCTGGCAAAGCAGAAGGAAATCTTCGGGTCAGAGACCATCGAGGGTATCTACGCCAAGTCAGCTGCCGACACCATCCACTTTCAGGAGTTTCTGTCCGCGAACTGCTTCGGCGACTACTACACCCGCACCGGCTTCGATGTCAGGCACCGCGAACTCATCACGTTCGCTCTCCTCGCCGCACTGGGCGGTGCCGACAGCCAAGTCAAAAGCCACGTGACAGCCAACCTCAACGTGGGCAATAGTCGTACCGACTTGATCAGTGTTCTCACTGCCCTGGTCGCCTACATCGGTTACCCCCGTACCCTCAACGCGCTCGCCCAAGTCGAGGCCGCCGCACCCGCGCCGCTGTAAAAGTCGATGCCGCCTCCACCGCCTGCGCTGGTATCGATTGATTCGGACGCAGCGGTGGAGGACCCGTAGTCCACCGCAACGGTGGCCAGCCCAGAAGATGGCGTCGATCGCAGAGGAGGCGATGGTGTTCAACGTCCCCAGGAGATAGCCGCTGACCGGCTTGGTGCGGCCACTGCCGCTGTCGGCGCCAGACATGTCGTCGCCCAACGTGCGAGTCACGATGCCAGGTTCGCGCGATTCGGCGCGGATAATCGACCTGGCAAGAATCGCCGAGGTGGCGTAGATCGGAGGTTCTCCTGCTGGAGAAACCGCTATGAATCTGTCGCCCGCATCTCGATCCAGCGAGGCCGAGGAAGCACTTCGCAAGCTTACTGAGGACCCAGCAACGACGTCACTGGCGACAGCCAGGCCTAGCCCCTGCTCGATCCAGGAAGTGTGTCACCACCAGGCGCCTTTTTGCTCGGCGGATTGGTCGCCCTTGTTCCTGGGGCGAACTCTGCGGCCAATGCCGCACCGCAAACACCTCCGCCAACACCTGTCGCCTCCGGTGTTACGCCGGTTACTTTGACCGCAAATTCGGGGCGAACAGCTGTAACACAAGCAAGATCATAGCTGCTACTGGACTTGGGACAACCGGAGTTGGAGCCGTGACTGCAGCCCTCCTGCTGATCTGGGTGGGGGCTGCAGCGGCGCCGATCGCAGGGCTTGTTGCCGCTGTGATTGGTTTCGGAGCGCCAGCCATCGCCACTTGCTCGCGTACCTCGACTTTCGTGAAGCTCACCAAGAGCGGCCGCATCGCGTACTCGGCCCACGTTGGGGCGCTCCGCGCCATCTCTCTGGGCTGGTAGCTGGCCGGTTTCAGGCTGCGTTCGAAACTTCTGAAGCGGCCGTTGTCGCGTCCAGACGTTGGCGAGAGTGCGGTTTTTCGTGTGAGCTGAGCTGTCTCGAAACGAGAGTGTTTCGAAACCCATGGGATACGAGACGTAGGAGATTCCTCTCCAGCCGACGAGTGGCAGATGATTTGTCTCGTATCTAACGCCCACGGAACGCTGGATATGTCGAACACATTTGTGGGCATATCTGGTTGCGGCCAAAACGACGTGTGCGGTACTTGGCTAAGACGTCGGCGGTGTGTTCGCAGAAGGTCGGGAAGTCAGCGTGGAACGGTGACCAGACGTTGGCAAAGGTCTCTCGCTCGGGGTTGAAGACGGTGAACGCGGGGTGAACGATGTCCCAGATCGCGCGAGACGGCCGCGCCAGCCCGCGGATGCAGTCCGATTCATGCGTGAGGTGTCTTGTAACGTCGCTGTGTCATATCCCATGGCATGCTCGATATTGAAGACCACCTTTTCAATCGACGAGGGGCACGCCGCCGGCACTCAACGGGACGGGAGTGTGTTTGAAGCGCATTTACGCACGGGCCGAGGTGTCGCAGTCCATGGCGTTCGGCCTAGACTGCAGACGGAACCAGGGTAAGTCACTCGTCCGAGCGCTCTCGATCCATGAGGGGGATTGCAATGAGAGTTAGGAATCGCGCGACCAGCCTTGCCACGGCAGGTGTCCTAATCTTGGTCAGTGTTTGGGGGGCTCAATCAGCGTCTGCAAGCGCGGCCACACACGACCGGCCGGCGGCGACACAAACTGGTGAAGTGGTCTTCGAGGCCCCACTCGCTTCAGAGTTGCCGCGCCCTACAGACAGCGGAGCAAATTGAAGAGGGTTCTCATACCGATAGTGGGATTGCTAGCAATTTTCGGAATACTGGCCCTGAAATACAATGTTGCTGGGCACCGAGAAAGCCCGATTTGGTCTGTACTGCTTGTCGTTGTGATCGTGTCCACATTGATTCTCTTCGGTAGAGAAATACGCCGTTAGACCGGTACCTTTTCAACTGGTCTTGGTCACCACAGCCCCGTTTCAACTGGCAATTGCTGCCAGCAGATGCTCGAGCCCGTCGTTGCCCGTGAGCCTGGCGCCACAGTGCCGTCAGCTGGCGCCAGTGTCTCGCAACCTAGTGCCTTAAAGCCCCTGGGTTTCGAGCCGCGGAGGAGGGCCCGGAAGGGATCGCTCGATGGAGAGAACGCTGACGACTGGCGTGTAACCATGAGTGAGTACCGACACCCCACGATCCCAGTGGGGATCTATCGCGACGAGCGGGGCCTCTTTATCGATTACGGCAATCGATGGGGAGGGGAGTCCCCGCCCGAAGACGCCTATTCGCGTTTGAGTAAGCTGGATCGCTTCGCGCTACTTCACGACGTCGCCCTCGCACTCGTCGCGTGGCGTACGGTCGATAGGCGATCGTCTATCGGACGGAGAGGGCTACTTGCAGGTCTGTGCAGGCGTTACTCACGCGGTGGCACGCCTTTGTGCAGGTTGCCCACTTGGGGTGGAGCTGAGCCATTCGCTCACATGCGATCACGGACTCTGTGCAGGCTTCGACGCAGGCATCCAGGATTAAGATCGCTGCTGCGTGATTGGCGCTGGTCGTCCATGAAAGAACCCTGGCCGTCACAAGTCCAATCTCAACGCAGTACAAGTCGGCTAGGAAACACGTGGTGATTTCCCCATCACCGGTCACTGCTAGACATTCCTCTGCGCACATCTCGCTCACACGGACCAGTTCGTCACATGCTTCTTCGCAGGTACGTATCCGCTCTTGAATCAGAGCGTGAATTAATTCGCTGCGGAGCATGAGGTTCACGGTAACGCCGATGTGCGCCGATATCTCCCCCCTTGACCGTTGTGGCGAAGGTTGGATACGAGACGCCGGCTGCGGACGAAAGTTTGTTAGGCGATCCTCTACCAGCCACGGTGGCCGGCGTCGATTGACAGGGTGCCGTCAGCAGCGGATCGATCCGACAGGAATACCAGTGCATGCCCCGTGCGAAGTTGGTTTTCATTTAGAGATTGACGACAACGAAGTAGCGTGGCTGGCTGAAATTCGTTACGCGTTGGGGACCTCGGGCCGCTCGGCAGACGTTCCAGACTTCTGGCGGCTCTGGGAAGTAGGCCATTCAGCCTATTGGCGTCCGACTGATTTGTGGAGCGTCTCTCAACCTCAACCAGGAGGCACACCAACCGAGGCGCTTTGATATGCCTCAAGATGAGGGAATGGATCGCGCGTCAAACCACCTGGTCGCCGAGCTTGAGGAGCCATCGGGTACACGCACTCGACGTCTGTTCCGTCGTGGGGTTACGTCGAGGTCGACGCTGACCTTGTCATCCGCCGGCGCGCGAGCGGAGCTGAGGTTCTTCGCACTGCCGCCGACCTCGGCGACCCCCACTTTCTTTTGGAGACCGTGCGCCGAGACCTCGAAACCAAGACCGTCGAGGAGTCCGTGCGCGAATGGCGCGTAATCGACTGAGGCTGAGCCCGCTGGGCGTCGGGCCACACTTCACGAGGTAACTCTCTGTGACGGCCCCATCGACGCAGGTTACGACCTGGGCCGCAGGCTGCGAAGAGCACTAGTTAGCCCGGCCCAGTCTGGCGGCAAGGGATCGGTCAGTGTACGAGCGCTTTGAGGGCGATCAATGCGACACCCATGCCGGCGGTGGCGGCGGCGGTGGCGAGCTTTGCCACGAGGGTGGCGCGACGTTGTCGGGCTGCCCACCATCCCAACACGGCCAGGGTGATCACGGCACCCCACAGCGAGACGTCGACGCCGGCATCCATCGAAAGCCCAAGCGCTGCGGCTGAGGCTAGGCAGACCACCGGGACGATGAGGGCCCACAGTAATCCGGCCGATCGTTGCAGAGCCTCACGCACCGCTTCCCGCCAGCTCGTTTCCCGATTGCCGACAATCTCGGCGTACACGTGTGCGCCCCAAAAAACCAACACGGTGCCGACAGTGCGGGCGATCAGGACGGGTAGTCCCGGGTTGTAGAGGGAGAACGCAGAAATTAGGCCAGCGGTCAAAACGGTGCCATAAACGGCCTCCGCGTTCAGTGCCCGCGACACCCATGGGTAGCGCCTCAACCGCGAATTCAGGTCGAGTCCCGAAGCTTTCACCGCAACCACCGTTCTTGTGTTGCAGCCCGCTGAACCGCGAGGTGAGCCTAGTCGAGCCAGATACCCGGCGCGAGTCAAACAAGCAGTTTCTATCCTTCGCTCAGGGAATCCTCGGCTGGCCCAGTTGACGTGAAGCACGCCTCTCGTGTTGAATATCCATAGAAGGGGAGTAATCCTCGCTCCGCATCGTCAATACGTTCCCTCCGTGGGTTCCGGTGCGCAGGGCCGCAAGGCCGATGAGACCTTCACGATAATTTCGTGGAGGTCTTTGTCATGACTGTCCCTCTGTGGGCGTGGTTCGCTGTCCTGGGTGTGATCCTGCTGATGCTTGCGGTCGACTTGGTCGCCCACCGCAAAGCTCACGTGATCGGTGTGCGGGAAGCCGCCGTGTGGTCGATCGTGTGGGTGTCTCTCGGTGTCGCGTTCGGCGTGCTCGTGTGGACGCTGTGGGGGGCAGAATTCGGGCAGCAGTACTTCGCTGGCTACCTGATCGAGAAATCCCTCGCGGTAGATAACGTGTTTATCTGGGCAATTATCTTCGCCGCTTTCGCGGTCCCGCGCGAGTACCAGCACCGAGTGTTGTTCCTCGGCGTCCTGGGCGCCCTGATTTTCCGCGGGATCTTCATCGCCGCCGGCGCCGCGCTGATCGAGAACTTCTCCTGGATCCTGTACGTATTCGCCGCGTTCCTGATCTACACCGGGTGGCGGATGTTCCGCTCTCGCAACGACCACGTCCACCCCGAGAAATCCCGCATTCTCAAGGTGTTTCGCCGGTTCGTGCCGATGACCGACGCTTACCACGGGCAGAAGTTCCTGATCCGCAAGACAGGAATCGTGGTGGCGACCCCGCTGCTGGCCGTGCTGGTGCTGGTGGAAATCACGGACATCATCTTCGCCGTCGACTCGATCCCGGCTATCTTCGCCGTCACTAGCGAACCGTTCCTGGTCTTCAGCGCGAACGCGTTCGCCATCCTGGGGCTTCGGGCGATGTATTTTTTGCTCGCGGACCTGATCCATCGGTTCATTTACCTCAAGATCGGACTCGCTTTCGTCTTGATCTGGGTGGGTATCAAGATGCTGCTGCTGGATGTCTTCTACATCCCGACCACGATCAGCCTGGCCGTAGTCGTGACCATCATCACGGTGTCCATCGTGGCCAGCCTCCGCGCCACCCGCGGTCAAGGCCGACGCGAAGTGCAGGCCGAGGCCGCTGGGGCGTTCCGGATCGCCACCGACGAGGAACTTGCTGCGGTTGAGCCGGTCTTCGGCCGCCGTGGAGTGCCCGCCGGGGGCGGAAAGGATCGCTTCGATGAGTGACCTGGACCCCTCGGTGGATCTGGACTCCCAACCGCAGACAGTGCGGAGAGGCCGTCGAGGTGTAACGCCGGCGGTGCTTGCGTTGCCGCTGCTCGCGGTAGCCGGCATTCTGGTCGTCGCGTGGACCGTCGGCGTTGACGACACCTGCGGGGGTCCGGTGCCGGGATGCGGCAGTCTGCGCAATTCAGGAGATATTCCGGTCACTGTCCGGGCGGTCATCGATCGCACCACTGAGGCGACCGGGGTGTGGCATCCGGTCGATGACTGGGGCGCCCGGGTGCAGCTGCACGACCGGCCCTGCCCGGAATCGAGCTGATCACGATGACGCACTCTCCCCGCGACTTCCAGCTCCGCGGCCCTGCGTACGAAGCGCCGGTCGGCCGCCTGGTCTTAGATGGGGAGCTGTGGCCTGAAGACCTCCTCAAGCTCACCCGCCACGATGACCTGTGTGTGCACATCGTTCTTCCCCGCGACAGGGACCGCTGGGTGGGGCTGTTTGCCGGCGTACGAGTGCTGGCCGAACGGACCGCGCACGTCGGGGTGCACGCGCAGCCAGAACGGGGTGGATTCAGCATCGATCCGGCCGTCCTCTCAGCATCGAGTGAACGCCGACGTCGGGCGATGCTCGCCGAGGTAATTCGGGATGCAGGCACGGCGGGTGTGGAGGTGACGCTATCGCAGGTATACGTCGAGGCCTTTAGCGCCACGCGCGCCACACTTCGGCTCCCGGCTCCCGCCGGAAGGGTCAGCGAATGGGGGGGGTACTGTGCGTCGCGTGGTTCCCGCTCACCCCTTTGTTCTCTTCGAAACCCCTGATCCTTTGGTGATGTTGGGGTATTCGCCCGCTTCGCCAGCCGCCGTATTGTTCAGCCACAGAAAAGGAGCACACATGAACTGCCCTCACGACGGAGCCATGCTGGCAGTCGCTCGCCGAGCCGGCGTTGAGATCGACGTCTGCCCGATCTGCCGGGGGGTGTGGTTGGATCGCGGGGAACTGGACAAAGCCATTGCCCTCGCCGGCGCCCGCAGTCGTCCAGGCCGGCCACCGTCACTACCCCCGCTGCGAGCGACAAGCTCCGCGAGCGAGAATATGGACACCCCGCCTGTCAGCCAATCCAAAAAGACTGCATCCCGGGGCGAGAACTGGCTAGCGGACCTGTTCAAGGACACCCCGCCACCCACCGACCGGAAGACGTGACCGGAAGTACGGCTGACCCGCCGCAACGATCCGTTGGAACTCTGCTCATCTCTGTGGGAATGCACCTGAGCATTATCCGACCGCAACGCCGACCTGACCTCAACAATCCTCAATACTGTCCCCGCCCCACGCAAACTCCGGACAGCGAACCTGGCTTGAGAGCGGGGGACCGGCTCAACGGGCAGGCACATGAATCCGGCACTCGGCTTAAGGCCAAGTCGAGTGGAGTTTTTGAAGGATATGCGGGGAAGCAAGAGTATTGATCGTCGCTAACCCTAGAACGCGGGTACAGGAGAACTGGCGGCCTCAGCCCGCTCCTCACTCGTCGAACCAATAACGGATACGGCGGTGCCAAGATGTCCTCAGGGGCCCTGGCGCCCACGAACGAAGGAGTCGTCCCATGGCCAAAAGGGTCAACACGCCTGACGAGCAGATCGATCGGCTGCGCATCTATAACGTTGTCGCCGGAAGCCTGCATCTGATCCAGGCCATCGGCTTCACGGTGGTTCTCACCATGCTGAGCTCGCAGGTTCTGTTCGCCGTGACCGCCGACTACCTGGCCGGCCCTCCCGGTGTGCCGATCCCGCCGGAACGGGTGACACTCTTCGAGGTGAACATCGGCATCGGCGTCGTCGCGTTCCTCGCGCTCAGCGCCTTCTTCCACTTCCTCATTTCCAGCCCCGGGTTCTTTGCACGCTATAAGCAGGGACTGCTGAACAACCACAACTACTTCCGCTGGGTGGAGTATTCGTTGAGCTCGTCGATCATGATCTGGCTGATCCTACAAATCAACGGCGTCACCGACATCGGCGCGCTGGTCGCGGTGTTCGCCGTCAACGCCGCCATGATCATGTTCGGCGCGCTGCAAGAGAAGTACGAGCAGCCGGGTACGGGGCGGCTGCTGCCGTTCATCCTCGGGTCAATGGTGGGCATCGTGCCCTGGATCCTGGTGTTGATCTACTTCCTTCGTCCGGGCAGTGCCAGTGACGTTGCGGCCCCCGGGTTCGTGGTCGGTATCGTCATCTCCCTGTTCGTGTTTTTCAACACCTTCGCCATCAACCAGTGGCTGCAATACAAGCAGGTGGGCAAGTGGAAGAGCTACCTGCAGGGCGAACGCACCTACATCACCCTGAGCCTGGTCGCGAAAACGGCGCTGGCCTGGCAGGTGTTCTCCGGCGCCATCATCCCGGCGATCGCCAGCTAGGCCGGTCCGGCTCAGCGAATCGACACAATCACTAGCATCGGCGCCCTGGTGGGGGGAGCAGCCTTGGGCCGTCGGAATTCGGAGAGCACTACTGATGATGTGCACGCTTCTACGCACGCGCCCAGGACTGAGATCGCTGCTGTGCAGTCGTGCTTGTCGTCCATGACAGCACTCTGATTGTCACCGCTGCGATTTCCACGCAGTAGAGATCGGCGAGGAAACATGCTGTGATTTTTCCGTCACCAGGCACCGCCAGACACGCGTCGGCGCAATTCTCGCTCACCGCAATTAGCTCGTCGCATGCATTGTCGCAGGTGCGGATCCGCTCCTGTACCAGAGCGCTCGTGACGTCGCCGCAATGCATGGAACACACAGTGTCGCGGGAGCGCGCAACCCCCTCCCTGAGGCTACGCAGTGGGGTTATGGTCTGGCCATAATTACTTCATGAGAGGAAAGCTCATGGGAACCTTGACGTACGACTCGGGCCTCACAATCTATTTCAACGACTGGACACTCGCTCATCTTCAGGTCGCCATCGGGGTCAAGCTCCACCTAAAAGAAAGCTTTCATCTCTCCTGGAAAGATGAGACGGACGGTGACGGAGGGCGGGGCTCGATCTGGATATTCCCCGGCGCCCCACTCTTCTTCAAGTTCGCAGACGGCCGATGGCCTTTCCTCGATTTGGAGTGGGTCGAAGTGTTAGTCAAGTCCGCGAACACGCCCGAAGGAATGACGGTCATCCCAGAACCGCGCCCACTCGTCGCGAATCGACCCGCCCAGGACAGGGCAACAGTGCCCATGAGCGGCTGAGTTCGGTCAGCACATTTGGTTCGACGGGACAAAATCCGCAATGTCGTCGATAGCCATTCCGATCATTGTGCAATCTCGAAGGACTGCCTTCGTCTATTTTGCTTTGGTGTCCAGAGCGTTCCATTGGGACTGTATTTCGATTAGCACTGTCCGAGAGCTGTCCAGTCCTGGATGGCTGGGCTGACGAACGGGACCGCTGAGGTCTATGAGCCAGTGTGGGCCAAGAGCACAGTTCGATAATCCGTGTAGGGCCTTTGACAGTTGAGCGCAAGCCCTTTACGGCCGTCGTGATCGCGCTCTATTCTCTGTGTGCATGGTCTCCTCACAACGCGAAGTTGATCTTGCAGACGTCTTTGTGCTCCTCGCCGACTCACTAAGTGCGGGCCGCGACGTCGTCGACACCATGGACATCCTTGTCCAGGCCAGCACCGAATTTACCGCGGCGACAGACGCCGGAATTCTTCTGGCCGACAGCGGTGGAGTTCTTCACATTGTGGCGTCTTCCAACGAGCGTACGAGCGAGGTCGAAGAGGCCCAGCTTGGTCACGATCAGGGCCCGTGTCTGGACTGCTTCGTTTCCGGGGAACCTGTAGAGATTTCTAATCTCTCCGAAGAATCCGGGCGGTGGCCTCAGTTTGTTGCGATTGCCCTCTCGCGAGGATTCGATGCCGTGCATGCCTTCCCATTGCGCCTGCGCGGTCACACTTTCGGGAGCCTTAACCTCTTTAGTTCCACCCGCGAACCGTTTAGCGACCAGGACGCAGCCTTGGCGCTGGCCTTGGCTCAAGTGGCAACGATCAGCCTCGTTCAGCATCAAACCATCCGCAATCAAGGCACGGTGAACGGTCAATTACAGCAAGCGCTGAAGAGCAGGATACTTATCGAGCAAGCTAAGGGTGTTTTGGCGCAGCGCCACGGGGTGCCCATTGATGCCGCCTTCTCCTTGCTCCGCACCTACGCGCGCACAAGTAGTTCAAAGCTGCACGACATTGCTGATGGTGTCGTGCATCACGGGCTCTCGTTTTAGGTGGAACGATTGAGACGTCCGCTTCAACGCCCTCGCCTGGATTAGAAGTCCAGGGCTGCTTGCCTTCAACTTTCCGGTAGTTCAGGCAGCGGGTGGGTAACGAGGCGCCGGACAGGACCCCAGATTTCAGGCGGTTTGGTCGGTTGGGGTGACGTGGTGTTGGATGACTGTGGTCAGCGGCTGGATAGTCAGTTTGATCAAGGGGCATTCGTGTTCTCGGGTGTAAGAGTCGATGCTGACGGCAAGATTGTGGCGAGTCCACGATGTTCGGGGGCTGTAGGGGTTGCGGTCAATGATCTCTGGCGCTCCCAGATGAGTGGTGAACTCGTTGGTCAGGGCGCCGTACCCGAGCGAGATGGTGGGGCCGGTGGCGGTAGTGTCCGACAGATAGACACTGAGCCCGATCCCGTGCGGGGGACAGGTCGTCCAGGCGCCCCAGATGTCTAGTTCGGTGCAGTGCCAACGCGCAACCCGAACCGTACGTTCAGTGTGCCGGTGAGCGAGCAAAACGTTGCAGCAATGCCTCTCGAGTAGCGCAATTGCGTCGCGTTCCAGTACAGGCCACGTCCCAGAGAGTAGCGAGTCGACCAGGTCGAAAATTCGACGGGGCGTAGCGGCGGTGCTCATCGGGCACCGCAGCGTGAGTTGAAGCGGTTGCGTAGATTCATGAGCACCCCCACACGCGAGTGGGCCCCCTGCTCAACTCGCGCTTTCACATAGCTGACACCCCGGACGGGCCAATGTCAATATTTCGAGCCGGCGTCCTGGAGGCGAGGAGCCACGCCGTGACGTCGTGAATCAAAGTCGAAATCCGGCTGCGTCGATCAGTTCGAATCTTAGGATCTCGTCGGGCGTCGTCGACACGGATTTGCGATACTGGCGCGGCACGAAGACCCAGAGACACCGAACTCTCACCCGGCGCAGCTTGCCGCCAGTATCGACCTACAAGTCAACGGAGCGCGCGTCAGATTCAATTTCCGTACCGCTGATGATGAGCTAGCCGAGGAGGCTCCCTTTCGAGTTGATGAAAACACAGTCAGCGCCAGTCGGCCAACGCCCCTGCCAAGCTTCTGCGTGAACGCGCGAGGAGACCACGGACAGTCGATACCGGAATTTCGAGTTCATCCGCAATGAGGGCGTAACTGCAGTCGGAGAACTCGCGCATCAGCCATGCGCGGCGCTGGTTGGTCGGCAGATTGGCAAGGGCTAGGGCCAATGCCTCATTCTGAAGCAGCGTTTCGACGACTTTGAAAGGCTCGGTATCGAGGATTTCTGTTGTGTCATCGTCATACTCGGCAGCCACCGGGGCGCTCCTACGCATTCGGTCGAGGCATTTATTGCGCACCACACGCATTAACCAGGCCTTCACGTGCGCGCCATCGTTTAAGGTTGGTAGCTTTTCCCAAGCAGTAATGAGGGCCTCCTGCACGATATCGTCAGCATCGGCAGACGACTTCAGGATCCTGACGGCGTAGCCACGCATCAGATTCCGATAGCGACGCACCAAGACCTCAAAAGCGACCAAATTCCCGCTCGTCGCGACGTCAACCAGGACGCTATCCGGCTCGTCTTCGAGGAGCGACCGGCCGACGTCTGCCAGCAGTATCGAGCTGCTCGATGACTGCGCGGAAGGACCCACCGGTTCGGGCTCATTGTCTCGATCAGCTGAATTCACTCGTTGAGTATACAAACACAACGCGGCCCGCCAAGGGCGTTCTCGCCCAACGTCACGGCGTACCCATGGATCAGGCCTTCCTGATCCTGCGAGCGGCCGCGGCCAGCGCGCACATGAGCCTTCGAGACATGGCAACGAAGTGCGTGACACACCACGTCAGCGACAACGAACAAGCGATGATCAGCTAGGTCCGATCAGCGACCACCCCTTGCTCAGGAAAGAGTTAGGGGTCAATCCGGAGGTTCCACCGTCTCTCCAAACGGCGGCAGATTGATGTCCTCCTCATTTACCGCGACGTCCCCAACATCATCGGGACCGCCTGTTCCCGGCGCCACATTCACTTTGTCGGCAATCTCGGGGTCGAGCGTTGACGGTGCGGCGTCGGTCTGTTTGGCTTGCGTTTCAGTTTCGCTCGCCGGGCTGTAACTGGTGTCCTTGCGGGTCTGGTCGTTGTCGCCCAAGTCAGTGCCGGACATCGCAATTTCCCTCCATGTCGTGGATCAATTCACTCAAGCATGCGTTGTCAGGGGTGCTCCTGACTAGCATTCGACAAAGATGCGTCAGTCGCCGGTAGCAGAGGTCGCACGCGCATGGGCGGCCGTGATCCAGCCCTCTCGGCCGAATACTCCGGTCATATCCTCACCAGCCTCGGACTGTCACTTCACGAAACGGTCTGGCAGCTCAAGTTCTGGTCCGAGACTCACCGCGACGAGGTCTCAGCGCATCAAGCACAATTTGACCATGCGCGATAGCTGGGCCCAGGCGCTGTCCATGGCGCGCGATCCACGCTGCGTCACCACGCGCTCCGGGTCGCGAAACATGTCAACAGTTGCGTTCCGATCTGACGCGCCGCCTACGAGCGTTTTCGGTGAGGGGTCGATCAGTAGCGGGTACTGCGTAACCGAAAAGACTGCGGCGGGCGGCACACGAGTACTACGCGGGTGTGGACTCTGGTACTGCCTCGTCGCTCTTTTTCGAGACTGGAGTCTGATGTGCAGGTGCGGCTTGGTTCGTAGCGTCGTAGGTGAACGAAAGGCATGTAATGATTCGAGTTCACTCTTTGACCAAGCGCTATGCCGCCCCGCGGACGCGCGGAAGGAAATCCTGCATGCGCCCTCTATCCGGCCGCTCTCAGCAAGGTCAACCAGGTGCACGCTCGCGTCAGACGGTACCTGTCGCTGCCGGGCTGGCGCTGATGCTCGGTTCCGTACTGCTGGTCGGATGCTCGCCAGCGGTGGCCACCCCGGAGCAGCGGTCAACGACCGCCCTCAAGTCGGCATCCGACGAGCTCAGCACTATCGTCGCCGGGTTCGCACCCGAGGGCTGCACCAACGCCTCGCTGCCCGTCACAGTCGAAGAGGAGCGCCTCACGGCGTTTATGCCGGACGAGGCCGATCCGTCGCGGCCCGCCGATCGTACGTTCGCACGCATGATGGTCGAGGGCGCCGGATTCGGTGAGTTCACCGCTGCTTTCGCCAAAGACGTCTGCGGACAGGGGTCCCTTGCCGATGCGAAGACCGTCGTCGAGGGACTGGGTACCCTGCTGTGGCAGGACGCTGTCGCCCGAGCTCAATCGACGGAAGGCGTCACCGGTGACCTGCCGGCGAGCGACGACCGACCGCTGTACTGGACGCGGCTGGAGGCCATGACCGTGCTGCATCAGTGGGGCCCGGACTTCACCCTCTCCACCAAAGAGCGTGCGTTGCTGGTCGATGCCTTCGACCGGGCGGCCCGCGGCATGCGCGACGTCGATCTGCCGTCGGGCGACCAGGTGGCGCGGGTGCTGGTAAGCGGATTCGATCCCTTCACTCTCGACGGTGGCGCCACGGGCAGCGCGGCGGGAACAGCCGGCAATCAGATTCGCTACGGTAATCCGTCCGGGGCGACCGTACTGGCGATTGACGGTACGACGACGACGGCTCCCGATGGCACCACGGTGCGCTACGAGGCGTACACGCTGCCAGTGAACTACCCCGAGTTCGAGCGCGGATATCTGGACGACACCGTAGGTCCACTCATGGAGCCCGGCGACGATCGGTTGGATGCGTCAATCACCATGAGCCAGGCGGCCGGGTCGCGGTTCGCGCTGGAGCAATGGAACGGCCGTTACCACGGCGACGTTGCCGGCAACGACAACTTTGCGCCCTGTCCGCCTGCCGGTTTGACCGGCGCCGCGCAGCTGGCAAAGGACAATCCTGGCTGCAACACCCAGGTGCTGGAGCGTTGGGGTGGCGGCGACACATTGACGGATCCACCACAGTGGACCGCGTCGACGCTACCGATCGAGCAGATGATCGCGGCACGCACGGGTTCGAATGTTCCCCGTCCGCCGGGCGATTCATGGGAAGACGAGTCGGTTGCGTTCGGCGTGCTGTGGAATACGAACTACAGGTATTTCCCCAGATGCGACTCAGGTGAAGAGAAGGAGACTTCCCAGCGCGAGGACACATACCCGCCTGCCCTCGAGCCGACGCCCCCACCCCAGGGCTCCTGCGCGCGCAGCGGCGGAGGTGGCACCTATCTCTCGAATGAGTCGGCCTACCGCAACACGCTGCTGCGCGATCGGGCGGGGCTCGGCATTCCGGCCGGGCACATCCACACCCCCGACATGCAGCACTTCCACACCGAGTTCGCCGCGACGGATGCGACGTTCGAGGCGTGGCGTGACGCCATCGTTGCCCAGGCGCGCGAGCTGATCGCGGTGGTGGGGACACACAGCTGACATCTGCGGGCACGTGCTCCGGAGCCGGCCAGACGACGGAAGGGCACTGGGGCGCACGATATCGGCCGCCGGCGCACCCGGCCGGACGCGGTCCGAGGCGACAAATCGTACTCGTCCCGCGCGGATCACACGGCGGCAGGCCAGTCGGAGACTCGACGCCGCCGCCGACAGGAACCTCCACAAACCATCGGTTATGAGGCATCCCGAATATGAGCCACGCTGTCGCTCGGGCTGGCAGAGCGTGAGAACCCTCGTTGCCCTCTCTCAATGCGCTGATTCATGGGTGTCACCAGAGCGGAAAGTCAACGCCGTGTTCGGATTGTGGGCGGGGCCCGAATACGCGACGCTCAGTCTCGGTGATCTGGTGGTCGTTGATGGATGCCTCGCGGCGGCTCATCAGGCCGTTGGGCTCGAACTCCCACAGTTCGTTGCCGTAGCTGCGCCACCACTGGCCGTGATTGTCGTGCCACTCGTACTGGAACCGCACGGCGATGCGGTTGCCGCGGAAGCCCCACAGCCCTTTGCGAAGCGCGTAGTGCTGCTCACGCTGCCACTTTGCGGTGAGGAACTCAATGATGGCCGGGCGCCCGACGACGTGCACGTCCCGGTTTCGCCAGATCGAGTCAGGCGTGTAGGCAAGAGCGACCTTCTCGGGCTCGCGGCTGTTCCAACCGTCTTCGGCTGCCTGAACTTTCTGCAGCGCCGACGGTAAGTCGAAGGGAGGGAACGGGGGTCGGGATTCGGTCATTCCATCTGTCCTTTAAGTCAGTTAGCGCGGGTTGCGCGGATAAGAGTTGCCGGCGGTTGGGGTGACGGGCCCGCGAACCTGCGCCGGCCGGGCCTGGTCCTGCCCGACCCCGGCTTGCGCCGCACAGCCAGCTCGCCGGCGTGGAAACCCACATCGGCGAGCTGGTGCGTTCGATCGTCGTCATCATCTCCTCGAGGACCGAGGGAGATTTACAGCCCGACTACGGGCCAGTCGTTCTCCACCTTGGCGAGCGTGTTGAAGTAATTGGTGAGGATGTTCAGCGCGAGGTTCGCGACGACCTCACCGATTTCCGTGTCGGTCACGCCAGCGGCGCGGGCTGCGCCGATCGCTTCGTCGCCCACATCACCGGCAGACTCTGCGATCGTGTTGGAGAGTTTGAGCAGCGCGGCAACATGCGGGTCCCTCGACTCGGCGCGGCGTGCGGAGTCGAGCTCGGCAGCATCCACCTTGGCGATATTGCTACCGATATAGGTGTGGGCGGAGAGGCAGTACTCGCAGCCGTTCAGCTGTGCGGTCGAGATCGCGAGGCGCTCACGCACCGCGGCAGGAAGGCTGCCTGATCCCACTGCGGCGGAGAGCGCGAGGTACCCCTTCAGCAAAGCGGGGCTGGTGGCCATGACCTTGGTCATATTCGGCACGAGGCCCAGTCCCTTCTGGACCTGATCGAGCAGCTCTTTGGCGACGCCTGTGGCCGTCTCGGGCTGGATCGGGGCGATGGTGGCGGCGGTGGTGGCGGTCATAGTTTTGTCTCCTCGTTTCTAATGCATGAACACGTGTTCATCCGTGACAAGTTCTACCATGAATGTTCTAACGGATGCAAGCTACTTGTTCCGTGATAGTTTGGTGAGGTGAGAAATGACATGTCAGACCGTAATTGGGTACTCGCTGACGAACCCGCCCCGGTGCGGCTGATGGCGACGAGATGGGCCGACTCGGAGGGTCAGCACGATGACTTCGCGGCCCCGTCGGACCTGGACGCGTGGCTGGATGCAGTCGGCGTTGACGTGCAGGGCGTGGCGGCCACGCAAGAGGAGTTCCTGAGCGCACGGACGTTTCGGGACTCAGTACGCAAGCTGGCAGCCCACGTCACGGGCGACCGCCGTCCGGCTGCCGTATCCGCCGTAGCCAGCGTGGAGGACGCGGCCCGAAACGTGAACGCCGCTGCCAGCCAGCGACCGATTGCCCGGCTGCGACTGCTCGACGCGCGCCTCGTGCTCGCCGCCGAATCGGCGCGGTCGCCAGTCGTCGTCGGCATCGCCGGCGTTGCCGTAGAAGCCCAACAGCTGCTCAGCGCGAATCCGGCCCTATTGCGGGCGTGTCACGCCCCAGGGTGCGTGCTCTACTTCACGAAGACGCACCCGCGGCGGGAATGGTGCTCGGTTGCCTGCGGCAATCGCGCCCGCGCCGCCCGGCACTACCAATCCGTGAGGTCTGCACGTAGCGCGCAAGTGCGTGCCGACCAGTAGTGTCCTGACCTGACTCGAGTCTCTGAACTGTTCGTCGCGCCAGCACAGCACAGAAAATAGACCATGAACTTGTACGTTTGCATCGTCATCAATCCTTTGCGTGAGTGCGTGCCGACCCAGTTGACACTGCTCTGGCCTGGACCTGACAAATAATCGTCAACGGATAGATCGCGACCTCCAGTGCCCCCCCGCAAATTTCCACGGGCCGCTAATAGTTGTACTGAGCCGAGAGGTTGGTGACAGTCGGGGTTGAAAAAAGGGAAAACCTCTGGTTCTAGTGGAGACTCGGCATCTACCGGCAGTGCGCCCACCGATGGATCAACCGGCACCGCGCCGAAGGAACAACAGGGCTCCATAATCGGTCGTCACGCCCCCGCAACTGCGCACGCGGCGGGGGCGCACCTGCGCCCATAGCAAGCAACCACCCATGACCAAGGGAACCGCAATCATCTTCGGAGCTGGCCCCCTGCATGGGCTTCGCCCTTGCTCGCACCTTCGCCGCCGCCGGCCACAACATCGCCCTACACGCCCGCAGCGCCGACAGCAGGGTCGACTCCCTGACAACTGAGCTCAGTCGCGCCGACGTGGACGCCCGCGACTACGCTGCTGACGCCAGTGATCCCCGCCAGCTTTGCGCGCGGCGCTGTCGAAGGCCATCGATGAGCTCGGCGCCCCGTCAGCCCTGATCTGCAACGCGGCACTACTGCGCCCCGACGGACGGCGATGACGACGGAGGGGCCAACGCTCTTGCCGTCGACGTGCTCGGCGCCAAAATTGCCGCAGAGACTGTGCTCCTCGCTCCGCGACAACCGTGGCAGCCTGCTGTTCACCGGCGCTCTACAGGCTTACGCCACCGCACTACACGCAGTGGCTCCCCGTCGGCGAACGGAATCCGTCTATGCCCGTCGCTACAACGGCCGCTACATTAGGTGCCGCTCCGGGCCAGTCGGCCAATGAGCGTGGTCATGAACCCACTGGCCGTCTTCGTCAAGCGCCCAGACACCGCTCTCGATCGCGAAGTTCCACCACCAAATTTGCTTGGCAACGGACACGATCGGGAACTCTTCCGGCGATGCGGTGGCGTCGGAAATGAGCACGAGGGCGTTGGGGATGGAATGATCGGTGATATCGATAACCCTGGCGATAGTGCTGAAGCTCAGCGTTAACCAGCGTGATCCTGGATACAGAAAAACATCGCCTTCGTTGCGAAATGTCGAGTCTCATCAGGCAACCGGAGGTTGTGTTTCTTCTCGATCTCGCTGAGCTGGTTGGACGTGAGGCCCGGGCGCATCCGTCTGATGTTGCCGGCGCCGCGGTCGCTGCAGAGTTGCGCGAACCGCTGCAGCTCTTGCCCGACCTCAGCGGCAGTCACGAGTTAGCTCCCATTGCACAAAGTCAAAGTAGGCACTCCAACTGCGGACGGGGGGAGAGGAATCGCAAGGAAGCCCCGCTCTCCTACTGGCTTGGACGAAACGTGACACGTCGACAAAAAGGAACCGTAGCGGCTGCCCTGTAGTTGATTCTGTGCTCCATTTATGAGCTTGAGACTGGGGAGAGTCAGGGCGGTTGCCCCTCCTCGGACTGTAGCTCTGAACGGGTATTCATCACAATTGAGCCCTGCAACTGGGGCTGGGCATTGAGCTGAACCGTAGTACCAGGCTTCGTTGGAGGGGTTCTCGGCGCTAGGGCGGTAGTCAAGCTTGACCCACCCTGGCGATTGGGTCGGCGCTGCCAGGTCGTGGTCGGTTGCTTCGGGGACGTCGGAACGCCCAGACGCGAAGATGGGCTGCTCCTTGCATGCCTTGTAGGGGTTTCCGTAGACGCCCGCCGCGGCGACGAGCCAGAAGCACTGGGAGAGCACTGTCTGAGCAACCGAATCCGCAATCCCGTTCTCAGCAGCGAACTGCGGGGCTGATTACGGGAGCCGCCAAAGACCGGGCAGAGCTGCCGGGGGAGCCGGCGACGCTGGGGACGGTCGCCGGTTGCGGCGAGGATAGGCCCACGTTGCCGACCACTCGCCCGTTAAAAGTGCCGGTGGTCGTGTACGTAAAGCGATTGGGACAACCACCACGTTCGGCTAGCGCGAGGGGCACTTCCCTGTGGTTGATCGTGACGAACGGTTCAATGTTGCGCGCAAGGGTTGCGTCGATGAGGCGGTCGTCGAAGTCGAGCCCGGCAGGGTTGCGCCGCGTCCCGTCTGGGAAAACTCGCGTCCATGACAGCGACATCCGGTACGCGTCGACCCGGTGGTTTCGCGAGCGCAAAGCAGGTCCGCACAACGTTAGGTTAGGCTTACTTGGCCCGATTCTGCGTTTCCCGCCCGTGTTGAAAGTCGCCCGCTATGCCCTCGCTAGTCTCTGTTCCCAGCCTGTCCCTTCTCGGCGGTCGGTCGGACGCTACCGCCCTCGTGGGCAACGGCGTCAGAATCAGCTATGCCGAGCTACTTCTGCTCATCCGGGCGCGTCGGACGCAGCTTGGCGAGACCCGTCGCCTGGTGATGATCGCGGCGGCTAATGGGCTGGAGCCGATTGTGACCTACCTCGCCGCACTCGAGGGCGGGCACCCCGTGTTCCTCGTTCCCGGCGCCTCAGATGAGGCGAGCCTGATCCACAGAGCCGCCCTCACCGAGCGTTTCCGGCCCGATGTCATTGCCGGCCACGGCCCAGAAGGGTGGACACTCGAGGAGCGCCACCCCGGCAGCGCACACAAATTCCATCCGGAGTTGGCCCTACTCGCCAGCACGTCGGGGTCGACAGGATCCCCCAAGCTCGTGCGCCTCTCGTACGACAACCTGCGAAGCAACGCCGCATCCATTGGCGAGTACCTGCGCCTCGGACCTGATGATCGCGCGGCTACGACCCTGCCGCTGCAGTATTGCTACGGGCTCTCGGTCGTTAACAGCCATCTGTTCGCCGGTGCAAGCATCCTTCTCACCGAGCGATCGGTGACGGACGAGGAGTTCTGGGACGAGGCATCCGCCCATGGAATCACCTCATTTGCGGGCGTGCCCTATACCTTCGAGATGCTGGAGGCCGGCGACTTCGCCGAGCGTTCGGTGCCGAGCCTGCGGTACCTGACCCAGGCGGGCGGTCGGCTCGCTCCGGAAGTCATCCGACGGTTCGCCCGTATTGGCGACGAACGGGGCTTTCAACTCTTCGTGATGTACGGCCAGACTGAAGCCACGGCTCGGATGGCCTACCTGCCGCCCGATCTGCTCCAGGACTCTGCCGGTGCCATCGGTCGACCAATTCCCGGCGGCCGGTTCCGCATCGACGCCCACGATGGCACGGAGGCTCCGGCCGGTAGTCAGGGTGAGCTCGTCTATGAGGGGCCGAACGTCATGCTCGGCTACGCCGAGACACCGGCGGATTTCGAACTCGGTCGCACCGTGCACGAACTGCGGACGGGGGACCTCGCGCGCCGGCGCGCCGACGGCCTGTATGAGATTGTCGGCCGGATGAACCGTTTCGTCAAAATCTTCGGATTGCGAATCGACCTCGACCGAGTTGAACGGCTCCTCCTCGACGAAGGGATCGAGGTGCGCGTGGCCAGCTCCGATGAACGGCTGCTTCTCTTCGCCACCTCGGATCGCGCAGCCCAACGCGCCCACGAGCGCGCCGCCGCCCTCGTCGGAATTCCCATGCGGGTCATCGGCGCGTATGCGATAGCCCAGTTCCCTCGCACCTCGAGCGGAAAGCCCGACACGGCGGCTCTCGTGCGGTTCGCGGCACTCCAGGATCGCGTCGAATCGACCTCTGACTCGGTGTGCCACGTGAGCAAGGCACACGGGGGCGGCGTCGCACCCGACATGATTCGCGATTTACTCTCGACGCTGCTGTCCCGACCTGAAGTGAGCCTAGACGACTCCTTTGCCGGGCTCGGCGGCGATTCGCTCAGCTACATCGAAGTGTCGCTTCGGCTCGAGGCGATGCTCGGGGAGCTGCCCAGGGACTGGCCGACCCGCTCAGTTCGGGAGTTGGCGGCGTTCGCCACAGAGGTGCGCGAGAACGCCGACAGAGCGCGAGCGGAAGCAGGCCCCGGTGCGCCGGGCGCTTCCGTCGATGCAGGCCGCCGCCCTCGCTTCGCACATCTGGTGCGCCTCGAGACTCCGGCCGTGCTGCGGGCGGTCGCCATCGTGCTCATTGTCGGCACGCACGCCGACTTGTTCGGCCTGAAAGGTGGCGCCCACCTGCTGCTCGCCGTCGCCGGATACAACCTTGCCCGCTTTCAACTCGCATCGGTGCCGGGGCGGCCCAGATTCCGTGGCCTCGGTCGCAGCGCTGCCGAACTCGCGGTGCCCGCGGTGCTCTGGATCGGTGCTGTCGCCCTCCTGAGCGGCCAGTACAGCCTCACCACTGTCCTGCTAGTGAACAACCTCGTGCCGGGCGACGGGCGGTGGAATGAACAGTGGCAGTTCTGGTTTCTCGAAGCGCTTCTGTGGACCCTCGTCGGTCTTGCCGTCCTGTTCGCCATCCGGCCGGTGGACCGGTTGGAGCGGCGGTGGCCGTTCGGCTTCGCCCTCGTCGCATTCTCCGTCGCCCTCGTGGCGCGTTTCGTTTTCGCCGGGCCGCATGCCGAGTATGTCGAGCGCTACAGCGGACCCGTGGTCGTGTGGCTCATCGCGCTCGGTTGGCTTGTCGCGCGAGCCGACAGCACGTCGAGGCGAGTCCTCGTTTCGATGGTCATCGGGGTGAGTTCGATCGGGTTCTTCGACGATCCGCTGCGCGAAGCCATCCTCGCCGGCGGCGCACTGGTGCTGGTCTGGGTACCGGCTATTCGCGTGCCACGACTACTGGTGCCCGCTGTCGTCGCGCTGGCTGGAGCGTCGATGTTCATCTACCTCACCCACTGGCAGGTGTACCCGCCGTTCGAGCAGGATGCGCCGTGGCTCGGGACTGTGCTCTCGCTCATGGTCGGTGTCATCGCCTGGCGTGGGTACACGCTGGTGAGCGGTCGGGTCAGAGGAGCGATTTGGTCGACGCGTGTTACCTCGACGGCGCGACAGAAGTGACCGGTGCAGGTCTAGGCGTGCTCAGGGCTGACTTCTGGCCCGGCGCGCCAGGCTGAGGGTAGAGCACCACCCCGCCATCGACAGAAACCTGCACGGAGCGTCCGGCCGTGAACTGCGCCGCCGCGTGCAACGGCACCCGGTGCGTCGCCTCCGCCGGGAACTCGCCGCCGTCGAACGCCAGCGTGAGTTCGGCGCCTGCACCGGTTGACCGGACGTTGATGACAGTCGCGTTGCCGCCATCCGCAGCCGGCGCCAGACGCAGCTGCTCGGGCCGAACCATCGCGAACAGGGTGGCGGCCGCGCCGCTGCGGTCGTGCCGCACTGGAAGGCGTCCCAAGGCGCAGTCCACCGCGTCGGCGCCCGCCGGGCGCGCCGGCACGAGCACCACGTCACCCAGGAACTCGGCGACACGGGCATCGATCGGAGAGTCGAAGACGGTCGCCGGCGTACCGGCCTGCACCAGTCGGCCGCCCGCGAGCACACCGACTTGCTGCCCGAATGAGAGCGCTTCGTCTCTGTCGTGGGTCACCAGAATGGCCGTCACGTCGCTGAGCTCGAGCATATCGACGACCGCTTGCCGGGTCTGGGCGCGGAGACCCGTGTCGAGGGCGCTGAACGGCTCATCAAGCAGGATGACCTTGGGTCGCTGCGCGAGGGCGCGAACGAGAGCGACCCGCTGCTGCTGTCCGCCCGAAAGCTCGTGCGGCATCCTGGCGGCCAGCCTGGCGTCGAGAGAGGCGAATTCCATCAGTTCGCGCACACGCGCGTGATTCCTGGCCGCCCTGGGCAGTCCGAACGCGATGTTGCGGGCGACGGACAGATGCGGGAACAGTGCGCCGTCCTGTGCGACGTAGCCGATGCCGCGCAGGTGCGCAGGCAGACTCGATCGCGGGCCGGCTATCTCCCGGCCGTCGTGGGTGATGGTGCCGGTATCAGGTCGTTCGAAGCCGGCGATGAGTCGCAACAGGGTGCTCTTGCCGCTGCCCGACGCCCCGACCAGGGCGATTCGGGTGCCGTCCGGCACCTCGAGGGTGACGTCGCGGAGCACCTCCGTCGCGCCGAACGACTTCGAGATGCCAGAGAGGTGCAGGGTCATCGGAGGCTCCGTCCGGTTGCGTGGGCGAACATGAGGGCGACGGCCGGGCACGAGAGCAGCACCAGCACCACGGCGTAGGGGGCAGCGGTCGGATAGTCGAGTGAGGAAGCCGCGGACCAGAAGCTGGTCGCGACCGTGCGGGTGCCGGTCGGCGCGAGCAGCAGTGTCGCGGTGAGTTCGTTCGCCGCACCGAGCGCGACAAGGGCGCCGCCTGCGCACGCCGCCGGCACGAGTAGCGGCACCGTGACCCGCAGGCGCGCGACGAAAGGTGGGACGCCGAGCGATCGAGCGGCCTCTTCCAACGACTCGGGCACCTGCGACAGGCCGGCTCGCAGCGGAACGAGCGCACGAGGCAGGAGGATCACGACGTACGCGGCGATGACCGTGAACGCAGTTTGGTAAAGAGTGGGGGCGATGGCGAGGGTCGTCGCAACGAGGGCGAGCGCGACGATGATCGCGGGAAGGCTGCTGGCGAGGTAGGCGGCTCCTTCGAGGACGCGCGAGAGCCGGTCTGGGTAGCGCACCGCCAACCAGGCGAAGGGGAGTGCGACGGCGATCGCGCAGGCGGCTCCCGCAAGCGACAGGACGAGGGTCTGGACCGTCGCCGATGCGAGGTGCCCGAGGTCGGCCGTGTCAGCGCGGAACAACCAGCGCACCACGCTTGTCAACGGCACGAGGGTCGAGGCCGTGACGAGGCAGACCAGCCCGGCGACCGCCAGCGGGGCGAGGCGTCCCAGCGGTACTCGGGCCGGCGGATGCGGCGAACCGCCGCCTACCCTGGCGTAGCGTGCACGGCCGCGGGCGAGGGACTCAGCGACAAGCAGGACCAAACACAGCAGCACGAGCACCAGCCCGAGTGCGGCCGCGTTCGGCCCGGCGAAGGTTGTCTGATATGCGACAACGATGGCGGTGGTGAAGGTGTCGAAGCGCAGGAAGGCAAAGGCGCCGTACTCCGCCAGGAGGTGCAGCGCGACCACCAGGGCGCCACCCAGGACCGCCACGCGCAGCTGCGGTAACACGACCCGGAAGAACACCGTCCACGAGCCCATACCGAGCGAACGCGCGGATTCCTCGAGTGCGGGGTCGAGGCCCCGGATCGCCGCCAGCGCGGGCAGGTACACGAGGGGGAAATACGCGGTGACCGCGACGAGCACACCGCCCCACAGCCCGCTGATCGAGGGCACAACGCTCGCCCACCCGTAACTGGCGACGAAGGCGGGAATCGCCAGCGGCGCAGCCAGTGCCACCGCGAAGACACGGCGCCCCGGCAGGGCTGTGCGCTCAACCAGCCAGGCGCCGCTGACCCCGAGTACAACCGATGCCGGAACGCCGATCACGACGAGGAGCACAGTGTTGACGAGCAGCTCGCCGACCTTCGGGCGGAACACCAGCGTCGAAAGCTCGTCCCAGCCCATGGCAACCGAGGCCTGGACGACGTAGCCGATGGGCACGAGCGCGCCGAGGGCAAGAACGGCGACGAGCGTGATGAGACCGCCGGAGGCGCGACGCGCTGGCGTGGCGACTAACGGCGGCCGGGTTAGGTGCGTAGTCAGAGTAGACCGGCTTCCGTCATGAGCTCGATAACCTTCGGGCCGTTCAAGGCTGAAGGGTCGATCACCGGGGCCGCCAAGCCGTCAAGCGGTGGAAGTTCGGACTTCGCCTGAACGTTCGAGGCTACCGGGTACTCGAAGCTGTACCCCTCGCCGAGGATCTCTTGGCCCTGCTCTCCGGCAATGAAGGCAAGAAACTGCTGGGCCTCGTCGGCGTGCGGGGCGTTCTTGAGCACGCCGCCACCGGACACGCTTACGAAGGCGCCCGGGTCCTGGTTGCCGAAATAGTGCAACTGGGTGTTGCCGCTGTCTTCCGCCGCGGCATCCTGATCGCGGTACCAGTAGTAGTGGTAGATGACGCCGACGGGCACTTCACCGGCACTGACAGCCTTCATGGTGACGATATTGTTGCGGTACTCGGTGGCGTTCGTTGCCAGACCCTCGAGCCACTCCAGCGCGGCGTCTTCGCCCTGCGTCTCGACCACAGCTGAGACGATGGCCTGGAAGTCCGCCTTCGCCGGGGCCGCACCCCAGCGGCCTTTCCACTCAGGGTCGGCTAGATCCAGGAGCGAGGTGGGCAACTCTGCCTCGGAAATAAGGTCAGGGTTGTAGACGAGCACAGTCGAGCGGGCGGCAATGCCGGTCCAGTCGCCCGATGAAGGTCGGTACTGCTCCGGCACGAGCGCGAGAGTGGCCTCATCGACCGGGGCGAGCAGGCCTGCCTTCTCGACGAGCGACATCGCCGGTGAGTTCTCGGTGAGGAAAACGTCGGCTTGAGAGGCGGCGCCCTCTTGCACCAGTTGGTTGCCCAATTCGCTGTCATCGCCATTGCGGAGGACCACTTCGATGCCGGACTCCTCTGTGAAGGCGTCGGCCCACTCTGTGGTGAGCTCCTCGTGCTGGGCGTTGTACACGACGAGCGCGCCGTCGGAAGTGCCACCATCCTGGCTGTCGCTCGAATCATCGCCCGGGCCGCTCGCTGAGCAGCCGGCAACGAGTAGTGCGGCGATGGCAACGGGGGCAAGGCGCGCGAGACGCAGGGGAAAGAGCATTGGGGACCTTTCAGTCCATGGGGCAGGTAAGGCAATCCTAAGCCACCAGTGCGCGCATCGTGCTGCCTCGCCGATCGCTGTGACGATAATCGGTATGCCGTGGTTCACCAACCCTAGAACGATGGCTGCTGCGGGCACGTACCGTTCCACGCATTCGTCCGCGCCTCCACCAGGTGTTGGCGGCCTCTCGTCCCAAGTGATCGAAGATGACGTAGTGGTGCACGGTGCGCCCGGAAACACCGACGTGACGAAAGCTCACTGATCACTAGCGCGCTGGGAGGGCGAAATATAGTATTTGGCCATGGCAGCTGCTTCAGTGCCTGCCGGTTTGGACGGGAAAGCGTCGGACACCATGTTGGCGCTTGGCCGTTTTTTCACGCGGTGGGACCAGACAGATGATGGACGCGCGGTGTTCCGTGAGGGCGGGCGCAAGGGTGACGTGTTCTACCGTGACCGGTGGAGTCATGACAAGGTGGTGCGTTCCACCCACGGGGTCAACTGCACTGGATCGTGTTCGTGGAAAGTATATGTTCGCGATGGCATCATCACCTGGGAGTCGCAACAGACCGATTACCCTTCGGTCGGCCCCGACAGTCCGGAGTACGAGCCGCGCGGGTGTCCTCGGGGTGCCGCATTCAGTTGGTACACCTATTCGCCAACACGGGTGCGGTATCCGTACGGCCGAGGTGTGCTCGTCGAGATGTACCGGGAGGCCAAGGCGAGGCTGAAAGATCCCGTGCTCGCTTGGGCAGACGTTGTAGATGACCCTGAACGGCGCAGTCGCTACCAGAAGGCGCGAGGGAAAGGCGGGCTCGTTCGCATTCCGTGGCAGGAGGCGGTTGAGATCGCCGCTGCCGCCCACGTTCACACGATCAAGAAGTACGGTCCGGACCGGTGCGCCGGCTTTTCCCCGATTCCGGCCATGTCGATGGTGTCTCACGCGGCGGGAAACCGGTTCATTCAGCTCATCGGTGGGGTAATGACATCGTTTTACGACTGGTACGCCGACCTCCCCGTGGCCTCTCCGCAGGTGTTCGGCGACCAAACCGATGTGCCTGAATCGGGGGACTGGTGGGACTCCACCTACCTGATGATGTGGGGATCGAACGTTCCAGTGACACGTACGCCCGACGCGCACTTCATGGCAGAGGTGCGGTATCGGGGCACGAAGGTGGTCGCGATCAGTCCGGACTATGCCGACAACACGAAGTTCGCCGACGAGTGGCTGCCCGCCCAGGCCGGCACAGACGCTGCGCTCGCGATGGCAATGGGCCACGTGATGCTCAAGGAGTTCTTTGTGGACCGCGAGGTTCCGTACTTCAGCGGATACGTACGCCGTTACACCGATCTGCCTTTCCTCGTCCGCATCGAGGAGCACGCTGACGGTGGCCTCGTGCCGACTAAATTCCTGATGGCGACGGACCTACCCGACCAGGCGAACACTCCTGATGCCGCCTTCAAGACGGTTCTGATCGACTCGGCCACCGGCGCTCCAGTGGTGCCCAACGGGTCCATCGGTTACCGGTATGGGGAGGCGGGCAAGGGCAAGTGGAACCTTGACCTGGAGGGTGTCGACCCGGTCCTGAGCCTTCTCGACGAGGCCGACGGCGGCGCATCCGCCCGAACCGCCGAAATTCGGATGCCCTGCTTCGAGGCGCCCTCCGGCGAGGGCTCGGTGGTGACCCGGGGTGTGCCGGTCCGGCGGGTGGCCGGGCACCTGGTCACCACAGTGTTCGACCTGATGCTCGCCCAGTACGGGGTTGGCCGTCCGGGGCTGCCGGGAGACTGGGCCACCGACTACGACGATGCGTCGACCCCGTATACGCCGGCCTGGCAAGAGGAGATCACGAGTGTGCCGGCTGCCGCCTGCATCCGGGTCGCGCGCGAATTTGCCCGCAACGCCGAGGAATCGAAGGGGCGATCCATGATCATCATGGGCGCTGGCATCTGTCAGTGGTTCCACGGTGACGCCACCTACCGCGCGGTGCTCTCGCTGGTGATGCTCACCGGGTGCATGGGGCGTAACGGCGGCGGTTGGGCGCACTACGTCGGTCAGGAAAAGACCCGTCCGATCACCGGGTGGATTTCCCTCGCGAACGGTTTGGACTGGAGCCGACCGCCCCGGACCATGATCGGGACCGGGTATTGGTACATGCACACCGATCAGTGGCGCTCTGATGGGTACTCGGCCGACTCCCTCAAGTCCCCCCTCGCCGAAGGACATTTTGATGGAATGCACACCGCGGACACCCTCGCTCAGTCGAACCGGCTCGGTTGGATGCCGTTTTACCCGCAGTTCGACCGCAACCCGCTTGATCTCGCCGATGAGGCCCAAGCGGCGGTGGATGCGGGGGAGGCGCCAGATACCCCGACCTGGATCGCCAACGCCCTTAAGAACCGGCGGTTGAACCCGGCCATCGACGATGTCGACGCTCCCGAGAATTGGCCGCGCACCCTGGTGCTCTGGCGTTCGAACCTGTTCGGCTCGTCGGCCAAGGGCAACGAGTACTTTCTGCGCAATCTCCTCGGGACCCATAACAACGTGATGGGCACCGACCACGTGAACGCCGCCCGACCCCGGGACGTGAAATGGCACGACGAGGCACCGGAAGGAAAACTCGACCTCCTTGTCTCCGCAGATTTCCGGATGACGTCGACAACGCTGTTGTCGGACATCGTATTTCCCGCTGCCACCTGGTACGAAAAGCACGACCTCTCCTCCACCGATATGCACCCCTTCGTGCACGCCTTCAGCCCCGCCATCGACCCGCCGTGGGAGGCGAAAACCGACTTTGACACGTTCCGTCTGCTCGCAGAGGAGTTTTCCCGCCAGGCTAAGACGCATCTCGGCACCCGGCGGGACCTGGTCAGTGTGCCGCTGCAACACGATACGCCGGGGGAGATCGCCCAGCCCGGTGGAGTGGTCCGCGACTGGCGGGACACGGATATCCCGGCGGTACCCGGTCAGAACATGCCGGTTTTCTCGATCGTTGAGCGCGACTACACCGCGATCGCGGAGAAGCTCGCCACGGTCGGACCGCTCGCGGAGGAACGCGGCTTCACCGTCAAGAACATCACCTACCGGATGGAGCACGAAATTGAGCGGCTCGCACAGAGCAACGGGTTGATGCTCGGCGGGGCGGGCAACGGTCGCCCGGCCATCGATACCGATGCGAAATTCGCCCAAGCCATCCTGAGCTTCTCCGGAACGACCAATGGCGAACTTGCCGTGCAAGGCTTCCGCGAACTGGAAGAACAGACCGGCATGAAGCTCGCCGACCTCGCCGAAGGCTCCGAAGAGAAGCGGGTGACCTTCGCGCAAACCCAAGCGGGGCCCGTTCCGGTAATCACGTCCCCGGAGTGGTCCGGGTCCGAGACGGGTGGGCGCCGGTATTCCCCGTTTACCATCAACGTCGAGCGGCTGAAGTCCTGGCACACCCTCACCGGTCGGATGCACTTCTTCCTCGACCACGACTGGATGCGCGACCTGGGCGAGGCCCTGCCAATCTACCGACCACCGCTGGATATGCAGCGGCTGTTCGGCGAACCGCGGTTTGGCCCGAATGGAACTTCCGAGATCACGGTGCGTTACCTAACCCCGCACTCGAAGTGGTCGATCCACTCGGAGTACCAGGACAACCTCTTCATGCTGTCGCTGTCCAGAGGAGGTCCGACAGCGTGGATCAGCCCCGCGGATGCTGCGGCGATCTCCGTCTCCGACAACGATTGGATCGAGTGCGTCAACACCAACGGGGTGTATGTGTGCCGAGCCATCGTCAGCCATCGGATGCCCGCGGGTGTCGTTTACGTCTACCACGCCCAAGAGCGCACGATCGATGTGCCGAAGTCCGAGGCGACCGGCCGCCGAGGTGGCATCCACAACTCGGCCACCCGACTGCTCGTCAAACCCACCCACCTCATCGGTGGGTATGCGCAGTTGTCCTACGCGTTCAACTACCTGGGACCCACCGGCAACCAGCGTGACATGGTCACCACAATACGAAAGCGTTCCCAGGAGGTGCGGTACTGATGCGCGTTATGGCTCAAATGGGCATGGTGATGAACCTCGATAAGTGCATCGGCTGCCATACCTGCTCGGTGACCTGCAAACAAGCGTGGACGAACCGCGCCGGCACCGAATACGTCTGGTTCAACAACGTCGAGACCCGGCCGGGACAAGGGTATCCGCGCCGCTACGAAGACCAGGAACGGTGGAAGGGCGGCTGGCAGCTTAACAAGAAGGGCCGACTGGTGCTCACGGGCGGTGGACGGCTGAAAAAGCTGTTCGGACTCTTCGCGAGCCCCGTGCAGCCCGAGTTGAAGGACTACTACGAGCCCTGGACCTATGACTACAAGACCCTGATCGACGCTCCGCTCGGAGACGACTTCCCGGTGGCCCGACCAAAATCGTTGATCACCGGTCGGGACACCAAAATTAGCTGGTCGGCCAACTGGGACGACGACCTCGGCGGCGCCCCGGAGATGGGGCACCTCGACCCCATCGTCGAAAAGGTGCGGCGGGAGTCGGAAGACAAGATCAAGTTCGCCTTTGAACAGACCTTCATGTTCTACCTTCCGCGGATCTGTGAGCACTGCCTCAACCCCTCCTGCATGGCGTCGTGCCCTTCCGGTGCCATCTATAAGCGCGTCGAAGACGGCATCGTTCTCGTCGACCAGGACAAGTGCCGAGGCTGGCGCCAGTGCATCACCGGCTGCCCCTACAAGAAGATCTACTTCAACCACAAGACCGGTAAGGCCGAGAAGTGCACCTTCTGCTATCCGAGGGTGGAAGTCGGTCTTCCCACCGTGTGCTCCGAAACCTGTGTCGGCCGCCTCCGCTACCTCGGTCTGTTCCTCTATGACGCCGACCGGGTCACCGACGCCGCCGCGGTGACGGACGTGACTGACCTGTACGAATCGCAGATGGACGTACTCCTAGACCCCAACGACCCCGAGGTGGCCGCAGCCGCCCTCGACCAGGGCATCCCCGCCGACTGGCTCGACGCAGCAAAGAAGTCGCCGGTATATGCGCTCGCCAAGGTGTACAAAGTGGCGCTGCCGCTGCACCCGGAGTATCGCACCATGCCGATGGTCTGGTACGTGCCGCCGCTGTCTCCCATCGTTGACCTGCTGAGCGAGCAGGGCCACGACGCCGAAGACAGCGGCAATCTCTTCGGCGCCATCGACGCACTCCGCATCCCCGTCGAGTATCTCGCTGAGCTGTTCACCGCCGGCGACACCGACAAGATCACCGAGGTGTTGCGCAAGCTTGCGGCGATGCGTGCCTACATGCGGGCGATCACGATGGAACAGGAACCCGACCCGTCGATTCCGGAAGCCGTGGGGATGTCGCCGGGCTCCATGTACGAGATGTACAGGCTGATGGCGATCGCGAAGTATGACGAGCGTTACGTCATTCCCAAGGCACACGTCGAGCAGGCACACGACCTGGAGGAGATGGGGTGCTCGGTCGATTTTGAGGGTGGTCCGGGCATGTATGAAGACTCGCCGTTCGGTGAAGCGAGCGGCAGGCCAACACCCGTGGCCGTGGAAAACTTCTACGCGCTGAAAGACCGGCAGACGTCCGATACTCCCGCCGGCGAGCAGGCCCTCCGAGGCCGCGTCAATCTACTGAACTGGGACGGCAACGGTAGCCCGACCGGTCTCTTTCCCGAGAAACGCGACCGACCAAGCGCTGCGGCCCCGTCGCCGGGCGATCTGCGCCCGCCCACGGAAAAGGGCGGCTCGCTATGAGGCGCGATCGAGCCGCCGCCGCGCACAGCCTGGCGCAGCGCGTGTTCTATCAGGCCGCGTCCTGGTGTCTGTCGTACCCGGATGCCAAACTCCTGGAACGGTGCGCGTTGATGCGGTCCGCGCTGGCCGAACACGGCCCGGCTGCACCGGATCTCACAGCGTTCATCGGGTACCTCGAGAACACCGCGTTGGGGACCCTGGAGCGTTCCTACGTGGAGACGTTCGACCTGAGCAAGCACCATCCGCTCTATCTCTCGTATTGGACCGACGGCGACACCCGTCGCCGGGGTGACGTGTTGGCTGAGTTCAAGCAGGTGTACCGGGGCAGTGACTACCTGACCAACACCCACGGTGAGCTGCCCGACTTCTTACCGCTGGTTCTCGAGTTCGCCGCGTTGGCCGGCCCGATGGCGGGTCGCGATCTGCTCATCCGATACCGGCCCAGTGTCGAAATGCTCCGACTCGCGCTCACCGAGCACAAGTCACCGTACGCCACCGTGGTGGAGGGCATTTGTGCCACCCTTCCCGGCCCATCACCCGCAGATCGACAGGCCGTCCAAACCATGGCGGGCGTCGGCCCACCGGCCGAAAGTGTCGGCCTCGAACCCTACGACCCCCGTCTGCTTCCCCTGAACGGCGGCTCATGATGTGGGACGTGCTGCTCTGGGGCATTCTCCCCTACGTGATGGTGGCGATCCTGATCGGTGGGACCATCTGGCGCTACCGCTATGACCAATTCGGTTGGACCACCCGTTCATCCCAACTCTACGAATCCCGCCTCCTGCGGATCGGATCCCCGATATTTCACTTCGGGCTCCTAGCCGTCATCGCCGGGCATTTCTTCGGCCTGGTGGTCCCCATGTCCTGGACACTCTTTTTCGGGCTGAGCCAGGATTTCTATCATCTCAACGCCCTGCTGGTCGGGGGAGTCGCTGGGGTATGCACTCTCGGCGGGATCGTGATCCTGATCTATCGACGACGCAAGACGGGGCCGGTTTTCATGGCCACGACCACCAATGACAAGATCATGTACGTCGTGTTGACAGCTGCGATCGTCCTGGGCCTCTGGACCACTCTCGCCAGCGTCTTCAGCGGTGAGCACGGCCACAACTACAGGGAAACGGTGTCGCCCTGGTTCCGATCCCTGTTCATCCTGCAACCCGATGTCACGGCTATGGCTGCCGCTCCGTTCTCCTTCCACATCCACACCCTCGTCGGCATGTTGTTGTTCACAATCTGGCCCTTCACCCGACTGGTGCACGCTTTCACCGCGCCTCTGCACTACTTGTTCAGGCCCTACATCGTCTACCGGTCCAGGGATCGAGAAGCCGGGCAGGTACGGCCGGCGCGGCGCGGGTGGGCGCCCATCGGCACCAAGGATCGCACTCCCGATAAGCGCTGATCGGAGCAGCGGCGATGGACACACCGATGGGCTCGAGAACCTCTGCACGGCAGAGGGCACACCACAGTAGAGGGACCAACCTCGCCCTCGCGACGCTCGCATCCGTCGTGTGCTTTTGGGCATGGACCAGCGTGTCGCCGCTGGGCATTCGCTACACCGAATCAATGGGCCTCTCCCCGGCCCAGACATCAGTGCTCGTCGCGATGCCTGTGCTTGTCGGATCGATCGGCCGGATCCCGGTGGGCGTGCTCACTGACAGATTCGGCGGACGCATCCTATTCGCACTGGTGCTACTAGCATCCGTCCCTGCTCTGGTGCTCGTCGCGATTGCAGGAACCCTCAACACCTACGTCTTCCTGGTGGCCGCCGCGCTGTTGCTCGGCGTGGCCGGAACCGTTTTTGCCGTGGGAATCCCGTTCGTGAGTCACTGGTACCCGCCGAGCCGACGTGGCTTCGCCACCGGCGTGTTCGGGGCAGGGATGGGCGGTACCGCGTTGTCGGCATTCTTCACGCCTCGCCTGGTGGAACGGTTCGGATACGTTCCCACTCACCTCATCCTCGCGGTGCTCCTCATCGTTGTTGCCGTCATCGTGTGGCTCTTCATGGCCGAGTCCCCAGGATTCACGGCCAGCACTGATCCCTTCCTGCCCAAGCTCGCTGCTGCTGCTCGGCTCAGCGTGACCTGGCAGATGAGCTTTCTCTATGCGCTGGTTTTCGGCGGATTCGTCGCCTTTTCCACCTACCTGCCCACCTACCTGCGCCAGATCTACGACTTCGACCTCACTGCCGCCGGAACCCGGACGGCGGGGTTTGCGGTTGCCGCCGTTATCCTCCGCCCCGTCGGAGGGATCCTTGCCGACCGCGTCGGGCCGAAACCGGTGGTGATGGGCTCGATCGCAGCCGTTTCAGTTCTCGCCTGGGTGGTGAATCTCCGCCCCGACGGTGAGATCCCTGCCGGCCTGACTTTCGTCGCAATGGCCTCGGCTCTCGGCCTCGGCGCCGGAGGAGTTTTCGCCTGGATCGGACGAAACGCACCGCCCGCCAGGGTGGGTGCGGTCAGCGGCATCGTCAGCGCGGCCGGCGGGCTGGGAGGGTACTTTCCGCCGCTGGTGATGGGGGCCACCTACAACGCTGCGGAAAACAGCTACGCCATCGGACTACTCCTCCTAGCCGGTACTGCTCTGGTCGCCCTGGTCTTCACGATACTTTCTGTGAAAGACAAGACGCCTGTCACCACGAATCAGTGATGCCTGCGTCGACATGAACGAGACGACGCCCGTCTCAGCCACAATCGGACGGTCGCGGCGCATGGATAGAGATGGGGGAGGCGCGCGTGCCGTGGGATCTAGGGACTAACCACGATCGTGCCGATGACGGGAAGCGATCTGTGCCAAATTCTTGTTTTTCAAGTTTGGGTGAACTCGGAGGAGACCTTCTCAAGGCTCCGACCGATCAGGCTGAGGAGACTCTGGCGCAGCAGTTAGCGCACATCGCGTTCTCCGACAAACTCGAATCGGCAGACCAGATCGAATTGACGGTCGTAGGCCATCCAGGTGGTGGGTTCAGTTTTGATAGCGCCCGGGTGCATGCGCGAGCAAACGAACTCCTTTGGCGTGGTCCCGTTATAGGCGTCGAAGATTCTGACGACGAGTCCGTTAGCACGACTAGCACTTACTCGGCTCGAGCCACGGACGCAGACGGCTAACGCGCTTCCTGCGAAGGGCGTCGCGGGCGGCGCTGCGCGCGCCGGCCGCCGCAGTTCCTCCGCGGTCCATAGAACAGGAGTCCATCGGCCGGGCGTCGGCTATTGGCTAGAGCCAGGCGGCCAGTTCGTCGGCGAGGGTGGGACGCGATCGGGCGAGTAATCCGCGCATTGTCGACTCTGGAACGACGAGTTCGATCGCGATATCTGCGTAGCTGCAGCCGGCGAACTCACGCATGAGCCAGGCCCGTTCTTGATCCAGGGGGAAGCTAGCCAACGCTAGACAGTGCGCCGTTTTGAAGTAGAAGCTGCACTACGTCTAAGGGACTACTTTCGACTGTGCCGGGGTGTCGAAGGACAGCGTTCCCGGATCCCGTAGGGTCGTCCGCAGGGGGACAGGGGACACGGCACATCACGTACGCCTGTCCTTGGTCAGTCCAGCGACATAGACTGATTGTTCGTTCGAGAGGGAGAGCCATGAAAATCAACGACGACGCTGATGGTGAATACACCGATTCCGAGGCAGCGGCCGGCACGCCGGAAATTGACGCCGACGAGACGCAGGCAGAGGGCGAGTACACCGATAGCGATACTCCTAACGAGAACCCGCCGGCAACGGACACCACGTCACTCTGACCTCAGGTCGCGCTTTGCCGAGGGCAGCGCGTGTAGGTTAGCTCTCCGGCAGTCCCAGAACCGGTCGGCGGTGTGACCAGAAACGAACCAGATAGCTCGCTGTGTGACCAGAATGAGCCCGTATTCGTCCGTGCCAGCGCGTACACTAGACCCATGAAAACCGCGGAAATCCGCGGGATTCCGGCCCAGTTGTGGGTGGACGAAGAGCTCGAGACGGCTATCGTTTGTTCTTGGTTCGAGTCCAGGTACCCCAGCAGTAGCAACCCCCGGTCAAGCGGGGGTTTTGTTGTTAACATAATCACATTCTCGGCAGAGTATCTGGCCACAGTGCTGTTGTAGACAACAAATTCATTTAGAACGAGCGCACGCGAAAGCCCTGTTGAGAGACGTTTAGGGCCGATCCGTGGTGTCGAAATTCGCGTGGCTTGCCGTCATGCACGGATTGAGCACAGGTAGGTATCCCTGCATCCTCTAAGTCGGCGACGGGGGAGCGGCGAGCAAGCACCGGGCCGTCGTCCTCCGTGCGAGTGAGAGCTGGGCCGAGCAGATCGGACAGCTGCTAGAAGGACTCGACAGAATGGGGAACGCCGCCTGCGAAATATAGTCTGTCGACAAGCTCGCCCTTGAGCGTCTCGTAGCCCTACGGATGCGAGATGGTGAGATGAATTTTGACAGTCGGATTAGTCGCACTGCTGCGGCCGAGCCGAGAGGTATCTCGTAACGTGGGGCCCGACGCCCAGCGGGCTGCGCCTTAGTCGAAGACGCGCCATTCGCGCACGAACTCATCGACGGTCTTGGTTTCGAGGTCGCGGCGCACGGTCTCCAACAAGAAGTGGGGTTCGCCGATGTCAGCGGCAGTGCGTAGAACCTCGGCTCCGCTCGCGCGCCGGCGGATGACTAGGTCGGCGTCGATCTCGACGTCACCCGATGCTGCGCGGATCAGTGCCCATGCCCGACGAAGCAGGCGTCGAGTGCGCGTGCCTGATGGCTCCTCGAGGTCTGCGATCAGGTAGTTTGACGCGCGATCCATGCCCTTATCTTGTCGTATCGCCAAGCGCCGGCGCACGTCCCCGGGCCGTTAGAAAAGACATTCCTATAGATAAGCCGGCGGGTACCTCGTGCCCCACTGCGGATCATTGAACGCACCGGCGAATGCCGGCAGGGGCGACCGGCTACAGCACGTCCTCGCCCGCAGCGAAGGTGTGATCGGGGTCTTCGAACTGCATGTCGTGGCGCACGTCAGGGAGACGTCTACACGTTTCCTGTGGCTCGTATTCATCGGTATTTGGTTTCTAGGCCACTGGTCCAGATCGCCTGCCGCCTGCAGAATTTGAAAGGCCGTGCTTTCGGCCTAGGGCGGCATTCGTGATCTCAATGCTGATTCCGGACCGCTGTATCCACGACCGAGAAATGAACCATGACGACCTTGCACTCGCGCCGCCTGGCACTTTTTGCCCTCTTCGCCCTGCCCGGTCTGGCGATCTCTTCGTGGGTGACTCGGACGCCGGCCATCCGGGATCTGCTGGGCGCGACGATATCGGAGATGGGCTTGATCCTGCTCGGCTTGTCCGCCGGGTCGATGATCGGCATCCTTGCGTCCGGTCCTGCCGTCGCGCGCTGGGGAGCGAGGCCCGTGATGCTCGCGGGCACGATCGGGGTCATCCTGAGCATGCCGACGATCGGCGTCGGGGCAGCTTCATCGTCGGCCACAGCGACGATCATCGGCCTGTTTCTCTTCGGGCTGGGGATGGGGGGCGGGGAGATCGCGATGAACGTCGAGGGCGCCGACATCGAGAAGACCATCGGCCGCCCCGTGCTGCCTGCCCTGCACGGCTTCTTCAGTCTGGGCACTCTCGTCGGTGCCGGTGCGGGCATCGCTTTCACCGCGACCGACGTCCCGGTGTTGTGGCACTTGTCCGCGATCGGGGTCGTCACCGTCGTCGTCATGGGCGCGGCTGCTCCGCGTATCCCGCGCGGAACCGGGCAGGTTCTTCGGGCAGCGGAGCTCACGGCGGCGGCGCCTCGGTTGCCTCTGTGGCGCGACACGCGCCTTCTTCTTATCGCTGCGTTGGTGCTCGCGATGGCGCTCACCGAAGGGACCGCGAGCGACTGGCTCCCCTTAGTCATGGTCGACGGCCACGGTTTCGACGCCACATCGGGGTCTGCCGTGTACACCGGATTCGCCGCCTCCATGACGATCGGCCGCTTCGTCGGTGGGGCGTTCGTCGCCCGTTTTGGCCGTGCACCTGTTCTGCGAGTCGGTGTCCTCAGCGCCGTTGTGGGCATGGCCCTGGTGATCTTCGTCGACAGCCAGGTCGCCGCAGTAGCGGCCGTCGTCCTCTGGGGCCTGGGCGCGTCCTTGGGTTTCCCTTTGGCGTTGTCCGCGGCAGGAGAAGGAGAGGGAGACCCCGCCAGGCGCGTCGCCTTCGCGGCCACGGTCGGATACGTGGCATTGCTCGTCGGGCCGCCCCTCATCGGGTTCGTTGGCGAACACTCCAGTCTCAGGACGGCACTGATCGCCCCGCTCGTCCTAGTGGCGGCCGCTGCATTCATCACCCCTGTCGTCAGGCCTCCCGAGGCTTTGACCGATCGTGCTGGGTCGCCTTTGCCAGTGCGTGCGGCGCTTCGCTGACCCGGAACGGTTGAAGCGGACTGTCACGCCCGGGCGTCGAACCGGCGGCGATAGCTCGACGGCGTGCTGCCGAACGCGGCGGCGAAGTTCTGGCGCAGGGTAACGGGGTTGCCGAATCCGCACGACGCGGCGATCTGATCGACCGAGAGTTCCGACGTCTCGAGAAGCCGTCTGGCTTCATCGAGTCGGCGAGACCTTACCCACGCGGCCGGTGTCGCCCCCGTGGCGTTGCGGAAAGTCCGTACGAAGGTGCGGCGGCTCATGTGCGCCGCGGCCGCGAGGCGGTCAACGCCGAGATCCTCCCCAAGATTTTCCAGGGCCCAGGTCGATGCGACGGCGATGGGGTCGGCTGCGGCTTGGTGCGCCAGGGGCCGCTCGATGTACTGCGCCTGCCCGCCCTCCCGATGTGGTGCGACGACCAAGCTTCGCGCGACCCGGTTCGCCGCTTCGGCGCCGAGGCGCGTTCGGACTACATGCAGGCACGCGTCGATACCGGAAGCGGTACCCGCCGACGTCATCACGTCGCCGTGATCGAGATACAGCACGTCCGCGTCTACGGTGACGCCCGGATGTCTCCGGGCCAGGTCGCCGGCGGCGTGCCAGTGCGTCACCGCACTTCGGCCCTCGAGCAGGCCGAGGTCGGCGACGGCGATCGCCCCGAGGCACAGCCCGACGATCGTCGATCCGCGACCGTGGGCACTGAGAAGCGTTGCCCGGAATGCAGGCCGGATCTTCCGGCCGTCGTCGATCCATGAGGGGACGACGACCAAGTCGGCGTCAAGGACAGCGTCAAGACCCATAACCCGGCCCAAGGTGTACCCCTCGGCAGTGCGGATCGAGCCCGCGCGGTCGGAGAACAGAACTGTTTCCCACTGGGCCAGCCCCTGCCGACTCACCTCATCGAAGACCATCTGCGGCACCGAAAGATGAAACATCGGGACACCATCGAATGCGTAGATCGCGATCTTCACAGAAACCCTTTCTCTGGCCTGATGCCATCGTAATACTGCACACGGGCCAGTCGCGGAGACGGCGACAAGACCGGTAGCGTGGAGACGTGCCCCATCCAGTTATTACCCCAACACCCACTTCCGCTGACAGAGTCACCGCCAAGGCCGTGTTCATCGATTTCGATGGGACATTCGCTGATCGAGGAGTCATCCCACCCGCTCACGTAGAAGCCGTTCGTCGAGCGCGGTCCAACGGCCACAAGATATTCCTGTGCACGGGCCGACCGAAATCGATGCTCGCTCGCAACGTGCAGGCCGTCGGATTCGACGGCCTTGTCGCTGCTGCTGGCGGCTATATTGAGGTTGACGAGCAGGTCTGGTCTGACCAGCGGTTTTCGGCTGACCTAGCAGCGAGAACGATCTCCGTCCTCGAGAAATACGACGTCACCTACGTCCTCGAAGCACCCACCGCGATCTTCGGGCCGCCCGGAAGTCGCGAGCGGATACACGGGATTCTCTTTGGAGCCTTTCCCGGCGATGGCCAGGGGCCGAGCGACATCCTCGCGTCACTTCAGATACCTAACGACCTCAACGATTGTTCGTTCGGTAAAGTCACAATTTTCGACTCCAGAGTGCCGGTTCCCGTCCTCGCGGAAGAGATCGGCATCGATATCGCGGCACTTCCGAGTTCCATCACGGGGTTGAAGGATAGGGCGGGTGAGCTGTACATCCCCGGCGTTGACAAATCGGTCGGTATCGCCGCTGTCATCGCTCGATTCGGAATCGACCAAAGCGACGTCGTTGCCATCGGGGATGGGACCAACGACCTTGAGATGCTCGCCTTCGCTGGTACTGCTGTCGCCGTTGAAGGATCCCCGAAAGCGTTGCTCCGGCTGGCCGACCTGGTCATCCCAGGCCCTGACCGTGAAGGAATAGTCTTCGGCTTCGATGCTCTAGGCCTGACACGTCCAGAAATTCGACCAGTGCGTCCCGACGTGGAAGAGCCTGAGCGCGTCTGGTAGAGGTATCCAGGCCGTCTCCACGTCAGACCGAACACCCCCACGTGAACCGGCTTTTACCATTGATAGGCGAGGAATTTTCCCTCTATGGTTACCCGGACTCGATCGCCGTCGGGGTGAGCAACGCGGCCGAGTTCGACATTGCAATTGATCGCGCTCATGATCCCGTCACCGAATTCCTCGTGAATGAGTTCTTTGAGTGCGGGGCCGTAGACCTGGAGGAGCTCGTGGAACCGGTAGATCGTTGGATCGCTCCTTAGCGAGTCGTCTGCTGTGCGGGAGGGCTGACGCTGCATCGCTGTGACGGCGTCGTCGTCCAAACCCAGCAGCTCGCCAAGCGCACGTGCCTGGTCGGCCGGAATCGGGTGGAAGCCGAGAATCGCGGCCGCGGTCCACACCGGTGGGCGGGAGATAGCCGACGCGAGGTCCTCCCAGGTGAGCCCGATTTTGATGCGCAGTTGGTTCGCCAGCTCTCCCGCCTCACCCTTCTCCATGCGTTACCTCGCCGTCGTTATAGTCGTCGCCACGGGAAAACTCGACGAAGGTGCAATCGGTTTCTCCTACGGCCCACGCATCGTGTTCGGGCGGGAGCAGCATCACGTCTCCGGTGGAGAACTCGGCATGCTCACCGTCTCTCATCTCGACGGCAAGGGTTCCGGCGGTAACGAGGGCTACGTGTGGCAGCACGCACAGATCGGTGCCCGCATATTCCTTGAGGTCCGCGGACCAGCGCGCGCCAACGTGGAACGTGATTTGCGTGACCTCCACACCATTCAGGCTCGCCGTTCGCTTAGCGATGCGCCCGTGGACGCCGGAGGACGCGGTCAGGTCAGCCGCACGGCGCCTCGGGATAGCGCCCACCCGCACAGCCCTCCGATCCGAGATGCGCCGCCAGATCAGGGAGCACATCGCCGATCCAGATTTCAATGCGCTCACGCTGGCCGCGAACAATCACATCTCGGTGAAGACTCTGCAGATGAAATTCGCGGCAGCGGGCACGACTCCAGCAGCCACGATCCGGGCGGTACGCCTCGAATTCGCGCGCCACCTCATAGACCGCGGTAACACCGTGCCACGCGCAACGTTCGACAGAGGATGCCGACAGCCCAGTGCGTTCGCCCGCGCCTTCCGGCGCCAGTACGGCACACCACCCTCCCGGCACTCCTCCTTGCACGCACCTGACGAAAGCTAGTCGAGGAGCGGCTCGCGAGTCTGAGGCGCCCCACCTGTGACACCTCAGACGATCACCAGATTGAGCACGTCTGCGGGTAGTACAGTCCACAGCCACTGGTGTGGGGGCATTCGTATCGAACGGAAGACGCAAATGCGTCCGTTTGACAAGCCGTGGCGGCGTCCGGGGCAGTATCCGGTGGTCATACCGCGAAGGACCCTGATAGTGGACGCTTAGCAAGTACGGAGGCGAGACTTTCGGGTTCGTGAACTCAGAGTGCGGCTGCTCGCTGGGCGCCGAGGACGGCGGAGCTGCCGAGGTTGTCCTTCGGCAGCACGGAACCGTCTGCGATCGCATCGGTCCAGGCCTGGGCGGTGGCGACCGCGGCGAAGTTCGAGTTCAACAGCGCCATGAGGGTCGTGTGCACGGTTTTCGCGTCGGAGAAGCCCGCATCGTTGGCGATGTTGATGGATCCGGTCGCGTCCGAGAGGACCTCGGCGGTCAGCCCGTGGGTCTCGGACTCGGCGGCCGAGGCGATGATGCAGTTGTTGGTCATGTAGCCCACCAGGGTGATCGTGTCGACCTCGTGCTCCCGCAGCCAGTCGAGAACATCCGTGCCGGCGAAGACCGTGCCGAATTGCTTCGTCACGGACTTCCACCCGGGGCTCTGGCGGTTCGCAATCTCGGGATGCAGCGCGAAACCGGCCATCGTCGGGTTGAAGACAGGTGCCTCATCTCCAGCGCTGTGCTGGATGACAGCGATCGGAATTCCTGCGGACGTGGCCGCGTCGATGGCGGCGGTGATCTTCGGCAAGGAGTCCTGGTGAGCCGGGTACTTGATCTCCAGCGGTCCGCTGAAATACTCCTGCTGCACGTCAACAAGGATCAGTGCGCGACGGGGTGTGTGCATAGTCTTTACTCCTGAGATTTGAGCGAAATTATCTTCGCTCATCCATGGTCACGTCCGCCGCCCCGGCATGCCATTGGCTCGCATGACACAAGGCGATGAATTCAGGCCAACCGTTGAAGCGCCCAAGTGCTACGCCCGTATGCGTCCGATGATGCGACAATGCGCCGCGTTCGGACGCCCTCGCGGGGCAACTTCGGGAGAGGGGGGGGGGCGATTGGTGACGTCCGTCATCTATCCCGATGGCGACACAGGAGTACTCAGCGTGACAGATGGTCAGTGGGACAACAACGGAAACGTGGCTGAATCCGATGTGACCCAAGAGCAGACCGTGCACGTCGATCAGTACTCTGGTGCGATAGCAGCCCGCTACGGCTACGACGACTACAGTGCGGTGGCCAAGGCGGTATCCCAGAGGATCGCTGTGCACGAGGGGCGACGCTTTGGGGTCGTCAACATGATCGCAACAACCTTGTTCTGTCTGGCGGTGATCTTCATGTGCGTGTCGGGGCCGATCATGTGGTGGACTCGGCGTGGCACGGCTTCCGGGACTGCGGCTCCCCGTGCCAAGCTGCCAGTGTGGGGTAACCGGGTCTTGCTCATGGCAATGACGGCCCTCGGCATCTTCCTGCCGATGTTCGGGCTGTCGCTGCTGATCGTCCTCGCGCTGGACCAGCTGCTGATCCGCAGGGTGCCCCGGTTGAGCCGTTTCTTCAGAACGGCGTAACCGAGTCGCCCACGCAAGTCAGATCGACAGCGCTGTCAGTGGGTTACTTCAGACCCCAGAAGGCATCTTCAGCGGGGCCGTCTTCGGAGAACAGGTGCACCTCAACGATCTTGCCGCTCCGGACCGTGAGCAGATCGATGCCGGCCATGTCCATGGTTGCTCCGGCACTGTTCCCTGAGAACCGCACCGGCACGGCGACCACGTCTCCATTGACCATCGGGGCACCGGCGACGGCGAGCTGAAAACTGCCTGCGCTGGCTTCCATCATTCCGCCGAGAAGGGCGCCGACCCCGCCCACGCCATGGTGGTCTCCCGAGAACTGGTGGGCGCCGGGCTGGTGCCAGAGGACGTCGTCGCTGAACTGGGCCATCACGGTGGGGATATCGCCGCGGCCGAGGGCGGCGAAATAGGTCTCAGCAACGGCTGCGGGGGTGGGCTCGGTCATTTTGGTGGCTCCTTCGTCGGTGTGTTCACCCATAGTCACAGATGGTAACTTGTTACCTCAACGTAACTAAGGAGATGCATGTCGAACGAAGCCCCGGTATGGAACGTCATGTTGGCTACCTGCCCCTCCCGAACCTCGTTGGCGAAGATCGCCAACAAGTGGACCGCGATGATCGTCATCACGCTCAGCGACGGCCCGGCCCGGTTCGGTGCCATCCGCGAGAGCGTCGGGGGCATCAGCGGCAAGGTGCTCTCGGGAACGCTTCGCGACCTGGAACGGGACGGGGTCCTCACCAGGACCGCGTACGACGAGATGCCACCTCGAGTGGAATACGAACTCACGTCGTTGGGGCGGACGCTACGCGAGCCTCTGACCGCCTTGGGCATCTGGGCGGAGCAGCACATCGAAGCGGTTCTGGACGCCCGAGACGCTTACGATCAACGGCCGACGGACAGGTGACGCAACCGGCGTCCACGTGAAGTCCTGGTGTCCGCTACGCGCTCGCGGGTTCGGTCACACAGGACGCGGGCAGCGGGACGGCGCCTTCAGCGTCGATCAGAGGCACTGTGGCCGCCCAGGTGTTCATCGCCTCCAACACGGGGCGCAGCGCCTCACCTGACGCCGTCAGCTCGTAGACCACACGAGGAGGAATCTCGGCGTACACGGTCCTGGTCACCAATCCATAGGTCTCAAAACGTCGAAGCCGGTTCGTGAGAGTGTGGGCACTGATGCCAGTCAGTGCATCGCGCAGCTCAGTGAACCTCGCCGGCCCGGTCAGCAGCTCTCTGATGATGAGCGTCGCCCAGGGGCCATCAAGCAGGGTCAGGAATCGAGCAATGCCGCATTCTGGCCAGGGCGCACCGGAAAATGTCATATTTTGAGGCTACTCCATTAGTGCAGTTGACGTAACTGGTGCATCGCGTGCACTAATGGTTCCCATGACCTATCTCATTCACGGCGCCACGGGCGCCCAAGGCGGCCCCGTCGTCGCAGCCCTCCGCAAAGCCGGCAAGAACGTCACAGCCGCGGTTCGCAACCCATCCAACTATGAGGGCGACGCCGTCGCCGTCGATTTCAGTTCGGTCGAGTCCCTGGAAGAGGCCTACCGCGGAGTCGAGGGCCTCTTCGTGCACCTGCCGATCGGGACTGCCGAACAGCAACTCGCCCACGCGCGGACCATCGTTGAAGCCGTCACGCGCGCCCAGCCCGCACGGGTGGTCGCCTCTACCAGCGGGTACCGCGTGAACACGACCGAGGCGGGGGAGGACGCCGCGTCGGTTCTCGTCAGGGGACTCATGGCGAGCGGTGTGTCAGTAGCCATCGTTGAACCCCGGCTCTACCTAGAGAACCTCCTTCTGCCTACAGTGACTGGACCCACCCGTGAAGAGGGAATGCTGCGTTATCCGATCCGTGACGACTACCGTGTGTCGTGGAGTTCGCACTTGGACATCGCCGACGTGGTGGTTCGACTCTTCGATCAGCCCGAGGTCACCGGTGTGGTCGCGGTCGGAGCTCTTCCCGGTCTTCTTGGGGACGACTTGGCAACGGGTTTCGGAACGTATCTTGACCGGAGCGTGAGCTTTGAGGCGCAGGATCCGGACGACTTCGGTGCCCTCATAACGCCGTTGTTCGGCAAAGCCGGGGCCGACCCGGTTGTTGCGTCCTACCACTGGAGGCTCACTCAGACCGGTGAGGAGATCGAAATGGGGGATAGTGCACAGCAACGTCTGGGTATCGAACCGCGCTCCATCGAGCAGTGGCTTCGAGACGTCCAAGCCTGACCTGGATCTGATCACCGGGTTGCTAACCGTCCCTGAATCACCTTGTAGGTAGAGCCAGTCCGCGAGGACTGGCTCTACCGCTTTATCTACCCGCGAATCACCGCCCTCAGTGGGTGGGCATGCCGTAGTGGTCGGCGATCAGTTCCACCGTGCGGGACTGGGCACGGCGCGAGTATCCCGAAACCACCAGCATCACCTCGTCGACACCGGTTTGTGCCTGAAGCTCTTCCAGGCCTGCGGCCACCTGGCCGGCGGTTCCATGAAGAGTCCGATCGGTGTATTCCTCAATGATTTGTCGCTCCTGCACGTTGGCCTGGAAGGCCTCCACTTCCTCGGGAGGAAGCAGCGCGAAGGGCTTACGCTGGAACATCCTCAGCATTGCCATGGCGGTGGACGTCGACTGGCGCCGCGCCTCGGCGGGATTCTCATCAGCAATCGCCCCGATGCTGACCAGGCTGTATGGCTCCGCGAGGAACGAAGACGGCCGGAAGTTCTCGCGGTAGATCCGCATGGCATTCAGGATGTCGGCGCTGCCGAACTGCAGTGCGAAGGCATAGGGCCGACCGAGGCGGGCGGCAACGTGCGCGGAGTAGGTCGATGATCCCAGAACCCAGATATCAGCGCTGGTCTCCGATCGTGGGACCCGGTTCTGCTCCGCCTGCCACGGGCCCGGCACGGCGGGCACATCACGATAGGGGTGATCCGGCGGAAAGTCATTGCCCAAGAATCCGAGCAGTTCGTCGATTTGCTCGGGGAATTCGTCGTTCGCCGTGTGGTGACGGCGCAGGGCCGCAGCGGTTGCTCCGTCGGTGCCCGGAGCCCGACCGAGGCCGAGATCGATCCGCCCTGGAGCCAGCGCGTCGAGCATGCCGATTTGTTCGGCGACCACCAGGGGCACGTGGTTGGGCAGCATGATCCCGCCCACGCCGAGCCTGATGCGCTCGGTCTCGCCGGTGAGCCGAGCCACCATCAGCTGCGGGGACGAGATGGCGGCACCGGGCATTGCATGATGTTCGGACATCCAGAACCGTTGGTAACCGCGCCGGTCGGCCAGCTGCGCGAGCGAGATCATCTCGTGGAAGGTTTCCTCTACCGGGTGGCCAACCCCGGTGAATGCATTGTCGAGTATCGACAAAACGAAGGGGGCGGTGCCGGAAGGGCTCGGATTGTTCATATACTACCTAACTTGTCACGGAATAATATTGGTTTTGACGTGACAATTCACTCTAAGGTCTTATCACGGCAAAGTGCAACTGATACCGTGAGTGCTATGACAAAGGTTCCATTGCCCCTCGCTCCGGGCACCGCCGAGCATCCGTGCTTGGCGTTGGTCAACAGCATCGTCACCCTCCCGGGCGGGCAGCGGGTCGATGAGCTCAACAGCCCGGAAAGTGCCACCGCGTGGCTCGTCATGCACGCCCTCGCACCGGCCGATACTGGATTGCTGGCCTATTGCCAACTTCAGCTCACGGATCTGAGAGCGAACCTGCGGAACGCGCTGGAGTCGCGCACCGAAGGTGTCGCGCCGAATGCCGAAACATTGAGCGGCATCAACCGCGCCCTGACCGCAGTGCCCAGCGCGTCGTTGCTGCGATTCGACCCCGACGAAGGGCTGCTCCGGGTTCCGAGCCATCCAACGAGCCAGCTCGTCGCTCACGCCATGGCCCACATCGCCGAGGATGCCGCTGCGTTGTTGACTGGCCCGGATGCGCATCGCATCGCGCAGTGCGCATCCGCACCCTGTGATCGGTTCATGATTCGAACGCACGCAAGGCGGCAGTGGTGCTCGGAACGCTGCGGCGCCAGGCAGCGGGCCAATCGCGCCTACGCCCGGAAACAGGACCAGTCTCCCGCTGTATGACGGAAGAGGGTCAAGCTCGAACGACGGTGAGCGGCGCCGGGAATCGGGGGCTCGCCTCTGGCGAATCGGGTCCGGGACACAGCCTGCGCGTGCGATCGCGGCGAGGTGTTTCGGCCGGGACCACACTCACTGATCGCGAAATGCCGTTCTCAGTGGCTGCACACGCTCATGGCTCGTAACCGCGCATCGACGCCGCGAGGTATCGCCCTGTGACGCTCTCGGAATTCTTCGAGATCTCTTCCGGGCGGCCGGTGGCCACGATGCGGCCACCGGCCGTGCCGCCGCCCGGGCCCATGTCGACCACGTAGTCGGCGTTGGCGATCATGTCGAGGTCGTGCTCGATGATGATCACGGTCGCACCTGTTTTTAGAAGCTGGTCGAGGACGCCAAGGAGCACTCGGGTATCCAGCGGGTGAAGGCCGACCGAAGGTTCGTCAAGGATGAAGAGGGTGCCCGTGTGCTTTCGGCCGAGCTCGGTTGCGAGTTTGAGTCGTTGCGCTTCGCCGCCGGAAAGCGACGGAGTGTCTTCGCCGAGCGTCAGATACCCGAGTCCGAGCGTGACGAGGGTCTGGAGTTTCTTCTTGATACGGGGGCGGTCGGCAAACAATTCGGCAGCGTCCGCGACGGTGGTGGCAAGGATTTCGGGCAGAGTGCGGTCGCCCTGCCGTGTGGCAATTCGGATGTCGTCGGCGTCAGGTCTGTATCGGGTGCCGTTGCAATCGGGGCAGGGGATGTCGATATCGGGAAGGAACTGGACATCGAGCACGACCTGGCCCGTGCCTTCGCATCGCGGGCACTTGAGCGAACCGGTGTTGTACGAGAAGTCGCCCGGCTTAAGACCGTTGTGGCGCGCTGCGGGGGTGTCTGCGAATGCGCGGCGAAGTTCGTCGAGAACGCCGCTGTATGTTGCCACGGTGGAGCGCACATTAGTGCCGATCGGGGTGGCGTCGACGACATCGGCGCTTGCCAGGCCGGCAGCGTCCAGGCTCCGGACGTGCGAAGGTAACGCACCGCCCCCGTGTACCGCGGCGATGGCGGGGACAAGGCTGTCGAGGACGAGAGTGGTCTTGCCCGAGCCGGACATACCGGTCACTGCGGTGAGCCGACCCTTCGGGATGCTGACGTCGAGGGCGTGGACGGTGTGCATGGCGGATGTGACGAGTCGGATCGTCCCGTCTGCGAATACCTCCTTTTCGCCGGCGCGCGTTCTGGTGATGACGTCGGCGCGTCCGGTGAGGTATTCGCCGATCAGGGAAGCGGGATTGGCGCCGATCTGTGGAATGGTTCCCTGCGCGAGCACCGTTCCGCCCGTCGCGCCAGAGCCTGGTCCGATCTCGATCATCCAGTCTGCTTCACGTAGCACCTGGACGTCGTGATCGACGAGGATGACAGAGTTCCCGTCGTCGAGCAGGTCGCGCATCACTCCGATGAGGCCGTCGATGTTCGCCGGATGCAAGCCGATGGACGGTTCGTCGAGGACGTAGAGGACCCCGGTGGTTTCGTTGCGCACGGCCCGAGCCAGTTGCACCCGCTGGCGTTCTCCGGTGGAGAGCGTTGAGCTGGCACGGTCGAGGGTCAGGTATCCCAGGCCCAGTTGCAGCAGACGTCGGCCCATCTCGGCGAACTGGCCGGCAATGAGCGATGCCATCGGCTGCAGATCGGAGTCGACTGTGCTCGGGATCGTCGATACCCAGGAAAGCACCGTGTCGAGGTCCTTTCCGGCCGCTTCAGCGAGGTTGATGCCGTCGACTTCGCTTCCGAGCGCCTGGTCCGACAGCCGAGTGCCGTGGCACGACGGGCACGTGTGTGCCGTGATGAACCGGTTCACGCGACCGAGTCCAGCTTCGCTGGTCGCATTGTCAATCGCCTCGCGGACGGCCTGCCTGGCGCTGCGGTAGGTGAAGTTCAGGTCGAAGAGCTTTCCCGACTTCGAGGGGACCCGGATCTCCCGCTTCACGGCGGGGCCATCCGTGACCATCCATCGTTCTTTCTCAGTCAAGTCCCGGTACGGTACGTCGATGCGCACGCCGAGTTCGGCCGCGACCTGGGGCATCACGGAAAGTCCGAACATGCCCCACGGAGCTACCGCTCCGCCTTCGATAGTTTTCGAAGAATCGGGGACAAGAGTGTCATCATCGATGTCGCGCACTGTGCCTGTGCCGGTGCAGACGGTGCAGGCGCCGTCTGAGTTGAACGCGAGAGTTTCGGCGCCGGGCGGGTAGAACGAGGCACCGCACTCGGGACAGACCAGGTCCTTATTCGCAGCGACGTCGATGGTGGGAGCAAGGCGATGCCCGTTGGGACACAAGTGGGAACCGAGACGCGAGAACATCACCCGCAGCACATTCAGCAACTCCGTCGATGTACCGAATGTCGACCGAACGCCAGGCACTCCCGGCCGCTGCCGGAGCGCCAAGGCGGCGGGTACATGCTGAACGGAGTCCACCGTTGCACGCGTGGCATGCGACATCCGTCGACGCGTGTACGTCGAAAGCGCCTCGACGTAGCGACGCGAGCCCTCCGCATACAAAACACCGAGCGCGAGCGACGACTTCCCCGAACCGGACACACCCGCGATCGCGACGAGACGGCCGATGGGGACATCTACATCGATGTTCTTGAGATTGTGGACTCGAGCACCACGAACTTTGATCGACGTCGGCTGACTGATGGTCATATCTGTCTCTCTTGGAGCCTTCAGTGTGTCACTTGCAACGTTGGGTTCAGGTAACTCGAGCTTGAACCTGCCGCACGGTCGACTCCAGTTCGGTACTGGGCCGAAGAGGCATCATCGCTGCTGGCACGTCGCCGCTGTCGGGTGCGCCGAAGCAGGTATCCGCCACAACAGGTGGTGCATAGTCGCGCTCTGTATGTCTACTTGCCGCGGTGATTCGTCAAGGATTGCATTGGGTAACCCGTTACCTCAACGTAACTAGGTGGGTGTGGTGATCACGGAGCGACCGGAGTGGAATGTACTGCTCGCTTTTTGTCCAGGTGAATCGAGCGCGCTGAAATCAGTTGGATCGTCGGGTACCGTCTCCCGCGACTCCTGTGGATAAGAATCGGCCGCGGACTTTGTCAGCGAAGGCCTCGCATCACGAATATCCGCGTCATGAACGTGGCGGGCATACGAATCTTCCGGTCCCAGAAATAGAGTTGGCGAGCTGGCGCCGTAAGGGACGGCTCACGTGCGCCGGAAACGTACGCCCAGATCGGGCCCTGAGGCAGACGGAGTAGGGCTGCCAACCATGCCTCGCGGACACCCCGAATGCTCGCGAGCCGGGGGCGACGCCGCCGGTGAAGCCCGAATCTCTCAACCCTCAGATGGGTCGACTGGGAGATTTACTTCGAACACCCTCTCGGAGTAGACAGCGAGTTTTTCCGTACTTTGCGCAAGATGCTCCGCAGCCCGTACCGCATCGGGCAAAGCCAGTGCGTCGCGTCGCATGAGATCGCGGTGCCAGCGGCGGAGTCGATCGAGGCTCTGCTCTTCCTCCTCCAACTCGCCGAAGGTGAACTTCTCTTTCGCGAACTCGCGATCGATCTCCGCATCGAACTTGCCGCAATCAGCGATGAACTCGTTCCACTCATCTCTGCGCGCCGCAGCGAAAGCGTCCCGCAGGATTGAAGCGTCAGCTTGGCTTTGGCCGGTGACCTCGAACACTGCAAGGGTTCCCTCGCCCCGCTCCGCAAGTTCGCGAACGGCCGGCACCTGCTCGGTGAAGGCTAGCAAGTTCGGTACCGCCCAAGCACCCGCCGTCGCCGGCACGGCTCCCATCCGTCTGAGTTCCCGCCATATCGCCACACGGTGGCGCGAAGGTTGCGCGGGCACGCGCGGGATGAGAAGGAGCCAGGAAGCGAAGGTAGTGTCAGTCACAAACGCAATGTAACACACGTTACAGGCGTGGTGCTGTGTCTAAAAGGAGAACATCACTGTCGAGATCCCGCTCGGGCCGTGTGGGTGTAGCAGGCATCCGAGGAAAAATTATGGCAAACCGCGCCAGCATTCAGCGGGCTGCCCCCAGCCTCACCACCTGGAGGTCCCATCCGCAGAGTTGCTAACCGCCCACGTGGACGATGGGGCGTTTGCGTGGGTCTGGTTCACTTTCACGCAGGATCTCCCGAACCACCGGTGGGGTGTCGCCTCGACCAAGAAGGAGATAACGGAACATATATATCAGTGGGTTGCCTTCGGACCATTCAAAATATGCGTCTGGCCCGAATATCACGTGTGACTTGAGATAGCGCTCCGATACCGCGCCCAACCTCGGTCACCACGAATCGGGTCCGGTGCGTTCAAGCGCGTGAAAAGCGACATCCAGCAGCTCATGCAGGTCACGAGTCTCGCGACTATCGGCCCAGGCAGACAAGGCAGCGGAGAACGCGCCAAGGCTGGCCTGCACGAGCACCCGTGAACGCAGGGGTGCATCTTCGCCATGGACCCGCTCTGCGATGATGGGCTGCAAGAGCTCAGCCCACGCAAGGTGCTTCTCCGCGTTTCGGGCATGCAGTGACGGCGTGCTGGAGAGCAAGCGGATGGCGACCTTGTCGCCTTGGGTCTGGGGCCGGCTCCGAAGCATCGTCGCGTACGCGGCGTGCAATGACTGCATGACGGGTTCTTCGACCGGGCGTCCCTCGAGGGCATCGCGCACAATCGTGCCGTAGGCGGCAAGCGTGCCCACCACCATGTCTTCCTTTGCGGGGAAGTAGCGGTGCACGCTCCGGACCGAGATGCCTGCCGCAGCGCCGATTTGCTCGACGGTGACGCACTCGAATCCATGCTCGGCGAATAGGTCTATCGCTATGTCGGCCAACCGTTGCCGAACCATGTCGCGGGTCACGGCTCGAAGCCCGCCGGCTGGATTGCTGATTTCAGTCACGAGCTCATTCTACATCTGCCGAATTTGGCAGAGTCTGCCATTCGGGGCCTATGATGACAATTACGGTTTTTGGGAAGGACTACACCATGCAGGAACGCACGCTAGGTCAGCAGGGCCTCACTACGTCCGCCATCGGCTATGGCGCGATGGATACCGCTTTTGGCGACGGCAGCGATTACGACGCCGCGTCGATCGCCGCGATCCGTCGCGCCTTTGAGGGCGGTGTCAGGCATTTCGACACAGCGGAGCTCTACGGGTGGGGCAAGGGCGAGAGACTGCTCGGTGCGGCTCTCGCCCCGATTCGGGAGGAGGTGACGATCGCGACGAAGTTCGGCTTCACGCCCGCGTTCGCTCCGAACTCGCAGCTCGACCATGTGCGCGATGTCGTCGACGGCAGCCTGCGGAGCCTGGGCGTAGAGTCCATCGACGTGCTGTACCAGCACATCCACGACCCGGCAGTGCCCATCGAGGACGTTGTCGGCGTGATGAAGGAGTTCGTCGATGCCGGCAAGGTGAAATACCTCGGCCTGTCCAACACCACTCCGGAGAACGTTCGCAAAGCGCACGCGGTGCATCCAATCAGTGTTGTGCAGTCTTCGTACTCGATCTTCGACCGCGCGTCCGAAGCCTTCTTCCCCGTCCTCGAAGACCTGGGAATCGGCCTCATCGCCTACCGCCCTTTGGCGCGGGGGTTCCTGACTGGCGCCGTGAAGCCACTCGACGGCTACCCGGCTAACGACTTCCGCCGCCACAACCCGTGGTGGGCACCCGGGAACTTCGAGGCGAACCTCGCAATCACCGAGCAACTGGGGTCCCTTGCCGAGAGCAGGGGTGCAACCCTTTCGCAGCTTTCGCTTGCGTGGTTGTTGCACCGGAAGTCCTACATCGTCCCTATCCCTGGCTCCCGAAGCGTAGAGCGGGTAGCCGAAAACGATGCGGCGGCCGACCTCTCCTTGACCGCCGATGACATTGACCTCATCGAGCAGATCGTCCCAGACGGCGCTCACGTCTGACGCCGACCGCCGACCACCGAACACCTTTGAAAGGCATCTCATGCAGAAACGCACTCTTGGCCAGCAAGGCCTCACCACCTCCGCGATCGGCTACGGCTCGATGGGCATCTCCTCGTTTTACGGACCCGGCCAAGCCCACGAGGGCGTCGCCGCGATCCAGAAGGCCTACGAGCTCGGCGTCACCTTCTTCGACACCGCCGAGATGTACGGCTGGGGCGAGAACGAGAAAGTCGTCGGCGGTGCGGTGAAGAGCTTCCGCGACGACGTGGTGATCGCCACGAAGTTCGGCTTCACCCCCGAGTTCAGGCTCGACAGCCGCCCGGAGCACATCCGGGAGGTCGTCGAGAACAGCCTCCGCTACCTCGGCATGGACCACATCGATGTTCTCTACCAGCACCGCCCCGACCCGAACGTGCCCATCGAAGACGTCGCCGGCACGGTCAAGGAACTTATCGAAGCAGGCAAGGTGAAGTACTTCGGTCTCAGCGAGGCCGGCCCCGAGACCATGCGCCGCGCTCACGCCGTACAGCCGGTCTCGGTCCTGCAGACCGAGTACTCCCTCTTTGACCGCGAGATCGAGAAACTGTTCCCGACCCTCGACGAGCTCGGCATCGGATTCGTGCCCTACTCGCCTCTGGGACGCGGATTCCTCACCGGCACGGCCAAGCCCGGAGCCGAGTACGACGAGACCGACATGCGCCATACCGCTGCCCGCTGGCAGGCCGGCAACTTCGAAAAGAACCTCGAGGCGACCCGCCAGTTGGGTGAGTTGGCCTCCTCGAAGGGCGCGACGGTCGCGCAGCTCGCCCTCGCCTGGATCCTCGCCCAGGGCGAGCACATCGTCCCGATCCCCGGTACCCGAAGCGCCGCACGCGTCGAGGAGAACCTCGGAGCCGCCGACCTAACCCTCACCGAGACAGATCTCGACCGCATCACGCAGATCCTCCCCACGGGCGGCTTCGGCTCCCGCTTCCCGGCCGGTATGAGCGCCGAATGGGAGTGATCGCGACCTCGCGACGCAGACTCGGCTCCCACAATCACCCACTTAGATCATGATCAACAAGGAGGAACGAATTCCGGCTGGGTACGTCCCAAGGCCTGCGTGTATCCGTCTCGCGATTTTTGAGAAAACTTCACTTTGGAGCGTGACGATGCGCCGGGTCTGACCGTCTGAGATAGGTAGCCGATGATTCGGCGGATGTGCCGCACCGGCCATCGAGACGCATTCGTTCCACTCGGCAGCCTCGTTCGAAGGAGAACCTCATGACCTCAGCGCAGAACGAACCCCGCCAGGTGCCGCCAGCACAAACATCCGGCGACACCCAGCCGGCCGCTCACGCAGCCACCAGCGGTAACACCATCCGCGAGGATGTTGTGGCGAAGCAGAAGGAACAGTTCGGCGGCATGCGGTTCGGCACCGCTTTCTTCGGCTGGCTCACCGCTACAGGGGCGGCGGTGCTGCTTACCGCGTTGGTCGTCGGCGCCGGCGCTGCCGTCGGGCTTGGCACGCAGGCCGACCCAGAGCAGGCAGCGGGGGCAGCAACCGAGAACGCCGCAACGGTGGGCCTAATCGGGGCAATCGCGCTCGGGGTCGTCGTGTTCGTCGCATACTTCTGCGGCGGCTATGTCGCCGGGCGGATGGCGCGGTTCAGCGGCGCGAAGCAGGGCATCGCCGTCTGGCTTTGGGCATTGATCGTGGCTGTGGTGCTGGCTGTCGTGGGAGCCATAGCAGGCAGTCAGTTCAACGTCCTCGCCAACCTGAACAGCTTCCCGCGCATCCCCATCAACGAGGGCGACCTTGCCCTCGGCAGCATCATCACGGCCATCGCTATCGCCGTCGTCAGCCTCGGCGGCGCCATCCTCGGCGGTCTCGCCGGAATGCGCTACCACCGCAAGGTCGACAAGGCCGGCCTCGGCCGCTAGTCCGCACCACTCAACAGCACCCTTGCATCAACCCTGATCCTCAATTCGATCCACCGCCCCACCACCGCCGGGCAACTGGTCCGGCGTGCGAAGTAGGAAGAGAGAAATGACAATGATCAACACCAACAACATCGATTCCCTTATCGGTGCCAACGTCGTCGACACCGAGGGCCGCAAGGTCGGTACCGTCGGCCAGGTGTACCTGGACTCGTCCACCAACCAGCCCAGCTGGGTCACGGTGAAGACCGGACTGTTCGGAACCAGCGAATCCTTCGCGCCCCTTGAAACTGCCGATTGGACCGGCGACGAGCTCCACATCGGCTTCGCGAAGGATGTCGTAAAGGATGCCCCCCGCATCGACACCGACGGCGCGCTGGAGAGCGCCGACGAAGACGCCCTCTACAGGTACTACGGCCTCAGCGGATCCACCGTCGGCCAGAGCACCGGCAACACCGGAAACTCCGACGACACCCGCACGGATGCCGCTGCCGGTGACCGTCGCACCGAGGGATACGACACCTCCGGGCCCACCACCGACGAAGCGATGACCCGCTCCGAGGAGCAGCTGCGCGTCGGCAAGGAGCAGGTGTCCGCTGGCCGCGCCCGACTGCGCAAGCACGTGGTGACGGAGAACCAGACCGTCACGGTACCGGTGAGCCACGAAGAGGTCACCCTCGAACGTGAACCCATCACCGACGCCAACCGCGGCAACGCCAACTCCGGTCCCGACCTCAGTGACGAGGAGCACGAAGTCCAGCTCACCGAGGAGCACGAAGTCCAGCTCACCGAGGAGCGCGTCGTGGTGGATAAAGAAACCGTTCCGGTGGAGCGGGTCCGCCTGGGCACCGAAACGGTGACCGAAGACCAGCGGGTCTCCGAAGACGTGCGCAAAGAAGAGATCGACTACGACGAGTCAGACATCGAGCGCAAGGGCCGCCGTGCCCGCGACGACACCATTTAGCACCTGAAGAACCGCCAGGCCCGGGAGGCTTCGGTCCCCGGGTCCGGGTGCCGTGGGAGGCGCGACCATGCGGCCCAGTGCTATTCAGTTGGTCATGACGTTTCGCGCGGAAGCCTTCGAAGCCTAAACGGCCAAGAGTTTTCGCGACCTGAAACAACTAAGAGGAGCAGACGTATGTCACAACGCAACACTCTCGTTCGAAGCCTTCATGATGTGGGCCTGGCCGCCTGGTTCGGTGGTTCGCTGATGGGCGCGGTGGGGCTGAACAGCGCTGCCGCTTCCGTCAGTAACCCCCGGGAACGGCTGGCGGTGTCCAGCGTGGGCTGGAAGCACTGGGCGCCGGTGCAGTGGGCGGCCATGGCCGCGCATGGCCTCGGCGGGGTCGGCCTGATCCTGGGCAACACCGAGCGGCTCGCCGCCCAGAAGGAAGGGCGGGTGAACACCGGCGTCAAGCTGGCACTCACGCTGGTCGCCATCGGCACCAGCGTGTATTCCGGCGTGCTGGGAATGAAGATGGGCGCGAACGCAGGCGAAGCGGTCGAGGGCACCACCGAACCCAGCGAGGTCACCTCAGACGAGTTGGCGTCCGCCCAGAACCAGCAACGCATCCTGCAGTGGGTCACTCCGGTCGTCACGCTTATCCTGATCGTGCTCGGCGCCCAGCAGGGCGAACAGCAGCGGCCGGTGCCGTCGGCCAAAGCCAGCTGGTTCCAACGCGCTATCAGGCGCTAACCGTCCCATCCCCGGCCCGGGTCGATTCGACCCGGGCCGGCACCTGTCGGCGGCGAGACCGCTCTCCCCGGGAAGAGCGGTCTCGCGATTTAGCGCCAGGAGGCCAATTCCCGGGCAAGGGTGTGACGCGATCGGGCCAGGAGCCCGCGCACGGTGGACTCCGGAACTACGAGTTCAAGCGCGATGACCGAGTAGGTGCAGCCGGCGAACTCGCGCATGAGCCAGGCACGTTTTTGATTGATGGGAAGGCTGCTCAACGCCAGGGTAAAGGCGTCGTCCTGGAGCAGCAACTCCACGACGTCCAAGGGGCTGCTTTCGCTTGTGGCCGGGATGTCGAACGAGAGCTCCGTTCGATCGTGCGCCAACTTACCGCGAAGTCGGGGTGGCTCGAGTTTGTTAGGGGACAGTCAGCCGCGGGCGATCGCGACCGCTTCGGCGACCGCCGACATGCTGTACACGTTCATGAACAAGGGGCCAGGTGCTTCGCTCAGATCGGCGGTAGTTAGTTCACCCGTGTCAAAGGGACTGAGCCCAGCGTCGACGACTAAGCGCGCCACCGTGTCCTTGGCCTCGTTGTTGTCCCCGGCTATGAATATGACGGAGGGAGTCTGGTTGATGGCAGCGGCGGCCTGATCTACCGACAAATTATGGAGGGCCTTGACCACAAAGGCGTCCGGGAACAAGTCTGCGACCTTCGCCGACGAAGTGTTGGTGCCGAGATCGACCAACCCAGTGCGCTCTGGGTTGAAAGGATTAGTGGTGTCGACGACCACCTTTCCTGATGCTGGACCGACGAGCGCTGCCGCGTGCGCAATCAGCTCGAATGGCGGCGCGAAAACGACCACGTCCGAAAATGCTGCCACCTTCTCTACCTCAAGCACGCACGCCAACGAACCTAGCCGTCCGACAAAATCTTCGAGACGGCCCAAATCGCGCACATAGCTGAACGCGACCTCGTGGCCTCGCTTCACCCACTGCTCGCCGTACAGCTTGCCCACGTTGCCCGCGCCTACAATTCCGATCTTCATTTCCGCTCCCAACCCTGATCACTTCGACTATCGAAGTGAAGCCGAAGCTACCACTTCGAATATCGAAGCGCAAGCGATAGTGTGGCTTTATGTCAACCACCCCTCTTCCAGGAAGACCTGCCAAGGGTTCGCGAACAGGGCGGCCGCTGTTCGCACTGCTCGACCTCATGACGCGGCGATGGAGCATGAGAATTGTTTGGGAATTGCAGGGCCACGCGCTCACGTTTTTGGAACTTCAACGAGAGTGCGACGGGATGTCATCTTCGACGCTGACTCTCCGACTTCGTGAACTCACTGAAGCGAAGCTGGTCGCCCGTCAGCACGACGGTTCATACGAGTTGTCCTCGCTTGGAGCCGCTCTACCTGCGGCGTTCGGGCCGCTTGTTTCCTGGGCGGAGGAGTGGGCTGACGCTACAGCAGCTGATCACTCGGTGACGGAGGGCCGAGAACTTTCGAACTCCGACGCCTCTCCGACCTCCGAATAGACGCCCCGGGCGCCATCGGGAGGTCGCGTCGGGTCCGGTTCGGTTAGGAGCCCTTGGAAGAAGGCCCGGATGTTGGCGCTGACGAGTTCGGGTTCCTCTTTAGCCGTGAAGTGACCACCGTGAGGGAGCACGGCGAAGCTTCGAATGTCGGTGTACGTGCGCTGGGCGAGTTCACGGGGGTATCCGAGGTCTCCTGTCCCGACGGCGATGCCCGTCGGGATGTGAACGGCGCCACGCTTCTCGCGGTGCCGCAGGTGGTAGTAGGAGCGGAATGATGACCCAATGGATTGGGTGAACCAGTACAGCGAAATCGTTCGCAGAAGGTCGTCGCGAGAGAACTTTTCATCAAGAGTGAGTTCGGTCGGGCCGCTTCGTCTGTCGCTCCACGAACGAAACTTTTCGAGAATCCAGGCGGCAAGCCCAGCGGGCGAGTCGTTCAAGGCGGCGGCGACCGTGTCGGGGCGGGTGCTTTGCAGATGCGCATACGCGGTCTCGTCCTCCCATTCGGCGTCGAGCCATGCAATGAAGGCGTCTTCTGCCGCGGAGAGGTCTTTCCGGTCGTCAACCTGGGGCACTGCGGGGTGTGTGACGAAGATACCGAGCACTGAGTCCGGGAAGAGTGACGCCAGGCTATGACTGACGGAGGCGCCAATGTCCTCACCATAGGTGCCGTACCGGGCGTACCCGAGGACATCAGTCATCAGCTTATGTATCGTTCGCGCCGTACTTGTATCGGTGAAAAATCCGGTGGGGGCGTCGGAGAACACGAACCCGGGTAATGAGGGAATGACGAGGTCAAAGTCGGACAAGAGAGTGACGAGCGGGAGCATCTCGGCAAACGAGTACGGCCATCCATGGCTCAGGACAAGAGGTACGGCATGAGGATGGGATGACTTCACGTGAACAAAATGGACTAATTGGGAGTCGATGTCAGCAGTAAATTGCGGGAATGAGTTCAACCAACGTTCCTGAGCACGCCAGTCAAACTCGGCTTCCCAGTAGGTCACGAGATTCTGCAAGTAAGACTTCGGAACTCCAGCAGCCCACTCCGTCCCAGGCGTTGGCTCCGGTAAGCGTGTACGAAGAAGCCGATCCCGCAGATCAACAAGATCCGACTCTGGCACCTTGATGCGAAAACTCTTCATCGCAAAACTCTACCGATGGACTCGTCCCACCAACTCTTGCAGCCCGTCGAAAGTCACTCCCGTCGAGATATCCAGTGGACCGCAGTTCGCCGTCTCTATGACAACCTAGGGCGTTGACACCGACCCCCCCCCGATCTGCCTGACGCCGTGTCCGCTTGCGCCGACAACACCACACAGCGCACGCTTTCAACTGCAATCGAGTACAACTGGTTAACGAATTCCCCCCCAACAGCCACAACCATAAGAAGGAAAACTACGCAATCCAACCACTCGGCTCTTGGCTTCTTCGTCGCCTTCGCGTTGCAGGATTACCCGCTGTTGCCATTGCATTGTTCGCCTTTTCGACCACCTGCCACCAGGATGGAGGCCATTGATGGTCCGGAAGTCGCTCTCCCGAATGCCTGAATGCCACCGTTCCGAAATTCCAGATTCACGGCGACTCCCGGCCGCAACGCTGTGTTCGCCACCGCGACGATGCCCCACCATTCGGTCGACCAAATGCTCCGCCACGGGCTTCTCGGACAAGCCCGACTACAGCTGTGTTGAAGAGTCCTGAAACTGGTGCAGACGATTTCTGGCACCATTCAATAGACATATCGAATGCGGGCACCTAGGCCACGGGGACAGCCGTCCAGCAAGTTCCTTTGACTCGAAACACTACAGATGCGAGACGGGTCCAGATACGAGATAAGTCACCTGCCGCTCGTCGGGTGAACAGGAGGGATCTTTTACGTCTCCTATCCCATGGGTTGCGAGGCGTCTAGTCCAACCGGTCGAAGGCTGATCAAATGATGGGTTCGTGCGCGCGATGGTTATCTGTTGCGTCGCGTGATCGCTGAGTTGGTACCGCGGGGCAGCGTGTTCGTCAACGACCATCTCGTTAGTGTTGCCAGATGACCGAATATCGCGCTGTTTTCGATGCAGAGATCGTGTTTTCGAACGAGGGCGGTCTTCAGGCCCAGAGGTTCCGGGTCGACGTGCCCGGCCCTGACGTGAGCAGTGAAGAAATCGCCCGACTGTTCGTCACTTCGCTCGATCTGCTCATGACCGAAAGCGCCGTTGTAAAGAACGTCCGGATCATCGAAGAGGCACACAAGGGCACGAGGGGTGGTCCCGGTGACCCGCGACGCCCTGTCTGATCTGTTAAGACTAGCCGGATTCACCGCAGTGATACCGCGCGCTTCTGAGGTGGAGGCCTCGTGGCTCGCTACTGGAACCTCAATTACCAGAACGCGAACAGGCGAACGTGAGCGCCTCAGACAAGGGGCAATCTCATCTCGGAATCCTACAGATGCGAGACAAGTCATCTGCCGCTCGTCGGGGGAACAGGAGGGATCTCCTACGTCTCGCATTTCATGGGTTCGGGTCCCATTAGGAGACACAAGGATCGATTCAGCCCACCCTAATCTTCTGCGTTATAGCTCTAGGTTCGAGATCTCCCGGCAAGAACTTGATCGTCTCCTAACGTCCACCAATCCACTGGGGAGCGGCACCCGAGAATGATGGACCCGAACACGGGCCAGCTACAAGAGATAAACTCAGTACTCCCTTCGAGAGAGAAGCTCATGAAAAACAAGAATGCTCCTGATGGCGAATACACCGATTCTGAGCCAGTAGCAGGGCCGTCGGAAGCAAACGGCGAGGGGGCGGAGGTGGAGGGCGAATACACCGACATGGATACTTCTCACGAGCATCCAACGGACACGAGCGCGACCTCGTCCTGAAACAGGATCGTCGCACCGCTGAATGCTCTACCGCGGCGCGCGCTCGCTCCGAACTATCGCGGAGACCACACCGAGCGGTCGCGGTGGGCGAACACTGCGAACCCGACTGGGTCGCGACCGAGGACCTGACGGACATCGTCGGTCAGGCCCGCGGCCAGGCCCAGCCGGGCGGTGGTGTAAATCGCCGCAGTGACGAGGACCATGCCCCATGGCATTCCTAACTTCCTGCGGGCATGCACGATATACCGCAGGATGCCGGGCCGCGCGTAGCGGATCGGCCGGCCCAGCTCGTGGGTGAGGATCTCGGCAATCTGTGCATAGGTCAGCGCTTCATTCCCGGTCACCGTCCACGCGGTGTTCACATGCGCTGACGGATCCAGCAGCGCCGCGGCCGCAACGGCTCCGACGTCTTCAACATCCACGAATGCCGTCGCTCCGTTGCGTGCGGGGACCATGATCTCGTCCCGGTCGCGAATATCGGTCAGATGGGTGGTGGACAGATTTTGGTGGAAGAAGGATGCTCTAACGAAAGTCCATGCCACGCCTGAGTCACGAAGCCACGCCTCGATCGCCGCGTGCGGCACGACGGTGTTCTTCTCTGCTCCCTGCAGCGACAGGAACACGATTTGCGAGATCCCGTGGTCGCGGGCGTACTCCAACGCCGGGATCATCTGACTTTTCGGTTTCCCCAAGTGCGGCGGGCGCATGAGGAACATCTGCTGCACCCCCGCAAAGGCGGCTTCCCAGGTAGTTGGGTCGGTGAAGTCAAGAGCAACGGCTTCCACCCGGTCGCCGAATACCCGCCGAACCGACTCGACGCTACGACCGGTCGCCCTCACTCGGGCGCCACCATCCAAAAGCTCCTGCACAACCACCCGACCCACATTCCCGGTCGCGCCGGTGACCAACACCGGATTCTTCCACTCTCGTGCCTGCATTGCGCCCCATCGCCGTCTCCGAGACCTTCACCCGTGGGATTCTTCCCCGATGACAGCGTCGGTATGCCCAGTCTCACACCGAAAAATAGGCCGGCTGACCCGGTCTCACGGTTTATGCGAGTTGTGCCAGCCAGGTCAATGCAACGGCGTCACGCTCGGGGGGTGCCACTGTGTCGTCTTCGAACTGCGGCCGCGCCCGGATATCGCGGAGTGCGACAACACCCATACAGGGGATGGCGAGTAAGTCACCTTCACGGAGATCGTCGGGCAGCTCCACCATGCCGCGACCGAGACCGGGGGTTTCGTGAGATTCGCCGGAGAGCAGAATCGCGGTGCTGCTCTTGACCGTCGAGGCTCGCCCGATGAGTCGGGTTTCCCGCCACGTCGCGTCCACATTGTCCAGGCACGCGTCGATGAGGACCACACGTGCGGCGTCGAAGTTCCTCAGAACCGCAGTGACCTGCACGACGACGACGGCGGCGTCCCGGTACGGCGATCTCCGCCCGTTAGTGCCGGGGATGACGGCGGTAGCAGTATGCACGCACGGGGTTTGGCACACGTCGACGAGCCGCAGCATGGACACGCCGGAGACGATGACATCAGTGGTGGTGGCGTGTGAAGATTCGGGCCACGCATCGATGTTGAGAGGATCGGCGAGCGTACGCCGGAGGGACGGCATCATCGCGGTGAGAGTCATGAGCCAGACCTCATTCCCAGATCGCTGGGTCTAAGGGGCTCCAATGTGGGGCTGTCAGGAGTAGTCATTCTTCAGTCCTAACGGACACCCGGGCGCAACACCGGTCCCCTAACGGAAGACATGCGGGAAGTTCACGGAAATCAACGGTGCGGCGGTGGGGGAGGAGGCGGTGTAGAGCACCCGGCAAGCACAATGGGGCGTGAGTTTCAGCGTGCCGTTTCCGGCAACGAGCACGTCACTGCTCTGAGCATCAGGGGCGCGCAGACCGGCTGCGCACCTCGGCTGCGACCGAGGTGAGGGCCTCGGTGAAGGCGGCGAGCTGATCGGCATTCAAACTACTGGTCGAGGCGGCGAGCATCTCCGAGAAGTCCCGGTGGATGCCGCCCATCACCTCGTGCCCGAGCGGGGTCAACTCCAGGTAGAGGCTGCGCCGGTCGCCGGGGTGATCCACCCGGTGCAGCAGGTCCGCGTCGACCAACCGGCGGGCGATCGCGGTGATCGCGCCCGTGGTCATGCCTAGGTGTGCGGCCAGCTCCTTGGGCGTGATGCTCACCGACCGACCCACCCGGAACAGGGCGCGCAGCTCGGTCGCGCTCACACCGACATCCTGCGCGATGCGCTGGCGGTTAGCGTCGAGGGCGCTCACGAATGCAGTGGCCGCCGCCGGAAAACCGGTGAGGGTATGCGCGAGCGCTTCGGGTTGGGTCATGTCTCCTCCGGCCTACGTGGGGGCAAGCCCCGCCCACGCGGCGTTGTGAAGTAATCGTACCCAATTCACCCCAAACAAGGTGAAAATGTAGTTTACTGAGTAAGTCACTTAGTGACTAAGGCAAATCAGGCACCGTCAAAACCGATGGAGTAGATCATGATTCCCGATATTCTCTCGCCCGGCCAGTACGACACGGTCTACAACTCCTTGTCCCTGGTCATCGCCGCCCAGCTGTTCACGGCGGTCTTTCTGCTGATCTCGCTGCCACGCATCCTGCCGCGGTATCGCCAGGCCATCACGGTGGCCATCGTCGTCTGCGGCATCGCGGCCTACCATTACTTCCGCATCTTCGACTCGTTCAAGGCGGCCTTCGTGACGGAAGGCGTCGGCGGCCAGGCCGACTACAGCCAGGCGGTCGGCGAAGGATTCAACGAGGGCTACCGCTACGTGGACTGGCTCCTCACGGTACCGCTGCTGCTGGTGGAACTCATCGCCGTGCTCGCGCTGGCCCGGTCCGTGCAACGTGGGCTGCTGGTGCGGCTCGTTCCGGCCGCCGCGCTCATGATCATCCTCGGATACCCCGGAGAGATCAGTGGCGACAACGGCATCCGTGGCCTGTTCGGGCTGCTGTCCACCATCCCGTTCGCCTACATTCTCTATGTGCTGTTCGTCCAGCTGGGTAAGTCGCTGAACAAACAACCCGTGGGCGTGCGCCGCATCCTGAGCCAGCTGCGTTTCTTGCTGTTGCTGAGCTGGGGTGTCTACCCGATTGCCTATCTGTTGCCGTTGCTGGACATCGCCGGTCCTGATGCCTGGGTCTACAAACAGGTCGGCTATTCGATCGCCGACATTCTGGCAAAGGCCGTCTATGCGCTGATCATCTTCCAGGTGGCACGCATTAAGTCTTTCGACGACGACCCCACGTTCGCCGGTATTGAGCGCTCCCGCGATGAGGCGCCTGCGCGCGTCTGACTTTCTGGCGGTCCACGATCTTGCTGGGCGTGGCTTTGTCAGCAAGTGTGTCGACATCGGCGCTAAGGCCCCGACGGGTGACTTCGAATGGGCAGGTCACTCGTTGCGGTTCTCCGCGTGATGCAGATACGCCGCCGGCAAGTTCTGGGTGGTGTGGTTGGTGCGAGGATTCTTATGGGGTTGTGACTGGAATGCGGATGCGGAGCTTGCTGGGCTCGATCCAGGCTTTGAAGGCAACGGCTTTGCCGAACGCGTCGCCGTCGAGTTCTATTTCCTCGGGTCGAGAGAAGCGTGCGGTGAACTCAGAGCCGGTTTCATAGCGCAGGTCGCCGTCGTTCTTCTGTTCCCCGGCGAGGGCCTTGCCCGCTTTGGTTCGACGAACGATGCCGTTGGTCCAGGCCACTTTCACCCATACCCTGATCCAGCCCAGTGCACCGCCTGGCCGGGTCATCATGACATCGAACAAACCGTCATCCAGCACTGCTTCGGGCATCAGCAAGATATTGGCCGGCAACGATCCGCAGTTGCCGAGGATCAGGGTGTGCACCGTTGCTCGCTTGGCAGCGCCGTCGTTGATCTGGAATCGCATGTGCAGCTCATCCGGGTCACGCAGAGACTTGACGATTGCTTTCACATAGGCTGCCCAGCCGGCTTTTGCCTTGAGATCTTCGTCAGTGTTCGTGATCATCTTTGCGTCAAGGCCCAAACCTGCCATCACCACGAACGCGTGCTCGTCGCGCGACTTGTCGTCTCGCTCGATACGAATCATGCCCAGATCAATGGCGCGATCCTCACCGGTGAATGCTGCGCGCACGCTCTCGTGCATGTCACTGAGGGTGAGGTCGAGATTGCGCGCGAGGAGGTTGCCCGTTCCGGAGGGTATAAGCCCAACCGGCACGTCGTGCCCGCGAACGGCCTCGATGACAGCGCGCACGGTACCGTCACCGCCGGCGACGATGATCAGATCAACGCCGAGTTCCAACGCTTTCGCGGTCACGCCCTGGCCGACATCGTCGACGGACGTTTCAAACCAGACGCTCTCAGACCACCCCCCGGCCGCTGCCTCCGCATTCACAGCGTTTCGGAGGGCATCGAGATCGACCTTGACGGGGTTGTAAATGACAGCGGCGTTCCGAAGCGTGACATCACTCATTGAGCCACTGTAAACCAGGCAGTACAGAGATGAGCATGCTCGCAGGGAACGAATCTGCGCTCTAACCTCGCGCTTGTCGCCGCACAGGATTTATGATCGTCCCGGCCGCGTGTTTCGGGCTGCCGCCGTAGGTCGATGAAGGGACAGCCGTGTCGAAGTCGAAGAAAACAGGTGCGGTCAAGCGCGTTCCGAAACCTCTATACGAGGATGAGCTGGAACGGTTGCAAGCCGAGCTCGTAGGCATGCAGCAATGGGTCATTGAGACCGGGGCGCGGGTGCTGGTCATCTTCGAGGGTCGAGACGCCGCGGGCAAGGGCGGCGCGATCAAGCGGATCGTCCAATATTTGAATCCGCGCTCCGCCCGGGTCGTCGCACTTCCCACTCCGAGCGAGCGAGAGAAGGGCCAGTGGTATTTCCAGCGCTACATTGAACGGCTTCCCACCGCCGGGGAGATCGTCTTGATGGACCGCTCTTGGTACAACCGTGGTGGCGTCGAACGGGTGATGGGATATTGCACCGATGAGCAATACCGTCTGTTTCTCGAGCAGGTGCCCTTGGTGGAAAAGATGCTCGTTGACGAGGGGATCATTCTGGTGAAGTTCTGGTTCTCTGTGTCTGACAAGGTCCAGGAAGACCGGTTCCGTTCTCGACTGGAAGATCCGATGCGCCGGTGGAAACTCTCCGAGACGGACCTCTTTTCGATTACCCGCTGGGAGGACTACTCGCGAGCCAAGGATGACTTGTTCGCTGTCACGGACCTTCCGTTTGCACGGTGGTGGACCGTTGAGAGCGATGACAAGCGTGCGGCACGAATCAACTCAATCAAGCACCTTCTGTCCAACATCCCCTATGAGCACCGGGTGCCGGACGAAGTGACTATTCCCGATCGCCCGGAAGCAAATGACTACGAGCGGCCCCCGAAGGATGAGGCGAGCCTGGTCACTGATCACGCCAACACTCTGAAGAAGAAATAGGGAGGTCTCATGCTTCGCGCAGGGTGCCCCGCGGCTCGCAGGGCGTCAGGCGAGTTCACGGTGACCCGGCGGGTTCGGCGGGTCAGCTCGGCGTCGAAGTAGCGCTTTTGAGCGCCAAAGCAGATCGCCGACCTTCCAGGCGCAGTTCCATTTCGCTCATGACCACCGCAGCGAGGTCGCCGAGGGTGGCGAGTTCCTCTTCCGAGGCCTGGCGCGGTTCGAAGTCGAGAACGCAAAGAGTGCCGAGGTTGTGTCCGTCGCGGGTGCGCAACGGCACCCCGGCGTAGAACTGGAGGCCGAAATCGCTGGCGACGAGGGGATTAGCCAGCGTCCGGGGGTCGAACCGGGCATCCTCGACGACCCAGGGCACGTCGTCCAGGATCGCCGAGGCGCAGAGCCCCGGGTGCCTCTCAATGTGGTCGATCTCCAGACCGTGGTGGGACGTGAACCAGATCCGGTCCTGGTCGACGATCGTGACGAGCGCGACCGGAACGGAGAACACTCGGGCGGCAATGGCCGTGACGCGGTCGAAGGCCCCGTCGGCCGGTGCTTCCGGCAGTCGATAGCGCGCGACCGCGAGCATCCGGGCTTCCTCGGTCGAAGGCGCGGAAATCGCCGCCACATCTCGGTGCCGGCCGGTCTCGGCAGCGACCATCTGGCGAAGCGCCACGACCAGATCGTGGATGGAGGGGCGGTCCTTCGGGTCGCGGGCGGTCATTGCAGCCAGCAGCGCCCGCCATTCCGGGGCGATGCCGGGCGGAATGGAGGGGTCTTTTCTGAGCCGGGCCAGTGCCGACGGGATCGGGTCGCCGGGAAACGCGATGGTGCGAGTGAAGCACTCGAGAAGAACGAGCCCCAGCGAGTAGACATCGCTGGCCGAGCCGAGCGTCTGACCCCGCGTCTGTTCGGGGCTGAGGTAGGCGGCCGTGCCCGTCGTCACGGCGTCCGGGTCTCGGCGGTCGATGGCGCCTACCAGGGCGATGCCGAAATCGGTCAGCTTCGCGCGGTATCGAGCGCCGCCGTGGTTGTAGTCGACAAGCAGGACGTTGGCCGGCTTGACGTCCCGATGCACAACACCCCGATGATGGATGTACTGCAGGCCTTCAGCCAGGTCGTAGCCGATGTGCGCTATCTGACGAGCCGAGAGAGTGCCCCGCTCGAGCTGGACCTTGAGATCCGCGCCGGTGACGAGCTCCATGACGAAAAAGACACGTGGCCGGCCCACATCCGTGCGGTCGACACCCGCATCGAGCAAGGTGACGAGGCTGTGGTGGCTCAGGCTCGCCAAGAGGTTCACTTCGTCTTCCTGACGACGGATGTCCTTCTCGGTTGTCGCGGACGCCTCGAAGACCTTCACCGCGACATCACGACCCAGCGTTTCGTCCCTGGCGCGGTAGACAGAGCCCTCGCCGCCTCGACCGATCAGTTCCAGCAACCGGTAACGTCCGCGTAGTCGCGGTGGTCCGGCTGCGGTGACCTCAGGTGAGCGCCCGGCCAATGTGATTGCGTCCATAGTGAACCCTTGTTTCGTGGCGCCTCCACCACAGGCGGTCCGGAGTATCCACTTCTAAGACGTAGCTCGAGGCGAATGTGTCACGCCCGCCACCAAAATTGCGGGCTGCATTTCGCATCTGCGTGTCTGATCGATTCCGTTCGGCAGCGTCGGACGGACTCCTTCGGCGGAGCGGGCTCTTGAAGATTGCTATCCGTCGGTACGATCGATTTCACGACTTGAGTGATTCAACCGGTAGCCCGGCGTAGTCTGCTGCGAAATACTGGCCGGCGGACTTGGGAGGACGACGGTGGTGCCGTCCAGACGGCCGTGTACCGCCAGAACAGGCTGCGCCGCAGGGTGATACCGGGCAGCACCCGTCGGGCAACGGCCTTGACCTCGGCGTATGTTTCCGTGGGCGGCTGGATGGGGGAGCGCATGTGAGCGGGCAAGCGGACGGCCGGGCGCGGGTGCAATGCCAAGCCGACCAGTGGATTGAGCAGTGTCGAGATCAGCGACAACGGGATGTCGCGAGCGGTTTCACGGGCGACGCCCACGATGACCAGACGGCCTCCTGGAGCGACGAGCAGGCTCGCTCTGCGCAGAGTTTCCTGAAGGGGGAGGTGGTGGAGTACCGCCACGAACGTGATCAGGTCATACGGGGTGTCGCGGACTTCGGCCCACGTCGATCGGCTGATCACCACGTTGCGGAGCTCCCGCGTGTTGTAACGCGCCGCTTCTACGCTGGCCGGGTCTGGTTCGATGCCACGCACGTCGGAGAGCTCGCGGGACAGGCGTTCGACCAGATGCCCGGTGCCACAACCGACGTCGAGTGCGCGTGACCCTCCGCGGAAGTGAACGCGTCGGGCCTGATAGACGATCCAGCCTGAGTAGGCATCGTTGTGCGACCAAGGATGCCGGTCGTTGAATCGGCCAAGCGCCTGAAGTACCGGGGAGGTCAATTGTGCCATCACGCGTCATGATAGCGACTCCAGGACTGGAAGGAGCAGCCGGAACTGTGTCAGCGGTGAGGCGATCGATTTCAAGACGCGCAAATAGCCCTCTCCGAGTCGGACTGGGGGAGATGACTCTGCGGAGCTCGCAACGTCATCCTCCGTGGCCGGTCGTTGAAGCTCTCGCCGCAAACACGATCGCGTTTCCGAACTTCTTGGCGTGTGGAGTGGTCAGGCTGCCAGAAGGCCCGGGCGCTCCCACCGTCCGTTACTGACTGCTCTGCGGGCGTTCGCTAATGACGAGTGTCGTGGTCGTCGTGGTCGTAATATTCCCGACTTCCTGACTTAGCGAGGCCGCGGCTGACCATGTAACCGATGGTTAGGAGCGTGGCGTAGAACCAGGCATCCTGAGCGCCGAATCCCTCACCGTCGTCTCCGTTGTCCACCATGGCCGATGCGATGAACAACCCGACGAGTATGACCACATACGCAATGAACTCAGTGGTCTTGAATGCAGCCTTCGTCTCAGTTGAGAGCCGCGTGACGCGGCCCCTGTTGGTGGTGTTGCTCATGGTACGTTCCTCGTACTTTCAGCGTGTCATTTGGTGCTTCAGAAAAATGCAATCACAAGTCGCAAAAGTTGGCAATAACTCATTTTCCCCTTCTCGGGCGTCCTGAGGTCGGTCGGCGCCGCTGCGACGGTCGATCTCACGAGGCCCTGGTTTGCGGCGCCACAGCGTTGTCGCCGTTCAGCGATGCGTAAACGAAGTCTCCGGGCCCACGAACCCTCGAACCGGACGCTCCTTCTTTATCGTTTCTTCGTCAAACCTGCATCGAGAAGCGCGGGTGGAGGAACCAGAGTCATGACAGGACATTCCAGCAGGAGGAAGTAATGGTCATGAGCGAGTGGCCGATTCTCGCCGGAATTTGTGTGGTGTTCGTCGTTCTCGGGGTGTGGGCGATTGCTCGGATCTTCCCCATAAACGGCCGAGGCAAAAACACACCACCAGGGGACGCAGTCCACCCAACCGAACCCCAGAGAAGAGAAGGTCCATGAACGGGCACAACCACGGTGGCAAGTCGCATCTCATCGGCATGATTCTGATCGGTGTCGTTATTCTCGGCGGCCTGCTCGTGGCCGGAAGATCGATCGGCGAGGCACTTCCCCTCGCAGCGGTTCTGGCGTGCCCCGTGACGATGATCGGGATGACGTTCATGATGATGCGCAGCAAAAACAAGGACGCTGCCGCCCCGCGGGAATCACCCGTCCACAGCGACACCGGCTCCAACGAAGCCGCGAAGACTACGACCCAGGCTTGACCCTCGGGCGTCCGCCCGTCCGCCCGTCCCCACGGCATCGGCACGGCGGTGAGTCCGTGCACTTTTGAAGGAGCAATACATGGAGCAGGTCCTGCTCTCCACCACAATCCTCGCCTCGTTCTTAGGCGGCATCGTCGCCCTGCTGGCCCCCTGTTGTGTGTCGGTCATGCTACCGGCGTTCTTCGCGTCGAGCTTCCGCCGTCGCGGCCCGATCCTGGGAATGACACTTGTTTTCGCTGCCGGTGTCGGCACGATCATCCTGCCCATTGCGTTGGGGGCCGCGATCGTTAGCCGCGCCCTGGCGCAGTACCACTTCTGGATTTTCAGCGCGGTGGGAATTGCCATGGTCGTCGTAGGTGTCGCCACGTTGGTGGGGTGGAAGTTGATGCTCCCGATGCCGTCGGGGAAGAGTTCAGGGTCAGGAATCGGTTCCGTGTACGGGTTGGGCGTTTTTTCTGGCGCGGCGAGTGCCTGTTGTGCACCAGTCCTGGCCGGAGTCGCCGCGATGTCCGGGGCGGCGTCGTCGATTTCTACGGCAGCGCTGGTCGGTATTGCCTACGTCTTCGGCATGGTCGCTCCGCTCTGTGTCCTTGCGCTGGTGTGGGATCGGAAGGACTGGAGCAATAGCCGGCTGCTCACGGCGCGCACTGTCGCCCTGTGGCCCGGCGGACGACGGCTGCCGCTGTCGAGCCTGTTGTCCGGTGGCTTGATGCTCGGGATGGGTATCGTCACCATGATCATCGCGGTTCGCGGCATCGGCATGGCACCCGACGGCTGGCAGGTTCGGGTCACCGCCTGGCTCAACCACACAGCTGTGGTTATTCAGCAGTCCGTCGGCTTCATCCCCGGCTGGCTCTCGGCCCTCGTGGTCTTCGTCGCCCTCGCCACCCTGGTGTGGAAGGCGCTGCGCGCCCGACGCCCACAGGGAGGTCACACCTCTTCCGCGACAGAGCCAGATACGGCAGAGCAGGTAGCGGCCGGTTCGACCGCTCCGGCCTGTCACGACACCGCAAAGGAATCACAGTAATGGCATCACGCAACAAGAAGCGCGCCGCAGCGATGCGGCCTCTGAAAATGAACACCAACCGCCTTGCCGTGCTGATCGGTGCCGGCGTGGTCGTGGCCATTTTCAGCGCCTTTTTCCTTATTCTCGCCCAGGACTCCGGACCCGCCCAGCCGGCCCAGTCCGCTCCTATGGTCAGGAGCGACGATGCGGCTGACTACGCGGTGGGATCTCCGGGGGTGGGAGAGATGGCCCCGGGATTCGCAATGGAGTCCACATCGGGGGACACCGTGGATTTGACTGACTACGCGGGCAAATCGGTGCTCTTGTACTTCCATGAGGGACTGGGCTGCCAGCCCTGTTGGGACCAGATGCGTGACCTGGACGCCGAATCCGATCAGCTCACTGCCGTCGGAGTCGACGCCGTGCTCACAATCACCAGCGGGCCGGTAGACCTGATCGCGCAAAAGATGGAAGATGACAAACTCGCCTCCGTCGCCCTGGCGGACACGAAGATGGACGTCATAAAAGAGTACGGGGCTAACGACTACGGCATGATGGGCGACTCCCGCGCCGGACACAGCTTCATCCTTGTCGGGCCTGACGGCACCATTCAGTGGCGAGCCGACTACGGTGGCGCCCCGGATTACACCATGTACGTGTCCATGACCGACCTTCTCGCCGACATGACGGCTGCCGGGGTGAACGGATGATGATGGTCACCGTCCTGACCCAAGAGGCCTGCCCCTCCTGCGTGAACGCGAAAAACACCTTGGCGCAGCTCGCCGACGAGTATCCCTTCAACATCGTGGAGATTCCGTTGGCATCAGCCGAAGGCCGAGATCTTGCGAACCGGGTCGGCATCGTTTTCGCCCCGGGCATCTTGATCGACGGCGAGCTGTTCAGCTACGGTCGCTTGTCCGAAAAGAAATTGCGCCGCCATCTCTCCTCAGTGGAGTGGCCCACCACACGCCCACCCGCGGGCCCCAGCTGACGGAGGCATAGGCGAACGCACTGGCGAGCTCGTCATCGAAGTTGACGGTTACACCCAGTTCCAGCTCTCCCCGCAGGCAAGGACGGTAGCGCCTATGGAGCCTTCAACCTGGGCAAGCGAAAAGGACCCGGCCTGAGGGGCCGGTCGTATCGATCGCCGGTTCCGCTAACGAACGAAGTCCGATGCCGCGTTCGCCGAGCTCGTGAAGGAGTGAAATCAGACGATCGTCACGAGCCAACCGATCCAACTGGCTGAGTTGGCAAACCAACAAGACGTCACCGGCCCGCAATCAAGCCAAGCAGGCTGAAAACTGCGGCAACGACGCCCTATTCTTCGACTCGCCGTGGTCCACATACACGCGCTCCGCGCCGGCCGCGGTCAACGCGATTTCTCGCTCATCGACTCTCTGCTTGCGCGTTGCACCACGCGCGTACCCGATGACAGTCATCTTTACCTGCTTCGCTCGCGGAATCCGGGGTCCGACCGCTCGCGTGTCACGGTCGCTCCTGAACCTGGGGCTACAGTGTGGCGAGGATGCCGTTCATGACATCAATCTCGGCGGTCTGGCTGTTCACGATGTTCGTGGCCATGTCCACAGCGTCCGGGAATTGTCCCTCGTCGATCTCGGTCTGAGCCATCGCGATTGCGCCCTGGTGATGAACGATCATCTGTTCGAGAAAGAGTTTTCCAGCGTCTTCTGAGGGCGCGGACTCGAGGGCGTTCATATCGTCGTCAGACATCATGCCGTCCGTGCCGTGATCCATATCGGACATATCCATTTCGCTGGAGCTGGTGTCATCCATGCCCCATGCGGATAGCCAGGATTCGAGCTGCTGGATTTCGGGCTCTTGAGCGTCTTTGATCTCGGTGGCCAGGTCCACGATGCGCTGGTCGATCTCGTCTTTCGCGAGAAGGTCATCGCTCATTTCGACGGCCTGTTCGTGATGGGGGATCATCATCTGGGTGAACTCGACGTCCGCGTCGGCGAGATCAACCGATGAGGCGGAGGACTCGGGGGAGCTAGGGGCGGCGGATGAGCCGGTGTCGGTTGCTCCACCAGCGCAGGCGCTGAGAGTGAGTGCAGTCGCGACGGCTGCGGCAGCAAGAAGATAAATATGTGGCTTGGGCATTGTCAATCCATTCGGAGTCAGACGTGAAAAATCGGGTCGCCATACGGCGTGGTGAAGGTAGGCGTCGAGTGACGCTAAGGCCATTGCTGGTTTTAGGTGCGACTGATGGAGAGAACGACCAAGCTAGGCCTGAAGAGATGAAGCGCGGGGCCCTGATAGCGAGAGACGCCCCGCCCGCCCGCCTCGAGCAGACGCCGATACGTGGCCGGCGAGCTGGCAAGAATGATGAGAGCCGCTAAAACCAGTACCAGGGCGCAGGTTATCGCCCACACGGCGCAATCGAGCATGCCGTCGGCGCTACCGAAAAGGCCGACTTCTGCATGCACGACCACTGGGAGCATCGGCGCCGTCGCCGCGACCGCCACGTCAGTTCCGAAGTCAGCGGCCCTCGGGACGGTGTCGGAATGTGCAGTGGACTCGGCTGCCCCCGAACCTACGCCGTGCTCGCCGATCATGGAGTGCATGCCCAGCAACATGGCTGCCATGACAAGAACCGCCGTGAACGCATAGGCGACTACAGGCCTTTGGTGACGGTCAGCTACGGAATTGCCGTGCGGGTTCATGTCACCTCCAGTGTCGACAAACCAGGTTGAAATCGCGGGTACCCAAAACCGTATCGACACTTGACAAAGTTCAGCTGGGAATGGCGCGGTGCAGCTCAGCTGAAATCCATTGATAGGTCTTTTGACAAAGATTGACTGGGGATATGGGCGGCAGCCGCTCATCAGAGCGGTCCGGGATGAACCCGGAGGGACAATGAGACCATGATGTCAACGACCTTCAGGCCACAAACCGCTGCGGAGCCGCGGCCGCGAGTACTGGTGGTCGACGATGAGGTGCCGCTGCTCGAGTTGGTCGCCGGCTACTTGGAGCGAGATGGGTTCGACGTGCAGACGTCAGCTGACGGCCAGGCTGCGGTGACGACGGCACGAAACTGGGCCCCCGCCATCATCGTTCTCGACTTGGGCCTACCAGGGATGGACGGCATTGAGGTTTGTCGTACCGTGCGCACCTTCACCGATTGCTACATCATCATGCTGACCGCCCGGGTTGACGAAATCGACAAGCTGGTCGGCCTCTCCGTCGGAGCAGACGACTACCTGACCAAGCCTTTCAGCCCGCGAGAGCTCGTGGCTCGAGTGCGCGCTATGCTCCGCCGGCCCCGCCCCAGCGAACAAGCCGCCGCGCTCGGCACACCGCCTCTTGTCTTTGGCTCCCTCCAAATCGACGTCGGCGGCCGCGAAGTCCGCCGAAGCGGTGAAGCGGTGGACCTGACCCGCACCGAGTTCGAGGTGTTGGCGGCATTGGCCGGTCAACCTCGAATCGTCTTCTCTCGGCAGCAACTCATTGATGCCGTATGGGGAGACGGCTGGATGAGCGATCCGCACCTTGTGGATGTGCATATCGGGCACGTACGACGCAAGATCGGTGATGATCCGGCTACACCGGTTTTTATTAGGACGGTGCGTGGCGTCGGCTACCAGATGGGCGTGGGAGCGTGAGCAGAACACGCACACGGGTCCCTGGCCCTAGGGACCTCAGCGCCCGCCTACTTGGCGCCATCCTCGTCGTAGTTCTCGTCGGAGTCGCAACTGCCTGGGTCGTCGTCGCAGGGATCGGCCCAGCCATTTTCCACGTTCACATGATGGGCACGGGTGGTTCTGGGGCCAACTCGACGGTGCATGCCGAGGAGGCATTCCGGACGGCATCAACGCTCTCCCTAGCCGTGGCCCTCATCGCTGCTCTGGCAGCGTCAGTCGGGGTGAGCCTGTTTCTCTCCCGCCGGATCACCCGGTCCCTGGCACCCGTCACTGAAGCAGCTGGCCGGGTGGCTGACGGGGACTACACCGCGCGTATCCCCGCTGTGGGACTAGGCAGTGAGTTCGACGACCTCACTGCGGCCTTCAACTCGATGGCCACCGATCTCGGTCGGATCGAAGCGACCAGAACGAGGATGCTGGGCGACCTGGCACACGAAATGCGCACCCCCATCACCACGATCGGTGCCTACCTGGAGGCCATCGCCGATGGCGTCCAGCAAGCGGATCCGGCAACCCTCACGATGCTGGGTGACCAGGTCACCCGTCTGGCACGGCTTAGCCAGGACGTCGCCATCGTGACGACCGCCGAAGAAGGCCGACTGACAATGCACCGACGACGCCTGCTCGTTTCTCAGGTCGTCGCGGATGCAGTGGCCCAGGCGACAGCGCAATACGCTGCCCAGAACGTGACGCTGACGGTCACTATGTCCGGAGGCGCCCGGGACGCGGCTGTCGATGGGGACAGCGATCGCATCGGTCAGGTCCTGACAAATCTCCTCGACAACGCGGTTCGCCACACCCCGTCCGGGGGCGAGGTCGTGATCTCCGCCGCGGTAGTCGGCGGCAGGGCGGTGGTCGCCGTCTCCGACGAGGGCGATGGAATTCCGGCCGACCACATTTTGCATGTTTTCGAGCGGTTCTACCGAGTGGACGCCAGCAGGGACCGCGCACACGGTGGCTCCGGCGTAGGCCTGGCGATCGCTAAATCCATCACCGAGGCCCACGGTGGAAGCGTTCGAGCAGAAAGCGCGGGTGTCGGCCGAGGAGCGACCTTCACCGTTGAATTGCCGTTGCTCAGCCAGAATCACTAAGGCCAACCGGTTACAGAGGTCGAGCTCAGGTCACCAATATTCAGGGGCGAATCTCGGTGTCTACACGTCGACAAACCTCGGTGTGAAAGAAACGGACACCCGCATCGGTTCCTGACGGGCGGCCAGAATATGGCGATACATCAGCCGATGCTGGCAACTGTCACGTGGATGCTATCGATGCGCGTGATCGAACTGGCATCGAGGACCATGGCGATCGAGTCAAATACGAGCCGGCACACTTCGGTGGCCGGCTCAGAGCTGACGGCCCGAAAAGCCACGGACACGTTTATCCCCGCGTCTCCCATGGTGACGGCAACCAGGTTGGACGTGCGTTCTCGGTGCGTCAGCGCGTCGACAATGGCACCGACAATCGTCGCGACGACGGGCTCGGTCGGATACAGAGAGTCCACTCCAGGAACGGCTCGCACCACCGATTCCAATTCTGAGGACAGCGTGTAGGCGAGGTTAGCGGCATCAGTTACAGAATTCGCCGCGTCTTCGGTTGTCTCGACAGAACTGGTGTTCCTGGATGCGCCACCGATGCCGGGGCGAGGCGGGCTGTCAAGCATTTATGCTCCCCCGATCGTTGCGGATAAAACCGCTGCCGGGGTCTGGGGCAACACTCAGACCCTACGGCGGAGCGGACTGTGAGTCAATTTTCGCCGTCATCAGGGACGCAACCATTTCGCCCTTTCGGCTTCGCCTTTCGCCCACATTTGGCACTGCCAGCTGTTGTCGGGGGAGGGTCACCAGTAGAGAATGTCCACATGAGCGAGCTAGATGAAACTCAAGCCATCGATCAGGTGATTGATCGGTTGGCGGAACGGTTCCCGAGTCTGGAGCGCGGCCATATCGCGGACGTCGTCGACGAGGAGCATGGGAAGTTGGATGGGGGTCGGGTTCGTGACTTCGTTCCGGTCCTTGTTGAGAAGGCCGCGAAGAAGCGGCTGAAGAAGGAAGCGAAGGAGTCGAGCGTTGTGGTCGAACAGCTCGAAGCGCTGGGTCCGGTGCCGGACGGTGACCAGGCCCTGGACCCGATAGAAGTCGAGCGCGCAAGTCGTGAGGGACATCGTGGGCCCCTGCTTGGCGATCTACTGGGAGGCACCGGCGCCAACGAACGCTGATGCGCGCCAACCTGAGGGAGTGGTCTAACTCGTAGCCGCCCATCCGTCGCCACTGACACGAAGAACTGTCTTTCCGAGCGCGCGGCGCTCATCCAGCGCGGCGATTGCTTCCGGTGCCTGGGTGAACGGGACGACCTCGCCGATGACCGGCGCGAGCGCACCCCGGGCGACATCAGGAACAAGCCGCGCCCACTGGTCTTGGAGAGACACCGACGGTGAGGGCATGAGGCCTTCCCAGGCGACACCAACGATCGTCGTGTTGGTCAGCAGAAGGCGGTTCACCCGAACGGTCGGGATGCTCCCTCCGGTGAAACCGAGAACGAGCAAGCGGCCGCGGGTAGTTAGCGCCCGCAGCGAATCAGTGAAGCGCTCACCGCCCACCGGATCCAACACCATATCCACCCCACGCCCATCCGTGATGCGGCGGACCTCGGTGAGGAAGTCGAAGGGGGAGATGACGTCATCCGCACCGATGCTTCGTGACAGTTCGGCCTTCTCAGGCGTGGAGACCACAGCGATGACGGATGCGCCCCGTAGCTTCGCCTGTTGGGTGAGCGCCACTCCGAGCCCGCCCGCGGCGCCGTGGATTAACACCGTCTCACCGGCACGAAGATTGCCGCGCTCTCCCAAGGCGAATTCAGCGCTGAGCACATTTATCGGCATCGCCGCACCCTGGATGAAGTCGACACTATCGGGCAAGGGCAACACCCGATCGGCAGGGGTGACGACGTACTCGGCAAACGCGCCGGAACCAGCTACGCCAAGGACCCGGTCGCCGGCGACGAATCCGGAATCGGGATCAGCGTCAGCGATGATGCCGGAGAACTCACATCCCACAGTGAATGGAAGCGGAACTTTCAGCTGATACTCGCCGCGCGACTGCAGCACGTCAGGGTAAGCGACACCGGCGGCATGTACTTCTACGAGTACCTCTCCCGGGCCGCGGCTCGGGATGGGGATTTGCTGCATCTGCAGCAGTCGTGGTCCGCCGTGCGTTGTATTTCGCAGCGCGTGCATCATCGTGCGGTGTGGACTCATGACTCAATCATCCGCCGGTGGATGGCTCGATCGATTCACCTCACCCGTTGTCGCGTCCGACCGGGAGTATCCCCGCGGGAATTTCTATCGGCCGAGCCGTCTGCTGGAATGGGAGCGCAGCCGCGGCACCGTGCGGAGCGAGAGAGACTTCAGGAGGGTGACCATGAAGGGCGACACGCTGCGGCAGCATGCGCGTAACCGCGTCTGGGAGCTCCCGGGGGCCACGTTGGAGCATCCGTTCGGGCCGGATTGGGACGTCTTCAAGGTGCGCGAGAAGGTCTTCATGCTGATGACCGAGATCACCGGTGAGCCGATCGTTATCCTCAAGGCCGACCCGGAGGACGCAAGAGCTCTGCGCGAGCAGTACGCGGATATCACCCCCGGTTACCACATGAACAAGCAGCACTGGATCACCTTGCATCCCGACGGAACCCTGGAGAAGGATCTTGTCGACGACCTCGTCACCGAGTCCTATCGGCTCGTCATTGGGAACCTGCCCCATGCCCAGCGGCCGGTCGACCCCCGAACGTTCGGCCAGAGAGAACTGTGACCCCCTCGGGAGAGTGACGTCACCAGCACGCCCGCGACGCCGGCCTAGCGATGGATTGATGCCCGGCTCTCCACCCGGCTCTTCAACGATTGATTGAACGCGACATACCCTCCCGCATTGTGACTCTTCGCGAAGAGGCCTTCGAAGGGCCTGGTGAGGACGCCGGAAAAGGTCTCGGTGTTGGTTACCTGAGTGCTGCCGTCGGTCTTGCGGACGAGGGTGAAGTTGTGCTCGCCGAGGAACAGGGCCGCCCTGATAATCGTCGCCGACCATTGCAGTTCCTGGCTCTCGGTGACAGCGGTGACCGTCGATGTGAACCAAAATCCAGGCATGCGCATTTTGGGTCTGTTCCCGACTTCCGGGACCCCGTCCACACGAGAGAAGTTGCTCCAGTCGCCGTAAGCAGGGAAGTCGGAAAGGACGTCCCAAACCTCTTCGGGTGTGGCCGCGATGTCGATCGTGGGGCTGGAGCGTTCCGGTGGGGCGCGGACGTCAATCGGCAAGACCAGTTGGCCCTCACCGAGAACGACGATCGCATCGGAGAAGAAAACGGGAAACATGGACAACACCCTCGCCGTTTCTGACCGGGATGGGGCGAACATGCTCGTAGCCGACTGGGTCGCCATGTGGAACGGCGACGAAGCGATCGCCGAGGAGATCATCTCCGACGACAACCGTGTTCACGCCGCCATGTTCGATGGGGGCGACAGCGCCGTGGGCGGCGTCTCCGGAATGAAGGACCTCGTCGTGCAGATGGGAACCCTCATGTCCGACCTCGTCTTCTCGATCGACGTCGGTCCCCTCGTCGACGGCGACCACGTCGTGGTCCGTGGGGTGGCAACCGGACACTACGGCGGCGGCATGCCCGGGGGTCGGAGCGCCGGTGGGCAGGGTAATGACCTTCCACGGCACCGACATCCTGCGAATCGCGAACGATCGGGTCATCGAAAATTGGCTCAACGCTGACACCCTGGACCTCATGACTCAACTGCCGGTCGGCGCCGGCTGACCATCACTCGTCAGACGAAGACGAGGTGAGTGTCGCAGAGTGCGTCTGGAGCTCGTCTGCTGCGGCACGCAAGTATCGGCTGATCGCGGCCTGCTCCTCGGGCGAGAATTCGAGTGCGAGGCTGTCCAGGGCGGTGAAGAGCGGGGCGAGCTCTCCGAGGATGCGACCCACGGCGGAAGCCTGCGGCACTAGGTTGACTCGACGCCGGTCAGTCGCATCCCGGGCGCGCGCGATGTGGCCCGCAGCTTCGAGGCGGTCCGCCAGTTCGGTCGCCGAGCCGGTACTGATGCCCAAACGGTGGCCAAGTTCGGCCGGCCCGAGCTGGGTTCCTTCCAGATCCATGATGTGACCCATCGCCTCGAAGTCGAGGGCGCGCAGTCCCACCTTGGCGGCCAGGGCGTGCTCGAGCTGGGACGCGGCGCGATTCACCGAGCGCAGCGCCCACGACAGTTCTGCAGCCGACATTCTGCTGCGCTCGACCTGCTCCGCTCCCGGGATGTCGCTGTTTTTCGCCATGGCCACATCATAGTTGACATTTCCTTCCGTAACGGAGACACTCGGTAAAGGAGCTAAAGGAAGGGAATAGTCATGACCGCACTCCCACCCACCACTGCCGCACCGCACATGCCGCTCAACCCGACTCAGCTTCGTGGGCTGCTTGTTGTGCTCTGTGCCGCCCTCGCGCTGGTCGTTGCGGGCAACTCGGCACTGGCGATCGCCTTGCCCGACATCGCGATCGACCTTGAGGCTGACCAGTCCGAGCTGACCTGGATCATCGATGCGTACGCCCTGACCTTCGCCGCCCTCCTTCTCACTGCGGGCATCGCCGCTGACCGAGTCGGGCGGCGCACGATTCTCGTGATGGGCTTGCTGATCTTCGGGGCGGCCAACGTCGCGTCAGCGTTCGCGCCCGACCCCGGCTGGTTCATCGCCCTGCGGGCCATTGCCGGGGTGGGCGCCGCCGCGGTCTTTCCCGTAACCCTCTCCGCGCTCGTTGATGCGTATCCGCCCGAGCGACGAACCTTTGCCATCGGAGTGTGGTCGGGGGTCAGCTCTGCCGGCGCGGTGGCTGGCACGATCATCGCCGGTGCTCTCCTCGAAGCGTATTGGTGGGGAAGCGTGCAACTGGTGTTCGGCAGCGTCGCCGTTGCCCTGATCATCCCGGTACTGATGCTCGTTGCGCAAAATCGCAACCCGCGGCTTTCTCTCGACCCGTTGGGCGCACTCTGGTCGATCATCGCTTTGGCTGGGCTCGTCTTCGGCGTGGTTGAGGGCCCTCAGCGCGGATGGCTCGACCTCGTCACCCTGCTGGCGCTCGCCGTCGGCGCTCTGGGTTTCGTGGCGTTCGTCGTGCACCAGTTGCGTGCGAAAGATCCGTCGCTCGACGTGAGGCTGTTCGCCAATCGTGGACTGGCCGCGGGATCCCTCATCGTCACCGTTCAGTTTTTCGCCTCGCTCGGGTTCTTCGTGCTTTCGCCGCAGTATCTGCAAATCGTGTTGGAGTACACGCCGCTCGGAGCGGCTCTGGCCCTGCTCATCGTTCCCGTCGGCGTCGGCGCAGGCATCGGGATATCGGCCGCACTCGAAAGGAGGTTTGGTGCACGCGTACCCGGCTCATTGGGCCTGCTGCTCATGGGGGTCGGGCTCTTCGTCTGCGCAGCGGGCCTGGCCGGCGGGGTGGATGCTTCGATCTGGGTGTTGGGAGCCGGCGTCCTGGTGTTCGGCATCGGGTTTGGCATGGGGATCACCCCCGGAACCCAACTCATCATTGAGGGTCTCCCCGCGGAGCGGCGCTCCGTCGCGAGCGCCGTCAACGACATCACCCGCGAGGTCGGCGGCGTGCTCGGAATCGCCGTGCTCTCGAGTGTCCTGATCAGCTTCTACCGGAGCGACATCAAGCCGGCGCTTGACGGGATTCCCGACCAGGTGCGCCAGGTCGTCGACGCCGGCGCCGGTGCCGCGATCGGCATCGCCGATTCGTTCGGCCCGGAAGGCGAGGCCCTCGCACGTGCTGCCCGGGAAGCGTTCGCGGTCGGGTTCAGCGCGGCGATGCTCGCCGGGGCCGTGACCCTGGTCGTAGCGTCGATCATCACCTTCCTCATCGCACCCGCTCAGCACGAAGTCGCGACGCGTGAATTCCCAGCAGACGCCCACCGGTAGTTAACCTGGTGCTTACCTTGCGGGCTGAGGATTACATCATGATCACCATGACAGCCATCGTGCGCCCGGTCGAATCGCTCCGTAGTTTCCCGCAACTGGGCCAGAATCTTCGTCGGCACTACGAACACACACTGTTGTTTACGGATCAAATGTTCGTCATCTTTCCCGGCATCGGTGCGGTCCTCGTGACCGAGCACTCCAGCAGGTATCGATTCGACATCGTGGGAACCGATCAGGCAATCGCCGACCATCGCGTCATGAAGCTTGAGGCCTACATACTGAACGAAACCGGCGGTCAACGCATCCGGTTTGATTGGGCCAAGGCCGCCCACGTCCCTGTGCCCTTCCGGTAGGCAGCACCTCGCACAGGCGGACCGGTGTGACGGCCAGGCTCGAGGAACGAGCATGTAGACGACGTGCAGAGCACCGGACACCACGGCTCCCAGCATGAAGCCGCTCCGGTCGGTGCTCCGGGCTTTTGTCCTGTCAGATGACGGCCCCTAACAGGTAGCCCCTTTCCTCCTGTCCCGCCCGCGCGGATAATGAGGACATGGATGTGCCGCCGGCGCCCGGCGAGTTCGACGAATCCACCGAGTTGGAGCGCCTGCGGCGACGCGCGTACGGACGGAATGCCGACATCGCGGGGGATGCGGCGGCTCGGGCTCGGCTCACCGAACTGGAGGCCGCGGTCACCGACCCCGACCCTGACTCACGGGCGGTCACCGAGAGCGACCCCGCCGAGGGTCTGATCGCGGATTCCGTTCCCATCGGCGAAGCCCCCGTGGCGCCGTGGTGGCGGCGCCGCCGAAGCTGGCTGACGATCCTCGGCGGGACCATCACGACCCTCGCCCTAACCGCGGCCATCGTCGCGTGGATGCAGCCATCTGCGCCGGACTACGTGCGCACGCCGAACTACGCATTTCCCCCGGACGCCATTCTCGGGCTGGTGTCGGAGGGCACGGAGGCCGATGAGCCGAACGACCCGCACGGCACTCTCAACCGGCTGGGGCTGAATGCCGATGCGATGCGGCGCTACGAAACCTACGGGTACCTCACCGTCTGGAGCGGGAAATCTCGCTACGGTTCTACCTGCCTGCTCGTGGCCCATCCCGTTCAAGGGCTCAACGAGGGGATCGGTGCCGAAGCGTGTTCCCCCGACGGTGACGAGACCATCGCTGACCTAGCGCAGACGACGCGCAGTCTCACCCGGTTCGTGCTCAAGAGTGACCATGTCGATGTTTACGAGTACGTGCGGCCCGCGGAGCCGGGCCCGCCGCCAGGCTGACCAGACGCCGCGAGCTGATCCGGTCGACCGGTGTCCGCGTGCCCACTAGCGTGAGTGTCGGGGGATCAATGACCTGTGGTATCTCTTCATAGTCTCTCGGCAATCTGGTGCGCCGAGCGGGCCGGTCGAGCCGATGGCACTATCTGGCCGTCAGGCTGCCTGCGCCGCTGCCGCACCTCATCCTCGACGCGACCTCGAACAACAGGCTCGGCAGCGACCTGCCCACCGGAGTCGATCGCGCCCAGCGGTTGTCTCTTGAGCGAGGTTTCGACCGGTGGTTCCACCTGTATAGGCCGGTCACGTACCGGTCCGACGTGCTCTACCTGCTGCCAGCGCTCGTCGATATCGGGATGAACGGGTAACCGGGCAGGAGGTCGCCCCGGTTCCTTTTTTGCACGTTGCTCTACGTCGTGCCCGGGATCTTCGCGTTTGCCGGGCTGATGTCCATCATCGACGGCAGGTAAGACCAGGCCGGGCGCCCAACCCTTGACACGCTACTTGTTTTTTGCAAGTGTGGATGGTGTCCATCTCCGGACCCCTCAGTGATACCGAACCCACGAAAGGAAGAGCACCATGACTTCGATGTTCGTCAATCTGCCGGTGACCGATCTGGATCGCGCGAAGGCCTTCTACACGGCGATCGGATTCACCATCAACCCGCTTTTCACTGATCACAACGCGGCCTGCGTCGTCGTAGAGGAGGATCACAGCGCGATCATGCTGCTGGTCCGCGCGTATTTCCAAACCTTCACCGAGCTTCCCCTCGGTGACCCGGCCGTGAACCCGTCGGTGTCGACCGCAATCTTCCTGGACAGCCGGGAAGCGGTAGACGCCAGCGTCGCCGGGGGCGTCGCAGCCGGAGGCACGGAGGCGCAGGAGCCTTCCGACTACGGCTTCATGTATCAGCGTCAACTCACTGACCCCGACGGCAACATTGTCGAGTTCGGCTACATGGAGCCGGTCGCCGCCGAGCAGGGGCCGGGCGCCGTCCTGAACCAGCAGGCCTAGCCAGCGATGGCTGCACGCGACTATGGGCAGTACTCCGGTGTCTCCCGCGCCATGGAACTCGTGGGCGAGCGCTGGGCCCTGCTCATTGTTCGCGACCTGCTCGTTGGGCCGCGCCGCTATGGAGAACTCGCCGAGGGACTGCCTCGCATCCCGAGCAACATCCTGGCGGCGCGACTCAAGGAACTGCAGTCGGCCGGTGTGATCCGCCGGGCACCGCGCTCGCGCGTGATCGTCTACGAGCTGACGCCGTACGGCCGCGAGCTCGAGCCCGTTGTGCTGGCGTTCGGCGCCTGGGGCTTCAAGGCGATGGGTCAGCCGCGGGATGAGCAAGTCATCACTCCCGACTCGCTGACGATGGATCTGCGAACGACGTTCCGCGCCCAGGTGGCAGCGAAGCTGCCCCCCACCGCCTACGCGGCGCAATTCGGTGGCGCCGAGCTGCTCATCAGGGTAAAGGGCAGAACCCTGGACGTGACCCGCGGGGACGGACCAGCAGACCTCGCCTTTGTGGCCGGTCCGGACATCCACCTGCTCATTCTGGGTGAGCTCGCACCGGCTCGTGCGATCACAACGGGGGTGATCAAGGTGCTACATGGACGTGCCGACCTGCTCGACCGTTTCGCGAGCACCTTCAATCTGGTCGCCTGATCACGAGCGCGACCGCGTCGTCCGGCGTAGCTTGGGGGGCAAACGGCGTCACCTTGACCTGAGGGAGCTGAAGATGAAACGACGACTTCGATGCCGGCTCGGGTTGCACAAATGGGTCATCAAGCAGGACTCGCCGGACGCGCCGAGGTACCACGGCTGCCGCTTCTGCGACAAGATCAGGGACGACAGACAGCCCATTGCCGACCTTGGCGGCGGCTTTTGAGTCTCCGGGTGTTGCACCGAGTGCTTCAAACTCCGAGACTCGAAACCATCGGTTCGGTCGAGCCTCACTGTGACGAAAGTCCCGCTTCACCCCGCGTAGCGTTGACCGGGCGGGATCGACATGCCTGACGATGTGGGCACGACGCTCACCAGCCACGTCCGTCCGCGAGGAGACAACGCCATGACACCTGCGCCGAGGTCGCGCGTCCGCAGCACCCGCACCGGTCGGGCTCCGCTGAGCAGCCTTGGCATCCCGTTCGGGCTGTCCGGCCTGGCCGGCACCTGGACCATGGCCGCACACACCTCGCTCACGCCGAACATCATCGCCGAGGGAATGTGGATGCTCGCGGCAGCCGCCTGGATCGTCGTCGTCACGAACTACCTCCGGCGATCCGGTTATCACGGCGGCAGCATCGGCGAGGATCTCCGCGACCCCGTGCAGGGCCCTTTCGCGTCGCTCGCACCGACGTCGGCGTTGTTGGTCTGCACCCACTACGCGCAGTATTTCCCGCTCGCCGGCCGCATCGCCACGGGTGTATTCATGGTGATCGGCCTGCTCTTCGGCACCTGGTTTCTTGCTCAGTTCGCTCTCCGCGAGCGCAGCATCGACAGCATCCACGGCGGCTACCTGTTGCCCACCGTCGCCGCAGCGTTCATCATCGGGCAGGGGGCAGGCACGTTCGGCTGGACGTTGTTGGGCGAAGCGGCCATCGCTGTCGGTATCTTGTTTTGGCTGATGCTGGGCACGATCATCCTGGCGCGGATGGCGTTCCGCCCGGCGCCGCCCGACGCTCTCCTGCCGACCTTCGCGATCTGGTCCGCACCGCCGGCGGTCGCCGGAAACGCGTGGTTCGCGGTCAACGGCGGCCGCGTCGACCTGGTCGAGACGATGTTGCTCGGTGCCTTCGTCGTGCTGATCCTCGTGCAACTGATGATGCTGGGCACCTACTGGCGGCTGCCTTTCACCCTGGGGTTCTGGGCATTCACGTTCACCGCGGCCTCCAGCGGAACCTATACGGCACACTGGCTGGCGCTCTGGGGCGGTCCAGGCCACGCGGTGTGGGCGTGGCTCGCCACTGGGGTCGCCACGATGCTGATCGGGAGCATCGCCGTGCGATCCGTCGCCCTGCTGAGCGGTCGGACTGGTAAGCCGAGCTGGGCCGACCCGAAGCCGTGAGAGTCGGGCCCGTGTAGTCCGTGATGGTCGCACTCTGGATGTGATGTCTAGCGGCAGAGGGCGTGCGGGACGATCATGGGCCGATGGTGCTCTTCACTGATCGCGTGGAAGCCGGTCGTCGACTGGCCCTGCAGCTCGACTACCTGCGTGGGCAGGACATTGTGGTACTCGGCATTCCCCGCGGGGGAGTGCCGGTGGCGTACGAGGTCGCCGCGTCACTCGACGTCCCTCTCGACGTCATCGTCGTGCGCAAGCTCGGCGTGCCCTTCCAGCCCGAATTCGCGATGGGCGCCATCGGCGAGGGCGGGGAGCAACTCATCGACGAATCGACCGTGGCCTTGACCGGGGTGACCGACGCCGAGGTGAGCGCGGTCGAAGCTCGCGAGCGGGTGAACCTCGACGCGCGGGTCGAGCGACTTCGGCCGGGCCGCGACCGGATCCCACTCGATGGCAAAACCGTCGTGATCGTGGATGACGGGGTGGCTACGGGGGCGACAGCACGAGTGGCGTGCGACGTGGCCCGCAGGTTCGGCGCCGCGACCGTGATCCTCGCGGTGCCCGTGATCGCCGCCTCGACCAGGGCGGAGATGACCGGCGCTGACGACATCGTCTACCTGGCGGCGCCGGAGACCTTCTGGGCGGTCGGCCAGTTCTACACCGACTTCTCGGCCACCACCGACGACGAGGTCGCTCGGCTGCTCGACGAGGCGGCACGGCGGCTCACCGGGCCGTCGGGTGCTGGCGACTCGGACCTCGAGCCGGGGGTCGACGACGAGGTCGAGATACCCGTCGACACCGTGCCCCTGAACGGGCATCTGCACCTGCCCGCGTCGCCGACCGGCGTGGTGCTCTTCGCCCACGGGAGCGGCAGCAGCCGGCACAGCCCCCGCAACCAGTACGTGGCCGATGTGCTGTTCGAGGCCGGGCTGGGCATCCTCCTGTTCGACCTGCTCACGCCGGAGGAGGAGCTGGACCGGGGGAACGTCTTCGACATCGAGCTGCTGGGCCGGCGATTGGTCGCCGTCACCGGCTGGCTGACCGACCGGTCCGACACCGCCGGATGCCGGATCGGCTACTTCGGTGCCAGCACCGGAGCCGCCGCAGCCCTGTGGGCGGCCGGCGATGCCGAGACGCATACTGCCGCTGTCGTGTCTCGCGGGGGCCGGCCCGACCTGGCCGGAACGAGACTACCGCTGGTGACCGCTCCCACCCTGCTCATCGTCGGCGGTGCCGATATCACCGTGCTGGAGGGCAACCGCGAGGCACAGAAACACCTGCGCTGCGAGAACCGGCTGGCCGTCATACCCGGCGCCACCCACCTGTTCGAGGAACCGGGCGCCCTGGGCGCCGCCGCCGAGTTGGCCGCCGACTGGTTCGCCGGCCACCTGGTGCCGCCGAACACTGCGGAGCCCGCCTAGGAACCAAGAAGTTTCCCGATCAGAAGCAAAAAAGCGCCACCCGAGGGCCCCATGCCGTATGGTCGCCCCTGGGGGAACAACAATGAAGCTTCGACTTGCCGTGAAAGATGTGTCCGGGGTGGTGGGTGAGGTCGTCGTGACGGCGGATGTCACCGCCACGGTGAGCGACATCGCCAGACACCTCTCCAGCCGAACGGTTCGTGGAACACCGGGGCTCTCGGCAGACATGGCCGGCGCCCAGCCCCCTGGGCTGGCCCCGGACCTCACCCTGCGAGCGGAATACCCTGGCCTCGTCACCGAAGTCCGCCGCCGCGCCCGTCTGGTGCGCTCCACCGGAGACGCCGGCCTGAAGACCGTAGAGTGGATCTTCCTCGTCGTCGGCATCCTCGTGATCGCCGGTATCGTCATCGCCGCGGTGACGGCGTTCGTACAGGCCCAGGTCGGCAAGCTGCCGGGCTAAGCCGCAGACCATGGCCAGACGACCGCGTTTCCGCACCACCCTCACGGCGCTTCGTCGTGAGGGGGCGTCAGAGCGCGGTTCACAGACGGTGGAAGCCCTCATCGTGCTGCCGATCCTGTTCGGCGTCTTCTTCGTCATTGTGCAGGGTGCGGTGTGGTTGCACGCCGGCAACATCGCCCAGGCCGCAGCGTCCAGCGCCTACAACGCGGCCCGGCTGTATGACGCCGTGGCGGCGGATGGCGTGGCCGCCGGCACTGCTTCTGCCCAGCAGACCGGCACTGTGCTCGACGGTGCCGTGGTGGTGGTGGTGGATAGAACGATCACCACCGTGACCGTCACCGTCAGCGGCAACGCACCCACGCTGGTTCCCGGCTGGGACACCCGAGTGGAACGCACAGTGTCCGGACCGGTAGAACGGTGGATCACACCATGAGGCTACGTCGATGGCTGCGCGGGCGGCTGCACGGCTCCGGCGAGCGCGGCTCGATGTCCGTCGAGCTGGTGCTGATCGCGCCGGCGCTGGTACTGGTCATCCTGCTGCTAGTGGTCGGCGCCCGGGTGGCCCTGGCCGGCAACGCCGTCGAATCCGCCGCTGTCGCCGCGGCCCGGGACGCGTCGCTGTCCCGCACGACCGCCGGCGCCCAGGCCAGCGCACAACTGGCCGCGCAGACCTCGGTGGCGCAGTCCGGCCTCGCCTGCGCGGACCTCAGCGTGTTCGTTGACGACAGTGGGCTCAATGTTCCCCTGGGGGAGGTAGGCACCGTGAGCGCCATCACCACCACGGCGAGCTCGCCCGTGGACGCCTTCCGGGAACGACCATGACTTCTCGCCGACTCATCGCATCTGATGTACTTCCAGTCCTTCAAAGGAGCACCATGACCACGCTGATCACCCCGATGTCAATCAGTCAGAAGCGCACGTTTGGCCTTTTGGGCTCGTCCCTGGTGGCCGCAGTGATTCTGGCAGGTTGTTCGAGCCCGGCGCCACAGGCTGCGCCGACCCCTGAAGCCACCGCCGCGACAGCTACTCCACAGAGCTCGGCGGCTCCCGCGCCGACACCCACCTCAGCGGCTGCTCCCACGAGCGAGTCTGAGGCTGTGGTCGCGGCCGAGGCGACCCTCGCTCAGTTCGTCCAGATCATGAACGCTGTTATTGCGGAGAAGGGAGTTTCACCCGAGCGAATCAACGCGGTTGCAGTCCCTCCAGCAAATACCTCTGTCATCACCACGGCTCAAGCCATCGCCGATCAGGGCTACGTGGTCACCGGGGGAATCACCAGCACCGTAGAGGACTCATATTCTGGGGGCCTGGAAGCGGATGGGACGACCGTCCCCTTCGGATCTGTGATGGTCACCACCTGCTACGACAGCTCCACCCGAACGGTCACCCTGCCCAGCGGGGAGGCTGCACCCCAGCCACCGAACCCGCGTGGTTTGTCGACAATAACTGTCGTATATAGCCCCGCCGCGGGTGCCTGGTTTGTGAGGTCGTTGGAGGACACAGGTGAAGCTTGCTAAACAACAGACGTCTGCTCCTCCTCACCTTGCTCAATGGAGCACTCGTTGCAGGAGCAGTTGCCGGCGCTCCCATCGCGGCCTTCGCCGAGACCGCACCCGGTCTTCACTGCAACGAGTTCGGGAGGAGATCACCGGAGCCGTCCTGGACGCCGCCGACGAGCTTGCCGCGCGGGCCCGGATCTCGGGCGTCGCCGACAGTGCTGTCCTCGCCGCGAGCGCGCGCGGGCTCGTCGAGCCTGTACCGTTGGTCGAGCCTGCGGCGTTAGTCGAGCCTGTCGAGACCCGGTGAGACAGGTCAAAAAACTGCATCGTCGCGCAAAATTTGTCAGAAAGGATGCGGAGAGCCCGAACGGGTGATCCCAACCAAGTCAGCATGAAAACCTTCTTCCACCACTTCTCGTGGTCGCTCATCGTGTCCTTGATAGCGCTCGTCATCGCGCTGGTTTACGGCGGCTGGGCTGCGGTTGCCCTCTGCGTGATCCTTGGGCTGATGGAGATCTCGCTGTCATTCGACAACGCGGTTGTCAATGCCAGGGTGCTGGAGAAAATGTCGGAATTCTGGCAGAAGATCTTCCTCACGATCGGCATCCTCATCGCCGTCGTGGGGATGCGCCTGATCATGCCGCTCATCCTGGTGTCCGCAACCACGGGTCTGTCTTTCGGCGAGGTCATCACCCTGGCCCTGCAGAAGGGTGACCCGGCCACCGTCGGCACCTACGGCCACTATCTGCACGATGCCCACCCGCAGATTGCGGCCTTCGGCGGAATGTTCCTGCTCATGCTGTTTCTGGACTTCATTTTCGAAGAGCGGGACATCACCTGGCTCAGCTGGTTGGAGAAGCCGCTCGCACGGGTTGGAAAGCTCGATTCCTTGTCCTACGTTGTCGCGCTCGCAGCCCTGCTGGGCGGAGCTGCCATTGCCGACGATGCCTCTGTGGTCCTTGTTGCCGGCGTGCTCGGCCTCATCACGTACGTTCTGGTGAACGGACTCGGGTCATTGTTCGAGGGCAGCGACGCGGCCGAGGCAGTGTCGGACACCACACGCGGCGGCGCGTCCACGCTTGCCGTGCTCACCGGCCGGGCAGCGTTCTTTTCTTTCCTCTACCTCGAAGTCCTCGACGCCTCTTTCTCGTTCGATGGCGTCATCGGCGCGTTCGCAATCACCGCGGACCCGATTATCATCCTGCTCGGTCTCGGTCTGATCGGCGCGATGTTCGTCCGATCGCTCACCATCTTCCTGGTGCGCCAGGGCACCCTCAACGACTACATCTACCTCGACCATGGCGCCCACTGGGCCATCGGTGCGCTCGCGGGCATCCTGCTTCTGAGTATCGGTTTTGAGATCCCGGAGATCGTCACGGGTCTCATCGGGGTGTTCCTGATCTGCGCGGCCTTCCTCTCGTCGGTTCTCGTGAACCGGCGCGAATCGGCCGAAACCCTGGTCAAGGCCCCTGAACTCGTCGACAGTCCCTAGCGTCGGTTCTCGCCGCGCCAGCGACCGTCGTGGAAGGCCAGGGCCGCCGGGCGCACCTCGACGACTCCGTAAAGTGCGGCAGGGCACTTCTCCGCCCATTCCAGCGCGGCGGCCCGGTTCGGCACGTCGATCACGAAGCAGCCGGACAGGGATTCGACGGCGTCGATGAATGGACCGTCGCGCACCTCCCTGCTGCCGCCGCGGAGCGTCACCGTGGTTGACTCCGCGGCGGGCCTGAAGATATCCGCTGCGACCAACGCGCCCGATTCCTGTAACGACGCCGCGTACGCGTCGAACAGCTCCCGAAACGGCGGCAGCTCCTCCTCGGAGATATCGCCCTCCCTGGTCTCAGCCTTGATGATGAGCAACGAGAAGCGCATGAGATCTCCTTCGATATGCGGTTACAGGTCGAGCGATTCGTGGGGTTCGAGCGGGAAGAAGGTGCCGCCGTTCTGTTCCGTGGCGGACTTGATGCGGGAGCCGGCGAGGTCCTTGCCGCTCCGCGACAAACCCATCTCGTGGGTCGGAAAGCTGCGCACCGGCTTGATCGCGAGAACGTAGTCGATGACCTCGCTGATCTTCAGCCACGGCGCCCCTGCCGGGACGGCCAGGGTCTTCACCGTGACTCCCTCGGGGATGGTGAACGCATCACCGGGGTAGAACAGCTCGTCGTTCACGAGCACCCCCACGTTGTCGATCACCGGGATGGACGAGTGGATCACGGCGTGCTTCTGGCCGAAGAACCGCAGCGTGAACGGGCCCGCCTCAACGGTGTCTCCCTCGGCGACCACTGTCACGGCGATGTCACCGGCCGCCGCGGCGACACCGGTCGGCCCGTAGATGGGAACGCCGGGGTTCATGGCCAACACCCGGTTCAACTGCTCGGGTGTCCAGTGGTCGGCGTGCTCGTGGGTGATCACGATCGCGGCCGCATTGGCGGTCTCGGTCAGCGCGGTGGTGAACGAGCCGGGATCGATGAACAGCTTCTGCCCTGAGGCTTCGAGGACGAGTGCGGCGTGTTCGAGTTTGGTCAACTTCATGTCTCGAGCTAATACCCAAACCAGACCGCGGGCAACGCGCGACACGCGCATCCTGCGAGCACCCGCACCCGCACCCGCACCCCGCACGACGCGCGGACGACGCGCTCGATTTGAACTCGGTAACCAGGCTGTGGCATACTCGTGAAGTTGCAAAAACGGCCCCATCGTTTAGCGGCCTAGGACACCGCCCTCTCACGGCGGTAACACCGGTTCGAATCCGGTTGGGGTCACCAACGCCCGGCCTCCTTCTCACGAAGGAGGCCGGGCATTTTTGTTTTGGGACGTTCGACCCTGTCGTTGCTGAACGCCGGCTGGGAATCTGGGACTCACAGCCCACTGTCAGACGACACGGGCGACACCAATCGACCCAGAGGAAACCTCCCATGGCCACCAGCACCACTCGCGGGGCAGCGGTCACCGCCCCCGCCGCGACGACCGGCACCACCCTGCTCCAGCGTCGAACCCTCGCGGTGCTGCGACTGGCCATCGGATTCATCTTCCTCTGGGCGTTCCTCGACAAGACCTTCGGTTTGGGCTTCTCCACTCCCGCCGAGCGTGCCTGGCTCAACGGTGGAACCCCGGCGCAGGGCTTCCTGAACAGCCCCGGCGTCACCGGGCCGCTGCAGCCCTTCTTCGTCGGAATCGCCAGCCCGCTGGTGGACTTCCTCTTCATGCTCGGCATGATCGCCGTGGGACTCGCCGTCATGCTCGGTGTGGGTCTGCGGGTCAGCGCCGTTGCCGGCAGCCTCATCATGGTCTTCATGTACCTGGCCGAGTGGCCCTTCGCCGCCGGCGCGGCCTCGACCAACCCGCTGGTGGACTACCACATCATCTACGCGCTGGCTCTGATCGTCGTCGCCGTCTTCGCGGCCGGCGACACGTGGGGCTTCGGCAAGACCTGGAAGGCACTGCCGATCGTGCAGAAGTACACCTGGCTGATCTAGCCAGTCAGCACGCAGAAGTACCTGGCCGGCCGCCCCTCGGGGTGGCCGGTTCTGTTCTGCCCGCAGCCGGCCGCAGGCTACTTGGCGGCGCCGCGCTGGTTGCCGCGGGTGATTCGGGCGACTTCGTCGTCAATGGCGTCTTCGGTGATGATGCCCCGGTTGGGTCCGAAGGCGTCGAGGCCGATGAAGAAGGCGTCGATGCCCATGCCGCCGATCGGCCAGATCGGCCAGAAATACCCGCCCGGATCCGTCAACAACCACACGGCGATGACGATGAGAGAAACCCCGAGCCAGACGCCGCAATAGTTCCAGAAGTCACGGCGCGCCTTGAGCCGCTTTGTCGCGAGTTTGCGGAGTTCTTCATTGTTCATACCGCGAGGGTATCGCCGGTACGGTGCCGCGACCATCCCCCGACCGGCCGAGGTGGCCGAAGGGGAGTGCGACGCCCGTATTTCCCGATCAGAGTGCGTCTGAACAAGCCCGGGGTATTGGTACGGTGGTACCTCGACTTCCCCCGAACAGGGCGGAAGCGCTCCGAATCGGAGCCGGACGGATTTTTTCGGAGTGCACATGGCAGTCAACGGCGAGAGTGCGATCACCCTCGGCGACTCGAGCGTGCACTTCAGCTTCAGTGCCGGCAGCGACGTCGGACGGGTGCGCAAGGTCAACGAGGACAGCTATCTGGCCCAGTCACCGGTGTTCTTTGTCGCCGACGGCATGGGTGGTCACGCGCACGGTGACGCCGCCAGCCAGACCGTCATCCGGGTCTTCGACGACCACATCGAACAGGGCGTGCCCTCGACCCCCGAGCGGATCCTCGACGCGATCCACTCGTCGAACGACGCGGTGCGCGACCTCAGCGCTGCTGACGACTTCGGTACCGCAGTGTCCGGCACGACCCTCACCGGCGTCGCGTTCGTCGATGCTGGCGACGACGTCGGCTTTCACTGGATGGCGTTCAATATCGGTGACTCCCGTATCTACACCTGGGATGGTCGTACCCTCGAGCAGCTCAGCGTCGACCACTCCGCGGTTCAGGAGATGGTGGACGCAGGCTTGATCAAGGCGATGGATGCCGAGAGACACCCGGACCGCAACGTCATCACCCGCGCCATCGGGGCCGACGAATTCGTCGACGCGGATGTCTGGCTGTTGCCCGCGACCGGACGCCACACCTTCCTGCTCTGCTCCGACGGTCTCACCAAGGAACTGTCGGTCGTCGAGATCGCGGAGCTGCTGGCCTCGCACGCCGTTCCCGAGGACCTCGGATCACTGGCCGACGTGCTCGTCGCCGCTGCGCTGGCCAAGGGCGGCCGGGACAACGTCACCGTCGTCATCGTCGAGTCGACATGGGGTGATCCCGGCCCGGACAACGATGTGACCCGCGAAAGCCCGGCAGGGTTGCACCAGAATCTTGAAGATACGCGGCCACGCGACACGAATCCGGACTGAAGAACGGCAATGGGGGGATCTGTGCTTTCGTACGACGACGACAACCGGGGCGGATGGCTGGCGGCAGCGACGGGGGACCGTCTGGTGCTCCTGCCCGCCGCCGATTCCGCCGCCGGCGCCCGCGTCTGGGCGAGCCTGGTCGGTGCCGGGTCGAGCGAGCAGGGTGCCCGCGCCGTGCTCGACGAACTCACCGCCGGTGGCCTGTCCAAGACCCCGCCGTTCGCTCTTCTCACCTGGGATGACTCCGTGCCGGCGACGGTACGGGTCTTCGTGCGCGGAGAAGTCGAGGTCGTTCTGACCACGGCCGACGGTGACCTGTCGATCGGCGGCCTGGGCATCTCAACCTGGGTGGAGCGCTCCGTAGCGGACGTCACCGCTCTCTCGGTGACCGCTGTGCCCGTTGTTGCGGATGCCGACCCGATCGGCACGGATGACCTCGCCGCCCTGCCACTCGGGGCCGGCCTTCCCCTCCGGGCGGGCATGGTGCGCACCCGTCGCCTGCGCCTGGCCGTCGACGGCGCCAGTGCGGCGTCGCCGACTCGGGCCGAGCCGACTCGAGTCGAGCCCGTTCGAGTGCAACCGACCGCGCAGATCGTGCCGCCGCCGGCAGCGCCGAAGACCGCACCGCCACCGCTGCCGCCGGCCCGCCCGATCGCCGAACCGGCCAGCGAGCAGACCATCTCCGACATCCCGGCGGCGGAGCCTGCCAACGCACCGCCCGCCGAGCCGGCCCCAGAGCCCGACGCCGACCCCGCCGGCGGCTACGACCATTTGTTCGGTGCGACCGTGATGCGCGGTGTCGAGCAGGCGGCCGTGCGGCCTGAAGCCGAGGCCGATGACGACGAGCCCGTCGCGCCGGCAGTTGTCGCGCCCTCCGACACCGACCCGGACGACGACGAGCTCGACGGCGACGAGCTCGACGGCGACGAGCTCGACGGCGACCTGCCAGGCGACCACGACGGCCACACCGTGATGAGCGGTGACATCCAGAGGATGCGCGCTTCGCGTCGCCGTATCGCCGCCGAACCAGCCGCCGTCGCGCCTCGGCTCTACCTGCTGCTGCCCAGCGGGGTGCGGGAACCGCTCAGCCAGCCGATCCGGGTGGGTCGGGCGCCGAGCGTCAGCAAGATCTCCGGTGGCCTCGTGCCCAAACTGGTGAGCCTGGGCGGTGCCGACCAGGATGTGTCGCGCAACCACGTGCACTTCACCGTCGAGGGCGACACCGTCGTCGTCACCGACCTGCATTCCCGCAACGGCACCCTGGTCGTGCTGCCGGGCAAGCCGGCCCAGAAGTTGCGCCAGGGCGAACCCACCGCGGTCATCGTGGGCACCGTCATCGACCTCGGTAGCGGCATCACCCTCACGGTCGGCCAGGAGTGATGCGCCGCGCACCTTCCGTCGCCCCGGAACTGCCCGGCTACGAATATGTCTCCGTCCTCGGCTCCGGCGGCTTCTCCGACGTGTTCCTCTACCAGCAGCGCCTGCCCCGGCGCCGGGTCGCAGTGAAGGTCCTGCTCACCGAACAGCTGAACCCCTCCACCCAGGCGCAGTTCGTCGACGAAGCCAACCTGATGGCGCAACTGTCGACCCATCCGTACATCGTCACGATTTACCACGCCGATGTCGCGGGCGATGGCCGGCCGTACTTCGTGATGGAGCATTGCTCGGGCCCGAGCTTGGCCGAACGTTACAAGCGCCAGAAATTCGGGGTCGAGGACGCCCTGCGCACCGGAGTGCGCCTGGCCGGCGCGATCGCGACCGCCCATTCGGCCGGCATCCTGCACCGCGACATCAAACCGGCCAACGTTCTCACCAACGACTTCGGCTGGCCCGCCCTCACCGACTTCGGCATCTCGTCGAGCCTCGACGAGGAACTGCCCGTGCAAACCAGCACCGGTAACCACCGCCCGGCCGGGTCGGAGTCCACCGGCGCCGGAGAAAGCCAGTCGGTCGGCATGAGTGTGCCCTGGTCGCCGCCGGAGATGTTCGAGGACGACCCGCGGCCCGACGTGCGCAGCGACGTCTTCTCGCTGGCCGCCACCATCCACACCCTCCTGGCCGGACAGACGCCGTTCGAGATCCACGGGCGGTCCAACGGCACCCTCGATCTGATCGGTCGCATCGAACGCGGTGCCATCACCCCCATCGGCCGTGACGATGTGCCGCGCTCGCTCGTGGCCGTACTGGCCAAGGCCATGGCCACCCGGCGCGACGACAGGTTCGCCACCGCCGTGGACTTCGCTCGCGCCCTCCAGCGGGTGGAGCTCGAACTCGGTTACGCGCCAACGGGTATCGACATCCCCACCATCGCGGGCACCGAGCACGGCAAACCGGATGCGCCGGCCGGCGACGACGAGACCCGGGCGCGTTCCGTGGTGTCAATCGCCGCGCAGGCCCCGGCTCCGGCCCGGGCCGCCCCGGCGACGCCCGCAGCGCCGCACGCCGAACCGGATCAGGCGGACGCGACACGCGTGCGCGGCGCCCGGGTGATCGAACCGGGCAGCGCCCCATCCGGCAGCGCTCCCGCCAGGAGCGCCGACGCCGGCACGCCCGCCCCCGGCACCCCCAGCCCGGCCAAGGAAGCCACCGTCGTACGCCCCCGCGGCTCGGTACGAGCACAGGAACCCGTTTCAGCGCCCGCCGCCGCCGACGATGCCCCGATAGAGAACGCATCCGGCCGTCGCCGCCTGGTGATGATCGGGTCCATAGCCGCGGCCGTGCTCCTGATCGGCGCCGTGGTCGCCGCGGTCACCCTCACCGGCATCGACAACTCCGCCCTCACCCCCAGCGCCTCTCCGGTACCGGCCAAACCGGACAGCGTGAATTCCGCCGCCGGAGTGCCGGCGCCGGTCCTCGAGGGCACCGCGACCTCCGAAGACGGCAGTCAGGTCACCTTCACGGTCAGCAACCCGTCCCCGTTGGACGGCGACGTTTACAGGTGGGCTCGCGCCGAAACCCCCAACCAGCCCAAGCTCAGCACTGTCGCCGACATCACCGTTGACGGCGTCGTGCCCGGCAGCACGGTCTGCGTGGACATCTACCTGCAACGCACCGACGGCAAGATTTCGGAGGCCAACCGTGCCTGCAACCGCTGAAATCACGCCCGTGCAGCCGCTGCGGATTGAATTCTGCGGCGAGTGGTACGGGGTGGAGCCCGGAGCGGACTTCTCGATCGGGCGCGAGTCCGACCTCACCATCGACGACAATCCGTATCTGCACCGCACCTTCCTGCGGCTCTACGAGGACTACGGAATGTGGTGGATCGCGAACGTGGGCAACCTCTTGTCTGCGACGGTGTCGGACACCACCGGCACGGTGCAGGCCTGGCTGGCGCCCGGTGCCAAACTGCCCATCGTCTTCCAGACCATGCACGTGATGTTCAGCGCCGGCTCGTCCACCTACGACTTCACCATCCACGCCGAGTCCGACTTCTACAACACCTCGCTGTCGGCCTCGCACGAGGGCGGTACCACCACCATCCTGCCCGTGACCCTCACGACGAGTCAGCGCCTGCTGATCGTGGCCCTGTCCGAGAGCATCCTCACCCAGGCTGTGCCCGGGCGGGGCGCCATTCCCAGCTCGGCGGAGGCCGCGGCCCGGCTGGGCTGGAGTATGACCACGTTCAACCGCAAGCTCGACAATGTCTGCAGCAAACTCGACAAGCTCGGCGTCGCCGGGCTTCGCGGCGGTACCGGCCATCTGGCCACCAATCGGCGGGCTCGACTGGTGGAGTACGCCGTCGCCACCCGGCTGGTGAGTCTGGACGATGTTGTCCTGCTCGACCGGGCGGCCGAGGGGGAGTGACCGGTGGGGACCCTGAGTTCGTGGTTGCGCGGCCGCAAGATGTCGGCTTCGGTAGTGGCCCTGTCGGTGATGGCCGGCGTGCCGCTGTCGTTCGCGGTGCTGCACGAGGGTTTCCCGGTGACGGATGTCGACCTCTCGGCCCGTGATGTGTGGGTCACCAACGGCAAGCAGCTGCTGGCCGGCCGGTTGAACCGGCAGATCGAAGAGCTCAACGCCTCGGTCAACGCCGCGTCCAGCGCCTTCGACGTGCTGCAGAACGGCGATGACGTCTTCCTCATCGATAGCAGTGTGGGCTCGATCGAACGTATCGACCCCGCCTTCACCACCCTTGGCGAACGTGTCGACGTGACGCCCGGCTCCGAGGTGCTCCACGGCGGCGACTCGATCGCCGTGATGGCCCCCTCCGGTGACGTGTGGGTACTCAACGCCGCCGGCGAACTGAGCTTCGACCCCAAAACCACCGACCCGGTGATGGAGCTCGGCGCGGGCGGTCACATCGCCGTTTCGCAGGACGGCGTGGTCTTCGGCGCATCATCGACCGAAAAGAGCCTCTTCAGCTACGACCCGTCCTCCGAAGACACGGCCCAACCGGTAGCGAATGACCTGCCGAAGCTGGGCGAGTTCCAGATTGCGGCAGTGGGGGACACCGCCGTTCTGCTGGACACGGAGAACCATCGGCTCGTTGTCGACGGTGAGAGCATTGAGGTCCCCAAAACCGCCCTGAAGTTGCAGCAGACCGGGGCCGAGAACGACGTGGTACTGGTGGCGACCACGAAGGCGCTGCTGAGGGTGCCTCTGAACGGCGGCGACATCGTCACGGTCGACGCGAAGCTGGATGCCGCCGTGACCGATCCGAAATCGGTGTCGGCACCGGTGTGGTTGAACGGGTGCGCGCACGCGGCCTGGGCGGGTGCCCAGCGTTACCTCGCCGACTGCGACGGCTCCGAGGTGTTGCGAGAGACGATCCAGCAGCCCACCCAGGGGTCGGTGCTGGAGTTTCGGGTCAATCGTGATGTGATCGCGTTGAACAACCTCTCCAACGGCAACGTGTGGCTGGTGGATTCGAACATGCGCCTGGTCGAGAACTGGGAAGAGGTCACCCCGCCGGAGGAGTCCGACGCTGAGGACGGCACCGAAAAAGCCGCCCAACAGTCCTTCGAAGACACCATCGCTGAGCGCACGAATGTGAACCGGGCGCCGCTGGCGCGCGACGACGCGTACGGGGTGCGGCCGGGCAAGACCACGGTGTTGCCGGTGCTGGAGAACGACACCGACCCCGACGGTGACGTGCTCACGGTCACCAACATCAGCGGGTTCTCCCCGTCGCAGGGCAGCCTGGATTACATCGACGGTGGCCGGGCCGTGCAGTTCACTCCCGCCGAGGATGCGGCCGGCACGGTGTCGTTCCGCTACACGGTCGCCGATGGTCGCGGCGCCGTCGCCGAGGCGCAGGTGAACGTGACCATGCGTCCGTTGGGGGAGAACCTGGCCCCGGTGTCGAACCGGGCCGGCGCCATCAGCGTGGAGCAGGGCCAGCTGGTCAGCTACAACGTGCTCTCGGACTGGATCGACCCCGACGGTGACGACATCTACCTGGTCTCCGCCTCGCCGACCACCGGTGACGGTGTGCGGTTCGGCCCAGAGGGTTTTGTCACCTTCGAATCCAAGACCGCCGAACTGGGGGTCAAGGAGGTGCAGTTCGTCATCTCCGACGGCTTGCTCACCGCCACCGGCGTGCTGACCGTTGACGTGAAGGCGGCGGGCACGCTGAACCCGGTCGGGACACCGGACTTCAGCACAGTGTTCGTGGGGGAGACGGCACTGATTGAGCCGCTCAAGAACGATGTGACTCCGTCGGGAGCCCCATTGGCGTTGATCGGGGTCAACGAGGTGCCCAACGACCTCACCGCCGTGCCGAACCTGGAACGTGGCACCATCGCCGTATCGTCGGGCAAGGCCGGCAGTTACGTCTTCACCTACAGTCTCGGCGCCGGCGCCACGTCGAGCGTCGGCCTGATCCGCGTTGACGTGATTGAGAACCCCGCGGAGATCCTGCCTCCGATCGCCGTCAAAGACACCGCTTACCTCCGCGCGGCCGAACCCGTCACGATCCCGGTGCTGGACAACGACGTCTCGCCCAGCGGCCGGGTGCTCGCGGTGCAGTCCGTGGACCTGAGCAGCACCGATGACCTCGTCACGGTCGAAATCCTCACCAACACGGTGTTGCGGGTCACCGCATCCGCGGCCCTCACGCAGCAGGTGCAGTTCACCTACACGATCAGCGACGGCGAGGGCACGTCAACCGCCGGCGTCACCGTTGTGCCGGTGCCGCCGCTGATCAAGCATCAGCCGCCCGTCGCGGTCGACGACTCCGTGAGCGTGCGCGCTGGGGACATCGTGAGTGTGTCGGTGCTCGACAACGACTACCACCCCGACTCCGCCACCATGACGGTCGCCCCCGACCTGGCCGACACCGCCGACGCCGGCGGGCTGGCCTTCGTCACGGGCAATCAGGTGCGCTACCAGGCGCCCACCGAACCCGGCGCCTACAGCATTGCGTACACGATCTCGGATGCCTTCCAGGAGACCGCGACAGCCATCGTGCGGTTCACCGTGATCGCCGTGAACGTGGCGGACAATCAGGCGCCCACGCCGCTGCCGTTGACGATGCGCACGTTTGCGGAGTCGACGATCAAGGTGCAGGTTCCGTTGGACGGCATCGACCCCGACGGCGATTCGGTGTACCTCACCGCCGTCACCTCTGCTCCCACCTTGGGCCGCATCGTGGACCAGGGCAGTGATTTCTTCATCTACGAGGCCTACCCCGGCACTGCCGGCACTGACTCGTTCACCTATCAGGTCGCGGATACCGTCGGTGCGACGGCCGAGGGCACGGTGCGGATCGGCGTGATCCCCCGCCCGGTGGCAATGCTGCCCCCGAACGCGGTTGATGACGCCATCGAGATCAAGCCCGGCCGCAATGGATCGATCCCCGTCGTCTTGAACGACTCTGATCCCAACGGGTACAAGCTGACCCTGTCGAAGAAGCTGCCCGAGGTGGACCCCGGCATCACGGCCACGGTCGACGGCAGCCGGGTGATCGTGGAGGCACCCGCCGAGGAAGGCACCTATACGCTGCGGTACGAGATCACCAACGGGCACGGCGGTGCCGATACGGCGTTTGTGCAGGTGAAGGTGACCGAGGACGCGAAGGCGCAGTACCCGGTCGCGATCGACCACTTCGTCGAGCCCGACCAGGTCCTGGCCGGCACGCCGATCGACGTCCCGGTACTCGACGGCGCGGAGAACCCGAGCGGTCTGATCGAGGACCTGGTGATCACCCTCGAGGGCCCGAACGCCGGCAACGGCGCGCTACAGGCCGACGGCACGGTTCGGGTCGAACCGTCCACCGACCGGCAGGCGATCGCGTACAGGCTCACGAACGAGCTCGATCAGCTCAGCGCCACGGCATTCATCATCGTGCCACCGCAGCCCAAACCCGTGGATCCGGTGAATCAGCCGTCCACCGAGCCCACACCAGAAGAAGAGCAGTTCCCGCCGCCGTTCCTGAAAGACATCGGCCCGCAGGTCGTCAAGATGAACGGGTCCAAGTCCTGGACCATCGGCGACATCGTCGAGGTGCCCTCCGGCCGCCCCGCGCTGCTGCTCAGCGCCACCGCGACCAACAGTGACGGTTCAAAGGTGGCCGGCGGCTCCTCGTTGAGCTTTGTGGCCGCCAGAGACTACCGCGGCCCGGCGTCGGTGACCTTCGTGGTCACCGACGGCACCGGCGCCGACGACCCCGCGGGCAACCAGGCGACCCTCACCATCCCGATCACCGTCGGCGACCCCGACTTCGAAGACGTCGCCCCCACCTTCACCCCGCCCAAAGTCACCCTCGAGGCGGGCGAGTCCGCAACCGTGGTGAACCTGCGCTCATCCAGCGGGCATCCGAACCCGGCCATCATCGAAAACCTCAGCTACGGCGCCCTGGCCGGCGCCACAGCGGATGTCGCCGCCGCCATCTCGGGGGCCAACCTCACGGTCTCCTCCCCACTCGGCACCCAACCCGGCACCAGGGTGCGCCTCACCTTCAGCGTCACCTACCGGGAGTTCACCATCCCGGGCTCGGTGGATGTCACTGTCGTCTCCTCGACCCGGGCCGTGCCGCAGGCCGTGGACGACGCCGGACCCAACGGCGCCGGCATCGAAACGACACCGAGTTCGGTCGTGCAGGTTCCCGTGCTCGACAACGACTACAACCCTTTCGCGCAGGACGGCAAACCACTCACCGTGGTGTCCGCGACGATCGAGCAGGACGTCAGCGGAGGTAAAGCGTCGGTCTCTTACACCGCGAGCGGGGTGACCATCACGACAGGACCCGGTGCCACCGGCACCCTCACCGCCGTGTACCGCATCCTCGACGCGACCAAGGACCAGGCCAGAGCCACCCAGGGACGCATCACCCTGGTCATCCGGGACCGTCCCGATGCCCCCAACGCGCCCACAGCAGCCGAGGGCAATGCCGCAGCCACCATCAGCTTCGCGGCGCCCTCCTCGAACAATTCTCCGATCACGGGCTACACCATCAGCTGGACCGGCGGCTCCAGGAATGTGACCAGCGCCGGCACCTACGACATCACCGGACTCACCAACGGACAGAGCTACGCGTTCCAGGTGACGGCCCAGAACGCCAAAGGCACCTCGAACGCCTCGGCATCCAGCAACACGGTCACCCCCTACGGAGTGCCCGGTGCTCCCGCCAGCGCCAATCTCACGGCGTCGGCCACCGGCAACGGTGCGCTCGGGCTCAGCTGGGCCGCACCGGGCAGTACCGGAGGGCGCGGGGTCAGCGGCTACAAATACGAGTGGGTCACCGGCGGCGCCGCCAACGGCTCGACCAGTGGCGCCACAACCGCCTCGGCCACCGGAACCGCGACCACGCAGTACCAGTACCGGGTGCAGGCCTGCAACCCGCGCGGTTGCGGCGACTGGACCACATCGAACGCCGCGACACCCACGACACCGCCACCGCCTCCGCCGGCCTGGGCACCGACCCACTACGGCTTCTCGGTGACCCAGCAGGCCTGCCCGGAACCGGACTCCACCTACAACAAGCCCGTCACCAACGGCAATTCGGGCTGCACCATGAACGCCCGCGGCTACCTGCAGCCCGGAACCGTGATCGATGCGATCTGCCTGTCCGTGCGCAACGGCAAGAACTGGTACTACTTCCAGATCGAAGACCGCAGCTACGACGGCTGGTTCATCCGGATCTCGGACACCAACGGCACGATCATTCCGAATTGCTGATGAACACGCACGAACGGGTACCCCTGCCCATCCGGGTGGCCCCCGTTCGCGTGTTAGCGTAAGAGCCGGTCAGGGGACAGTGCCAAAGGTCACGGCGCGATAGGCCATACTTTTTCACGTACACGCATCAACATCACATTTGGGGGAAATCGGGTGGGGACCCTCAGTTCGTGGTTGCGCGGCCGAAGGGTATCGGCATCCGTGGTGGCTCTGTCGGTGATGGCGGGCGTGCCCCTGTCGTTCGCGGTGCTGCACGAGGGTTTCCCGGTGACGGATGTCGACCTCTCCGCCCGCGATGTCTGGGTCACCAACGGCAAAGAGCTGCTGGCCGGCCGGTTGAACCGGCAGATCGAAGAGCTGAACGCCTCGGTCAACGCTTCATCGAGCACCTTTGACGTGGTGCAGGACGGCGAAGACGTCTTCCTGATCGACGGCAGCGCGGGCACCATCGAACGCATCGACCCGGCCTTCACCACCCTCGGCGAACGCGTCGACGTGGCCCAGGGGTCCGAGATCGCCTACGGCGGCGACTCCATCGCGGTGATGAACCAATCCACCGGTGAGGTCTGGGTGATCAACGCCGCCGGCGAACTGAGCTTCGACCCCAAGGCCACCGACCCGGTGATGAAACTGGGCAAGGGCGGCCACATCGCTGTCTCGCCGGGCGGCGTGGTCTTCGGCGCCTCCAAGACCGACAAGACCCTCACCCGCTTCGACCCGACGGCCGAAGAACCCGAGTCCGCCGAATCCGACCTGCCCAAGCTGGGCGAGTTCCAGATCGCGGCGGTGGGGGACACCGCCGTTCTGCTGGACACGGAGAACCATCGGCTCGTTGTCGACGGTGAGAGCATTGAGGTCCCCAAAACCGCCCTGAAGTTGCAGCAGACCGGGGCCGAGAACGACGTGGTACTGGTGGCGACCACGAAGGCGCTGCTGAGGGTGCCTCTGAACGGCGGCGACATCGTCACGGTCGACGCGAAGCTGGATGCCGCGGTGACCGATCCGAAATCGGTGTCGGCGCCGGTGTGGTTGAACGGGTGCGCGCACGCGGCCTGGTCGGGTGCCCAGCGTTACCTCGCCGACTGCGACGGCTCCGAGGTAATGCGGGAGACGATCCAGCAGCCCACCCAGGGGTCGGTGCTTGAATTCAGGGTCAACCGTGATGTGATCGCGTTGAACAACCTCTCCAATGGCAACGTGTGGCTGGTGGATTCGAACATGCGCCTGGTCGAGAACTGGGAAGAGGTCACCCCGCCCGAGGAATCGGACGCTGAGGACGGCACCGAGAAGGCGGCCCAGCAGTCGTTTGAGGACACCCTGGCCGAGCGCACGAACGTGAACCGGGCGCCGCTGGCGCGCGACGACGCGTACGGGGTGCGGCCGGGCAAGACCACGGTGTTGCCGGTGCTGGAGAACGACACCGACCCCGACGGTGACGTGCTCACGGTCACCAACATCAGCGGGTTCTCCCCGTCGCAGGGCAGCCTGGATTACATCGACGGTGGCCGGGCCGTGCAGTTCACTCCCGCCGAGGATGCGGCCGGCACGGTGTCGTTCCGGTACACGGTCGCCGATGGTCGCGGCGCCGTCGCCGAGGCGCAGGTGAACGTGACCATGCGTCCGTTGGGGGAGAACCTGGCCCCGGTGTCGAACCGGGCCGGCGCCATCAGCGTGGAGCAGGGCCAGCTGGTCAGCTACAACGTGCTCTCGGACTGGATCGACCCCGACGGTGACGACATCTACCTGGTCTCCGCCTCGCCGACCACCGGTGACGGTGTGCGGTTCGGCCCGGAGGGTTTCGTGACCTTCGAATCCAAGACCGCCGAACTGGGAGTCAAGGAGGTGCAGTTCGTCATCTCCGACGGGCTGCTCACCGCCACCGGCGTGCTGACCGTGGACGTGAAGGCGCCCGGCAGCCTCAACCCCATCGGCACTCCGGACTTCACCACCGTGTTCCTGGGCGAGACCGCCCTGATCGAACCACTCAAGAACGACGTGACCCCCTCCGGTGCGCCGCTGGCCCTGATCGGGGTCAACGAAGTGCCCAACGACCTCACCGCCGTGCCCAACCTCGAGCGCGGCACCGTGGCCGTCTCCGCGAACAAGGCCGGCAGCTACGTCTTCACCTACAGCCTCGGCGCCGGCGCCACCTCCAGCGTCGGCCTGATCCGGGTGGACGTGCTGGAGAACCCCGACGACGTGCAACCGCCGATCGCGGTCAAGGACACCGCGTACCTGCGCGCCGGCGAACCGGTGATGATCCCGGTCCTCGACAACGACGTCTCACCCAGCGGCCGGGTCCTCGCCGTGCAGTCCGTCGACCTGACCGCAACCCAGGACCTCGTCACCGTGGAGATCCTCACCAACACCGTGCTGCGCGTCACCGCCGCCGCCGCGCTCACCGAGCAGGTGCAGTTCACCTACACCATCAGCGACGGCGACGGCACGTCAACCGCCGGAGTCACCGTCGTGCCGGTGCCGCCGCTGGTGAAGCACCAGCCTCCCGTCGCGGTGGACGACTCGGTGAGCGTGCGCGCCGGCGACATCGTCTCCGTTCCGGTGCTCGACAACGACTACCACCCCGACTCCGCCACCATGACGGTCGCCCCCGACCTGGCCGACACCGCCGATGCCGGCGGACTGGCCTTCGTCACGGGCAACCAGGTGCGCTACCAGGCTCCCCAGGAAGCCGGTTCCTACAGTGTCGTGTACAGCATCATCGACGCCTTCGCCGAGACCGCGACGGCCACGGTGCGGTTCACCGTCACCGCCCTGGACGATAAGAACAACCGGCCGCCCACCCCGCTGCCGCTGACCATGCGCACCTTCGCCGAATCCACCATCAAGGTGCAGGTGCCGCTGGACGGCATCGACCCCGACGGCGACTCGGTGTACCTGAAGGACGTCACCAGCGCCCCGGAGCTCGGCAGGATCGTCGAGGCGGGCAGCGATTTCTTCATCTACGAGGCCTACCCGGGCACGGCGGGAACGGATGTCTTCACGTACCAGGTCGAAGACACCCTAGGCGCCACCGCCGAAGGCTCCGTGCGCATCGGCGTGATCCCTCGACCGGTCGAACTGCTGGCGCCGAGCGCGATCGACGACGCCATCGAGATCAAGCCTGGCCGCACCGGATCGATCCCGGTCGTGCTCAACGACTCCGACCCCAACGGCTACAAGCTCACCCTCTCCGAGAAGCTGCCCGAGGTCGATCCCGGCATCATCGCCACCGTCGATGGCAGTCGCGTCATCGTGGAAACGCCCGCCGAGGAGGGCACATACACGCTGCGCTACGAGATCACCAACGGGCACGGCGGCGCCGACACGGCCTTCATCCAGGTGAAGGTCACCGAGGACGCCAAGGCTCAGTACCCCGTGGCGATCGACCACCTCGTCGAACCCGAAGAGATTCAGGCCGGCCAGGCCGTCGACATCGACGCGCTCGAGGGAGCCGAGAACCCGAGCGGCCTGATCGACGAGCTGGTCATCAGCCTGGAGGGACCCAACGCCGCCTCTGGCGCCATCCAGTCAAACGGCGTCGTGCGAGTCGAGCCCACCTTCGAACGTCAGGCGATCGCCTACAGGCTCACCAACGAGGTCGACAAGCTCAGTGCCACCGCGTTCATCATCGTGCCGGCCATGCCGGAGCCGAACACCCCGAAGCCGACTGATCCCGCGAACGCCGAACCGACGCCGGAAGAAGAGGTGTTCCCGCCGCCTTTCCTGAAGGACATCGGCCCGCAGGTCATCAAGATGAACGGCTCGAAGAGCTGGTCCCTCGCCGACATCGTCGAGGTCCCCTCCGGCCGCCCCGCCGTGCTGCTCAGCGCCACCGCCACCAACAGCGACGGCTCGAACGCCATGAACGGTTCCACGTCACTGAGCTTCGTGGCCGCGGCCGATTACCGAGGGCCCGCCGCCCTGACCTTCGTGGTGACCGACGGGACCGGTGCCGGAGACCCCAAGGGCAACCAAGCGACCCTCACCATCCCGATCACCGTCGGCGACCCGAACTTCGAGGACGTCGCTCCGACCTTCACCCCGTCCAAGGTCACCGTGGAGGCCGGCGAGGGTGCGCAGGTCGTGAACCTGCGCAACTCGACAGGACACCCCAACCCCGACATCATCCAGAGGGTCAGCTACGGATCGCTCAGCGGAACGAGCGGCGCCGTCGCCGCGACCCTCGCCGGAGCCGACCTCACCATCTCCTCACCGCTGGGCACCCAGCCGGGCGCCAAGGTGAAGCTCACGTTCTCGGTCACGTACAAGGAATTCACCATCCCCGGCTCGATCGAGGTGACGGTGGTCTCGTCCACCCGCCCCGTTCCCCAGGCCGTCGACGATGCCGGCCCCAACGGCGCAGGTATCGAAACCCGGCCGAGCACCTCGGAGACTGTGCCCGTGCTCAATAACGACTACAACCCCTTCGCCAAGGACGGCAAGCCGCTCGTGGTGATCGGCGCGGTCATCGAACAGCAGGTCGGCTCCGCTTCCGTCGCGTTCACCGGCAACGACGTCACCATCAAGACCGGCTCGGGCGCCACCGGCACTCTCACGGTGGTCTATACGATCAAGGACGCCACCGGCGACCCGGCCCGCCAGACCAAGGCCAGGATCACCTTCGTGATCCGCAACAACCCGGATGCCCCCAAGGCGCCGACCGCGGTCGAGGGCGACGGCAGCGCCACGGTGAGTTTCACCGCCCCGTCGTCGAACAACTCAGAGATCATCGACTACACCATCTGGTGGGGCGGCGGCTCCACGACAGTGAAGAGCGCCGGCACCCACGACATCACCGGCTTGACCAACGGGTCCAACTACGACTTCACCGTGACCGCCCGGAACGCCATCGGAGACTCCACGCCGTCGGCCTCGAGCCCAACCGTCACCCCTTATGGACTGCCCGGGGCGCCTGCCAGCGCCACGCTCAGGGCGCCCGGGCAGGGCACCGGGGCGCTTGAACTCACCTGGTCTGCACCCGGCAGCAACGGCGGGCGCGGCGTAACTGAGTACCACTACGAGTGGGTTCAAGGGCGTAGTGGATACCGCTATACGTCCGCCCTTTCGGCGTCCGATACCGGAAACATCGACCAGCCTGCCCAGTACCGGGTTCGGGCCTGCAACCCGCGCGGCTGCGGCGAGTGGACGTCCTCGAACACGGCGACTCCGCAACCCGAACCGCCGCCGCCCCCGCCCCGGGCGTATGTGTGCAAGGGCGCGAACGCCCCGGTGGGTAACTACGTGGAGGTTCGGTACGAGTACTTCAAACCCGGCAACCACCGGCTCACTACCGCAATCAACGGCGATTCGAGCGCGTTCACCAACATCGGGTACGACCTGAACGCCAACGGCAAGGTACGCCTCCAGAACTGGCTGGGCGTGCGGGTGGGCGGCGAGAACATCAAGGTGATCATCGGCGCCGGTGCGCCCACCGGTATCCCCGAGACCAACACCATCTCCGGCACGGCCTGGAACAACCTGGCGCCTAACACATGCTCCGGCTAACGAACGAGAACAGGAAGAACATCACATGAGCGTCACCCAAGAACAGGCAGACTGGTTCGCCGAAGCATTCGGCAAGCTCGTCGGCAACGTCGAACAGGCGATCCTCGGCAAGGACCACGTGATCCGGCTCGTTGTCGCCGCGATGCTCACCAACGGCCACGTGCTGCTGGAGGACTTCCCCGGCACGGGTAAAACCGTGCTGGCCAAGGCCCTGGCCAAGACCCTCGACGGCACCAACTCGCGCATCCAGTTCACCCCTGACCTGCTGCCGTCCGACGTCACCGGTGTCACCATCTACGACCAGGGCAAGGGCCTCTTCGAGTTCCACAAAGGACCGATCTTCGCGTCGATCGTGCTCGCCGACGAGATCAACCGGGCCAGCCCCAAGACCCAGTCCGCTCTGCTCGAGGTGATGGAAGAGGGCCGGGTCACCGTCGACGGCATCAGCCACGAGGTCGGTAGCCCGTTCATGGTCATCGCCACCCAGAACCCCGTCGAGCAGGCCGGAACGTACACGCTGCCCGAGGCCCAGCTCGACCGCTTCCTGTTCAAGACCTCGCTCGGCTACCCGGATCACGACACCGCCGTCACCCTGCTGCTGGACTCCTCGAACCGGTCCAGGGACGCCGGGATCACGCCGATCATCGCGTCCAGCTCGGTCACCACCATGGCCCAGCTGGCGTCCGAGGTGTTCGTGGACGCCGCCGTGCTCGGCTACCTCAACGAGATCGTCACCGCCACCCGCACCGACGTGTCCTCGACCCTCGGCGTGAGCATGCGTGGCGCCCTCGCCCTGGCCAGGGCGGCCAAGACCTGGGCCCTGTCGCAGGGGCGCACCTTCGTCAGCCCCGACGACATCCGCGACCTGGCCATCCCGGTGCTCGCGCACCGCATCATGGTCGACCCCGAAGCCGACTTCGCCGGCGTCACCGCCGAAGACATCGTCAGCCGGATCCTCGTCGAGGTGGCCCCGCCCGCCTTCCGCGCAGCATGAGACGGGCCTCCGAGCGCGGGCCCGTCAGGATCTCACCGGCCAGACACGCCCTGAGATCGGTCGGTCGCGCGCTCGGGGCCGGTGCCTCCCACGCCTGGCGGTTGCTCCGCCAGGTGCTCGCCGTCGTGCTGGGGCGCATCCGCCCCGTCGTCGATGTGATCGGCCCGGCCGGCCGGTTGGTGCTGCTCTGCGCGGTCACCGCGTTCATCGTGAGCGCCGTGTTCGGCTGGGTGGAATTCACCTACCTGGCGACCACCCTGCTGGCCGCCGTGCTCGTTGCCGTGCCGTTCATCATCGGTCGGGCCACCTACGCCGTCGAGCTGCAGCTGAACCCGCACCGCGTCGTCGCCGGCGAACGGGCCCTGGGGCAGATGACCGTCACGAACTCGGGGGAGCGCGCCCTGCTGCCCGCCCGCATGGAACTTCCCGTCGGCACCGGGCTGGCGGAGTTCGTCATCCCCGGGCTCGCACCGGCCGCCGTGCACGACGAGCTGTTCGCCGTGCCCACCCAGCGCCGCGCCGTGATCGTCGCCGGCCCCGCCGTCTCGGTGCGCGGTGACCAGCTGGGCCTGATGCGGCGCACCGTGCGCTGGACCGAGGCCGTTGAGCTGTTCGTGCACCCGGTGACCACCCGGATCGCCTCCTCGGCCGCCGGCCTCATGCGTGACCTCGAGGGTGAGGTCACCAAGAAGATCACCAGCGACGACATCTCCTTCCACGCCCTGCGCGCGTACGAGCCCGGCGACCCGCTGCGCAATGTGCACTGGCGCACGTCCGCCCGCGCCGGGCAGCTGATGGTGCGTCAGTTCGAAGAGACCCGGCGCACCCAGCTCACCATCGTGCACACCTCCGAGACCGCGTACTACGCCTCGGACGAGGAGTTCGAACTCGCCGTGTCCGTGACCGCATCGCTGGCGCTGCAGATCATCCGCGACGGCACCGGCCTCAGCGTGGTCACCGAGAAGCTCGCCCTGCGCACCGCGACCCCGGTGTCCCTGCTCGACGACACCTCCAGGATCGACGCCGTGTCCGGCCTCTTCCCGAGCCTGCGGGAATTCGCGCGGGCCGCCACCCGGCGCCTGCCGCCGCCCAGCGTGGTCATGATCATCGCCGGTTCGCTGATGGACCTCACCGAATTCCGGGCCGCGCAGACCCTGTTCGGTAAGGACGCCACCACCCTCGCGTTCCGTATTAACCCCGGGGCGCAGTCCCGGCTGTCCACGGTGTCCGGCCTCACGGTCGTCACCATCGGCGATCTGGCCGACCTGCCCAAACTTCTCCGACGGGTACACCGATGAGCCGCTTCACCCGCCCCCGTCCGACAACGCGGGCCAGGACCGCGCCGGCAGCCAGGCCACGCCCCGACCGGCCAGCGGGACTGCGCGCGGCCTGGCGGCCGTTCCCGCGGGCCGCCTGGACCGACGTCGCCGTGCTGAGCCTGCTGTCGTTGCTGGGCGTGCTGGGCCTGGAGACCTCCTTCGGCGACTACAACTTCCTGGTCGCCGGCCTCGGCGGACTGATCGTGGGAACCGGAATCGCCGTGCTCGGCTACGCACTGCGGCTGGGTGTAGTCACCAGCGTGCTCGCCGCCATCCTGGCGTACTTCCTGCTCGGCACGCCGTTCACCATGCCCGGCGAAGCCCTGCTCGGCGTGTTCCCCAGCATCTCGTCCACCGCCGGCCTGGCGTTGGGCGCGGTCTTCGGCTGGAAGGACATCGTCACCCTCGGCACGCCCGTGGAAGCACCGTATTACATGCCGGTGCTGCCCTACTTCGCGGCCTGGTTGATCGCCCTGGTCGGCACCATGCTGGCCAGCCGGTGGCTGCCCGGCCGCCGGCGCACAGTCTGGCGCACCGGTGTTCTCCTGATCGGGCCGGTCCTGCTGTATCTGACCGGCATCCTGATGGGCACCGACAAGACCTTCTACGCGGGCCTGCGCGGTGTTGCCTTCGCCGTTGTCGCCATCGTCTGGATCGGCTGGCGCCGCACGAAAGTGGAACGCGCGGATGCCGCGGGCGCAGCTCGGCTGCTGCGACGCAAGCTTCTGGGCACCGCCACCCTGGTCGTCGGAGCCGTGCTGATCGGCGCTCTCGTCGGCGGTGTCCTGGCACCTGAGACCAAGGACCGATTCGTGCTGCGCGAGGAGATCCAGCCGCCGTTCGATCCGCTCGAGTTCCCGAGCCCGTTGGCCGGCTTCCGGCAGTTCACCAAGACCCTCGCTGACACCCCGCTGTTCTCCGTGACCGGAATGCAGCCCGGAGAGACCCTGCGGCTGGCGAGTATGGATGCCTACGACGGCAAACTGTGGAATGTGGCCGCCGCGGACACCCTGGTGAACGGCTCCGGCAGCTTCCGCCTCGTGGGCCGCACCATCCCCGAACCGGCCTTGGTCACCAGCAGTGCGAACAGCACCGTCACCGTCGACGTCGTCGGGTACGAAGACGTCTGGCTGCCGGTGATCGGGTATCCGGCCACCGTGGACTTCGACGACGCGGGCAGCCAGGAGGAGGCCGAGACCCTGCGCTACAACGCCGATAGCGGCACCGCCGTGCTCACCACCGGTGTCGAACCCGGTTATGAGTACACGGTGAACGCCATGCTGCAGCAGACCTACCGGGATGAGGACCTCCAGGACGTGCCCGTCGCCGACGTCACCCAGCCTGCGGTCGAGAACATCCCCGACGTCGTCGTGGCCAAGGCCATCGAGTACGCCGGCACGGCCGATACTCCCATCGACAGTCTCCGGGCGATCGAACAGGCGCTCAAGACCAAGGGGTTCCTCAGCCACGGCCTGGCCTCTGACGGCATCCCGTCCAGGGCCGGCCACGGCGCCGACCGTATCAACGAACTGTTCACCCGCACCCAGATGGTGGGCGATGAGGAACAGTACGCCGCCGCGATGGCCCTGATGGCCCGCAGCCTGGATTACCCGGCCCGCGTGGTGATGGGCTTCGCGCCCGATGTGCCCGAGGACGCCGGCACCGTGGAGATCACCGGAACCGACGTGACGGCCTGGGTGGAAGTGGCCTTCGAAGGCGTCGGCTGGGTCGCGTTCTACCCCACCCCTGACCAGACTGACGTTCCGCAGGACCAGACCCCCAAGCCCAAGACCGAGCCCCAGCCGCAGGTGCGTCAGCCCCCGCGCATGGACAACGAAGCCGACGACCTGCTGACCGCCGTCGAAATCGACGACACCAAGGACGAGGACAAGGACAAGGACTTCGAGCTGCCCGGCTGGGCCTGGATCGTGATCGGCTCGATCGGCATCCCGCTGATACTGATCGGTGTCCCGTTCCTCGTCATCGCCGCGCTGAAGTCCCGCCGCCGCCGCAATCGCCGAACCAAGGGGACCGGCGATGAACGCGCCGCCGGAGCCTGGTCCGAGCTGGCGGACGGCTTTGCCGAGCTTGGTTTCGAGGTGCCACGCGCGTCGAGCCGTCGTCAGGTGGCCGTCAGCCTGGAAGCGCAGCTGGCCGCCCAGCTGCTCAGCCCCGACGGCACCGGGGAGATCGTCGACGCCGCGGAGTTCGTGGCGCCGCACCGGCTGGTGCCGGTAGCAGCTTCCGTCGACAGCGCCGTGTTCGGCGGCGAGCAGGTCAGCGACGAGGTCGTGGAGAGCAATTGGACGGCGGCACTGGCCTCCCTCGCCACCGCGGGGGAGTCCGCCGGGCGCCTGCGCCGGATTCTCGCCAGGTTCAGGCTCCGCGCCAAGCGGGACTGGAGCCAGGTGAACCTGCGCGGCAGCCGTGGCCCCGGCACGGGCCGAAGGTAGAGTTGCACCGTGGAAAATCCGGACTTCATAGTTCCCCCGCCGGGCATGTTTCGCTCGAAAGACGCTGAGGCTGACGCCGAGGTCGACGAGGAATCAACGGCGCGGGTGCCGCACAAGAACCTGATCGGCGCCATCCCGCCGGCGCCAGGGGGTGGCGCTCCGATGGTCGCCGACAATGCGGCGCCGCCGACCGGCCCGCCGATGCCCACGGTGGGAGCCGCCCCGCTGGCCGGTGCCCCCGCGGTCGCGCCGCCGGGGGCCGCGCCGGTGCTGTCCATCCCCGCGTTTGTTCCCACGTTCCCCGGCTCGCCGCCGCCGCGCACTCCGCTGCCCGCGGTCGCTCCGCAGCGCGCGGCTGCCTCGCAGGCCGCATCCGTCTGGCAGCTCACCCTTGCCGACGGCCAGATCATTCCGGTGACGGGCTCGCTCGTGCTGGGCCGCGACCCGGCCCCGGTCACCCGCCGGGCCGCGACGATGGTCAGCGTGATCGACCCGGCCCGGTCGGTGTCGAAGTCGCACGCCCTCGTCGAGCTGGTCGACGGGGAGCTGTGGGTCACCGACCTGCACTCCACCAACGGCGTCAGTGTCGGCGACGTGCACGGCGAACGCACTCCCGTGAATCCGGGCGTCCGCACCGCGATGGGCGCCGGCGTCAGCCTCTCCCTCGGTGAATTCGCGGTGCAGGTGTCGCGGCCCGACGCCTAGGGCTGTCCGGCTGTGCTGTCCGTGCTCGAGCCGGTTCCGCCAGGGCCCGTGCTCGAAAGCGGCGGAGTCTTGGGCAGCCGCAGTGCAGCAGCTAAGCCGAGCAGTCCGGCGAGGGCCAGGCCGGCGTAGACCACGGTGAGCGCCGTCTGCCGGGCCTCGGCGTTGATCTCGATGATCTCGGCCTGTTGGTCGGCGGGCAGCTCCGCGACGGCGTTGCCGAGCTGCGCGTCGCTGATGATCTGAGCCTTCTCGGTGACCGCGGTGTCCAACTGGGACTGTTCGGAGGAGGAGAAGACCGGACTCTCGTCGATCAGGCTTGTCGCCGTCAGGACGAACACCGACAGGATGAGCGCCCCGGCCAGGGACGTGCCCAGGGATGCGCCGATGTTCTGGGAGGTGTTGATGACCCCGGACGTTTCGTTGGAACGCTGCGGTTTCACCGACGACATGATCAGGTTCTGATTCTGGGAAGCGATGGTGCCCGCACCGAAACCGACCAGCGCCAGCCCCAGGATGAACTCGGTGCCGCTCGTCGCATCCCTGGCCAGCACCCCCATAGCCGCCGCGCCGAGCACGATGATGGCGAAGCCGGCGAGGATCACCGAGCGCGGCGCGAACCGGCGGCTGAAAACCCGCCCGCTCACCGCCGCCGACAGGAGGACGGCCAGGGACAGCGGCAGCAGGGTGAGCCCGCTCTGGATCGCCGAGTAATTCAGTTCCATCTGCACGTAGAGGGAGAGTGCGAAGATCGCACCGGTCAGAACGAGGTACTGCAGCAGCTGCACGGCCGACCCCGACGAGACGGCGCGGATTCCGAAAAGGTTCAGGTCCAGGAGCGTGTCGTGGTGGTGGCGATCCCGGCTTCGTTCCACCAGGACGAAGACGAGGAGGAACACCAGGCCGATCGACACGAGGATGACCGTCGGTGAGATCTGGCCGGCGGTGAGCACGACCTGACCGAAGATCTCAACGTCAACGCGACTGATGAACAGGCCGAAGGCCGAGGCCATCACGATGCCCAGAACCGCAGTGATGAGTCCGGCGGAGCTGAGGATGAACCCCGGCCAGTCGAAGCGAGGTTTCCGGCCCAGGAAGGGCGCATCCTTGATGATTTTCAGCTGGGTGAAGATGAACAGCGCCACGAGCAGTTCGCTGGCGAAGGCCAACCGCCAGGAGAGGTACGACGTGAACAGGCCCCCGATGATCGGGCCGATCCCCGCGGCGATCCCCGCGATAGCGGCGAAGCCGGCGTAGGCCTTCGCCCGGGCGGGGCCGGCGGCGAAGTTCGACACGATCAGCGACATCATGGCCGGGAGCATCATGGCCGCGCCCAGCCCCTCGAGGAATGACCAGCCCAGGATGAACACGGTCAGCGTGGGGGAGAGCGCGGTGATGGTCGTGCCGACCGAGTACACGCTGAGGCCGATCACGAAGGCGCGCTTGCGGCCGATGATGTCGCCCACCTTGGCGCCGGCGATCATGAAGGCGGCCATCACCAGGGTGTACAGCGTGATGGCGTTCTGGATGCCGGTGACCGTCGTGTCAAAATCCTCCACGAGGGTCGACAGCGACACGTTCATGAACGTGGAGTCGACGACGATGATGAACTGGGCCAGCAGGATCACGATGAGCACCCTGCCAGTGGTCTTCGGAGCGGTCACGGTCGTCATGCGCACACCATACGTCGACCGTCCCCCCACGGCCATGGCCCGCCGACATCCGTGAACCGTGAGAAGCCCACCAGGATGCGCGATTTTTAGGGGCACAGCTCACAGTTCGCGGACTTTAAAGCGCGTGTTAGCCTGAGGTGTGCTGCAACGTCGACTTCTTCTTCTGTGCCGCGACGAGTCTCGTATCTAACAGGCCCACTCGTCGCGGAGTTTGTCGTTGGCTGACCACCGTTCCCGAGGAAGACGCACGAACATGACTAACGCAGTGATCACCGATCCACCCACGCCGGACATCCGCCCCCGCACGCTGGCCGAGAAGGTGTGGGACAAACACCTGGTAGCCAAGGGCGAGAACGGCACCCCGGACCTCATCTACATCGACCTGCACCTCGTGCACGAGGTCACCAGCCCCCAGGCCTTCGACGGCCTGCGCCTGGCCGGTCGCCCGGTTCGCCGGCCCGACCTGACGATCGCGACCGAGGACCACAACACGCCGACCCTGGCGATCGACCGGCCTATCGCCGATCTCACCAGCCGCACCCAGATCGAAACTCTGCGCCGCAACTGCGCCGAGTTCGGCATCCGCCTGCACTCCCTGGGCGATATCGAACAGGGCATCGTGCACGTCGTCGGCCCGCAGCTGGGCCTGACCCAGCCGGGCATCACGGTCGTCTGCGGCGACTCGCACACCTCCACCCACGGGGCCTTCGGCGCCATGGCGCTGGGCATCGGCACCAGCGAGGTGGAGCACGTCATGGCCACCCAGACGCTGCCGCTCAAGCCGTTCAAGACCATGGCCATCACCGTCGACGGCACCCTGCGTCCCGGCGTCACCGCCAAGGACATCATCCTCGCCGTGATCGCCAGGATCGGCACCGGCGGCGGCCAGGGCTACGTGCTCGAATACCGTGGCAGCGCCATCCGCGCGCTCTCCATGGAGGGCCGCATGACGATCTGCAACATGTCGATCGAGGCCGGCGCCCGTGCCGGTATGGTCGCGCCGGACGCCACCACCTACGCCTACCTCAAGGGCCGCGCCCACGCGCCGGTCGGCACCGATTGGGACGACGCCGTCGCGTACTGGGACACGCTGGCCACCGACGAGGGCGCCACCTTCGACGCCGAGGTGATCCTCGACGCCGACACCCTCGAACCGTTCGTGACCTGGGGCACCAACCCCGGCCAGGGCGTCTCGCTCAGCGACACCGTGCCCAACCCCGCCGAGATCGCCGACGCCAACGAGCGCAGCGCCGCCGAACGCGCCCTCGAATACATGGACCTGGCCGCCGGCACCGCGATGAAGGACATCCGCGTCGACACCGTGTTCCTCGGCTCCTGCACCAACAGCCGGGTCGAAGACTTGCGCGCCGCCGCCGAGATCATCAAGGGCAAGTCCATTGCCGACGGCGTGCGGATGCTCGTGGTGCCCGGGTCCGCCCGCGTGCGGATCGAGGCCGAAGCGGAAGGCCTCGACCAGATCTTCCTCGCGTTCGGCGCCGAATGGCGTTTCGCCGGCTGCTCGATGTGCCTGGGCATGAACCCGGACCAGCTGGCTCCGGGGGAGCGCTGCGCCTCCACCAGCAACCGCAACTTCGAAGGACGGCAGGGCAAGGGCGGACGCACCCACCTGGTCTCCCCGCTGGTGGCCGCGGCCACCGCCATCCGCGGCACCCTCTCAAGCCCGTGGGACCTCGTCCAGGACGGCACGCTCGGCCACGAGGCCGTTCCCGCCGTTTTCGTCCCCGCCAGCGTCTAGGAGCAGTCGTCATGCAGAAATTCACCACCGTCACCGGTGTCGCCGTTCCCATGCGCCGCTCGAACGTCGACACCGACCAGATCATCCCCGCAGTGTTCCTCAAGCGCGTCACCAAGACCGGATTCGAAGACGCCCTCTTCTACGGTTGGCGGCAGGATCCTGAGTTCATTCTCAACCAACCCGCCTACCAGAGCCCCAAGGTCCTGGTAGTCGGCGCCGACTTCGGCACCGGATCTTCGCGTGAACACGCCGTCTGGGCGCTGCGCGATTTCGGCTTCGATGTGGTGCTGAGCCCCCGATTCGGCGACATTTTCCGGGGCAACTCGGGCAAGCAGGGCCTACTGGCCGGCCAGATCAGTGAGGACGACGCCGAGACCCTCTGGGGGATCCTCGAGGCGAACCCCGGAATAGAACTGACCGTGGATCTGGTTGCCTCTACTGCCAGTGTCGGCGACCTCACAGTCTCATTCGAGGTCGACGAATACACTAGATGGCGACTGCTGGAAGGCCTGGACGACATCGGCCTGACCCTGCGCGACGAAGCGCGAATCGCAGAATTCGAATCCCACCGGGAGCCCTGGCGCCCCCGCACTCTCCCCGCAAGGCAGGTAAATTTGTGATCATCGTCGGCGAAAACAATCAGGTCCGCGAAAACGTTCAAGAGAATGCAGAGCGCGGAAACGCGCAGAGTCACGGAGCCAATGTAGGCCTGGTCGGCGACAAGATCACCATCCGCGGCGGCCGCCCCCTGGTCGGTCGCATCGAGGTCAAGGGTGCCAAGAACCTGGTCACCAAGGCCATGGTTGCCGCACTCCTCGGCGAAACCCCGAGCATCCTGCGTGACGTGCCGAACATCAGCGACGTACGCATCGTGCGCGGCCTGCTCGAGGCCCACGGCGTCAAGGTGACCGAGGGCGACGAGCCCGGCAGCCTGCAGCTGGACCCAGTGGACGTGGAGAGCGCGCACTACGCCGACATCGACGCCCACGCCGGCTCCTCTCGCATCCCGATCCTGTTCTGCGGCCCGCTGCTGCACCGCCTCGGCGAAGCTTTCATCCCCGACCTCGGCGGCTGCCGCATCGGCGACCGCCCCATCGACTACCACCTTGAGGTGCTGCGCAAGTTCGGCGCCGTCGTCGAGAAGCAGGAGAGCGGCATTCGCATGTCGGCGCCGAACGGCCTCAAGGGCACCAAGGTGGAGCTGCCGTACCCGAGCGTGGGCGCCACCGAGCAGGTGCTGCTGACGGCCGTGCGTGCCGAGGGCATCACCGAGCTCAAGAACGCCGCGATCGAGCCCGAGATCATGGACCTCATCAACATCCTGCAAAAGATGGGCGCCATCATCACGGTCGACACCGACCGGGTCATCCGCATCGAGGGTGTCGACAGCCTGCAGGGCTACCAGCACCGCGCCCTGTTCGACCGCAACGAGGCCGCCAGCTGGGCCGCGGCCGCGCTGGCCACCGACGGCGACATCTTCGTCGGCGGCGCCAAGCAGGCCGAGATGCTCACCTTCCTCAACGTCTTCCGCAAGGTCGGCGGCGCGTTCGACATCCACGACGACGGCATCCGTTTCTACCACCCAGGCGGCGACCTCAAGCCCGTCATCATCGAGACGGATGTTCACCCCGGCTTCATGACCGACTGGCAGCAGCCGCTCGTGATCGCGCTCACCCACGCCCACGGCGTGTCGATCGTGCACGAAACCGTCTACGAGCAGCGCTTCGGCTTCGTCGACGCCCTGGTCGAGATGGGCGCCACCATCCAGATCCACCGCGAATGCCTCGGCGGGCACCCGTGCCGCTTCGGTCAGCGAAACTTCAACCACTCCGCCGTCATCGCCGGCCCGACCAAGCTGGTCGGCGCCGACATCGAGGTACCCGACCTGCGCGGTGGCTTCAGCCACCTCATCGCGGCCCTCACGGCCGAGGGAACCTCCACCGTGAGCAACGTGGGAATCATCAGCCGCGGGTACGAGAACTTCATCACCAAGCTGCGTCTGTTGGGGGCTGACTTCGATCTCGAAGGATAATGGCACCGTGCCAGATACAGACGTGCCAGATTCCAACGCGCCAGATTCCCCGTCGTCACCGGTGACGAAGTCCGGCCGGGTGCGCTCCGAGAAGAGCAAACCCTCGATTTTCTGGCTGCTTGCCGTGCTCGTGCTGCCGCCGATGAACCTGGCCGCGCGCTACAAGATCACCGACGGCCACAAGTTCCCCCGTGAGGGCGCGTTCGTTCTCTCGCCCAACCACTACAGCGAGATCGACCCGATCGTGATGGGCATGGTCAGCTGGAAGCTCGGCCGGCTGCCGCGGTTCCTGGCCAAGGCGTCGCTCTTCAAGCTGCCCGTTGCCGGCTGGCTGCTGAAGAAGTCCGGGCAGATTCCGGTGCAGCGTGGTGGTTCGGTGCGCGGCAGCGAGCCCGTCAAGGCCGCCCGTCGGCTCGTCGAACGCGGCCAGATGGTGGTCGTGTACCCGGAGGGGTCCCTCACCCGCGACCCGGGCATGTGGCCCATGCGCGGCAAGAGCGGCGCCGTGCGGATCGCCCTGGAGCAGGGCATCCCCATCGTGCCGGCGGCGCACTGGGGCACCCAGCAGCTCATGGAGCGGTACTCCAAGAAGCTGCACCTGTTCCCGCGCAAGACCATCCTGGTCAAGATCGGCGACCCGCTCGACCTGGCCGAGTTCCGCGGCCGCAACCTCGACACGGCGACGCTGAACGAGGCGACCGCCGTGGTGATGGACGCCATCACCGCCCTGCTCGAGGACCTCCGCAACGAGACCGCACCGGCCAAGCGCTGGAACCCCTCTGAGCACGATCAGAAAGAGACCGGCCGTTTTGAAGCCTAAAGTCCAGCCAGGCACCCGCGTTGCCGTTCTCGGCGCCGGAAGCTGGGGCACCACGTTCGCGAAAATCCTCACCGACGGCGGAGCGGATGTGGTGCTCTGGGCCCGCCGCCCCGAGCTGGCGAAGGAGATCACCGAGGGCCGCCGCAACAGCGACTACCTGCCGGGCATCAACCTGCCCGTGGGCCTCCGCGCCACGTCCAGGCTCGATCTGGCCCTCGCCGGCGCCGATCAGGTCTTCGTCTCCGTGCCCAGCCAGTCCCTGCGCGAGAACCTCATCCAGGCCGAACCGTTCCTGGCGCCCAACGCCATCATCGTGTCGCTGATGAAGGGCGTCGAACGCTCCTCGGGTCTGCGGATGAGCGAGATCATCGAGCAGGTCCTGCCGATCGACCCGGCCCGCATCGCCGCGATCTCCGGGCCCAACCTCGCCCTGGAGATCGCCAAAGAGCAGCCCACGGCCGCCGTGGTGTCCTCGTCGAACCTGGATACCGCGCACGCCGTGGCCCTGTTGGCCACCACGAAGTACTTCAGGTCGTACGTGAACACCGACGTCATCGGCACCGAGTTCGGCGGCGTGCTCAAGAACCTCATCGCCGTGGCGATCGGCATCGTGGACGGCGTCGGCTACGGCGAGAACACCAAGGCGTCGATCATCACCCGCGGGCTCGTGGAGATGACGGACTTCGCCGTGGCCTACGGCGCCCAGCCGGAGACCCTCGCGGGTCTGGCGGGCCTCGGCGACCTCATCGCGACCTGCCAGTCCCCGCTGTCCCGCAACAACACCGCCGGCCGGCTGCTCGGCCAGGGCTACAGCTACAACGACGTCATCGCGCAGATGCAGCAGACCACAGAGGGACTCGCATCCGTGAGCCCGATCCTCGAGTTGGCGCGTGCCAAGGGTGTCGACATGCCCATCGTCGAACAGGTACGCCAGGTGCTGGCGGGTACGCTGAAGCCGCGGGATATTGCGCCGCACCTCACGACTGACTCCGGCGCACCGCAGGGTGAAAGGACCATTGATGACGGACAAGCTCACGGTAGCGCTGCTGTTTGGGGGGCGTTCAAGCGAACATTCGATCAGCTGCGCCACAGCGGGCGGGGTACTGGCCGCAATTGACCGGAACCGCTACACGGTCATCCCGGTAGGCATCACCCGCGACGGCACCTTCGTGCTCGAAGACGACGATCCGACCAAGTTCGCGCTGACCGCCGCCGCCCTGCCCGAGGTCACCGACAACGGGAGCCGGGTGCTCTGGCCCGACAGCGCGCGTAGCCGCGAACTCATCGTCGTGGACGACTCCGGCCGCCGGAGCCTCGGCCCGATCGACCTGGTGTTCCCGATCCTGCACGGACCATACGGCGAAGACGGCACCGTGCAGGGGATGCTCGAACTCGTCGACCTGCCGTTCGTCGGCTCCGGTGTGCTCGCGTCAGCGTTGGGCATGGACAAGCACTTCACCAAGACCGTTCTGCAGCACTCAGGGCTGGCCGTGGCCCCCTGGCGAACCATCACCGCGGACGACTGGGCCGACGCGCCGGGGTCGGCTTACGCCGCCCTGGAGGAGCTGGGCCTGCCCGCCTTCGTGAAGCCGGCCAGAGCCGGCTCCAGCGTCGGCGTGAGCCGGGTCGCCAACTCCGACCAGCTGGCCGAGGCGATGGCCGTGGCGCTGGCCGAGGACGACAAGGTGCTCATCGAGGCGGGCCTGGTGGGCCGCGAGCTCGAGGTCGCCGTGCTGCAGGGGCGCCCCGGCGAACCGGCGCATGCCTCCGTTGCCGGTGAGGTCGTCGTCACCGGCCGCGACTTCTACGACTTCGCCGCCAAGTACCTCGACGCTGCGGGCATCGAACTGCTCTGCCCGGCGGACCTCGCCCCGGCGGACCTGGCCGAGATGCAGGACATCGCGGTGCGGGCGTTCGAGGCCATCGACGCCGGCGGCCTGGCCAGGGTGGACTTCTTCCTCACCGCCGACGGCTGGGTGATCAACGAGATCAACACCATGCCGGGCTTCACCCCCATCTCGATGTTCCCCAGCTGCTGGCTGGCCAGCGGGTACACCTACCCGCAGCTGATCGACGAACTCATCGAGGTGGCCCTGGCCCGGGCAGCGCACAAGCGCCGCCGCACCTCCGCCGTCGTCACCGAGTAACGCAGACGCCGCCACCACTTGCCGTGAAACGCCCCCTTCAGCTGCTTTGAAGGGGGCGTTTGCCGTGAGTCGATGGGTGCGCCCTCCACGACTTTCCGCAGGATTCCCCTTCAGCTGCCCTGAAGGGGGTATTTCCGGCAACTCGATGAGGGGCGCGCGGGCCCGGGCACGGCATCCGCGGCCTCCGCGCGGCGGAGCCCGCCTTAGGGCGCGGGCGTCTCGCTGGGCAGGGTCACGTCGTCGGCGCTGAGGCACTGCTTCGAGGCGGGAACGTTCGCGACGGCCGCGGCGAGGTCGACCAGGGTGGTCGATCCGCTGACCAGCTCGGAGTCGAGGTAGACCTCCGTGGCCGGTTCACGCCCGTAGGTGGTGTACCGGTACATGGGCGCCTCGCTGTCATCCTCGATCCAGTCGACTCCGTTGATGCTCACGCACGGCAGCGTGGTGGGTCCGGGCACCTCGACGCCGCAGGTGAGCAGCACCGCGCTGGGGTCACCCCAGGCGCCGGTGGCCTGAGCGTTCGTCTCCCGTTCGGGCTGGTCGGCCACGGTCGTCGGCAGGCGCACGATGATGTCGGCGCAGGCGGGGTTCTCCGCATCCGCTGCCGGCTGCATCGGAACCGTGGCGGCACACCCTGTGAGCACAACGGCGGAGGCCGCGAGCAGCAGCGCTGTCGCGGCGCGGACACCGGTGCTGTGGCGGAGCCGGCGAGAGAGGGTGAACTGGAGAGTCATCACATTCAGGTTACCGTTTGAAGCATGACCAATGCTCCCGACCAGACCCTGGCCGACCTCAGCGAGGGCGAGGTGCTCGCCCGCATCTTCCCGCGGCTGCCGCACGCCGACACCGAGTTGCTCGGACCCGGTGACGACGCCGCCGTGCTCTCCGCGGCCGACGGCCGGTTCGTCGTCACCTGCGACATGATGATCCAGGGCCCGGACTTCAGGCTGGCCTGGTCGACGCCGCACGACCTGGGCTGGAAGGCCGCCGCCACGAACCTGTCCGATGTCGCCGCGATGGGCGCGAGGCCCACAGCGCTCGTGGTGGCCATCGCCGCTCCGCCGTCCACACCGATCTCGGTCATCCTCGGCATCGCCGACGGGTTGCGCGACGGCTGTGAAGCGTTGGCTCCGGGCTGCGGGGTCGTGGGCGGTGACCTGTCCGCCTCCGACGCCCTCACTCTCTCGATCACGGCCTTCGGCGACCTCGAGGGTCGGGCGCCCGTGCTGCGTTCCGGTGCCCGGCCGGGGGACATCGTTGCCCACGCTGGACGTCTGGGTGACGCCGGCATCGGCCTCGGGCTGCTGTTCCGCTTCGGGGTGGACGCCGACGGAGTGCCGAGCCGCGCGGCCGCCGATGCCCTCAAGCTGCGCGAGCCCCGGTTCGTCGAGGCGCAACTGGCGCCGGTACCTCCGATCCGGTTGGGCGCTGTCGCGGCGGCCGCCGGAGCGACGGCCATGCTCGACGTGTCCGACGGGCTGGCTATCGATGCGGGCCGGCTCGCGCGGGCCAGCGGCGCCGGCGTCGATTTTGATTCAGCGGCGCTCGGCGACCAGCGGGAGCTGGCCCTGGGCGGGGGAGAGGACCACGGCCTGCTGGCCACCTTCCCGCCCACCGCGGAGCTCCCCGCCGGATTCCGGCGCCTCGGCACCGTCACCGGCGAGTCCGGGATCGTGCTCGTGGACGGTGAGCCGCACACCCAGGGCGGTTGGGACCCGTACCGCGGCTGGGACGGCGCCACCACCTGAGGCACCCTCCCCAACGATGAGCCGGCTCAGGCGGGCGTGACCAGGGCGCGGGCGATCTCCCTCGCCCAGGCTTCGATCTCCGGCCAGTCGCGGAAGTCGCCGGCCGGGATCTTCTCGGCCGCGCCGGGGAACTTTCGAATCACCCGGTGCCCCAGGCTGAGCACATCCGGATCGATGGCTCCGAAGAACACCCGGTGACCGACCGGCCGCACGCTGTTGGTGAAATCGGCGATCTCCGCGGGCACGGTGCTCTCCCGCACATCGGTGCCGTCGGCATCCGTGGTCGCCGATCCGAGCGGGCCGCTGCTGAACAGCCAGACCCGGTGTTCGAGAAGGGTGGGCTGGTAGCGGTGCACGAAGGTCGTGGCATCTTTGAGCCAGTGACCCATGTATACGGCGCTGCCCACCACGAAGGCGTCGAAACCCGCCACATCCTCCGCGTGCGGGGGCTGTGCGGCATCGTAGACGCGGGCGTCCAGGCCGGCGAGGCCGAGTTCGGCGCCGATCCGTTCGGCGATGCCCAGGGTGGCGCCGTACTGGCTGGCACAAACAACCGCTACACGCACAGCGTCGACCTTTCGAATGCGGTGGACGACGGTGCCCACACATCAACCGTAGGCGCAAAAATCCGTTCTGACCAGCCCTCTTCAGGGGTTTCCTACACCGGGCCGGCCACCCCGGCGTACCAGAGGGTGGTGTCGCCGTAGTTCTTGCGGCGTTCCACGACGAGGCCGGGTCCCCAGGTGGGTTCCGGCGACCGGGACGAGCGTTCCACCACCACGAGGGCGTCCGGGTCCAGCAGCGGCGCCAGGGCGGCGAGGTTCGCGGCCAGCTCGGCGTCCGGGAGGTCGTACGGCGGGTCGAGGAAGACCAGGTCGAAGCCGTCCGGGGTGCCGGCCAGGAAGGATTGCACGGCCTGGCTGGACACCGAGATAGCGAGGTTCGCGCCCTTCGGGGCGGCCTTCTGCACCGCGGCGGCGTTCTTACGGCAGGTCTGGCTGGCCGCGAAGCCGTTCTCGACGAGGGTGACGACCCTGGCGCCGCGGCTGGCGGCCTCGAGGCCGAGTGCGCCGGAACCGGCGTACAGGTCGAGCACCCTGTAGTCACGGATGGCGTCGCGGGCGTCGAGTGCCGAGAACAGTGCCTCGCGCACCTGGTCGCTGGTGGGCCTGGTGCCCTTGGCCGGCACGGTGAGGGTGAGGGAGCCGGCGAACCCGGCGACAATTCGCGTCATTTGTCTTCGAGCCTAGCCTTCGCGCGCCATCCACAGTCTGCGGGGTCGGTGCCCGGCGTCGGTGCTGACGTTTAGCATCGGAGTATGACCGGTTCGGATGCCGCCACCTCGCACGGGGACGCCGCCGACGACCCCGGGGCGCTGACCCTCGATTCGGCCCTGCGGGGCGTTCTCGGCCAGGGCCAGGCGACCCTGCTGGACAAGGCCTTCGGCATGGCGACGGTGGGCGACCTGCTCAGCCACTACCCGCGCCGATACGCCCGGCGCGGCGAACTCACCACGCTGGCGGCGTTGCCGCTGGACGAGGCCGTGACAGTGCTGGCCGAAGTGCTGTCCGTGACGGTGAAGAGCCCCGGCAGCCGGCAGCCGGGCAAAAAGTCACCGCACCGGACGGAGGTCATCATCTCCGACGGGCGCGGCATGCTCTCGCTGACCTTCTTCAACCAGCCCTGGTTGTCCAGGACCCTGCGCCCCGGCATGCGGGCGATGTTCTCCGGCAAGGTCACGATTTTCAACAAGACCCGTCAGCTCGCCCATCCCGACTACGAGATCGTGCCGGGCAGCGACGACCCCATGGACGCCACGATCTCGCCGGAGGATGCCGCAGAGGCCCGCCTGTGGGCCGACCGGCCCATCCCGATCTACGGTGCGACGGCTGCCGTGACGAGCTGGCAGATCGCCAAGCTGATCGTGAAGGTCCTCGAGAGGCTCGGCCCGGTCGAGGACCCGATCCCCGAGCGGATGCGCCGCGAACGCGGCCTGCTCGAGCACCGGGACGCGCTGCTGCGCATCCACCGCCCCACCACCGACGACGACTGGAACGAGGCCAGGGAGACGCTCCGCTTCACTGAGGCGTTCGTGCTGCAGTGCGTGCTGGTGCAGCAGCACACCGAGCACCGGGCCCTGCGGACCCGGTCGCGGCAGCCGGTCCCCGGCGGTTACCTCGAGCGGTTCGACGCGACGCTGCCGTTCGCCCTCACCGTCGACCAGGAGATCACCGGCGCCGAGATCCTGCGAGACATTGCCCTGACCGCCCCGATGAACCGGCTGGTGCAGGGCGAGGTCGGCTCCGGCAAGACCGTCGTGGCCCTGCGCGCCATGCTCGCGGTGGCGGACTCCGGCGGCCAGGCGGCGCTGCTGGCCCCCACCGAGGTGCTGGCCGGGCAACACCTGCGCTCGATAGCCCGCATCCTGGGCCCCGACCTCACCGCCGAACTGATGCCCACCCTGCTCACCGGGCAGCTCCCCGTCGCCGAACGGCGGAAGGCACTGCTGCGCACGGTGTCCGGCCAGGCCCGCATCGTGATCGGCACACACGCCCTGCTCAGTGACACCGTCGGGTTCTTCGACCTCGGCCTGGTCGTCATCGACGAACAGCACCGTTTCGGCGTCGACCAGCGCGAGGCCCTGCGACAGAAGGCCGAACTGCCGCCGCACGTTCTGGTGCTCACCGCCACGCCCATTCCCCGCACCATCGCGATGACGGTGTTCGGTGACCTCGACGTGAGCACCATCGCCATGCTCCCGTCCGGACGCCCGGGGATCGAGAGCTTCGTGGTGCCCCTCGACGAAAAACCGGCCTGGGTGGTGCGGGTGTGGCAGCGGGTGTCCGAGGAGCTCGCGCTCGGCCGCCAGTGCTTCGTGGTGTGCCCCGCGATCGCGCCGAAGAAGCTCGAACAGGGCGAGGAGATCGACTTCGACGCCACCCCGATGACCACCGTCGAAGAGCTCAACGCCGAGCTGCACCGGCATCCGCTGCTGCGGGATGCCCGGATCGAACCGCTGCACGGCGCCATGACCGCCGACGAGAAGGACGACACCATGCGGGCCTTCGCGGCCGGTGACATCCAGGTGCTCGTGGCCACCACCGTCATCGAGGTCGGCGTCGACGTGCCCAACGCCTCGGTGATGGTCGTGATGGATGCCCACCGCTTCGGCGTGTCCCAGCTACACCAGTTGCGCGGCCGGGTGGGCCGCGGCGGCGTGCCCGGGCTATGCCTGCTGGTGACAGCGGCGCCGTCGGGGTCCCCGGCCCGGGACCGCATCGAGGCCGTCGCGAACACCCTCGACGGGTTTGTCCTGGCGCAGGTCGACCTCGAGCAACGGCAGGAGGGCGATGTGCTCGGCCGCTTCCAGTCCGGCGGCCAGTCGTCGCTGCGCCTGCTCCGCGTGGCGACCGACGGCGACATCATCGCCGACGCCAGGACCGCCGCCCGCGAACTCATCGGCGGGGACCCGGAGATGCGCACCATGCCGGCGTTGCGGGCGGCCGTGCGCCGCCGGCTCGACGACTCGGAGCGCGCCGCGCTCTCCAAAGGCTGAACGGGTCACCGTCAGCGTCTGAACGTCTGGGAAATCCGGCCGGACCGGGCAGCGGGCGCTGCAAGCTGGCGCTAGGGTGAACCGTATGCGCAGGATCGCCGTCGTACCTGGTTCATTCGACCCCGTCACACTGGGGCACCTCGATGTGATCCAACGAGCGGCGGGACTGTACGACGAGCTGCACGTTCTTGTGGTGCACAACCCGGCCAAGTCGGCGCTTCTGCCGATCACCCAGCGGGTCTCCCTCATCGAGCGGGCGATCATCGAGGCCGAACTGCCGGGAAACATCATCGTCAGCTCCTGGAGCATGGGCCTGCTCGTCGACTATTGCGTCGACGTGGGCGCCAGTGTGCTGGTCAAGGGCATCCGCTCTCAGATCGATGTGGCCTACGAGACCCCGATGGCCATCGTGAACCGCAACCTCGCGGGCGTCGAAACCATCTTCATGCTGCCGGACCCCGCTCACGCCCACGTGTCCAGCTCCCTGGTGCGTCAGGTTGCCGCCCTCGGCGGTGACATCGCCCCGTATGTGCCGCCCGCCGTCGCGGCCTTTCTGAATCGACCGCTCGCATGAACGCATTTCCGGGACGTTGGGTCTCGGAGTCGGCCGTGGCCGGCACGACCACCGTCGGTGCGGCATCCCGCAGCGCCATCGACGGGGACGGTGAAACCGACGTGGCTCTCGCCGACGTGCAGGGAGCCGCCCTCGCGATCATGCGCAACGTCGAGTCCGTCATCGACGGCAAGCATTCGGCCGTGCAGATCGCGCTCACGGTGCTCCTCGCCGAGGGACACCTCCTCATCGAGGACGTGCCCGGAGTGGGCAAGACCATGCTCGCCAAAGCGCTCGCCAAGTCCGTGGACTGCAGCGTCAGCCGCATCCAGTTCACGCCGGACCTGCTGCCCTCGGATGTGACGGGTGTGTCGATCTACAACCAGTCCGAGCGGCGGTTCGAGTTCAAGCCCGGCGCCATCTTCGCGAACATCGTGATCGGCGACGAGATCAACCGGGCCAGTCCCAAGACCCAATCCGCGCTGCTGGAGTGCATGGAGGAACGCCAGGTCACCGTCGACGGACACAGCTATCCGCTGGCGCGCCCGTTCGCCGTCGTCGCCACCCAGAACCCCATCGAGATGGAGGGCACCTACGCCCTCCCCGAGGCCCAGCGCGACCGTTTCATGGCGCGCATCTCGATGGGTTACCCCGACCCGGCCTCCGAACTCTCGATGCTCGACTCCCGCGACCTGACCAGCCCGCTGTCCAGGATCGACGCCGTGGTCACCGGCCCCCAGCTGCGGGGCATGATGTCGGCCGCACGGAGCGTGTTCGCCTCCGGGGCGGTCAAGGAGTACGCCGTCGCCGTGGTGCGGGCCACCCGGGACGACCGCGACCTGCGGTTGGGGGCGAGCCCGCGGGCTACCCTGCAGCTGATCAGGGCCGCGAAGGCCCAGGCGGCTCTGCACGGCAGGGAGTATGTGCTTCCCGACGACATCGACTCGCTAGCCGTCGCCGTGCTCGGGCACCGTTTGGTGCCCACCACCCGGGCACTGGGCCATCGATCGCAGGACAGCGCCCTGCTCATCGAGGAGACGATCAGGCGCATCCTCGCGGCCACGCCCGTGCCGACGGGGTCGCAGGGCCGCCTGTAGCGGGCGGCACACTATCGGAGTCATCATGGGCCATAGATGCAGGTGGACGTGACGCAGATGAGCAAGACGCAGAGGGGCATGACCCGGACGGACCTGACCGGGCGACGCGGCCGGGCCCGCCGATTGGTTCGCCCCACAGTGCGCGGGGCCGTTTTCCTGGGCGTCGGGGCGGTGCTGTTCGCGGTCGCCTGGGCCTACGACGAACGCGACCTCCTGTTCGTGGCCGGGGTGCTGCTTCTGGTCCCGACAGTGGCCCTCGGCTTCGTCCTCGTCCATCCGGTGCGCGTGTCCGTCACCCGCACGTTCAGGCCCGGCACCGTGACAGCGGGGTCCAGCGCCACCGTGACGATCCAGATCCGCAATCTCGCCCCAACGCCCCTGCTCGGACTGCGCTGGCGCGACACGGCGGTCAGGGGCGTCAGCGTGCCGTCGAGCCAGCCGCTGCGGTCCCTCGCACCGGCGCGAGCCGGGCGCTCGAGCGCCGCAGACACCGCGGTGGTGAGCTATCAGCTGCATCCATCCCGGCGGGGGGTGTATCCGATCGGACCGCTGATGCTCGGCCGGTCGGACCCCTTCGGACTCGCCTACAGCGAGTGGCCGATCGGCTCACCGCATGATTTGACCGTGACGCCCAGGGTCACCTCGCTGCCGGGCAACGGTGTGTCGATCACACGGGGCGAGGGCTCCCGCCATGAACGTGTTCGGCATCTCAACAATGACTCGGATGAATTGATCGCCAGGGAGTACCGGCCGGGGGACCCGATGCGCAGGGTCAACTGGCCGGCGACCGCCCGGCATGGCGAGATCATGGTCCGGCAGGAGGAACAACGCAGCCATCCCGAAGCGCGCGTCATCCTCGACACCACCCGCGGAGGGCGGGGCGCCGACCGCGGGCACGACGCCGAATTCGAGCTGGCCATCGAGTTGGCCGCGTCCGTCGCCGTTCATCTGCTCGAGGGCGGGTTCAGACTCGATGTGGTGGAGCTCGGCCCCTGCCAGCTCCTCCCCGTGCGGCCAGTGGCGGGGGACTCCAGGGTTCCTCACGATCCGGACAACGGCCGGCGAGGGGGCCTGCGCGGCGACGACCCGGCTTCGTTCACCGGTCCGGAAGGCGTGCCCGCGCTTGTCGATGCCCTGGCGATCGTGGTCCGACGTGACCGCGTGACCCACGCCGCGATCGATGACGGCCTCGGCCACCGGCCGGCAGCGACTCTGGGCCGTCAGGTTCCGTCCTTCGCGGTTCTCGTCGATATCGGCCCCGCCGACACGCGTGACCTGGTCGCCTTGCGCGGCCTCTGCCAGCCCGCCGTCGCGTTCGTGTTCGACACCATGAGCGCCGACTCCATCGAACGCCTGAGCGAGGCCGGCTGGCAGTGCGCGCTGGTGGATACGTCGGCACCGGTCGCGGTTGCGTGGGCGCAGGCCGGGCAGGACACGGCGGCGACGCGATGACCAGAACTGAAATCGTGCGCTGGCCGCTCACCCTGGCGCTGCTGGTGCTGCTGATGACCGGATGCACCGCCCTGGGCGCCGTCCTGGCCGGATCGTCGTGGTGGTTGGTGCTGTTGATCGTGGCGAGCGTCGTGCTCGTCGGTTCGGCAGGGCTGCGTCGGGCGGGGGTGCACAGTGTGGTCGTGCCGCTGCTGGCGACGGGTGGGCTCATCGTGCTACTCACACTGTTCTTCGGTGGCGGGACCGGGCTGCTCTGGCTGGTTCCCACCGGCGATACCGTCGCCCGCTTCACCGAACTGGCCACTGACGGGGTGCGCTCCATTCAGACGCAGGGCACTCCGGCCCAGGTGCTGGACGGCATCCTGTTCCTCCTGGCCGTGGGAGTGGGCTTGTTGGCGATCCTGATGGACATCCTCGCGATCGGTCTGGGCCGGCCCGCGTTGGCCGGGATCCCGGCCCTGGTCCCCGTTGCGGTACCCGGTTTTGTGGTGTCCACCGGTGCGGACTGGGTCGCCCTCGTTGCGACAGCCGCCGCGTATCTGCTCCTCCTGCGCATCGACGTGCATCTGCGTGGGGTGCGGGTCAACCGGCAGGCCGGCGGGCGCGGAACAGGGATCACGGGTGCGACCGGGGCCGTACGCGGAGCCATCGCCATCGCTGCCATCGGCATCGTCGGCTCCTTGATCTTCAGCCTGTCGGCGCCCGTGATCTCCGGCGGAGCCTTCGGCTCGCGGTCCGACAGCGCGCTCTTCGGTGCCGGAGTCAGCCAGATGATCGAACTCGGCCAGGACCTGCGCAGGCCCAAGGCCGGTCCCGCGCTGCACTACCGCACAACGGCCGTCGAGCAGCCGTACCTCGCACTGCTCACCCTCGATGACATCAAGGGCACCACGTGGCTGCCGAGGGCCGTCGAGGTCGATGAGGACCTGACCGTCGACTCCATAGCGAATCCGCCGGGGCTCTCCCAACGGGTGGCCAGGACCGAGGCCAACACCATCATCGACATCGACGGGGTCCGCACCGACATGCTGCCGGTCCCCGTGCCCGCAACGAGCGTCGATGGGCTCACCGGGGACTGGTTCTGGAACAACGACACCCGAGCCATTTCGAGCACCGACAGCACGACCATCGGCCAGCGCTACGCGGTGACGTCCCTCGAACTGCAGCCCACCAGGGAACAACTTCGTGAGTCCGGCACCCGGTACCCCGTCGACATCGAGCCGAGTCTGTTCCTGCCGATGGGAACACCCGGGATCATCGGTGACACCGCCCGCATCGTCAGTACGGGTACGGAGTCGAACTACGACGCCGCGGTGGCCATCCAGGATTACCTGCGCGGAAGTGAATTCAACTACGACACCGAGGCTCCGGTCGATGAGGGGTACGACGGCGGCGGGGCCGATGTCATCGCCACGTTCCTCGACGTGAAACGCGGCTACTGTGTGCACTTCGCCTCGGCGATGGCCCTGATGTCGCGCAGCCTGGGCATCCCGGCCCGGATCGTGCTGGGGTACCTCCCCGGCACCCGGACGGCCACGGCCGTCGACGGCATCAACCGGTACAACGTCGACTCGCACGACCTGCACTCCTGGCCGGAGCTCTACTTCGTCGGGGTCGGCTGGGTGCCTTTCGAACCGACCCCTGGGCGGGGCACGGTTCCGGACTACGCCGCGCCGGAGAGCTCGACGGCGTCCGGTGCGCCGTCCGCGGGTGAGGCGCCGTCGGTCGTGCCGCGGGCCAACGACAACCCCGGATTCGAGGGCGGCCCCGTGGACACTCTGGCGGCCGAGGAGGATGAGTTGCCCAACATTCTCGCCCGGATCGGGCTCGTGGCGACGGGTGTCCTGCTTTTCCTGCTCGCCCCCGGCGTGTTCCGCCTGGCCCGGCGGCGGCGGCGGCGGCGCCTTCTGGCAGCGGATCGGGCCGGCGCGGTGCTGGCCTGGCGTGAGCTGTCCGATACCGCGGTGGATCACGGGTTGGAGGTCTACGACACCCTCACCGCACGGGAGCTGGCCGACAGTATCCGGGACCGGCCCGGTGTGGGCGACAGTCCCCGGGCCCGCGAGGCGCTCGAGCGGATGCTGGTGGCCACCGAACAGGCACACTACGCCCGCCGGGACGGGTCGGCAACGAACCCGGGTGCCGGGCTGCTGGCCGATCTTGATGTCGTCGTTCACGCCGTGCGGCACGGTTCCCGGGCCATCCAGCGGGCCAGGGCCCTGGTGTTCCCGACGTCGCTGACCTCGTCGGCACTGCGCCGGATGGGCCTGGCCACCGGCACGCCCGGGGGCGCGTAGAATTTTCCCTTGTGATCAAGTTCAAGAAGACCCCGTACAAGGTTGACGTTCGCGACGTCATCAACCGCCCGGGAACGATGTACGAGCGCAACATCGACATCGTCGTTCCCAACGACCTCGGTGAAGCGCTCGTTGCCGTGAAAGCCGGCTCCACCCTCGAGGCCGATCTGCGTCTGGAATGCATCCACGAGGGCATCCTGGTGACCGCCGATGTCACCGGAAAAGCCGCCGGAGAGTGCGGAAGATGCCTGATTGACATCGAATTGCCTGTCCGAGTTCATTTTGTTGAACTTTTCGCGTACGCTCTTGATGAAGCTTATGAGTGTGCGGTTCAAGATGACCACGTGGATCTTGAACCTCTCATCAGGGATGCAGTGGTGTTGTCACTGCCGTTCCAGCCGGTTTGCCGGCGGGATTGCCCAGGTCTCGACCCAGAGACCGGGGAACGGCGTGCCACTTCCCCTGAACTCGAACCGAGTGAAGTGCAGGATCCGAGATGGTCCGCACTATTGGAATTCCAAGCTTCCGAAAGCATCAGCACGGATGAGCACATCCATGCTGTACCGGATAGAGAAGAGAAGTAGTCATGGCAGTCCCGAAGCGCAAGCAATCACGCTCCAACACCCGCTCACGCCGTTCCTGCTGGAAGGCCGAAGCCCCCACCCTGGTGAAGACCATGGAAAACGGCAAGGTTGTCTACAGCCTCCCGCACCGCGCGAAGGTCGTCACGGACGCCGCCGGCACCGCACTCTTCATGGAGTACAAGGGCCGTAAGGTCGCTGACGTTTAGTCAGAGCTTCAACCAAGGGGTGGTGCGCAACCGTGTCAGGTTCTGACGCAAATCCCGGAACAGATGCTCCTGCAGCGGTCACTGCTGCAGGAGTTTCTGCTGCCCGGGGACCGACAGGGGCGCCGGAGAATCCGATGGCGGCCCTGCAGGAGATTCTTGGCGTGCAGGTCGACGCCGGTCTTCTCGAACTCGCGTTGACACACCGCTCATACGCGTACGAGAACGGTGGCTTGCCCACGAACGAACGCCTGGAATTTCTGGGCGACTCGATTCTGGGCCAGGCGGTGACCGTGATGCTGTACCGCGATTACCCGCAGCTGCCGGAGGGCGACCTTGCCAAGCGCCGGGCCAGCCTGGTGTCCACGGCCGCCCTGTCCGAAATCGCCCGCGGTATCGGCTTGGGTCGTTTTGTGCGCCTCGGACGTGGGGAAACCCTCACCGGTGGCCGCGACAAGTCGTCGATCCTGGCCGACACCGTCGAGGCGCTCATCGGCGCGGTCTACCTCGACACCGGCGTGGACTCCGCGACGCGTTTTGTCATGCGGCTGTTGCAGCCCATGCTGGCGGACCCCGGCCACTTCGGGATCTCGATGGACCCCAAGACCAGCCTGCAGGAAGCCGCCGCGCGGTTAGGAGCCGGAGTTCCGGTGTACACCGTCGCCGAAAGCGGACCGGACCACTCCAAAGTCTTCGTGGCCACCGTGAGTGTCGGCACCGCCGTGACGGCCACCGGCGAGGGCACCAGCAAGAAGCATGCCGAGATGGCCGCGGCGCTTGAGGCGTGGACCCGCCTGCGTGCCGTGCGCCGCTGACACGTGCCTGAACTTCCCGAAGTCGAGGTCGTGCGGACCGGCCTGGAAACCGCCGTGTCCGGCGCCGCGATCACGGGTGTCGAAATCTTCGACGAGAGGTCCCTTCGTCGCCACGACCGCTCGCTCGGCGATTTCGAAGCGCTCGTGACCGGCGCCCGGATCGAGGCCGCCGTGCGCCGGGGCAAGTTCCTCTGGTTCCCGCTGGCCGTCGCACCGGGGGAGGCGCCGGGGTCGGGCGCGCGCCGGGCCATCGTGGCCCACCTCGGGATGAGCGGACAGGTGCTGTTGCGTACCCCGGGTGAGACCCCGGAAAAGCTGCTGCGCATCCGCCTAACCCTGCAGAACCCCGAACACGGTGAACTGGCCCTGCACTTCGTGGACCAGCGCATCTTCGGCAGCATGGCCGTCGACACGATGCAGGCCACCGACGACGGCCGGTCGGCCGGTTACGCAGGGCCCGGCATAGCCCCAGGCCGGCCAACCACCGGTACCGCGGATGCGCTCCCGGCCTGGTCCGGCCTCATCCCCAGCCAGGTGGCGCACATCGGCCGGGACCCGCTCGACCCGGCGTTCTCCGCCCCGGCCTTCTACCGAGCGCTGGCCCGCACCAGGTCAGGCATCAAACGGGTGTTGCTCGACCAGCAGGTCGTCAGCGGGATCGGCAACATCTATGCGGACGAGGCACTCTTCGACGCCCGGGTGCACTTCGACCAGCCGGCCGCGACGCTGTCCGCGGCGAGCGCCCGCCGCCTACTCACCGCCGTCCGCGCGATTCTGCTGCGGGCGTTGGCCGAGGGCGGCACCAGCTTCGACGCCCAGTACGTGAACGTCAACGGCCAGTCCGGCTACTTCGCGCACAGCCTCAACGCCTACGGGCAACACGGCAAGCCCTGCCCCCGCTGCGGCACCGACCTCGTGCGGGTCAAATTCATGAACCGCTCGTCGCACTACTGCCCGCGCTGTCAGCGGCTGCGCTGACCTTCCGCCAGGCACCCTCGTAGCCCATCGGAACGAAACCGAGCGCCTCGTTGACGTCGAGCATGTAGCGGTTCTCTTCGGCGTTGAACGTGGTCACCGCCGGATGCCGGGGATGCTCACGGGCCAGGCTTTGCAGATTGGCCAGCTTCATGAGCATGCCGAGCCGGTGTCCGCGGTGTTCCCGAAGCACCAGTGTGTCCTCCTGGGTCACGGCCCGGCTGGTGTCGCCGGGCACCGACAGCTCGGTGAAACCGGCCAGGCGACCGCTGGGCCGGTGCAGGACAGCGGTCACCAGCGTCCGGCCAGGGCCTGCCGCGTACGCGTCCTGTTCGCTGCGTAGCCGCTCCACGCTCCACACGTCTTCAGGCTCTTCCAGACCCGCCGTCGGGGCATCCGTCGACATGCGGGTGTACAGCAGGGCCATGTCCTCGAGCCAGCGCTCCGGGGTGCGCCCGGTCCAGGACAGCAACGCATAATCCTCGCCGGCGCGGGCCGCCGCCTCCCTGAGCTGCCGGGCGAGGACGGCGGGGTCCACCGGCAGTTGCAGCCGGCTGCCGCGTTCCACCTGCTCGAGCCGGTACCCCCTGTGCAGCAGAAAACGCACCTCGGGGTTGGCCCGCGGCACCGATCCGAAACCCGTGGGCGGGACGAGGCGTTCGCCGGGGCCGGGCGGGGAAACCGCGTAGATCACCCTGCTGCTGCGGTGCTCGGCGGCGGCCAGGGTCTCCAGGACGTCCAACAGTGCGCTGCCGATGCCCCGGCCCCGCCATTCGGGCAGGACCTCGACGGTGAACCAGGCGAACTCCGACGACGGGTCCGCCTGCGTCTCGTAGGCGGCCCGGCCCACGATCGCCCCCGCGACGCGGGCCACGAACATCCGACGAGGAGAGTGCTCGGGGGTGAGGTAGCCCGGCAGCAGTTCCTCCGCCGACTGGGCCAGCTCACCGGTGCCGTACGCGTGGGCCTCCACCCGGTTGCGCACGTCGACGGCCGCGACGAACTCCGGCCAACCCGTCGCGCCGGGCGCCGCCGGAACGCTCAATTCATCGATGCCCAACGAATGACTCTCCATGTCCGCAGAGCCTAGACCCGGTGTCGCGGAACTGACACACTCCCGGGGGATCTCGAGGCGGTCAGATCCCAGTAAACGAGCGGCGGTCCGGTACCGTGGACTGAGTCAGACACTTTAGCGGGAAGGACGAGCGGGTTGTACCTGAAGAGCCTCACCCTCAAAGGTTTCAAGTCCTTCGCGCAGTCGACGACCTTCGCGTTCGAACCCGGCGTCACCTGCGTCGTGGGTCCCAACGGCTCCGGCAAGTCCAACGTCGTTGACGCCCTGGCCTGGGTGATGGGCGAGCAGGGGGTGAAGACGCTCCGTGGCGGCAAGATGGAGGACGTCATCTTCGCCGGCACCTCCACCAGGGGACCGCTTGGCCGCGCCGAGGTGATCCTGTCGATCGACAACAGCGACGGGGCGTTGCCCATCGAATACGCCGAGGTGACCATCTCGCGCACCCTGTTTCGCAACGGCGGCAGCGAGTACGCCATCAACGGCCGCACCTGCCGGCTGCTCGACGTGCAGGAGCTGCTCAGCGACTCCGGTCTCGGCCGGGAGATGCACGTCATCGTCGGCCAGGGCCAGTTGGATGCCGTGCTCCGCGCCAGCCCGGAGGAACGCCGCGGTTTCATCGAGGAAGCCGCCGGAATCCTCAAGCACCGTCGCCGCAAGGAAAAGACCGTGCGCAAGCTCGAGGCCATGCAGACCAACCTCACCAGGCTCAGCGACCTCGCCGGGGAGATCCGCCGGCAGCTCAAGCCGCTCGGCCAACAGGCTCAGGTGGCCAGGCAGGCCCAGCAGATCGCCGCCACCGTGCGGGACGCGCGGGCGCGGCTGCTCGCCGATGATGTGATCGTGCTGCGCAGGGCCCTTGACGCCCACGGCCGCACCGAAAGCGAACGGCACTCCGAACGCCTGGTGGTCCAGGAACAGCTCGACCACAACCAGGTGCGGGTGCGCCGGCTGGAGGACGCGCAGGTAGGCGATGCTGTGGACATTGCCCGGCGCACGGCGTTCGCCCTTGAATCCGCCCAGGAACGGCTGCGCGGGCTGTACACCCTCGCCAACCAGCGGCTCGCCCTGCTGGGCACCCAGGCTGAACCTGTCGAACGGGCCGCGAGCGTCACCCCACAGCGGGTCGAGGATGCCGCGGCGGAAGTGGACCGCCTGCGGGCGGGCATCGCGACGGCCGAGGACGCCTGGGCCAGGGCACGCACCACGACGGCCTCGGTGCGCCGCGACTTGGACGCCGTCGACGACGAGATCGCGGCACAGTCCGCCCTCGTCTCCCGTCATGACCTCGAGGTGTCCCAGCTCGCCGGCGAGTCCGACACCGCGGCGTCCCGATTGGCCGCTGTGCGCGGGGAGGTGCTGCGCCAGCAGGATGCCCTCGACTCCGCCCGCGATCGACTCGCCGCATCCCGCCAGCAGCTGGCCGACCTCGACGAGGACGCCGACGACGCGGCGAACGATGTCGACCTCGACGAGGTCGTGGACCTAGCCCAGGCCGAGGTGTCGCAGGCCGAGGCCGAGATCGAGCGGCTCCGCGAGCTCCTGCACGGCCAGGAGCGGGAACGGGATGCGCTGGCGGCCCGCACGAGCGCCCTCACCCTGGCACTCGGCCAAAAAGACGGTTCCTCGGCCCTCCTCGAAGCCGACCTGGCCGGCATCCGCGGTCTGGTCGCCGAGGTCATGAGCGTGCGCCCCGGTTTCGAGCGCGCCGTCGCGGCGGCGCTCGGCTCCCTCGCCGATGCCGTGGCCGCCGATGACCGGGATGCCGCGGTCGCCGCGGTCGGACACGCAGACGCGCTACACCTCGGCCGGGTGGAACTGGTGCTCGCCGGGGCCGCCGACGCCGGGTCCGCCGGGTCTGCTGCTCAACCGGACCTCTCCGGCCTGCCGGGAGTCGTGGCCGCGCACACCGTCGTCGACGCACCGCCCGGCGTGCTCGGGCTGCTCGAGGGCACCCTCATCGTCGACGATCTGACTGCCGCCGTCGCGGCATCCGATGCCCTGGCCTCGTCCGGGCAGGGATCGACAGCCACCATCATCACCCGCGCGGGGGATGTGCTCACCGCCCACGCGTTGCGCGGCGGCTCCGGTGCCGCCCCCAGCAAACTGGAACTCGTCACCGAACGTGACGAGGCCGCGCACCGACTGGCCGAGGTGACGAGCCTGCTCGGCATCGTCTCCGGCGATCTCGGCGAACAGCGCACCCTCCTGGCCGGCGCTCGGGACCGGTCCAGGTCGGCCCAGGCCCGGCTCCGCGAGCACAACACCCTGGCGGCCGCCCGCGCGGACCGGCGCAACCGACTGACCGTGCAGGTCGACGCCGCGGCCGCGGATTTTGACAGGCTGTCGGCCGCGGCCGAGCTCGCCTCCTCAGGAGTCGCCGAGGCCGAGAGCGCCGCCAGGAAAGCAGCCGCCGCTCTGGACATCAGACGCTCCACGCCGCGGCCCATCCTCGACGTCACCGCCCGCGACGCCCTGTACGCAGAACTCGAGCGGGCCAGGGAGACCGAGATCGAGTCGCGTCTGCAGGTGGATACCGCCAAAGAGCGTCTGCGTGGCGGCCAGGCCCGCGTTCTCTCCCTGACCCGGCAACTCGAATCCGACCGGGCCGAGGCGGACGCCGCCGCCCGCCGGGCCGTTCTCCGCCGCCGGCAGGTGGATGCAGCATCCGCCGTTGCCGACGCGCTGCCGGCGGTGCTCGCGTCGGTCGACGGCGCCGTGGCCCAGGCGCGGCAGCGGCTGGCCGTCGCCGAGGCCAAACGGACCAGCCAGAACGACGAGCTGAGCACCCTCCGTCGGGCCGAGACCGAACTGCGCAGCCGGTTGCAGGCCATCACGGAAAACGTACACGGCCTCGAACTGGCGATCTACGAGAAAAAACTGCAGTTGTCGGCGCTTCTCGAGCGCGCCGCCAGCGAACTGGGCCTGGTGGAGGACGTCCTCGTCGGCGAATACGGCCCGGACCAGCTCGTGCCCGCCGACGACGAGGCCTCATCGGCCACGCCGTACGACCGGGAGGAGCAGCGGGCGCGCCTGGCGGCCGCCGAACGCAAGTATGCCCGTCTGGGGCGGATCAACCCGCTCGCGCTCGAGGAATTCGCGGCGCTGGAACAACGCCACCTATTCCTCACCGAGCAGCTCACCGACCTCACCACCACCAGGGCCGATCTGATGACCATCATCGAGGACATCGACGTGAAGATGGGGACCATTTTCGCCAGCGCTTTCGAAGACACCCAGGCGGCCTTCGCCGAGGTGTTCCCGGTGCTGTTCCCCGGTGGCAGCGGCAGCATCCAGCTCACCGACCCCGCGAACATGCTCACCACCGGGATCGAGGTGTCGGTGAAGCCGGCGGGCAAGAAGATCGAGCGGCTGTCGCTGCTCTCCGGCGGCGAACGGTCGCTGGCCGCTGTGGCCCTGCTCATCGCGATCTTCAAGGCCAGGCCGAGCCCGTTCTACATCATGGACGAGGTCGAGGCCGCGCTGGACGACGCGAATCTGGGCCGGCTGTTGACCATCTTCGAGGATCTGCGGGCCACCAGCCAGCTCATCGTCATCACCCACCAGAAGCGCACCATGGAAATCGCGGATGCGCTGTACGGCGTCTCGATGCGGCAGGACGGAGTGTCCGCTGTGGTCGGCCAGCGCATCGTGCGTGAGACGGAACAGGCGTCCTGAGCCACGTCTCGTGTCGCTACGTTTCGGCTAGGCCGGCAGCGGCCGGTTGCTGCGGAACAGGTTCTCCGGGTCGACCCTCGCCTTGATCCCGGCCAGGCGTTGCAGATCCTCCGGCGTGAACGCCACGCCCAGATCCTGGCCGGCCGCGAGCATCGTCGGCACGATGCGGGGCACACCCACGGCATGCACGGTGTCCTCCAGCGGCTGGAACACCAGATGGCGGTCGGAGGCGGCCGGAACCGGCGCGCCCGGCGGCAGGATCGCCGCCGCGAAGAGCATGAACCCGGCGTCGAGGTGGCCGACGACTCCGTCGGCGCCGACCGTCGGGTCGCCGATCAACCCGCCCAGCGGGCGCAGCTGCAGCAGGGACAGTCCGGCGTAGCTTGCGGTGTGGAACGCCTCGACGAGGCTCGCGATGGTGGCGGTGTCGAGATCGCTGACGGTCCTGGACCAGTCCAGCGTCGCCGAGGGCTCCTGCGGTTCACCGGATACCTCGCCCAGCTGGCCGATCGAGAACGGCCGGCACAGGTTGGCGATGACCGGGGCGATCGACACGAGCGGAGCGAGCAGGGCGCTCCCCGCCGCTTCCGACCCCACAAAAACCGCATCAACCTGGGTGAAGCTCCGCCCGCGCAGAAGCTCGGGCACCTGCTCGACGTCGGGCAGGTTGATCAGGCCCAGGAACAGGCTCAGTTCCGGCGGCGCATCCAGCAGGATGTCGGCCGCGGCTCCGAAGACCACCTCGGCCGATTCGGCGGGAAACAGGATCTTGCCGCCGAAGAGGTCGGCCGCCGGGTACAGCTCGATCTCCAGGGCGGTCACCACGCCGAAAAGCCCGCCGGCGCCTCGCAGGCCCCAGAGCAGATCCGGGTCGCTGTCTTTGGTGACGCGGCGCAGCACCCCGGTGGCGTCGATCAGCTCGACGGCTCGAATCGAGTGCGCGGCCAGCCCCTGCCACCGGCTGAACCAGGAGTGCCCGCCGGAGAGCAGGTACCCCGTGACGCTGACGTCGGGGTTGGTGCCGGCCAGAGCGATCAGGCCGGTGCCGTCGAGACGGTTGAGCAGGGTGACCCAGGGCACGCCGGCGCCGACGCGTGCGAACCGGGCGACGACATTCACGGTGACCTCGTCGAAGGCACTGGTGCGCACGAGGATCTGGCCGGCGAGGTCGGCGGCGGCGCCATGCCCCCGCGGCTGCACGGTCACTCCCAGGCCGGCCTCCCTGGCCGCGACGATGACCTGCCTGAGGTCGCGCACAGAGCGCGGCCGCACGACGGCGCTCGGCTGCTGGTCGACGGCGAGGTTCCACGGGGCGCGGGCGTCGTCCCAGCCTGCTTCGCCGGGCAGCACCAGAGCGCCTTCGAGAATCCCGCTGAGGGCGATGAGGGCAGGATGCGCGCCGGACGCCGGCGATTGCATGGGCTGTGGTGGGGTGCTCATGGGCGTCCTTTCGACGGGCGATGCTTTCACCGACGCAAGGCCGACCCGTGCGGCGACTACCGTGACGATACCCAGCACCGCGGCGGCCCGCCACCCCGGGCGCCGGTGCACCTGTCAGTGTGCGGTGCTTACCCCCAGCAGGTCCTGGCTGATGATCGCGGCCGTGCGGGCACCGGCGCCGGCCGCCACGATCAGCTGCTGGGGTCCGGGCGCCGCGACGTCCCCGGCGGCGTAGAGCCCCGGCACGCTGGTGCGCCCGTTGCGGTCGGTGAGCAACTGGGCGTGCGCGTCCCCGGCGACGTTCAGCCCGGTCAGGAACTCCACGGCGGGATGCCAGAGCGGCCGCACGAACCCGCCGGTGACCGGGATCCGGTCACCGCCAGACACCCGCACCGAGGCGAGCCGCCCCCGGTCGCCTTCGAGGTCGGTGATGCGGCGTCGTTCGACGCTGATGCCGCGCCCGCGCAGCACCCGTTCCTGGCCGGCGGAGACGGCGCCGGTCTCGTCGCTGAAGAGTGCGCCGTTGGTGAACACCGTCAGCGTGCGGGTCCACTGGGAGACCAGGAGCGCCCGGGCGAACAGGTCCTCGGTCTCGCCGATCAGGGCCAGCGGTTGATCACCCAGCTCGTAGCCGTCGCAGGCGGCGCAGCTGAACAGGCTCATGCCATAGAACCCGCGGATGTTGGGAACATCCGGAAGCGTCTCGCGCAGCCCGGTGGCCACGAGCACCGCGCGGCTGGCCACGGTTCGACCGGCACTTGACGGGCTTCCGAGCGTCACGGTGAACGGGTGCGAGTCGTCCTCCTCGGACAGCTCGCGGGTTCGCCGGACCGCGCGCACCGAGGTACGCCGCAAGATCTGGGCGCCTGGATAGCCCTCGACCTCTGCCCTGGCCAGCCGGCGCAGCTCGTGCGGAGGGACCCCGTCCCTGGTGAGGAAGCCGTGCGAGATCATGGTCGCCGCGTTCCGGGGCCGGTCGCTGTCGATGACGAGCACGGTGAGGCGGGCCCTGCTCAGGTTCAGCGCCGCCGAGAGGCCGGCAGGACCGGCGCCGATCACGACGCAGTCGTAGCGGTCCTGGTCGTCGTGCTCCAGGGCCTCAGCCACCGAGTGCGCCCTGGCGAGGCAGCTCGGCGATGACCGGGTGGTCGTAGCCGAGCACACCGGTTTTCGCGGCGCCGCCGGGGGAGCCGAGCTCGACGAAAAAGTCCACATTGGCCCGGTAGTAGTCGGACCAGGCTTCGGGCAGGTCGTCCTCGTAGTAGATGGCCTCCACCGGGCAGACCGGTTCGCAGGCGCCGCAGTCGACACACTCGTCGGGGTGGATGTACAGGGACCGTTCGCCCTCGTAGATGCAGTCGACCGGGCACTCGTCGACGCAGGCGCGATCCTTCACGTCCACGCAAGGCAGCGCGATGACATAGGTCACGAGGACACCAGCGAGACTTCGGCGGCGATCAGCACCTGCTCGTCGCGGGGCACGACCTTCACCCGTTCCCGGGTCACCTCCGACAGGTCGGCATCGCCGAGGGCCCGTTCGTGGGCGTCCAGGGCCAGCCAGCCGGGCCAGGTGGTGTAGCGGATGCCGCGCTCGCCGAGCAGTCGCAGGACGGCGTCCTGGGCGGGGTCGGCCGGTTCAGGCAGCAGTGCCAGGTCCTCGACCAGGTGGGTGATCGTCTCCAGTGCGTCGCCCTTGGTGTGGCCGATCAGCCCGACCGGGCCACGCTTGATCCAGCCCGTGGTGTAGAGCCCGGGCAGGGGCGTGCCGTGCTCGTCGATGACGCGGCCTTCGTCGCTGGTGATGACGCCGCGGGCGTCGTCGAAGGGCACATCGGGCAGCGCGCTGCCGCGGTAGCCGACCGCGCGGTAGACGGCCTGCAGCGGGTAGTCGAGGATCTGCCCGGTGCCGCGCACGCCCCCGTCGCCGGTCGGCGTGGTGCGTTCGAAGCGCATCCCCTCGACTCTGTCGGTGCCGTAGACCTCTACCGGGCTGTGCAGGAAGTGCAGGTGCAACCGCCGGGGCGCTCCGGTGGGCTCCCGGGTGAGCCAGCCGTTCAGGGTGCGGCTCATCACCTTGACCTGGTTGCTGGATGCGGCCAGGCGGGCCTCGGAGTCGGCGTCCCTGGGGAAGTCCTCCTCGTAGACGATCACGTCGACGTCGGGGATATCGCCGAGTTCGCGCAGCTCTATCGGGGTGAACTTCACCTGGCCGGGACCGCGCCGGCCGAAGACGTGCACGTCGGTGACCGGCGAGCCCGCCAGGCCGTCGTGCACGTTGGCGGGGATGTCGGTGCTGAGCAGGTCGGCGGGGTGCTTGGCCAGCATCCGCGCCACGTCGAGGGCCACGTTGCCGTTGCCGATCACCGCGATGTCGGTGGCATCCAGCGGCCAGTCCCGCGGCACATCCGGATGCCCGTCGAACCACGAGACGAAGTCGGCCGCTCCGTAGGATCCGGGCAGGGTGATGCCGGGGATCGGCAGGTCGGCGTCGCGGATCGCCCCGGTGGCGAAGATGACGGCGTGGTAGTGCCGGCGCAGGTCGGCCAGGCTCAGGTCGGTGCCGTAGCCCACGTTGCCGAGGAACCTGATGGTGCCGGCATCGAGCATCTCGTGCAGGGAGGTGACGATGCCCTTGATGCGGGGATGGTCGGGGGCCACGCCGTAGCGGATCAGGCCGTAGGGGGCGGGCAGGGTGTCGAACAGGTCGATGCCGACCTCACCGCCGGTCGCCCGCACGGCCGTGCCGAGGATGTTGCCGGCGTAGATGCCGGCGGGGCCGGCGCCGATGATGGCGACGCGCAGTGGCTGGGGCGCGGAGGGCGTCCGGGTCATGAGTGGCCTTTCGAAAGAGCGGGGTCGGACGTGCGTGACGGGGTGGGGTGAATCGGTGGGTCCTGGTTCGCCTACCGGCGCGCGCCGGGGGTGAGGCCACGGCGGCGCAGGAGCCGGCGCTCGAGCGGGGCGAAGGCGGTCAGTTCCACCAGAATGCCCACGGCGAGGATGACCAGGATGGTCGCGAGCACCGCGGAAAGGTCGGCGAGTTCCCGGCTCTGCTGCAGCATGGTGCCGAGCCCGAATCCGATCGAGCCGCCTACCACGATGATCTCCGCAGCCATCAGGGACCGCCAGGCGAAGGCCCACCCCTGTTTGAGCCCGGAGAAGTACCCGGGCAGGGCGGCCGGGAGCACGACCAGGGTGGCGAGTTCGATGCGGGAGGCGCCCAGCACTGTGCCGACCTTGCGCAGCTGCGGGGGAACCTGGTCGATGCCGGAGACCAGCCCGTTCGCGATCGACGGGACGGCGCCCATCAGCACCACGAAGTAGACGGTGGCGTCGGTCAGGCCGAACCAGATGATCGCGGCGGGCACCCAGGCCACGGACGGCAGCACCTGCAGACCGGACAGGAGCGGCCCGAGGGCACGCCGGAGCAGCCGCCACTCGGCCAGCAGCAGCCCGAGCGGTGTACCGATCGCGACGGCGATGAGGAAGCCGGCTCCGCCGCGGGACAGGCTGGTGAGAACCGCCTGCTGCAGTCGGCCGTCGTTCCACTGCTCGACAAGCGACCCGGCCACGTTCACCGGGCCCGGTGCCAGGTCGGGTCGGGGCTGGGCGATCACGGTGTAGAACTGCCAGGCCACGATCAGCGCCACCACCAGCAGGACCGGTGGCAGCACCCCGCCGAGAAACCGGCGCCAGCGGCCCTTCTCGGTCAAGGGCACGGTCTGGAGGGCGTCCAAACCTGATTCGAGGCGTCGGAGCTCGTCGTGATCACCGACGCTGCGGGGCGCGGCGGAAGAACTGTGCAGCTTGGTGTCAGGCAGCATTGCGGCGGATCTCCTCTCGTAGCTGGTCGGTGATCTCGATGGCCAGGCGGGACACCTCGGGGGACTCGATCCGCCGGGTCCCGGTATCGTCGATGCGCCATTCGTTGGCGATGCGGCCCGGGCGAGAGGACATGAGCACCACCCGCTGGCCGAGCCGGGCGGCCTCGCGCACGTTGTGGGTGACGAAGATGATAGTGCGGCCGGTCTCCCGCCAGACCCGCTCCAGTTCCTCGTGCAGCAGGTCCCGGGTGATGGCGTCGAGGGCCGCGAAGGGTTCGTCCATCAGTAGGACCTTGCGGTCCTGGGCGAGGGCCCTGGCCAGGGCCACTCGCTGGCGCATGCCGCCGGAGAGCTCGTGCGGGCGTTTCTGGGCGGCATCGGCGAGGTTGACGAGGTCGAGCAGCTCCAGGGCCTGGGCGCGGCGCTGGGATCTGGGCACCCCCCGGAGCTTGAGAGCGAGTTCGACGTTGCGTCCGGCGGTCAGCCACGGGAAGAGCGCCGACTCCTGGAACATCACCGCCGCGTTGCCGCTGGTCACGGTGACCGTGCCCTCGGTCGGGTGTTCGAGACCGGCGATGATGTTGAGCAAGGTGGATTTGCCGCAGCCGGAGGCGCCGAGCAGGCAGAGGAACTCGCCGGTTGCCACGGTGAGGGTGATGTTGTCCAGAACGACAGGGCCGGTCGGTCCGAACCGTTTGCCGAGTGAGTCGATGCGGATTGCCGGAGTCACACCGAGAGGCTGCGTGGTCGGTGCCTGGGGCGTGTCGGTGACGGTCTGCACGATTACTCGGTTCCGAGCCCGGCAGCGGCGACCGGTTGCCCGCCGGCCGCCGTGAGGACCCTGTTCAGCGGTGCCAGGTCGAAGAGCCCGTCCAGGCTCCCGGTTTTGGCGGTGCCGACGTCGACTCCGGCCTGCAGCAATGGAGGGAAGGCCGCCGCGAGCGGGTCGGTCGTGAACGTCACGCCGGTGAGGGCGCGGGCGAGAACTGCGTCCGGCAGCGGCGTTCCGGTGTCCGCAACGAGGGTGCGGTTGATCGCGGCGGCGGCCTGGTCGGGGTTGGCGGTGAGCCAGTCGACTGATGCCGTGTGACCGGCGACGAGATCCTGCACGGTTTCCGGATGCGCGGCCAGGAAGTCGGTCCCCACCACCAGCACCGTGGTCGGGAACGCGCCGTCCGGCCAGAGCGAGGCCTCATCGACGAGAACGGTGGCACCGGCCTCGAGGATGAACCTGGACACCCAGGGTTCGGGGAGCCACGCGCCGTCGATCTTGCCGCTCTGGAAGAGGGTGAGGGCCTGGGCGTTGTCGGTCGGGGCGATATCCACGTCGACGTCGCCGCCGGTGGTGCTTGTCGAGTAGCCCTGCTCGCCGAGCCAGGAGCGCAGCGCGACATCCTGCGTGTTGCCCAACTGCGGGCTGGCGATCGTGGTTCCAGCCAGGTCGCTCGCGTCGGTGATTCCGGGTCGCACGACCAGCGCGGCCCCGCCGCTGGTGGCCCCGGCCACGATCCGAACCGACTGGCCGGCGCTCTGCACAAAACTGTTCACCGCGGGGTTGGGGCCCAGGTAGGCCGCGTCGATGGCCCCGGCGCTGAGGGCTTCGATGGCGGCGGGGCCGGCGCCGAAGACCTGGGTGGTCAGCGTGGTGTTGCCGAGCGCATCCGCCAGCAGCCCCTGATCCAGCCCGACCAGTGCCGGGGCGTGGGTGACGTTGTCGAAGTAGCCCAATCGGAGCTCGGCGGCCGGCCCGGCCGGTTCCGCGGCACTGCGGGAGACGGAGCATCCGCCCAGCAGCACTGGAATCAGGGCGGCGGCCAACAGGAGGCGGCCGGCCGGACGGGCGGTGCGGGCGCTCATGCCTGCCCTCCGGTTCCGGCAGCAGTCCCGGCAACCGTCCTGGCATTGGTCCCGGCAGCCGTCACGATTCCGGCGGCCAGTGTCGCGCCATCCTGCGGCTGGATCACCAGGAACGCGCCGGCTCTTCGGTTCGCCGCGTAGGTTTCCACCGGGAGGGCGGCGGACAGCCGCACGGTGACCTGTCCGATGTCGTTGATCTCGAGCGCTGGAGCGACTTCGAGGTCCAGGGTGTCCAGGTTGAGCCGGCCGGTGATGGTTCCGACGATGGCCTGCACGGTGTGCGTGCCGAACTTGACCAGCACCCGGGCGCCGGGCTGCAGGGCCCGGGGGTCGAGCCAGAACAGGTCGGCGGCCAGCTCCTTCACGGGTTCGGGCATGGTGCCGGCCGTGCCGATGACGGCGCCGCGGGCGATGTCGAGGTCGTCGCGCAGCCGCAGGGCGACCGACTGCGGTGCCACGGCCTCGTCGAGTGCGATTCCGGCGAAGTCGATGCCGGTCACGACGGTGCTGGCGCCGCCGGGGGTCACCGTGACGGTGTCGCCCACCCGCACGGTTCCTGACGCCACCTGGCCGGCGTACGCCCGGTAGTCGCGGTAGTCCGCGGCGTCTTCCGGCGCAACGGCGACGGCGCCCTGGGGGCGCAGCACGAGCTGCACCGGCAGCCTGAACGACTCCACATTCGTGGCGACGTCGTCAGCGGCGGGCAGGGTCTCCAACAGCTCGAGCAGGCTCGGGCCGTCGTACCAGGGCGTGTTCGGCGACCTCTCGACGACGTTGTCGCCCACGAGGGCCGAAACCGGGATGACGTGCACAGCGCCCAACCCCAGCTCGTCGGTGACCCGGCGCACGGCCGCGGCGACAGCGCCGAACGCGGCCTCGTCGTAATCCTGCAGATCGATCTTGTTCACCGCGATGACGATGTGGGGCACCCGCAGCAGTTTCACGACGGACAAGTGCCTGCGAGTCTGTTCGAGCACGCCCTTGCGCGCGTCGATGAGCATGATGACGGCATCCGCCGTGGTGGCGCCGGTGACCATGTTGCGGGTGTACTGAACGTGGCCGGGGCAATCGGCCAGGATGAACGAGCGCTGATCGGTGGCGAAATACCGGTAGGCGACGTCGATGGTGATGCCCTGCTCGCGCTCGGCCCGGAGCCCGTCGGTGAGCAGCGCAAAATCGATGCCGCCGGCCGCGCCGCCGAAGCCGCGCTCGGTGGAGGTACGGGTGACGGTGTCGAGCTGGTCGGCGAGGATCGCCTTCGAATCGTGCAGCAGCCGGCCGACCAGGGTGGACTTGCCGTCGTCGACGGAACCGGCGGTCGCGAATCTGAAGAGGGTGCCCTCTGAACGCTCGAGCTGTACCTGAGTCATTAGAAATACCCGTCCTTCTTGCGATCTTCCATGGCGGCTTCTGAGATCCGGTCATCGGCGCGGGTCGCGCCGCGTTCGGTGATGGTGCTCACGGCGATTTCGCGTACGACGTCCTGCACGGATGCGGCGTCGGAGTCGACGGCGCCGGTGCAGCTCATGTCGCCCACGGTGCGGTACCTGACCATGCGCGAGACGACGGTCTCATTGGCCAGCGGGGCGCTGACCGGGCCGACGGCGCGCCACATGCCGTCGCGACGGTAGACCTCGCGCTCGTGCGCGTAGTACAGCGGGGGCAGCCTGATGCCCTCCCGCTCGATGTAACGCCAGACGTTGAGCTCGGTCCAGTTGCTGATCGGGAACGCCCGTACGTGCTGGCCCACAGTGTGGCGGCCGTTGTAGAGGTTCCAGAGTTCGGGGCGCTGGTTGCGCGGGTCCCACTGGCCGAACTCGTCGCGGAGCGAGAGGATGCGCTCCTTCGCACGGGCCTTGTCCTCGTCGCGGCGGGCACCGCCGAAGACGGCGTCGTGGCGGCCGGCGGCGATCGCGTCGAGCAGCGGCAACGTCTGCAGGGGGTTGCGGGTGCCGTCGGCGCGTTCCGTCAGGCGGCCGTCGTCGATATAGTCCTGCACCCTGGCCACCTCGAGGCGGAGACCCAGACGGGCCACGGTCTCGTCACGGAACTCGAGGACCTCGGGAAAGTTGTGCCCGGTGTCCACGTGCAGGAGCGGGAACGGCACCTTCCCCGGCCAGAACGCCTTCGCGGCCAGGTGCAACACGACCACCGAGTCCTTGCCGCCGGAGAACAGCAGCACGGGGCGTTCGAACTCGGCGACCACCTCACGGATGATGTGTATCGCCTCGCTCTCGAGCACGTCGAGCTGGCTCAACCCGGTGCTGTCGGTGGAAGCGGCGCGGTCGATGGCGCGGTCGATGGTGGGGGCAGGGAGAGCGTTCACAGGTGGAGTCCGCATTCTGTCTTCGCCAGGCTGGCCCAGCGTCCGGATCGGGGATCGTCGCCTTCGGCGACGGGTTTGGTGCACGGCGCGCAGCCGATGGAGGGGTAGCCCTGGGCCATCAGCGGATTGATCGGCACGTTGTGCGTGCCGGCGTAGTCCAGGATGTCCTCGAAGCTCCAGGCGGCGAGCGGATTGACCTTGACGAGGCCGTTACGTTCGTCCCAGGCGATCAGCGGCGTGTTCGCCCGGGTGGGCGCCTCGTCGCGGCGTACGCCGGTGAACCAGACCTCGTAGCCACCGAGCACCCGGTGCAGGGGATCGACCTTGCGCAGCGCGCAGCACAGGTTCGGGTCCCTGGCGAACAGCTCGGAACCGTGCTCGGCGTCCTGCTCGGTCACCGTGCGCTCGGGCAGCACGTCGACTATGCGTACGGGCAGCAGCCTGGCCACGTCGCCCCGGGTGTCGTGGGTCTGGGCGAAGTGGTAGCCGGTGTCGAGGAAAAGCACGTCAACGCCGGGCAGTCGCCGGGACACGGCGTGGGGGAGCACGGCGTCGGCCATCGAGCAGGCGACCGCGGCGGCCTCCGCGCCGAAGTTGCGGGCCACCCAGGCGATGACCTCGTCGGCGGATGCCTCGTCCAGCTCGGCAGCGCCGGCCGCGGCCAGGGCGCGCAGCTCGTCGGGGGAGCGGCGGGTGCTCGTGGGAGTGCCGGTGCTGCTCATAACAGAGCCTCCTCGTTTGCGCGGTGCGCCCAGACCGCGAAGGTCTCGGTGTCACCCCTGTCGGCCAGGAAACGGAGGACGATGCGCTCCACATAGTCCGCGAGGTCGTCTGCGGTGACCTTGAGACCACGCACGGTGCGGCCGAGGCCGGCCTCATCGCGGCCGACGGAGGCCAGGCCCCCGCCGAGGTGCACCTGGAAACCGGGGACCTGGCCGCCGTTCCCGTCGGCGAGGAGCTGGCCTTTGAGGCCGATGTCGGCGGTCTGGATGCGGGCGCAGGAGTTGGGGCAGCCGTTCACGTGCAGGCTGATCGGTTGCGGCACGTCGATGCCGGCCAAGCGTTTCTCGAGTTCGAGAACGGCGTCGGTCGCGGTCTGCTTGGTCTCGACGATGGCGAGCTTGCAGAACTCGATGCCGGTGCAGGCGATGGTCGTACGGCGGAACAGGCTGGGGCGGGCGGCGAGGCCGAGCGTGTCGAGGGCGGTGATGAGCGGTTCGACGTCTTCTTCTCGGATGTCCAGAAGTACGAGTTTCTGGTGCGGCGTGGTGCGCAGCCGCCCGGAGTCGTGCTGCTCGAGGAGGTCGGCGAGTCGTGTGAGCATGGTGCCGGAGACCCGGCCGACAAACGGGGTGACACCGATGTAGAACCGGCCGTCGACCTGCTTGTGCACGCCGATGTGGTCACCGTGCTGGGTCGGCGTCGGGGCGGGCGGACCGTCGGGCAGTGCCTCGAACAGATACTCGTCTTCAAGGACCTGACGGAATTTCTCCGGCCCCCAGTCCGCCAGCAGGAACTTCAACCTGGCCTTGTTGCGCAGGCGCCGGTACCCGTAGTCGCGGAAGATGGAGGCAACGCCGAGCCACACGTCGGCGACCTTCTCGGGTGAGACGAAGGCACCCAGGCGCTCGCCGAGCCGGGGGTTGGCCGAGAGGCCGCCACCCACCCAGAGGTCGTAACCGAGGCCGAGCTCCGGATGCCGCAGGGCGACGAAGCCGACGTCGTTGATCTCGTGCACAACATCCTGGCTCGGGTGCCCGGTCAGAGCGGTCTTGAACTTGCGGGGGAGGTTCGCGAGTTCGGGGACCCCGATGTACCGCGCCGTGATGTCGGCGATCGTGTCGGTCGGGTCGAGGAGTTCGTCGACGGCGATGCCGGCGACGGGGGAGCCGAGCACCACGCGAGGCACATCGCCGCAGGCTTCGGTGGTCTGCAGGCCGACGGCCTCGAGGCGGCGCCAGATTTCGGGAACGTCCTCGACCCGGATCCAGTGCAGCTGGATGTTCTGCCGGTCGGTGAGATCGGCGGTGTCCCGGGCGAATTCCTCGGAGATCTGACCGATGACCCTCAGCTGGCCGGTGCTGAGCTGGCCGCCGTCGATGCGCACCCGCAGCATGAAATAGGCGTCTTCGAGTTCGTGGGGTTCGAGGGTCGCGGTCTTTCCGCCGTCGATACCGGGCTTGCGCTGAGTGTAGAGGCCCCACCAACGGAACCGGCCGTGCAGGTCCGTGCTTTCGATGGAGTCGAACCCGTCTCGGGAATAGATCTTCTCGATCCGCTCGCGCACGTTCAGCCCGTTGTCTACTTGCTTCCAGGCCTCGTTGCCGTTGAGCGGCTCGGTGCCGTCGACTCTCCACTGGCCGTTCGGCCGGGAGGCGGGTCGCGGACGATGGCTGGCCTCGGTCTGCGGCTGGGTGGTCTGGCTCTGTGGCACTGAGGTCCTCCTCGTTGAACGCGGGCGCTGCTCCGCCAGGCTGCGCGGCGTGCTGGGAAATCTACCGAGCCTGCGCCGCAACGTCATGGCGAGGCGTCACAGCCGGTCACGCTCCGTAGCGGGGCGTCACGAAGGCGCGGCCGACGCCCCGAGTGAATATGGTGTCGCGGTGCGCACTGGTGCCCGGCGTCGACGGCGGGGTCGGCAGCCGAGCCATAGGCTAGGGGCATGGCAGAACGCACCCCGTGGTCCCTCTCCGGCGCATTGCGCGGAGTGTTCGCGAAGAAAACCATCGACGCCGATACCTGGGATGACCTCGAGGACTCGTTGATCCAGGCCGATTTCGGCCCCGACATCACCGATGCGATCGTGGCAGAGCTGCGCGCCAAGGTGTCGCGGTACAACACCACGGACCCCAAGGACCTGCACCGGATGCTCCGCGAGGGCATCGAGGAGCGCCTGGCGAAGCTCGATCCCACGCTGAACCTCAGCGCCCGGCCTGCCGTGGTGCTCGTGGTCGGTGTCAACGGGGTGGGGAAGACCACCACCATCGGAAAATTCGCCAAGTTCCTGCGCGTCCACGACCGCAGCGTCCTGATCGGGGCCGCCGACACCTTCCGTGCCGCCGCTGTGGAGCAGCTCGCCACCTGGGCGGAACGGGCCGGCGCGGACATCGTGAAACCGCAGGCCCAGGGCCAGGACCCGGCATCCGTTGCCTTTCAGACCGTCGAACGTGCCGTCAACACGGGTACCGAGATCGTGATCATCGACACCGCCGGCCGGTTGCAGACCAAGGGCGGGCTGATGGATGAGCTCACCAAGATCCGTCGGGTCATCGAGAAGCAGACCCCGATCTCCGAGGTGCTCCTGGTGCTGGATGCCACGACCGGCCAGAACGGTCTCGCGCAGGCGGAGGCATTCATCGAGCACGCCGGGGTGACCGGCCTCGTGCTGACCAAGCTCGACGGGTCGGCCAAGGGCGGTTTTGTCCTGGCCGTTCAGGAAAAAACAGGAATTCCCATCAAACTCGTCGGGCAGGGTGAGGGAATCAACGACCTCACCGGTTTCACCCCGCACGTTTTCGCACAAAAACTCGTCGGATAGGACGCCCCTCATGACCATCGAACATGACTTTTTCGGAATCCTCGGCAGCGACGACGACAGCGGCGAGGTGTACTGGTCCGATACCGCTGAACTGGGTGACCAGAACGTCGAAATCGACGTGAGCTCACCCGACGAAGACTCGGTGTCGGTTGAGGCCCTCGATATCGTCGCGGCCATGATCAACGCCCTGGAAGACCTCGATTCGCAGGCTCGCGAATCACTCGTCGCCGATCTGAGCGCCGAGGTCTCGGTCACCAGCCAGTTCATCGTCGCGCAGTTCGAGGAGCTCGACGCCGAGGTGCTCGAGGACGCCCTGATCTGGGACTCCGGGGACAAGCAGATCGATTACCTGCGCTCTCTCCAGTTGCAGCGCATCGGGTTCCACCCGCATCACGTCGGCAACGACCAGCATTTCGCGGTGCTCGACTACTCGATCAGCCCGCACGAGACCGATGCCCTGCTCGTTGTGACCCTGGACGTACACGGCGACACCATCGTGATCGCCGCCGACAGCTGATATTCGGCCTCGTCACATACCGAAGGCCCCCGGAGCGATCCGGGGGCCTTCGATGTGTGCGGAGCGTGGCGATTCAGCCCAGGTGCATGGCCGACTCGGTGCCGAGCAGGTCCTCCGGCTTCGGGCGCACCATGAAGAACGCGACGGGGGCGGCCACCAACACGCCCACGGCGGCCCAGAAGAAGGCGGCCTGATAGCCGTCGACGAAGGCCTCCAGCTGGGCGACGGGGGTGCCGTCGCCGCCGGCCAGCGAGGCCGCAATGGCCGAGGTGTAGAGCACTGTGAAGACCGCGGAGCCGATCGATCCGCCGATCTGCTGCACGGCGGTGACCGCGGCGCTGGCGGCGCCGGCGTCGTGGGCGTCGATGCCGGCCAGTGCCACGTTTTGCAGTGGCACAAAGATCATCGCCAGGCCCGCACCCATCAGAATGAGGCCGGGCAGCACCTCAACGACATAGCTGCCGTCGACGGTGATGCGGGAGAGATAGAACAGCCCGGCGGCCACGATGACAGGTCCCACGGTCATCGGCACGCGAACGCCGATGCGGGGCAGGAACTTGGACAGCACAGTGGCGCCGACCATGATCGTCGCGGTCATCGGCAGGGAGGCCAGTCCGGATTCCAGCGGCGAGAAGCCCAGCACGATCTGCAGGTGGAAGGTGAGGAAGAGCAGGCCGCCCAGCAGCGCGGCGCCGGTGAGCGTGCCGGTGATGAACGCGCCTCCGCGCACCTTGTCGGCCAGGATCCGCAGCGGCAGCAGCGGGTGGTTGGACCGGCTCTCGACGAGCACGAAGAGGCCCAGGAGCACGACGCCCAGCGGGATGAAGACGAGGACCTGCCAGGCCGACCAGCCGTTCTCGGCCTGGGCGAATCCGAAGACCAGCGAACCGAGTCCGAGAGCAACCAGAATCGCGCCGGGCACGTCGTACCGGGTGTTGCCGTGGGCCTTGCTCTCCCGGATGATCGGGATGGCCGCGGCGATGGCGATGATCGCGATCGGCACGTTCACGAGCAGGCACCAGCGCCAGCTGGCGTACTCGGTGAGCACCCCGCCGAGCACCAGGCCCACCGCGGCGCCACCGCCGGCGATCGCACCGTAGACCGAGAAGGCCTTGATGCGGTCCTTGCCACCGGGGAAATTGACCGTGAGCAGGGCCAGCGAGGCCGGGGCCAGTAGCGCGGCGAACAGGCCCTGCAGGCCGCGGGCTGCCAGGAGTTCCCAGGTGCTCTGCGCCATACCGCCGAGCGTGGAGGCGACCGCGAAGCCGGCCATGCCCACGATGAAGGAGCGCTTGCGGCCCCAGTAGTCGGCAATGCGGCCGCCGAGGAGCAGCAGCGCGCCGAAGACCAGGGCATAGAGGGTGACGACCCAGGTGCGGTCGCCGTCGCTCATGCCGAGGTCGCTCTGGGCGTGAGGGAGGGCGATGTTGACGATGGTGCCGTCGAGCACGACGGTCAGCTGGGCGAGGGCCACGATGGCCAGCAGCCACCACCGGCGGGGGTGGTGAGCGTGGGCTTCGGTAGAGGAGTCGGGCGATGGAGGGGTGGAAACCGGGGAAACGCCGGTCGCGCTCGATTGTGACATGCCGAGAACTATACCAAACGAACTAGTTCGTTTTGTTACACTGTTGGCATGAAAAGAGTCGATTCACCGTCCGGGCTGCCGCCGACGGAGCCAGCGCCCACACGTCAGCGCATCCTCGAGGCCGCGAGGGTGGAATTCGCCGCTTACGGGCTCGCCGGTGCCCGCATCGACCGGATCGCCCGCAACGCCTCGGCCAGTAAGGAGCGCCTCTACGCCTACTACCGGCACAAGGCGGACCTCTTCAGCGCGGTCCTGGAACTGAACCTGATCGAGTTTGCGAGCGCGGTGGAGCCGGGCGCAGGGGAGTCCCTGCCCGAGTTCGCGGGCGCACTCTACGACTACTCGGTCGCGCATCCGGAGTACCTGCGGATGATCGACTGGGCCAATCTGGAGGGCCAGGACCTGATCAACCCGCCGCTGGCCCTCGTCGAGGATTTCCACGCCGAGCGGGTCCGCGCGGTCATCGCACTGCAGGCGGGCGGAAGCGTCGACGCATCCTGGGACCCCGACCACCTCAACGCCCTCGTGTTCGGGATCGTCTCGTGCTGGATCCACGAGCCTGCCGCCGCCCTGGCCGCCGCCCGGGCGCCGGATCCCGCCACCGTCGCCGCCCGGCGGGCCAGTGCGGTGCGCGCCGTCGAACGATTGATCGGTTAAACTAAGACCACAATGGCTACTTTTGGAAACCTCTCAGATCGCCTCGCCGAGACGTTTAAAAATCTCCGCACCAAGGGCAAGCTCAGCGCCGCGGATGTCGACGGCACCGTCCGCGAGATCCGGCGCGCCCTTCTCGACGCCGACGTGGCGCTTGAAGTGGTCAAGGACTTCACCGGCAAGGTGCGCGAACGCGCCCTCGGCGACGAGGTCAGCAAGGCGCTGAATCCGGCCCAGCAGGTCGTGCAGATCGTCAACGAGGAGCTCATCCAGATTCTCGGTGGCCAGCAGCGCCGCCTGGAATTCGCGAAGAAGCCGCCGACCATCATCATGCTCGCCGGTCTCCAGGGTGCGGGTAAGACCACCCTGGCCGGCAAGCTCGCCAAGTGGCTGGCAAAGGACGGCCACACGCCGATCCTGGTCGCCGCCGACCTGCAGCGTCCCAACGCCGTCACCCAGCTCGAGGTCGTCGGAGCGCAGGCGGGTGTGCCCGTGTACGCCCCCGAGCCCGGCAACGGCGTCGGCAACCCGGTCAAGGTGGCCCGCGACGGCGTCAAGTTCGCTCAGCAGAAGCTGCACGACGTGGTCATCGTCGACACCGCAGGACGTCTCGGCGTCGACGCCGAGATGATGAAGCAGGCCGCGGACATCCGCAAGGCCATCGACCCCGACGAGGTGCTCTTCGTCATCGACGCCATGATCGGTCAGGACGCAGTGGCGACGGCCCGTGCATTCCAGGACGGCGTCGACTTCACCGGTGTCGTGCTGTCCAAGCTCGACGGCGACGCCCGCGGTGGTGCGGCACTGTCGGTGGCGTCGATCACCGGCCGACCGATCATGTTCGCGTCCACGGGAGAGGGCCTGGACGACTTCGAACCGTTCCACCCCGACCGCATGGCCAGCCGGATCCTCGACCTCGGTGACATCCTCACACTGATCGAGCAGGCTCAGGGGGCGTTCGATGAGGACGAAGCGCGCAAGATCGCGGAGAAGTTCTCCACCGACACCTTCACCCTCGACGACTTCCTTGGCCAGATGCAGCAGCTGCGCAACATGGGCTCGATCAAGAAGATGATGGGCATGCTGCCCGGCGCCGGCGCCATGAAGCAGCAGCTGGACAACTTCGACGAGCGCGAGATCGTGCGCACCGAAGCGATCATCCAGTCGATGACCAAGGCCGAGCGGGTCACACCCAAGCTCCTGAACGGTTCACGGCGCCTCCGCATCGCGCGCGGTTCCGGGTCGACCGTCACCGAGGTGAACCAGCTCGTGCAGCGGTTCGAACAGGCTGCCAAGATGATGAAGACCGTGGCCAAGGGCGGCATGCCCAACATCCCCGGCATGGGTCCGATCCCCGGCGGTATGGGCGGCAAGCGTCCCCAGGTGCAGCAGAAAAAGAAGGGCTCGAAGTCGGGCAACCCGGCCAAGCGTGCCGCGGAGAATGCGGCAATCGCCTCCGGTGAAAAGGTCGGCGGCGCTCCCGCCGCCGGCGGCTCAGGTTTCGGTCTGGGCGGCGGAGCCAAGGCCGGCGGACCGTCGGCCGAGGAGATGGCGGCACTGCAGAAGATGCTCGGCCGCTAAAGCGCCCGGATGTCGCATGCCGGCGTCGCCGAAATGGGTGTGGCCGGGGATTAGGATCTTGCAATTACCTCTCCCCAGCCCCGCCCCGTGCGCCTCGGCGTGCAGATCGCCCTGCAGCACGCCGACTACACGTCGATCCGGAACACCGTTGCGGCGGTCGAAGCCCTCGGCGTTGACGTCGCCTTCAACTGGGATCATTTCTTCCCGCTCTCCGGCGACCCGGAGGGGCTGCACTTCGAGTCCTGGACCCTGCTGGCCGCCTGGGCCGAACAGACCAGCGTCATCGAGATGGGCGCACTGGTCAACTGCAACAGCTACCGCAACGCCGACCTGCAGGCGGACATGGCCCGCAGCATCGACCACATCAGCGGCGGCCGCTTCATCTTCGGCACCGGCTCGGGCTGGTTCGAACGCGACTATGACGAGTACGGCTACGACTTCGGTACCGTCGGCACCCGCCTGGACGCCCTCGCCGCAGACCTGCCTCGCATCGAGGCTCGCTGGGACAAGCTCAACCCGGCGCCGGTTCGCGACATCCCGGTACTCATCGGCGGTGCGGGTGAGAAGAAGACGCTGCGTATCGTGGCGCAGCACGCCGACATCTGGCACTCGTTCTCCACCCCAGAGGTCCTCACCCACAAACTCGGCGTCCTGGGCACCTGGTGCGACATCGTCGGGCGTGATGTCAGTGAGATTGAAATCTCCACCGAACTGCGCGGCAAAACCACCGAGGAAGCCGACGAACTCTATGGACTCGGCACCACCCTGTTCACCCTCGGAATCTCCGGTCCCGCCTACGATCTCGCGCCCGTGGAGGACTGGCTCGCCTGGCGCGACAGCAAAAACGCCTGATATAGGCCCGGTGAGGTGGCCTGTCCTCGTCGGGTCAGAACGGCGGGTTTTCGGGCACCGGCGGGGTCGGCTTCCGGGTCGGCCGCTGCCGGGGCATCAGGTAGGTCTCGTCGGCGGGCCGCTTCCGGGTCTTCGGCCCCATCACCGGTGGCCGTGGTCGGGGTGGGCCGACCGGGTTGGCGGGGTCGGTGCGGTAGCTGCGTTTGCCCGGTGAGGTCCAGTGCAGGATCCCACCTGGTTCCTGCGTGACCCGCCACTGGGAGAGGTGTTTGAGTCGGTGGTGGGGTTCGCAGAGGTGGGCGAGGTTGTCACTGTCGGTGTTGCCGCCGCCGGCCCAGGGGTCGGTGTGGTCGACGTCGCTGGTCACCGCGGGTCGGGAGCAGCCCGGGAACCGGCAGGTTTCGTCGCGCACCCGCAGGTACTTTTTCATGGCCTTGGTGTTCTTGTGCTGGGTTTTGCCCAGCGAGAGCACCACCCCGGTTTCCGGGTGGGTCAGCAGCCGGGTGAAGCTCGGTGCGTGCCCGGCGATCTCCCGCGCGGCCTCGGGTGAGATCGGCCCGTAGCCCTCGAGGGTGCCGGGTTCCTCGTCCAAGCTCAGCAGGGTGAGCACGGGCACGGTGACCATGACGGTGCCGCGGATGCCGGCGCCCATCCCGTCGGGCGTGATTCCGTCCAGCAGCAGGGCGGCGGTGATGTCGGCGCGGAGTTGGTCGAGGGTGCGGGTCGGGGAGTCGTCGGCCGGGTCCTGCGCGATGCCGAAGGCGGCGCCGTTGCTGCTGGCGTCATCCGTTTGGTCGGCCGGGCTCGGGTCGCCGAGGTGCTTGAGCCGCACGGCCATCGTGTTGATCCGGTCGTAGGCGGCCTTGGTGTCGTGGGCGGTGCCGTACCAGTGCAACCAGGCCATCCCATCCGGGGCGGCCTCCCAGTACGAACGCCGGTCGGCCAGCGCGTTCCGGTGCCGGGTCACGATCGATTCCGGGTGCAGCCGCTCCCGCAGCCGGCGGGCCTTGTCACGGAACCGGCCCACCGGCAGGCGTTTCGCGTCGGGCAGCACCTTCTCTTCAAACGCCGCCTGGCCCCCATCGGGCAGAGTGAGTAGCTGCCCGATGAGGGTCGTGGCGTGCCGGTAGCTGATCTCCCCTCTGGAGAACGCCGCGAACGTCGCCGGTGCGTACGAGCTGAGGAACCGCGCCTCGTTTAGTTGCCGGTCGATGGTGCGCTCGGCCACCCGGGTCAGACACGCCGTCTCACTCACGATCGTGCGACGGGCGACCTCCCGGTCGTCCCACCGGTTGTACGCGGCGGCACGGGCCTGGTCCTCGGTCATGCTGGCCGCGTTGTCGTCGGCGAGGCGGATGTTCGCCAAGTTGCCGTGCAACCGGGAGGCGACCTGGGGTTGTTCGCTCCAGTCCTGCAGGTCCAGCAGGTGCTCGATACGGCGGGCCTGGGCCCGGGCGATGAGGCGGTCATCGGCCGCGATCCGTTCGGTGTGCCGGACCAGATCGGTCTGGACACGGTCGTCCAGGGTGGGCTCCGGAGAGTAGTCGTCATCGTCCGGAGCTGGCGGTAGTACCTCGTCAGCGATACTCATGCTGAGATCGTCTCACCTACCACCGACACTCACCCCGCCCCGGTCACGGCATCCACGAACCGTGAGAAAAGCCCCAGAATTCGCGAGTCTTTGGTGCTTAATTCCCGGTTCGCGAGGGTGGGGCCGGCGGGAGCAGACCCTCGCGGAGCTCGCGGCTGAGGGCGGCGACCACGGCGGGGAGGTCACCGTTGTGCGTGGCCGCCACGGCCAGCTGACGCTGATAGCTGGCACCGTGGTCGAGGATCAGGTTCAACTGCAGCAACTCGGTCAGGCAGCCGAGGCGCTCGGCGGTGGGGGAGAGCACCTCGACGAGGCGGCGCACCTCGTCGGTGACCATCCGCTCGGTGCCGGTGGAGCTCACTATGATCTCGGCCGCCAGCCCGTACCGGGCCGCCCGCCACTTGTTCTCACGCACGAACCAGGGCTGCATGGTGGGCACCGGCCGGCCCTCGTCGATCTCCGTCGACATCCACTCGACCACACACTGAATGAACGCGGCGATCGCCCCGAGCTCTTCCACCGTCGATACTCCGTCGCAGGCGCGCACCTCGATGGTGCCCCAGCGCGGCGACGGGCGGATGTCCCAGCGCACTTCGGAGGCGTCCTCGATAATTCCGGTCACCGTGAGGTCGTTGACGTACTCCTCCCACGCGGCCCAGTCCTCGAGGCGCCAAGGCAAACCGGCCGTCGGAAGCTGCTGGAACATCTGGGCGCGGTTGGAGGCGTAGCCCGTGTTGACCCCGGCCCAAAACGGGCTGGACGCGCTCAGCGCCTGCAGGTGCGGCACGAAGCTCAGTAGGCCGTTGAGGATCGGGATGACCTTGTCGCGGTCCTCGATGCCCACGTGCACGTGAATGCCCCAGATCATCATGTTGCGACCCCACCACTGGGTGCGGTCGATGAGCTTGTGGTACCGCTTCTTATCGGTGACCTGCTGGTCGAACCATTGCCCGAACGGATGTGAACCCGAACAGATCGGGTCGACGCCCAGAGGGTCGGTGATGGCACGCACCTCGGCGACCTGCCCGGCGACGTCGCCGACAGCGCCGGCCACGGTGTGGTGCACCCCGGAAACGAGCTCAACGGTGTTCAGGAGGAGCTCTCCGGTGATGTGCGGGTGTGGGGAGCCGTCCGGCCCCCTGAGAGCGTCGAGTACCTCGTCGGCGATCGACACGAGGTCTCCGGTCGCGCGGTCGACCAGGGCGAGTTCCCACTCGATCCCCACCGTCGACCGCTCGGAGCGAGCGAATTCGATTCCCACTCTTTCGATACCCACGGTGGTGCCCTTCGTGCTTCGAGTCATGCTTCGAGGCCCCGATGCGGGGCGATGTGGCACAATCCTGACAGCTAAACCGTGCCGGCGCGGTTCGCCGCGCTACACGGGGTCACGGTGTCGGCCGGATTGCCCGAAGCAACTCGGCGCACGATTATCACAAAGTGCTCGATGTCTGACACAATGATTAGTCGAGTTCCGTTATGCCCGACCCTCTAATCCGGCGTAACACGAACCTTATTGAGCTTGTGCCGAGTGTGCCCCCACGCTCACGGCTGTCAGTTCGCCAAACATCTAAATCACAGGAGAATTGTGGCTGTCAAAATCCGTCTGAAGCGCATGGGCAAGATCCGTGCACCGTACTACCGCATCGTTGTCGCCGACTCGCGCACCAAGCGCGACGGCCGCGTCATCGAAGAGATCGGCATCTACCACCCCACGCAGGAGCCTTCGGTCATCGAGGTCAAGTCCGAGCGTGCCCAGTACTGGCTCTCCGTCGGCGCCCAGCCGACCGAGCAGGTTGCGGCACTCCTCAAGCTGACCGGCGACTGGGGCATCTTCAAGGGCGACAAGAACGCCGTCTCCACCGTCAAGATGAAGGAGCCGAAGGCTCCCTTCGTCGCCGACGAGAAGAAGAAGCCGGTTCTGAAGCCCAAGGCTGACAAGCCCGCGGCCAAGGCCCCGACCGACGACGTTGCCGTCGAGGCAACCGAAGAGGACAAGGCGTAATTTTGCTCGCTCCCGCGCTTGAGCACCTCGTCAAGGGAATCGTTGATCACCCGGACGACGTGCACGTTGTAGCCCAGAACTCACCCCGTGGTGAGGTGCTCGAGGTTCGTGTGAACCCCGAGGACCTCGGCCGGGTGATCGGCCGCGCCGGTCGCACCGCCAAGGCGCTGCGCACTCTCGTGGCCGCTCTGGCCGATGGCAAGCGCGTTCGGGTCGACGTTGTCGATACCGACAACTGAGCGGGTAGTGACTAGCCCCTCATGAGCGACGACAGCACGACCCCGGCCACCCAACTGCGGGTGGGGCGCCTCACCAAGGCCCATGGCCTCAAGGGCGCCATCAAGCTGGAGCTGTTCACGGACGACCCGGGACGACGTTTCGTCCCGGGCGCCGTGTTCACACTCCAGGTGCCGACCAGCTCACCCTGGCACGGCAAGACCATCGAACTCGTCGAGCTGCGCTGGTACAACCAGCACCCCGTCGGGTTCTTCAAGGGGGTCCCGGACCGCGAAGCCGCCGAGGCCCTGGCCAAGGCGATCCTTTGGATCGACCAGGACTCGGCCGAGCAGACCGACGAAGAAGACGCCTGGTACGACCACCAGCTGGTGGGACTCGCCGTCGTGCGCGACGGCGTGCAGATCGGCACGCTGACGCGCCTCGAGCACCTGCCGGCCCAAGATCTCCTGATCGTGAAGACCGCCAACGGCGAGGTGATGATCCCGTTCGTCAAGGCGATCGTTCCCTCGGTCGACGTCAAGGCCGGCGTCATCACGATCACTCCGCCCCCCGGGCTGCTCGAAGAGCTGCCTGAGGAACCCGACACCGACGACTCGACGCCCGGAGACGCGGCGCCGGCAGCGGATGCGGAACCCGACTCAGACGAACCGGCAGCGACGCCGACTCCTGACGGTCAGGACGCATAGACGCGCCCTGATCCAGTTCACGGGAAGAGGCGCGCCGCGCCACACCTCCTTCACGTTCGTTGACATCGCGGCCGTTGAAGTGGAGTACCGTCGCATGTCCTACGTTAAACCGGATCACCTGATCGATCAGCTCGTTCATTCCGGAGTTGTCAAGACCAACCTCACCGCACGTCAGATGTTCGTGCGCGGCACGCTCTCCGGAGCGATCCTCGGCGCGGCCACGACCCTGGCACTGACCGCGGCGGCCCAGACCGGGCTGCCGATCGTCGGCGCCCTCGTGTTCCCCGTCGGGTTCGTTGTGATCCTGATGCTCGGCCTCGAACTGGTCACCGGCAGCTTTGCGATCATCCCGCTGGCGATCCTCGAGGGCCGCACCACCATCGCCAAGGGCCTGAAGAACTTCGCCGTCGTCATCCCGGCGCATATCTTCGGCGCCGGTCTCTACGCCGTCCTGTACGTGGGTGTCATCACCTACCTCGGGACGGACACCACCGACCCGATGATCCAGGCGATCATCAACATGGCCGAGCACAAGGTGCTGCCGTACGCGACGATCGGTGCCGGCGGCGTCCTGGTCGCCATCATCAAGGCCATGCTGTGCAACTGGATGGTGGCGCTGGGCACCATCATGTTCTACACATCCACCTCGGCCTCCGGCAAGATCCTGGGCATGTGGCTGCCTGTGCTCACCTTCTTCGGCCTCGGCCTCGAGCACGCCGTCGTGAACATGTTCGTCATCCCGGCGGGCATGCTGCTCGGCGCCGACATCAGCTTCGGCGACTGGTGGGGCTGGAACACCGGCCCGGTCCTGATCGGCAACTTCCTGGGCGCCGTGCTCTTCACCGCCCTGCCGCTGTACTTCTCTCACCGCACCAAGGTCAACCGCGCGGCGGCCCTCGAGGCCGAAGACGATGGCGCGAGCGCGCCGGAGCTCACCGTCACCCACTCGTAGAATTGCCCCTATGCGCATCGACATCATCAGTATCTTTCCGGAGTTCTTCGGTGTGCTGGACATCTCCCTTCTCGGCCGCGCCCGCCAGGCCGGCCTGATCGACCTCGCCGTGCACAACCTGCGCGATTTCACCCACGACAGGCACAACACCGTCGACGACACCCCCTACGGCGGCGGCGCCGGCATGGTGATGAAGCCCGAACCCTGGGGTGAAGCGCTGGACAGCATCCTGCCGGCGGTCGAGGACCCGGATGCCGGCGCGCCGGAGGGCGGCGCCGGCCCGGTGCTGATCTTCCCCTCGCCCGCCGGAGAACAGTTCACCCAGGCGATGGCCCGCGAACTCGCCCACGAGCCGCACCTGGTCTTCGGCTGCGGCCGCTACGAGGGCATCGACCAGCGTGTGGTCGACCACTTCGCCGGCCGAGGCCGGGTGCGCCTGGTGAGCCTGGGCGACTACGTGCTCAACGGGGGAGAGGTGGCCGTGATGGCCATGATCGAGGCCATCGGCCGGCTCATCCCCGGCGTGGTGGGCAACCCGGAAAGCCTGGTCGAGGAATCGCACGAGGACGGCCTGCTGGAGTACCCCAGCTACACCAAGCCCGCCAGCTGGCGTGGCCTGGAGGTGCCGCCGGTGCTGCTCAGCGGCAACCACGGCGCCATCGCGGCGTGGCGTCGTCAGCAGCAGATCGAGCGCACCCGGTTGGTGCGCCCCGACCTCCTGCCCGCCGACGACGCGGATGCCGCCCTTCAGCCTCCAGCGAACTCCAAGGCTCGGCGGGCCCCCCGCGGGTAATCTGGGGACTGTGATTCTCCGCAGGGTCTTCTACTACTGGCAGTTCGTAGCCGTCGGCGCGCTTCCGCTCTGGCTGATGGTCGCCGCGTCGATTTTCGGATCCTCGGCCTGGGAGGTTCTCGGCGCCACCTTCGGTGCCATCGCCATCGGTTTCGGCCTCCTCGTCGTGAGCCTGCTCTTCCTGGCCCGCAAGGAGGTGCGTGCGGTCAAGGCGGTGTCCTGGGCGGATGTCGGGGTGCTGGCCCTCTGGCACGTACTGATCGTGCTGATGGGCGTGTTCTCGGTGACGGCGCCGTGGCTGTCCGTGCTGGTGGTCCTGGTCGGTCTCGGCGCCTTCTGGTTCGCGCTCTGGGAACTCTTCGACGCCGCTCGCACCCGAGTGCGCGAAGCCATGGTCTACATCGACGAGACCGCTAGGTTCGGTACCGTCCCGGCCGGGCCGAACCAGTTCCCGCCGATGAACGACCGGTCCGGCGTTCGTGCGGACGGGGCCCGGCAGGATCCGGCGCCCACGACGCCCGCCGACCCGTCGGTGATCATCATCCGGGAGAAGCTGACCGACCCGTAAAAGGTGCCGTCGGCCGAGGGTTTGGCGAGCGGCTGGTTTAGTGGCAGAATTAGCGTTTGTGCCGCGGCATGTCTCTGCCACAGGGGAGCTGCATTCATATCGGCACGCACACACTCAATTGGTCGCCACCAACTCACCTTCGGTGAGAGGGCGGGGCGCCACTGAAACGTCCTCGACCTGTGGCGGGTACAGAGAGCGAACAACATGCATATTCTCGACCAGGTGGACGCAGCATCGCTGCGTTCAGACATCCCGGAGTTCCGGGCCGGCGACACCGTCAAGGTACACGTCAACATCGTTGAAGGCGCGCGCTCGCGTGTCCAGGTCTACCAGGGCGTCGTTATCGGCCGTTCCGGCGAAGGCGTCCGCGAGACGTTCTGCGTCCGTAAGGTCAGCTTCCAGGTCGGCGTCGAGCGTACCTTCCCGGTGCACTCCCCGGTGATCGACCACATTGAGGTCGTCGTCCGCGGTGACGTGCGTCGCGCGAAGCTGTACTACCTGCGCGGTCTCCGTGGCAAGAAAGCCAAGATCAAGGAAAAGCGCGACTAAATAACAGCGCCTATCCCGATTCGCCAGGTCTAAGCCTGAGCGTATTCGCAGCCGCTGGATTTCCCCCTGAGCTCCTCCCCGCTAAACTGGGCGAGGAGCTCAGGCGGTTAAATGACAGACAACACTCTGCCCTCGCGATCGCATCGCCTGGAACCAGATTCGCCGCGCAAAAGGCGCGGCGTTGCGATATTCATTCGCGACCTTCTCATCATCTTCGTGGTGGCACTGCTCATCTCGTTCCTCATCAAGACGTTTCTCGTGCGGTCGTTCTACATCCCGTCGGGGTCGATGGAAAGCACCCTGCTGGTCGACGATCGCATCATCGTCAACCAGCTCGAACCCGCCCTGGTGCCCGTCTCCCGCGGTGACGTCGTCGTCTTCCGCGATCCGGGCGGATGGTTGCCGGCGCAGCCGCCCCTCGAACAGAATCCGATCGTCGCGGCGCTCGACTGGACGATGTCGGTGGTCGGACTGTCCGCACCGGACAGTAACGACCACCTGATCAAACGGATCATCGGTTTGCCCGGAGACCACGTGGTCTGCTGCAACACGCTGGGCCAGATGAGTGTGAACGACATACCGCTCAGCGAACCGTACGCGCAGCTGCCGGCGGGTGAGACGAGCGTGTCCAAGGACGCGTTCGACGTCGTCGTTCCAGAGAATTCGCTGTGGGTCATGGGCGACAACCGCTACGACTCCCTCGACTCCCGCTACCACCCCAACGCTCCGGGCAAGGGGTTCGTGCCGATGGACAACGTTGTCGGCCGCGCCCTCGTGATCAGCTGGCCGCTAGAACGGTGGAGCTGGTTGGACGATTACCCCGAGGTGTTCCGCGGGGTCGAAGAGGCCGACAAGTGACCGTTCCCCAGCCCACGAAGCCCCTCCAGTCATGATGGCTGTCGTCGAGCCGACCCTCGACGTGGAGCTGGCGATGCTCGCTGCCGGCGCCAGCTGTGTGATCGGCTGCGACGAGGTCGGCCGCGGTGCCCTCGCTGGCCCCGTCGCCGTGGGCCTCGCGGTCGTGACGGCCGACGTCGGTGCCTTCCCGGTGGGCTTGCGCGACTCCAAACTCCTGAGCGAGCCCCGCCGTGAGCGGCTGGCCCCCCTGGCCGCGGCGTGGGTGCGTCACAGCGCCGTGGGGTTGGCGTCGCCGCAGGAGGTGGACAGCGTCGGCATCATCGCCGCACTCGGCCTGGCCGGCAAGCGAGCGCTTGCCCAGCTGCACGCCGACGGCGTGGACATCGTCGGCGGAGTCGTGCTGCTGGACGGCAACGACGACTGGCTCAACAAGGCCCTCAGCACCCCGCTGTCCGTCGTGACCCGTATCAAGGCCGACCAGGACTGTGCGTCGGTGTCCGCGGCATCCGTGATCGCGAAGGTGCACCGGGACCAGCTGATGATCGCGGCCGACCTCGCCACCCCCGGCTACGGCTGGACGGGCAACAAGGGCTACGGCAGCGCCCAACACATGACCGCCATCGGTGCGTTGGGGGCCAGCGAACAGCACCGGCTCAGCTGGCTCAAGATTCCGGCTTGAGAACTGCGCGTAAGATTGACTCACCATGGAAGAAGATGAGTTCGAGGACTACGACCGCGAGGTCGAGTTGGCCCTATACCGCGAGTATCGAGACGTTGTGGGGCAGTTCCAGTACGTCGTCGAGACTGAGCGCCGCTTCTACCTCGCCAACGAGGTTGAACTCGTGCGCCGCGACACCGAACACGACTTCTACTTCGAACTGACGATGAAGGATGTCTGGGTCTGGGATGTCTACCGCTCCGACCGTTTTGTGAAGTCGGTGCGAGTGCTGACGTTCAAGGACGTCAACGTGGAGGAACTGGCGTCGAAGGAGTTCGAACTTCCCAAGGAACTCGCGCTCGACGAGTAGCCCCGCCGGCCCGCCGCGCGGCTGCTAGCGTGTGCGGATGACAGCTCGCACCGACTCGTCTAGCGCGGTCCCGTTTGGCACCGCCACGTCCAGCACCGCCCCGTCCAGCAGGGCCCCGTCCAGTGCTGACGCGTCCAGCGCTGACGCCCTGGCCACGGTGGCCGCGGCCCTGGACCTGGCTCCGCTCATTGACGGGCACAACGACTGGGCTTGGGAGTGTCGCGAGAACCGGGACTACTCCGTCGAGGGTCTCGACGGCGCCCTGGCCACTGACACCGATATCGACCGGCTCCGAGCCGGCCGGGTGGGCGGTCAATTCTGGTCGGTGTACGTGGAAGACACCCTCGACGGAGCCGACGCCGTGCAGGGCACCCTGGAGCAGGTGGACTGGGTGTACAGACTCGCCGCCCGGTATCCGCAGACCTTCGTGATCGCCACGAGTGCGGCCGATGTGGAGGCCGCTCGTGCCAGCGGCCGGGTTGCCTCGCTGTTGGGCGCCGAGGGTGCCCACTCGCTCAACGATTCTCCCGCCGTGCTGCGGATGCTGGCCAGGCTCGGCGTGCGCTACCTCACCCTCACTCACGTGCACAACACGAGTTGGGCCGACTCCGGCACCGACGAACCGGTGCACAACGGCCTGAGCCCGCGCGGTGTCGAGTACATCCGGGAACTCAACCGGTTGGGCATGCTCGTTGACCTCTCGCACGTCTCCCCGGCGACTGCGCACGCGGCCCTCGACGTCACGAGCGCCCCGGTGATCTTCAGCCACAGCTCCTGCTCCGCCGTCACGGCCGACCCACGCAACGTGCCTGACGATGTGCTCGCGCGCCTGGCCGACAACGGCGGCGTGCTGATGGTCACCTTTGTGCCGCAGTTCGTCTCGGCGGAGTATGCCGGCTGGTTCGGCGGCGACCGGAGCACGCCCGCACCCCGGGTGACCGTGGCGCAGGTAGCCGATCACGTCGAGTACGCGCGCGACGTCGCCGGCATCCGCCACATCGGGCTAGGCGGGGACTTCGACGGCACCGACGAGTTCCCCGAGGGCCTCGAGGGCGTCGACGGTTACCCGGCGCTGCTGCTCGAGCTCGCCCGGCGAGGCTGGACCGCTGCCGAGCTGGCCGCCCTGGCCGGCGCCAACGTGTTGCGGGTTCTGCGGGCGACGGATGCCGCCTTCGCCGGACACGACGTGGAGCTCACCCGGCTGACCCGCTGACCCTGCGCCCGGATCCCGACTCAGGGGGTGCGCGGCTCGCAGATGACGACGGGAATGTCCCGACGGGTCTTCTGCTGGTAACCGGCGTAGCCCGAATAGGCGCGCACGATCGCCGGCCACAGCGCCGCCTTCTCCGTCGCGGTGGCCGTGCGGGCCCGCATCGGGCGGGTGACCCCGTTCTCGGTGAGTTCCACCTCGGGGTGGGCGACCAGGTTGAGGTACCAGAACGGGTTGCGGTCGTCGCCGCCCTTCGACGCGATCAGCACCACCCGGTTCGGCTCGTGGATCGGGGCGGTGAGCATCGTGGAGCGTCGCTCGCCGGTCTTCCGTCCGAGTGTGTGCAGTTCCACGACGGGCATCGGCCCGATTTTCCAGCCCAGCCGGCCTCGGGAGAGCACCAGCAGCGTGCGGTGTACGGCGTTCATGGCTCGCATCGACAGGTCGGTCAGGCGGTCGGAGATCATGGCATCAGCCTACGGTCGCGCCGGCTGCCCTGCGCGGTTGACACCCGGACGGGGGCTGGGTACCGTCCCCTGCGACAGCGACCCATTTCCGAAATCCCACGTGAAATAAGGAGTTTCCATGTCCGACGAATCCGTCTTCCTCTATCTCGGTGTGTACCCCAACGCGGCAACGGCCGAGTCCGACCTCGAGGTTGTGCGTGAACTGCACTCCACCAAGGTGATCGGAACCTACGACGCCGCCGTCGCCACCAAGGAGGCCGATGGCTCGGTGCAGGTTCACCGCAAGACCAGCAAACATGCCGGCTGGACCGGCGTGGCCGCCGGCGCTGTTGTCGGCCTGTTGTTCCCCCCGGCGATCATCGGCAGCGCCATCGTCGGCGGAGCAGCCGGCAGCGTTGTTGGGCACTTCTGGCGGAGCCTGGACCGTGGTGACATCAAGGAACTCGGCGAGCTGCTCGATTCCGGCGAGGCCGCGCTCATCGTCGTGGGCAAGGACCGGCTCGACGAGGAATTCCGCAAGGCGGGCCTCGTGGCGCAGAAGCACCTCCAGAAGGAGCTGAAGGTCGACGCGAAGGAGCTCGACAAGGAGCTCGCGCAGGCCTCCAGGGAAATGCAGGCGGAGGGGCGCTCCGACACCGTTTAGTCCGGTCGGTTCAATCCGGATCAGCCGAACACCGAGAGCCCGCTCCTCCACAGGGGCGGGCTGCGCTGTGTGTGCACAGGCTCGACACCGCCGTCTCGCGTCCGAGACCGGTCCTCGCATGCTGGTCGCGGAGGTGCTCGTGGCACGCAAAGACGATTTGGGCCGGCGCGGCGAAGACTGCGCCGCGGAGTACCTGGCGCGGGCGGGGTACACGGTGGTGGAGCGCAATTGGCGGTGCGGGCAGGGTGAGATCGACCTGATCGTCGCCAAGGATGGCGACATTGTGTTCGTCGAGGTGAAGACCCGCTCAGGCACCGGATACGGGCATCCGTTCGAGGCCATCACGGTGGCCAAGCTGGCCAGGCTGCGCCGGCTGGCCGGGGCCTGGTGCGCACAATTCGAGCCGAGGGCGCGACACATCCGTTTTGACGCCATCGCGGTGATCGCCCGCCCGGGCCACGCACCGAGTGTCGAACACCTCGAGGGCTTGTTCTGATGGGCCTGGCCCGCACCCACTCCGTCGCACTCATCGGCCTCGCCGGGTCGCTTGTCGAGGTCGAGGCCGACATCTCCAGCCAGTTGCCGGGGATGCGGCTGATCGGGCTTCCGGACGCGGCCCTGGCCGAGGCCGCCGAACGGGTGCGTGCCGCGGCCAAGAACTCCGGCTGTGCGCTGAACGGTCACCGGCTCACCGTGAACCTCTCGCCCGCCGCCCTGCGCAAGCACGGCTCCGGCTTCGACCTCGCCATCGCGGTGGCCTGTCTGGCCGCGGACGGGGTGGTGCCGGCCGCGTCGGTGGGCGCTGTGGTGCACATCGGCGAGCTCGCCCTGGACGGGCGCTTGCGGCCGACGCCCGGCATGCTGCCGGCGGTGATCGCCGCGGCGCGGCTCGGGCACCGCACGGTGATGGTCCCGGCCGGCAACGCCGAGGAGGCGGCCCTGGTGCCGGGGATCCGGGTGGTGGGGGTGTCGTCGCTCCGTGACGCGCTGATCTGGCACGGTGCCAGGTTGGAACCCCAGGAGGTGGAGGTGCTGCGTGCTCCCGTTGAGGACGACCCGGCCGACGAGAGCCTCGACCTGCTCGACGTCGTCGGCAACGACGAGGCCATCCTGGCCCTGCAGGTGGCTGCGGCCGGCGGTCACCATCTCTTCATGCTCGGGCCGCCAGGCGCGGGCAAGACCATGCTCGCGGCCCGTCTGCCGGGGCTGCTGCCCGACCTTGGCCCGGCCGCGTCTCTGGAGGTGAGCTCGCTGCGGTCGCTGAGCGGCCGTCCGGTGGGGCGTTCGTTGATCACCAGGCCCCCGTTGGAGTCGCCACACCACACCATCACGGCGGCCGCGATGGTCGGCGGCGGCAGCGGGCAGATCCGGCCGGGTGCGGCGGCGCGGGCGTCCCACGGGGTGCTCTTCCTGGATGAGGCACCTGAGTTCTCCGGTGCGGTGCTCGACGCTCTCAGACAGCCCCTGGAATCCGGTCGGATCAGCATCCACCGGGCGAACGCCATCGCCCATTTTCCCGCTAGATTCCAGCTGGTGCTGGCCGCGAACCCGTGCCCGTGCGGCCAATACGGCGCCGGCGATCAGGAATGCAGCTGTCCGCCGAACGCGCGGCGCCGTTATCTCGCCCGCATCTCCGGCCCGCTGTTGGACCGCATCGACATCCAACTCACCGTGACCCGGGTGACCGCAGCGCAATTACGCATCTCGGCCGACGGCGGCCGGTTGTCCAGCGCGGTGGCCCGCAGCCGCGTTCTGGCCGCGCGGGAAACCGCGGCAGAGCGGCTGGCCGGAACGCCCTGGACGGTGAACTCGCAGGTGTCAGGACCCTGGCTGCGCAGTTCCGAGAGACGGTTGGGCGCCCCGGTCACGGCGATGCTCGACCGGGCCCTCGAGAGGGGTGGGATCACCATGCGCGGCTACGACCGGATACTCCGGGTGGCGTGGTCTGTCGCGGATTTGACCGGAGTCGCCAGACCCGGGCCAGACGAAGTGGGGCAGGCCCTGTACCTGCGGAAGGGAATGGCGTCATGACACTGTTCGGAATCGACGAGGCGGTGGTGACCTCGCTCACCGCCGGCGTTCGCCCGGCCGCCGCCGCACCCGGTGAGGAGCAGCCGGCGGATGCCCGGCCCGCCGATGCCGAGCTCACTTCTGCGCGGCTCTCCGACCTTGGGGAGGTATTCGCCCGAGCGGCCTGGACCACGATCGCCGAACCGGGGGACGGGGTCGCCGGCGCCGTGGTGGGCCTGCTCGGCGCGGCGGCGGCCCTTCGCTCGGTGGTGGAGGCGTGGCCCCCGGACCGACTGGCCGGCACGCTCACGGACTCCGTCGGCGAGCACGAGGCGAGTGATCCTTCCGGACTCCGCCCGGAGCTGGAGCAGGCACTCGCCCGATGGCGACCACGATTGTCGTCGACCGAGGTGATCCGGTCGCTGCAGCAGGCCCGGCGCACGGGAACGGCACTGCTCCTGCCCAACGACCCGCTCTGGCCCCGCGCTGTCGACGACCTGGGCCGGCACGCCCCGCTCGCCCTGTGGTGGCGGGGTCAACCGGATGCCCTGGCGGCGCTCCGCCACTCCATCGCCCTGGTCGGCGCTCGCGCTGCGACAGGGTACGGAGAACACGTGGCGATGGAGGCGGCGGCGGGATTGGTCGACCGGGGACTCGCTATTGTGTCGGGGGCGGCCTACGGGATCGACGGAATGGCACATCGGTCGGCGCTGGCCAGCAACGGAGCGACCGTCGCTTTTCTGGCCGGGGGAGTTGACCGCTTTTACCCCAGCGGACACGACGCCCTACTCACCCGCATCGTCGAGGCCGGCGCCGTGCTGTCCGAGCTGCCCTGTGGGGCGCCGCCCACCAAATGGCGGTTCCTGCAGCGCAACCGGCTGATTGCCGCTTCGAGTGCGGCCACCGTGGTGCTCGAAGCGGGCTGGCGCTCCGGATCGCTCAATACGGCCGGGCACGCGGCAGCGCTGGGACGCCCGCTCGGCGCTGTTCCCGGCCCGGTCACCTCGCCCACCTCGGCCGGCTGTCACCGCTTACTGCGGGACTACGACGCCATCTGCGTCACCAGCGCCGCCGATATGGCCGAGCTCATCGGCCTGGGCGTGGATTTGGAGCTGGACGTGCCCGGGACGGCCGGCCGGGATGCTGAGGGAACCGTGCCGCGGGAACGCACGAGCGATCAGGTGCGGGTATTCGATGCGCTCAGCGTGCGGGCGCCTCGCGTAGCCGCCGACATTGCCCGGCGCTCCGGACTGTCGACAGTGGCGGTGCTCGGGGCGCTGGGCACCCTCGACCTCGAGGGCTCGGTGCGGGAACGAGCGACCGGCTGGGTCAGGGTCACCTGAGTCGCCGGCCTAACTGTTCCCCGTCCGGACACATGTTCCCGGCACACCGGGCGCACTTGTCCGGAGCGGCAACAGTTGTGCTCCGCGCAGGTCTGGGCCTGGACTACCGGGCTGCAAAGGCCTTCTGGGTGGCGGCGTTGGTGAGCTGGGCGAACTCTTCGGCCTGGACGGGGGACATGGACGGTCCGGTGGTCATCGTCGACACGACCAGGTCACCGTCGGCGACGAAACAGATCGAGCCGGCGAACGCGTTATACCCGAAGGTCATTTTTATCTGGCGGCAGGCCAGGGAATCACCCTCGATGGCGGCCTCGCCGCCTACTAATTCGTCGATCTCTATCAGCGTGTCTCGACCGTTTTCCGTCGTTGCCAGGGGTTCGGTGCAGGAGGCTAGCTCTGCGCTCAAGCCCGCTATGACCTGTTCACCGTCTTCGACAATGAACACCCCGGTACTCAGGGTCTGATCGAGTGTCTCCCGCGTGAAGGTGTGTCCGTTGAGGTTGTCGGCTTCGTCAATGGACAAGGCACTCGCGAAGTCCAGTGCACACAGGTCCCGTGTTGACTTGTCGGTGGAGACTTCCGCATCCTCTGAGTCGGTGCTGCTGGACGGCTCCAGGCTCCAGCCACCGGACGGCAGGTCCGCGACGGTGAGGGCGAGGGGCGCGAGATCGTCCGCCTCGGGGCCGGCCTCCGCGGCTGGCGCCTCACTGGTGTCCGGTACCGCGAGGGTTTCGTCAGCCTGAGAACAGCCCGTCACGAGAGAGAGTGTGAGCGCAACCAGAACACAGGCATAGCGTTTCGAAACCAACAGGACCCCCAAGAACAGTGTGAACAGATGGCACCATCTAACCGTGCCGCACTGCGCCGGCCCCGCAGGCGTCGGGAGTCGGCGCGCCGATATCCGAGGTGACAGCCGGTGTCGCAGTACCCGGGATCTCCTCGGAGTCGTTGTCGGCGCTACGCCCTAGGGTGTTCCTGACGGCGCGTCACACCGAGGGCGTCGATTCAGTCCGTCGGATCAGCGAGGGGTAGCTCATGACCGGAACAGACACTGTACAAATGGGCCAGTACCGGCCGGCCTCCCACCTCATCGTGCACCTCAGCGACACTCACTTCCTCGGCACGGGCGCGGACGGATCCGGGCGGTTGCTGTACGACGCCGTCGACACCGACAGCACAGTGCATCGCGCGATGGCGCAGCTGGAAGCCTCCGGCCTGGCCATCGACGCCCTCGTCTTCACCGGAGACATCGCCGACCGAGGCGAGGCGGATGCGTACCGCCGGGTGCGCGACATCGTCGAGGCGTCCGCAGAGCGGATGGGCGCTGCACTGGTCTGGGTGATGGGCAACCACGATGAACGGGCGGCGTTCCGCACCGAACTCCTGCGTGTCGAGGCCCACGACGGGCCCGTCGACAGGGTCGTCGACGTCAACGGACTGAGAGTGATCTCCTTGGACACCAGCGTGCCCGGGTACCACCACGGCGAGGTCACCGCCGACCAACTCGCCTGGCTGCGCGACGTGCTCAGCGAACCCGCCGAACACGGTTCCCTGCTCGCCCTGCACCACCCACCGGTACCCACGGCCCTGCCGCTGATGACCATCCTGGAACTGCGCGACCAGACGGCGCTGGCCGAGGTGTTGGTGGGAAGCGATGTACGCGCGATCCTCGGCGGTCACCTGCACCACGCCACCACGGGACTGTTCGCCGGGATCCCGGTGTCCGTCGCCGCGGCCACCTGCTACACGATCGACGCGGCAGCCCCGCCACGCCAGCTCACCGGTGTCGGCGGTGGCCAGTCGATCAACCTTGTGCACGTCTATGCCGACCAGGTGGTGCACTCGAATGTTCCCCTGGGCGCGTTCGACGTGGTCACCCGTTTCGGTCCGGCCTACCTCGACCGGATGGAGGCGCTCAGCCCGACAGACCGGCTGGCGGCGTTCTCCCGACACGTCGCACAGCCGGCCGGGTAGCCGAGACCGGGGGAGGATCACCGTGAGTGGGCGCCGTGCGGGAGAGCGGGCGAATGACGGCGATTCCCGCGTCGGTGCCGGCATCCCGCCCGGCGCGCGAGATGCTGGAGGCATGCATCTCGACCCGGCGATCGACGGCTTCGCCCGCTATCTCGCGACCGAACGCGGTTTCTCCGTGAACACGGTGCGCGCGTATTGCGCCGACCTGGCAGGGTTGGCCACCTTCGCCGAAGATCGGGCGGTGGACACCGTCGACGGCCTGACCCTGGAACTCCTGCGCGACTGGCTGTGGACGGGAACGCAGGCCGGACTGGCGCGGGCCACCATCGCCCGGCGCTCCGCCTCGGCGCGCGGGTTCACCGCCTGGCTCACCCGGGACGGCGTGCTGCCCAGCGACCCCGCCGTGCGGCTGCGTTCGCCGAAACCTGGCCGCACCCTGCCGCGGGTGATCAATCGCAGCCAGATGCAGGAACTGCTCGACCGCCTCGAGGCCGCCGCGGGCGCCGACGACCCGGGAGCCGTGCGTGACCTGGCCATCATCGAACTGCTCTATGCGTCCGGCCTGCGGGTCTCCGAACTCGTCGGACTCGATGTGGGGGACGTCGACCTGTCCCGCCTGACGGTGCGCGTCACCGGCAAGGGCGACAAGGAACGCGTTGTGCCGTTCGGCGTGCCGGCGCAGAGCGCCATCGTGCGGTACCTGCGGGCGGCACGTCCGGTGCTGGCCGCCGCGGTTCCGGCCGAGACGACGCGGTCAGAGGCGACGGGGGGCACGATGGCCGTTCGGCGGGCCGCCGGGGCCGACCCGTCCGCCCTGTTCCTCGGCAGCCACCGGCAGCGCCTCGGGGTGCGCGCCGTGTACCGCCTGGTCGCGGCCCTGCTTGAGTCGATGCCCGGCACCGGTCCGGCAGGTCCGCACGCCCTGCGCCATACGGCGGCCACGCACCTGCTCGACGGTGGAGCCGACCTGCGCGCGGTGCAGGAGATGCTCGGCCATGCCAGCCTCGGCACGACCCAGATTTACACCCACGTTTCGGCGGAGAGACTGCAGCAGAGCTACCGGCTCGCGCACCCCCGCGCCTGACGCCACTCCGTGAGAGTGCGGGCGTCAGCGGGCCGGGATCGGCACCGGGCCGGTCGGCGGGAGTGGCAGCAGTATCGCGCGCGCCAGCCCGCCGAGAAAGAGCATCGGCGAAATGTACTGACCGTGCCGGCGCACCCCGAAGTGCACACAGCGCGCGGTGCAGTGCGAACCCGTCGCCACGACGCCCACGACCTGCCCGGCCAGCACCCGATCACCCTCGCTCACCGTGGCCGTGACCGGCTCGAAGCTGGACACCAGGTCCTCACCGTGCTGGATTGACAGAACGGGCCGGTCCACGACCGTGCCCGCGAAGGTGACCACCCCGTCGGCGGGGGAGCGAACCGGGTGGCCTTCACCGGCCACGAGGTCGATACCGCGGTGCCCGGCCGCATACCGGCTGGTCGGCGCCTCGAAGGGACGCGCCAGCTCCCGTGGTGGTCCGACGGGCCAGGCCCATCCGGCCGGCGCCGCCTGTCCGGGCAGGGCAGCACCGAGTGTCGCCGACACGGGAACCCCAACTGATGCCGCGGCACTGTGCTCCGCAACGACAGGCACCGGCGCAGAGGCCAACGCCGGCGCCGGCGAGCCGGACAGGCTTGGTGCGCCGGTGAGTAGTGCGGCCGCGATGGCACAGACCGGCAGCGCCGCGAGACGGAACGGAGCCTGCGCCGGGCGCCGGCGAGACCGGAACCTGTGCAGGGGAGAACGGGTGGAGGCGAGGCGTTTGTCGGGGCGTCCTGTCGCTGTCATGGCTCCACCATCGGACGACGGCGAGGTCGGGAGGCGCGCCGCGGGCCCGGCTGTGCCAAACGTGTGAAAGAACCGGCTGTGGAGGAGTGGCTGCGGGGGAGCGCGTTGGTGCGCGGCCGGGGTCGGCCGGGTGCTAGAGTTCTCTGAGCAGCGCTTTGTGCGCTGACTACGCGTGCCCATTCGGCCAACACATCCACTCGGTCCTGACTTTTCACGAAGTCGGGCGGTTGTGCGCCGGGCACCAGGAGTAGTGATCATCCGATCACGACACAAACCGATGGGCGTTTTCTGCTGTGCAGAAACGTCGGATAAGGAGTACGGCTCATGGCCGTCGTAACCATTCGCCAGCTGCTCGACAGCGGCGTGCACTTCGGGCACCAGACCCGCCGTTGGAACCCGAAGATGAAACGCTTCATCTTCACCGAGCGTTCCGGCATCTACATCATCGACCTGCAGCAGTCGCTCGGGTTCGTTGACAAGGCCTATGACTTCGTCAAGGAGACCGTCGCCCACGGCGGCACCATCCTCTTCGTCGGCACCAAGAAGCAGGCGCAGGAATCGATTTCGGAGCAGGCGACGCGAGTCGGCCAGCCCTACGTCAACCAGCGCTGGCTCGGTGGCCTTCTCACCAACTTCCAGACCGTTTCCAAGCGTCTGGCCCGCATGAAAGAGCTCGAAGAGCTCGACTTCGAGGACACCGCCAAGAGCGGCTTCACGAAGAAGGAAATGCTCATCAAGAAGCGCGAGCTCGTCAAGCTGCACAAGAGCCTCGGCGGAATCCGCAACCTGACCAAGACGCCGTCCGCGCTCTGGGTTGTCGACACCAACAAGGAGCACCTCGCCATCGACGAGGCGCGCAAGCTCGGCATCCCCGTCATCGCGATCCTCGACACCAACTGCGACCCCGACGACGTTCAGTACCCGATCCCGGGTAACGACGACGCCATCCGCTCCGTTGGCCTGCTCACCCGCATCATCGCCGACGCCGCGGCCGAGGGCCTCATCCAGCGTCACCAGAAGCCGGAAGAGGGCGCCGAAGTTGAGCCCCTCGCCGCGTGGGAAGCCGAGCTGCTCGCAGCTCCGGCCGAGACCACGCCCGAGCAGTCCTCCGCTGACACCGAGAAGGTCGCCGACGAAACCGTCGCCACCGAGCAGGTTGCAGAAGAGGCACCCGCAGCAGCAGAGCCCGCAGCGGCCGAAGCCGCAACCGAAGAGGTTGCAGCCGACGCTCCCGTAGCCGACACCAAGTAAGGACAACAGGTATGGCAAACTTCAACCTCGAATCCGTCAAGATCCTGCGCGAGCGCCTCGGCACCGGCATGGTCGACACCAAGAACGCACTCGTCGAAGCCGATGGCGACATCGAGCGCGCGGTTGAGATCCTGCGTCTCAAGGGTGCAAAGGGCAACGCAAAGCGCGCCGACCGTTCCACCTCTGAGGGCCTCGTGGCCGCCAAGGTGATCGGAAACACCGCTTACCTGCTCGAGCTCGCCTGCGAGACCGACTTCGTCGCCAAGGGCGAGAAGTTCGGCGCTCTTTCCGAGAAGGTTCTGGACGCGGTTTCCGCTGCCGGCGCCACCAACGTCCCCGAGGCGCTTGCCGCTCCGGCGGATGGCCAGACCGTCGGAGACCTCATCAACGGCGAAGCCGCGATCATCGGTGAGAAGTTCGAACTTCGCCGCGTCGCAGCCGTCACCGGTGACAACTTCGAGATCTACCTGCACAAGACCAGCAAGGACCTGCCCCCGCAGGTCGGTGTTGTTCTCGGCTACACCGGTGAGGATGCCGCAACCGCGCGCAGCATCGCCCAGCACATCTCGTTCGCGAACCCGGAATACCTGGCTCGCGAAGACGTCCCCGCAGAAGCCGTCGAGGCCGAGCGTCGCATCGTCACCGAGATCTCCGAGAACGAGGGCAAGCCGGCCGCCGCGCTGCCCAAGATCGTTGAAGGCCGCGTCAACGCGTACTTCAAGCAGGTCGCACTTCTCGAGCAGGACTATGCCAAGGACAACAAGCTGTCCGTGGCGAAGGTGCTCGCTGACGCGGGTCTGACCGTCACCGGCTTCGCCCGGTTCAAGGTCGGCGCGTAACCAGCTCCGCCGCAACCGGCACAGCAGTAACCAGTAAGGCAGCATGAGACAGAAGGAGATCGGATCGCCTCGGCAATCCGGTCTCCTTCTTCTCTGCCCGGCTCCAGGTGGGCCGCAGCAGGGGTATAGCCCACCGGTGCTCAACCGGTAGTTTTAGAATCACGATCCACAACGGAAGGACGCTCACGGGCATGTCAGATACAGGTACCAAGCGCAGAGTCCTCCTCAAACTGTCGGGCGAAGCATTCGGGGCCGGAAGCCTCGGTGTCAACCCCGACGTCATCAGCAGCCTGGCCCGGGAAATCGCCGAGGCCGCCAAGAGCGTCGAGATCGCGATCGTCGTCGGCGGCGGCAACTTCTTCCGCGGCGCCGAACTCTCCCAGCGCGGCATGGACCGAGGCCGCGCCGACTACATGGGCATGCTGGGCACCGTCATGAACGCCCTCGCCCTGCAGGACTTCCTGGAACAGGCCGGAGCGGAGACCCGCGTGCAATCCGCCATCGCTATGACCCAGGTCGCCGAGCCGTACATCCCGCGACGCGCCGAGCGTCACTTGGAAAAGGGCCGCGTCGTCATCTTCGGCGCCGGCGCCGGACTGCCCTACTTCTCCACGGACACCGTGGCCGCGCAGCGTGCCCTTGAAATCGGTGCCGAGGTCGTCCTGGTCGCCAAGAACGGCGTCGACGGTGTCTACTCAGACGACCCGCGCACCAACCCCGACGCACACAAGATCCACAGCATCACCTACCAGGATGCGCTCCAGCGCGGCCTCAAGGTCGTCGACTCGACGGCCTTCAGCCTGTGCATGGACAACAGCATGCCCATGCGGGTGTTCGGGATGGCTCCGCACGGCAACGTGACGGCCGCCATTCTCGGCGCCGAACTGGGAACCCTCGTCTCCAACTAGGATTATTGAAGCCACCGAAGAAGGAGTCACCGTGATTACGGATGTCCTGACCGACACCACCCAGCGCATGGATAAGGCCGTCGAGGCCGCGAAGGAAGACTTCGCCACCGTGCGTACGGGGCGAGCAAACCCGCAGATGTTCCAGAAGATCCTGGTCGACTACTACGGCACCCCGACGCCCCTGGGGCAGCTTGCCTCGCTGCAGAACCAGGAAGCTCGCACGCTCCTGATCACCCCGTACGACAAGAGCGCCCTGCGCGACATCGAGAACGCCATTCGGGACACCCCGAACCTCGGCGCCAACCTCGGCAACGACGGTATCGTCATTCGGGCTTCGCTGCCCGAACTGACGAACGACCGCCGCAAGGAGTACGTCAAAATCGTCAAGACCAAGGGTGAGGATGCCAAGGTCTCCGTTCGCAACCTGCGCCGCAAGGCCAAGGACGAACTCGACGCGCTCAAGAGCGAGGTCGGCGACGATGACGTGGCCCGCGGAGAGAAGGAGCTCGAGCAGATCACGAAGACTCACATCGACGCGATCGACGACGCCCTCAAGCGCAAGGAAGCCGAACTCCTCGCTATCTAGCGGAGGCTAAGCGAATGACGGATCAGCCAGGGCCCACCCAGCCACCCCAGCGGGGTCGCGGCACCGGCCGCGCCGAGTTTCGGGCACAGGTGCAGTCCACCAAGGCCGACATCGAACGCCAGGTGCAGGCCACCAAGGCGCAGCTGGATGCGACGAACGAACGCATCGAGGCCCGCACAGGGCGCAACCTGATTCTGGCGACCCTGATCGGGCTGGTCCTGGGCGGCGCGATGCTCGTGAGCCTGATCTTCATCAAAGAGCTGTTCATGATCATGGCCTTCGTGGTCGTGGGGTTCACGGCCTTCGAACTGGCCGAGGCTCTGCGCCGGGGCGGCCGGAAGGTGCCCCGGATCCCGGTGCTGGCGTCGGCGGTGGCCGTCGTGCCCGCCGCGTTCTACTGGGGTGCCGGCGGCCAGTGGCTCGCCACTCTGGGCGGCATCCTGCTGATCACCCTGTGGCGGCTGGCCATGCTCGCCTTCCCCAGGCACCGCGCACCCCGCAGCGTGGTGCTCACCGACATCGGCGGCGGCTTCCTGATCCAGGTCTACGTCGTGTTCCTGGCCAGTTTCGCGGTGCTTCTGGTCACCCAGGAGGGCGGCCAGTGGTGGACGCTCGCGTTCCTGCTACTGGTGATCTCCGCTGACACCGCCGCGTACGCCGCAGGCCTCTCCTTCGGCAAACACCGGATGGTGCCGTCGATCAGTCCCAAGAAGACTTGGGAGGGCTTCGCCGGAGCGGCCATCGTGTGTGTGGTCGTCGGCATCCTGCTGGCCATCTTCATGCTCGGCGAGCCGTGGTGGTTCGGTCCGATCTTCGGTGTAGTGATCCTGATCACAGCCACCTTCGGTGACCTGGCGGAATCGCTGATCAAGCGGGACCTCGGCATCAAGGACATGAGCTCCTGGCTGCCGGGCCACGGCGGTTTCCTCGACCGTCTGGACTCCATCCTGCCGTCAGCGGCCGCGGCCTATGCGCTCTACCTCATCTTCGCCTGACCCGGCTGCTTTCGACACTCGGCGTCCGGTGGGGCAGAATGAGGCGGTGAGCACTACGTTTCCGCGAACCAGTAAAAAGATGCTCGGCTACAACCTCAAGCAGGTCGAGGAGTTCCTCGAGTCGACTCGACACGCGTACGACGATGCGGGTGGGACGGACCAGCTCACCGCAGCCGACATCCGTCACACGGCCTTCGCCATGCAGAAGGGCGGCTATTCGCCCAGCCACGTCGACGCCGCCCTGGAGCGTCTCGAGGACGCTTTCGCGCTGCGGGAGCGGGAACGCGCCACCGGCGAATCCGGCTCGCAGGCCTGGCTGGACGAGGCCCGTCAGACCGCGCAGGTGATCATCAACCGCCTCGGCCGACCGGCGGGTCACCGGTTCTCCCGCACCAGTATCTTCAGCACCGGCTACAACAAAGCCGATGTCGACCGCCTCGCCGCGAAGCTCGTCACCTACTTCCAGGACGGCCACCCGGTCACCGTCGACGATGTGCGCACGGCGGTCTTCCGCCCGCAGCGGACCGGCTACAGGGAGGCCCAGGTCGACCTGGTTCTCGACAGTGTCGTGGACGTGATGCTCGCCGTTCGGTGACACATCGCGTGTCGTTACCTGGCCGTTACCCGCGAAGTGGGTTAGGGTCTAATCATCGTGGGTAGACATCTCAACATTTCCGCGCCCGTTTCGGGCGCGATGCCGGTGAGCACACCGGGCACCAAATCGCTTCGTGCACCCTTCGGGAACCTGGCCGTGCAGACGCCCGCCCGGCCGATCCCGCGGAGCATGCACCGCCCGCGCTCACGCAGCCACGTAGCGCTGTCGCTGTTCGCATTCACCGCTGCTGCCGCCTTCGTGCTCGTCACCGTGGTCGACCCGTACTCCGGGGCGACGGCGTCACCGTACTTCCAGGTGCCCGGCGCCGCGTCCGACCGGTACAAGGGCGAGGCCGCTCAGTCCCTGCTCGTGGCCAGCACCGTGGCCAACGCTGTCGTCATCGACAGCTACACCATCAACGAACCCGAGCCGGAACCCGCACCGGCCCCCGTGGCCGCCGCGTCGACGACGTCGCCGGGCCCCGTCAGCGCCGCACCGGCTGCCGTCCCCGACCCGGGCTCCGCCCAGGCATACGCCTACGGCGCCGTCGCGTCCCGCGGCTGGGGCGAAGACCAGTACAGCTGCCTGGTGTCGCTGTGGAACAAGGAGTCCGGCTGGCGCGTCAACGCGATGAACTCCAGCAGCGGCGCTTATGGGATCCCGCAGTCACTGCCCGGTTCGAAGATGGCCTCGGCCGGCTCCGACTGGGAAACCAACGCCGGCACCCAGATCGAATGGGGCCTGGGCTACATCAGCGGCCGCTACGGCACCCCCTGCGGCGCCTGGGGCCACTCCGTCGACGTCGGCTGGTACTAGTCACCCGACCCGACCGGCCCAGCTGGGCCCTTCGAGCCAGGGTTAGACTTGCACCATGCCGCGCAGCAACCGCCCCAAGGGCCGCAGAGCCGGCACCGGCGAAGACGAGACCGACGATCTCTCACGCATGCTCGCCGGCTGGCGCCGCACCGAGGTGAAGCGCGACGGCGTGTGGCATGTGCAGCCGATCAGCGCCGCCCAGGCGGGGAAGACCTACCTCTGCCCCGGTTGCCTGCTCGACATCAACCCCGGAGTGGCCCACATGGTCACCTGGCGCGGCGACGGTGTGACCGGCGACGCGGCGGACCTCGCCGCCCGGCGCCACTGGCATCTGCACTGCTGGAAGATCAAGTAACCCGAGCGTTTCGCGCAGGCGTTCACCCCCCCCCCGACGAGGAGCACCACCATGGCCGGACCAGTCGAGATCCGCGGCGGCATCGACCTGCCCGCAACCCGCGAGCAGATCGAGCTGCACACCGACGACGGCCTCACCCTGGTGGGCGAGCTGGCCACGCCGGCGAGTCGGCCCGCCGTCGCCACCCTGGTCACCCTGCATCCGCTGCCCACGCACGGCGGCTTCATGGACTCGCACATCCTGCGGAAGGCCGCCGGACGGCTGCCGGCGCTGGCCGACCTCGCCGTGCTGCGCTTCAACACCCGTGGTACCAGTTCACCGCGGGGGACCAGCGGGGGCAGCTTCGGACACGGCGACGCCGAACGTGCCGATGTGGCCGCGGCCATGGCCTTCGTCACGGAGCGTGGCCTGCCTGACCCCTGGTTCGTCGGTTGGTCGTTCGGCACGGAACTGGCGATCAAGTACGGCCTCGACCACCCGATCCACGGCGCGATCCTGCTGTCGCCACCGCTGCATCGGGCAACGGATGCCGAACTGGCGGCCTGGGCGGACGACGAGCGCGAGCTCGTGGTGCTGGTGCCCGAACACGACGACTACCTCCGGCCCGAGGAGGCCCGCACCCGGTTCGCGAGCGTTCCGAACGCCCGACTGATCAATGTGGACGGCGCGAAGCATCTCTGGGTGGGGGAGAGCCAGACCCGCCGGGTGCTCAACGAGATCGTCGCCGCGGTGAACCCGGCAGCCGGCCCACTGCCGGAGACCTGGGCCGGCGAACGCTGAGCCGCCCGGCTCTGAGCGGCCGAGCTCTGAGCCGCCGCGTAAGCAACCGGCGGGCGTCCGGCGCTCAGGAGCACCGCGCCGCTTGACAGGGCGCTCCTGAGGCTTTACAGCTCGTTCTGGCGGGGGATCACGACCTGCTTGATGATCATGATGACCGATGCCGCGACCGGGATCGCGATCAGGGCGCCGAGGATGCCCAGCAGCGACCCGCCGGCGAGGGCTGCCACCACCACGACGGCGCCGGGCACGGCGACGGCGCGGTTCATGATGTTCGGGCTGAGAACGTAGGCCTCGAGCTGCATGTAGACCAGGTAGTAGATGCCCGCGACGAGCACGGTGAGCCAGGAGCTGCCGATACCGGGAATCGCGCAGGTGGCGACGATGATGACGGATCCGGTGATGGTGCCGACCAGCGGGATGAGCGAGAACAGGAACGCGATCACCGACAGCAGGGCGGGGAAGGGGGCGCCGATGATCGACAGGAAGATGAAGCTGAAAACACCGTTGCAGGCGGCCAGGGCGCCCTGTCCCACGATGAACCGGCCGACGGCCGTGGTGATCTGCTCGCTCAGGTCCGCGAAGCGTTCCCGCTTGGAGGCGGGGACCAGCTGGTAGGTGGCTCGCTTCATGGTGTTCAGTGACGCCGTGAAGTACAGGGTCAGGATCAGGATGATCAGGCCCCCGAACAAGCCGCTGACGATGGCGAAACCGGATTGGACGATGGTGGACGTGATCTCCGTGAGGTTGCCGCCGAGGTATTTCGTGACCGCCTCGACGATCTCCTGCACATCGAGGGCCGGGAACTGCTTCTGCAGGTCGACGAGGAAAGTCGCTGAATTCACCGACTTCACCAGGGCCGGAATGCGTTCAGACAGGTTGGAGATCTGGTCGGCGATGATCGGGACGATGGCGAAGATCACCCCGGTCAGCGCGCCCAGCACGGCGACGAGCACCGTGAGGATGGCGGCCCACCGCGGGAACTTCTTCTTCTCGAGCCACGAGACCGCCGGGTCGAGTCCCAGGGCCAGGAACAGAGCCGCCCCGATGTAGGTGATGATCGTGGACAGCGAGACGATCGAGCTCAGGATCAGCACCCCGAGGCCGACACCCAGGGTTCCCACCAGGCCGAGCCGGAAGGCGTTTTGGATCTTCACTGTTGTCTCCACTTGCTCGGCGTTGTGACTAGTCCTGGTCAGCGTTCACTTTCTCCGCCTGGGTCAGGACGCTGCGCAGGCTTTCGAAGTAGCCGGCGACCGACTCGCGCTCAATCCTAATCTGCGCCAGACGGTCTTCAGCGTCGTTGACGAGTTCACGCGTGCGTGTCTCCGCATCGGCGACGAGGGCCGCCGCGCGATCCTCGGCATTCCGCACGATGCGTTCGGCCTCATCGTCGGCCTTCGCCTTCGCCGTCTTCGCGTCGGCGCGGGCACCGGCATCCAGTTGTTCGTTGAGAGTGCGCAGTTCCACGGTGCGGGCGTTGGTGACGGCGAGCTGAGCCGAGGAGTCGTCCAGGTAACGCTGCGTCTGAGCGACGGCCGCCTGGTGACGGGCCAGGTGGTCCTGCTCGGCTTCGTCCCTGCGCGCCTTGAGCTCCACCTCGAGGTCGGCTCGGATCTGGTCGATTTCGCGTCGCAGCTTGGCCGCCTCGTGCTCGCCGCGCTTGCGGGTGGCGGTGAGATGGTTGTCCAGATCGATTCTGGCCTGCTCGCTGTCGGCGTCGAAGTCCGCCTTGGTCTGCTCGAGTTCCCGGGCGAGGTCGGCCCTGGCCTGCTCGATCTCGGCGGCGAGGTCGGCGTGCGCCTTGTCGAGGTCGCGGTTCACTGCCGCCCGATCTCGGTCCAGCTCCCGGTCGAGGTCGGTGTGCGCCTGCTCACCCTCGATGGTGAGATCCGCGCGAGCCTGTTCGATCTCCCGGGCGAGGTCGGTGCGACCCTGCTCGATCTCCACGGACAGGTCTGAGCGGGCTTGTTCGGTCTCGTGGGCCAGATCGATGCGGGCCTGTTCGGTCTCCCGGGCCAGGTCGATGCGGTCCTGTTCGGTCTCGGTGGCGAGGTCGATGCGGGCCTGTTCGGTCTCGCGGGCGAGGTCGGCACGCTGCTGGTCCAGTTCATGGGCCACTTCCGCGCGCGTCAATTCGGTTTCCCGGGTGAGACCAGCGGCGATTTCCCTCGCTTCGGTGGCCTCGCGCTGAGCGACGACCCGCACCTCAGCGGCCTCCCGTTCGGCCTCGGAGCGAATGGCGGCGACCTCACGCTTGACCGTGGCCCGGAGCTCCGCCGCCTCGGTGGCGACGGCGCCGCGGATCGCCGCGGCCTCCTGGAGGGCATCCTGGGTGAGCTGTTCGTGGGTCTGCCCAGCGCGGGTGAGCAGATCGTCTGCCTCGACCTGGGCATCGGTGAGCAGTCGGTGGGCCTTGACGGTGGCGTCGGACACCGTTCGTTCGGCGTGTTCGGAGGCTTGGCGCTTCAGCGCGTCGATCTCGGCGGATGCGGAGGCGCGCAGCTTCTCGGCGTCGATATCGGCCTGGGCGATGACCCGGGTTGACTGCTCCTCGGCGACCCGCAGGGTGTTCTCGAGCTTGGTGCCCAGCCCGGAGAAGGTGGGACTGCCGACCTCTTCGATCTCGGCATTGAGGTCGTCGATTCTGGCCCCCAGTCGTTTGACTTCCTTGGCCGACTCGGTGCTCTGGGCGTTGGCCTGGATCAGGTCGCGCCGAAGTCCCTGGATGGCCTTGTCGACCTCGTCCTTGTCGTACCCCCGGAATACCTGGGTGAAGTCAGCCTCGTCGGTCGCCACGTTGTCTCCTCATAAATGGGCCTGACCCCGAGTCAGATACGGACGGAGCAGACCGTGCAATTTTAGTGCCCGGACACTCTGCTCCCCATCCCGCCTTCGGGGGAAAGGAGGCTGTGGAGGGAGGGGAATCACGCGAAAAGCCGCTATTAGGCACCTCTCAGGAGCGTCCACTATCGTAAGACGTCCGTGTCTGTTGCTTCCCGGCCCCGACAAGCGGTGGCAGTCGTTGTGATTCGCAGCCATCGGCAGGCAACACAGGAGGGTTTTACGTGCGTTTCGTCTTTGCCATTTTGGCATTCGTCCTCGCCGCGCTGATGATCGCATTCGGCATCGCGCAGCGGACAGTCTTTCTCGAACCTGCTTCCACGAGCCTGAGCGCGACGGTCGACGACGGTGCGCCGTACGCGGTGATCGACGGCGCGGCCCTGGGCACGTTCCCCGGCAGCCAGACCATCACGGTTTCCGGCTCCGACAGCGTCTTCGTCGCCTACGCGCGTACCGCGGACATCCAGGCCTGGATCGGCGCTGACGAGTACTCGGCGGTGGGCCTCGATGCCGACACCGGGAAATTGACTGTTACCCCGGCGACGGGAACCGCCGTCACGCCGGCGGCGGAAACCGAAGCGGCCCCGCTGGCCACCGACCCTGCCGGCTCCGACCTGTGGTTGGAGGAGTACACCGGTGACCGGTCGCTGACCACCACGATCAGCGCGCCGGCCGGGATCTCGGTGCTTGTCGCCTCCGACGGGACCGCCCCGGCGCCGACGGATATCACCGTGGCCTGGCCGACGGACAACGCGACACCGTGGGCCGGTCCGCTGATCGTCGGGGGAGCTCTCATCGGTCTGCTCGGCTTCGTGATCTACCTGCTGGGCCTGTTGCACTTCCGCCGGTCCCGCCGTCCGCGGCGCAACGTGCCGCGCGGGCCGCGCATGCCCAGGCTGCCCCGGGCGCCGCGCCCCAAGACCATCAAGGCGAGCGAGATCACCGGTCCACGCCGGTCGATCGGCCGGTCCATGATCGCCGTTCCCCTCGTGCTGGTCTCCGGCCTGGTGCTCAGCGGATGTTCGCCGGAGTTCTGGCCGACCGCCGCTCCGGAGGCCGCCGCCACCGCAACGGCGACGCCCTCGTCCAGCGCCGAGGATATCGAGGCTCCCGTGGCCGACGAGGCTCCGGAGCCCGCTGTGACGGTGCCGCAACTCGAGCGCATCGTTGGCGACATTGTCGCGCTCACGGCGGAGGCCGACGCGAACCTGGATGCCGACAGCCTGGCCACCCGGTTCACCGGCCCCGCGCTCGAGCAGCGTCTGGCCAACTACAAGGTCCGCGCCGCTGATGCGTCGTACGCGGCGACCGTGGCGCTGCCGGATTCCCCGCTGACGCTGACGCTTCCCCAACAGACCGATGCCTGGCCGCGCGTGGTCATGACGGTGCTGCAGTCGGCTGATGAGGCCTCGGTGCCCACCATGGCGCTTATTCTCAAGCAGGAATCTCCGCGGGAGAACTACCTGGTCGAGTACGCCGTGCAGCTCGAGGCATCCGCCAAGGTTCCGAGTGTGGCCCCGGCCACCATCGGAGCACCGCTGATCGCCCCCGACAACAAGTTCATGTCGATGGCGCCCAACGCTGTTGGCCCGGCCTACGCCGACATCCTGCTGAAAGGCGAGGCGAGCCCGTCGTTCCCGCTCTTCGAAGCCAAGGGCGACACCGCCCGCACCCAGCTGGGCTTGGAGTACAAGGAGAAGCAGCTGTTGGAGCTTGAGGACACCGGCACGATGGAGTTCACCAATGCCGTTGGGAGTGGCGAGATCATTGCCCTTGCCACGAACGACTCCGGCAGTATCGTGGCCGTGAGTGTGAACGAGATCACCACGGTGACTCCCGTCGCGGGCAAGGCGACCATCACCCCGAAGGAAGGCCCGAGCAAGGCGCTCTCCGGTATCGAGGAGACCACCAAGGGCATCCAGAGCACCTATAGCGAGCAGCTCCTGTTCCACGTGCCTGCCGCCAATTCAACCGACAAAATCGTTCTCCTTGGCTTTAGTCAGGGACTGATCAATTCCGTGGAGCTTCCATGACCGTTGTCCCCCCAGCCGGCGCCAACCTGCGCGGCGCCGTCGACCTGTCCTCGCTCGTGAACCGCCCACCGGCGGCCGCGGCCGGCGTGAGCACCGGGACCGCGCCGGATGGCGCCGTCGCCGGTGTCGTTCCGGTACCGAATTTGGTGCTCGAGGGTACCGACACCAACTTCGCGGAGCTGCTGGAACTGTCGAAGATCGTGCCGGTGATTGTGGACCTGTGGGCCACCTGGAGCGAGCCGGCCACCCAGCTCACCCCGGTGATCGAGAACCTGATCAGGGAGTACAACGGCCGCTTCGTGCTGGCCACCGTCGACATCGACACGAACCCGCAGCTCGCCCAGGCGTTCCAGGCCACGTCGGTGCCGACCCTCGCCGCGGTGATCAACGGTCAGCCGGTTCAGCTTTTCGACGGGGTACTCCCCGTGGTGCAGATCCGCGAGGTTTTCGAGCGGGTGCTTGAGCTGGCCGCTCAGCACGGTGTGACCGGGGTGGCCGAGGCCGCCGAGACGCCCGCCGGCCCGCCGGCCGAGCCCGTCGAACCCGAACTGCCGCCGCATCACCGCGAGGCCTACGAGGCCATCGAGCGCGGCGACTACGCCGCCGCCATCGACATCTACAAGCTCGCCCTGGCCCGCGACCCCCGCGACACCATGGCCACCGCCGGTCTCGCCCAGGTCAGCCTGCTCGCCCGGCTGCAGGGCAAGACCATCGCCGAGGTGCGTTCGGCTGCCGCTGACGACCCGGCGAACCTGGACGCTCAACTCCTCGTGGCCGACCTGGACCTGTCTGGCGGACACATCGAGGACGCCTTCGACAGGCTGCTGGGCCTGTTCCCCGGCCAGGATGCTGCGGGCAAGAACGTCATCCGGCAGCGCATGCTCGAATTGTTCGAGGTCGTCGGCACCGATGACCCGCGCGTGCCGCCGGCCCGCAAACGCCTCACCGCGCTGCTCTACTAAACGCGGGAACGCGAAAGCGCCCGTGTGGCTGCCTCAGGCGACTGAGGCGACCAGGCGGGCGCTTTCGCGTGGCCTGAGCGATGTCAGCGGCGCAGGCGCAGCCAGAGGGCGCCGAGCGGCGGCAGGGTGAGGGTGGCGGATGCCGGCCGGCCGGCCCACGGCTCGGCGAACGCGGTCACCTCACCGAGGTTGCCGACCCCGGAGCCGCCGAAGTTCTCGGCATCGGTGTTGAGGATCTCCTCCCAGGCGCCGGGCAGGGGCAGCCCCACCCTGTAGCCGGTGTGCGGGGCTCCGGAGAAGTTGTACAGGCAGACCACCGGCGTGCCGTCGTGGTCCCAGCGCACGAAGCTGACCACGTTCTCCGCAGCGGCGCCGCCGTCGAGCAGCTCGAAACCGCCGGGTTCGTTGTCACGCTCCCAGAGGCTGGGCGTGTCCCGGTACACCCGGTTGAGCTGGCCGACGAGGTTGAACAGGCCACGGTGACCGGGCTGGTCGAGCATCCACCAGTCCAGTCCGCGCTCTTCACTCCACTCGGACCGCTGGCCGAACTCCTGCCCCATGAACAGGAGCTGCTTGCCCGGGTGCGCCCACATGAATGCGAGGTAGACCCGCACGTTGGCGAGCTGCTGCCACGGATCTCCGGGCATCTTGCCGATCAGGGAGCCCTTGCCGTGCACAACCTCGTCGTGGCTGATCGGCAGCAGGAAGTTCTCGCTGAACGCATAGACGAACGAGAAGGTGATCTCGTTGTGGTGGTATGCGCGGTGCATCGGGTCTTCGCTCATGTACTCGAGCGAGTCGTGCATCCAGCCCATGTTCCACTTCAGCCCGAAGCCCAGGCCGCCGCCGGAGGTGGCCGCGGTGACACCGGGCCAGTTGGTGGATTCCTCGGCGATCATGATGGTGCCGGGGTTGCGCTTGTATGCCGTCGCGGTGATCTCCTGCAGCAGGCTGATCGCCTCGAGGTTTTCCCGGCCGCCGAACTTGTTGGGTTCCCACTCGCCGTCCTTGCGCGAGTAGTCCAGGTACAGCATCGAGGCGACCGCGTCCACCCGGAGGGCGTCGATGTGGAACTCCTCGAGCCAGTACAGCGCATTGGCGACGAGGAAGTTGCGCACCTGCATCTGGCCGAAGTCGAAGACGTAGGTGCCCCAGTCCATCTGCTCACCGCGGCGCGGGTCCGGGTGCTCGTACAGGGCCTGCCCGTCGAAGCGGGCCAGGGCGAACTCATCCTTGGGGAAGTGTCCCGGAACCCAGTCCATGATCACGCCGATGCCGGCCTGGTGCAGCCGGTCGATCAGGTAGCGCAGGTCGTCGGGGTGGCCGAACCGGCTCGTCGGAGCGTAGTAGCCGGTGACCTGGTAGCCCCAGGAGCCCCCGAACGGGTGCTCGGACAGCGGCATGAACTCCACGTGCGTATACGCGAGTTCTTCGAGGTAGCCGATCAACTCGTCGGCCAGGGCCCGGTAGCCCAGCCCGGGCCGCCAGGAGCCCACGTGCATCTCGTACACGCTCATGGCCCGGTTGTGCGGGTCGGTGGCGCTGCGTTCGGCCAGCCAGGCGGCATCCTGCCAGGTGTAGGCGGTCTCGCCCACCACCGACGCGGTCAGCGGCGGCACCTCGGTGTAACGGGCCATCGGGTCGGCCTTCTGCACCCACTCGCCGGCCTGGGTGAGGATCTCGAACTTGTAGTTGGAGCCAGCGGTCAGGCCGGGCACGAAGAGTTCCCAGACGCCGGTGCTGCCCATGTTGCGCATCGAGTGCAGCACGCCGTACCAGCTGTTGAAGTCACCGATCACGCGCACGGCACGGGCGTGTGGCGCCCAGACCGAGAACGAGGTGCCGCTGACAGGCTTGGTCACGCCGGTGAAGGTGCGCACGTGGGCGCCCAGTACGTCCCAGAGACGTTCGTGCCGGCCCTCGCCGATCAGGTGCAGGTCGAGCTCGCCGAGCGTGGGCCGGTAACGGTAGGGATCGTCGCTGATCCAGGCCGGTCCGCCCTCGTAGTGCGCTTCGATCTCGTAGTCCTGCGGGCCGATGGTGCTGACACCCTGCCAGATGCCGTAGCCCAGATGGGACAGTTCGACGCGGGCGCCGGTGGACAGCACCGCGACGACCTCGATGGCCAGGGGACGCAGGACCCGGATGACCGTGATCGGGTCGGTGATGTTCGGCAGGTCCAGCAGGTGCTGGCCGAGCACCTCGTGCGGGTTGTAGTACGAGCCGACCGAGACCGTCTCGAGGATGTGCGCTGAGAAGGTGGGCAGTTCGTCGGCGGGTCGGCCGGTGGCGTGTTTCATTCGGCCAGTCCGTTCTGGTTCGGTGCCTGTGGGATCCGCACGTGCAGGATGTGCACGGGTTCGGTGAAGGCGTCCAGGCGCACGAAGTTGTCCGCGGACCAGGTCCACACGGCGCCGGTGATGAGGTCCTCGACCTCGAAGTGGGAGCCGAGGGGGAGACCGAACCTGGTCACATCCAGGTGCACCACGGTCTCACGCACCGAATGCGGGTCGACGTTGGCGACGATGATGAGCGCGTCGGTGCGACCGTCGTCGGTGAACTCACCGGACAGGTACTTGCTGTAGACGAGGATCGAGTCGTCGTCGCTGGAGTGGATGTCGAGGTTGCGCAGCTGACGCAGTGCCGGGTGGGCGGCACGGATGCGTCCCAGCTGGGCCAGGAACGGCGCCAGCGACCTGCCGAGCGCTTCAGCCTTCGCGAAGTCGCGGGGCCGAAGCTCGTACTTCTCGTTGTCGATGTTCTCTTCGGCACCGGGACGGGCGACGCTCTCGTACAGTTCGAAGCCCGCGTACAGGCCCCAGGTGGGCGCCGCCGTCGCGGCCAGGGCCGCACGGATCTTGAACGCCGCCGGTCCGCCGAACTGGAGGTACTCGGAGAGGATATCGGGAGTGTTCACGAACAGGTTCGGGCGCAGGAAGTCCGCGGTGTCGTGGGCCAAGTCGTCGAAGAACTCCTCGAGCTCGTCCTTGGTGTTGCGCCAGGTGAAGTAGGTGTACGACTGCTGGAAACCGACCTTGGCCAGGCCCTGCAGCAGCGCCGGACGGGTGAACGCCTCGGCCAGGAACACCACGTCGGGCGATTCCCGGTTGATGGTGCCGATCAGCCACTCCCAGAAGTCCAACGGCTTGGTGTGCGGATTGTCGACCCTGAAGATGTTCACGCCAACGCCGACCCAGTAGCGCACCAAGCGCAGCACCTCGGCACGGATGCCGGCGGGATCGTTGTCGAAGTTGATCGGGTAGATGTCCTGGTACTTCTTCGGCGGGTTCTCGGCGTAGGCGATGGTGCCGTCCGGCAGCGTGGTGAACCACTCCGGGTGCTCGGTGACCCAGGGGTGGTCCGGCGAGGCCTGCAGGGCCAGGTCGATGGCGACCTCGATGCCCTCCGTGCGGGCGGCGTCGAGGAAGAAGCTGAAGTCGTCAATGGTGCCGAGCTCCGGGTGGATGGCGTCGTGTCCCCCGGCAGCCGAGCCGATCGCCCACGGCGAACCCGGGTCGTTCTCGCCGGCGTCGAGGGTGTTGTTCGGGCCCTTGCGGAAGGACCGGCCGATCGGGTGGATCGGCGGCAGGTACAACACGTCGAAGCCCATCGCGGCGACGCCGGGCAGGCGGGCGGCCGCGGTGCGGAAGGTTCCGCTCTGCCAGCTGCCGTCTTCTCGCCGCACGGCGCCCTCCGAGCGGGGGAAGAACTCGTACCAGGAGCCGACGCCGGCGCGGGTGCGTTCGACCCGCACGGTGCGCTCGGCGGAGAACGAGTCGAGACTGGCGAGGGGGCGCACGACTGCTGCCGCGGCCAGGGCCGGATCGGTGACGACGGCCAGCCGGACCGCGAGGGGGAGCTTCGTATTGGCCAGGGTCTTGGCGGCGGCGGCGAACAGCCGACGTTCCACGGTGGGACGCTTGAGGTCCTTGCCGGCGGAGGCCAGCAGTGTCGAACCGATCAGGAACATCAGCTCGACGTCGATGCCGGCGGGGATCTTGATGGCGGCGTTGTGCACCCAGGTGGTGAAGTCATCCGCGTAGGCACGCACCCTGTAGGTGTACGAGCCCTGCAGGTCCAGGCGCACCTGGGCCTCGTACCTGTCGGTGCCCGGGGCGCCGGGGCGCATCGGATGCTGGGTCTGGGTGCCGTCCGGCGCCGTGAGATGCAGCATCACGCCGATGGCGTCATGCCCTTCCCTGAAGGCGGTCGCACCGAACGGCACGACCTCGCCGGCGAAAGCCTTCGCCGGCCAGAGATTGTCGTTCAGCTGCGGGGACAGGTCGAGGACGGGGATTCGACCGACTTTGGTCGGAACATCCGCGATGCTCGGAGTTGAGAGGGCGGTACCGGTTCGTTTTGGTGTCTTAGCCACAAGACGACCGTAGCGCGAACGGGGGCCGAATCGGTGGTCACACGCGCGCACACCTGTTACCCGGTGGACACGTTGCGCCCCTAAAGTAAGGTTCGTGAAGGCGATCCGTAAATTTACCGTCCGTGCAGTCCTGCCAGAGTCGCTTGCCGCGCTCGATGAGCTGGCCGGCAACTTGCGCTGGTCCTGGCACGAGCCCACCCGGCAGCTCTTCGAGCACATCGCCCCGGAGCTGTGGCGCAGCATCGGCACCGACCCCGTCGCCCTGCTCGGCGCCGTCGACCCGGCCCGGCTGGCGGAACTCGCCCTGGACCACGACTACGTCGCCGGCGTCAACCTGGTGCGCGACGACCTGCGCGCCTACCTCAACGAACCGCGCTGGTATCAGGGCCTCGAGGGGGCGAAGCCGGCGTCGATCGCGTACTTCTCGCCCGAGTTCGGCATCGCGGCGGCGCTGCCGCAGTACTCCGGCGGCCTGGGTATCCTGGCCGGGGACCACCTCAAGAGCGCCTCGGACCTCGGTGTTCCACTCGTCGGCGTTGGCCTGTTCTACAAGGCCGGCTACTTCAGCCAGGCGATCTCGAGCGACGGTTGGCAGCTGGAGAGCTACCCGCTGCTGGACCCCGACGGTCTGCCCCTGTCGGTGCTGCGCCGGGCGGACGGTTCGCCGGTGCAGGTGTCCCTCGCCCTGCCGGACGACCGAACCCTGCACGCTCGCGTGTGGGAGGCCAGGGTCGGCCGCATCCGGCTGCTGATGCTGGACACCGATATCCCGGAGAACACCGACGAACTGCGCCAGGTGACCGACAGGCTCTATGGCGGCGGCGGCGAACACCGGCTGCTGCAGGAACTGCTGCTCGGCATCGGCGGGGCCCGTGCCGTGCGCCTGTGGAGCCACCTCAACGGCCGCGACGAGCCCGAGGTGTTCCACACCAACGAGGGACACGCCGGATTCCTCGGCTTGGAACGCATCTCCAGCCTCATCGGTGAGGGTCTGAGCTTCGCCGAGGCGTTACAGGTAGCCCGTGCCGGCACCGTTTTCACCACGCACACCCCGGTGGCTGCCGGAATCGACAGGTTCGAAACCTCCCTCGTGCGCCGCTACTTCGAGACCGACCTGCTGCCCGGTGTGGCCGTGGACGACCTGCTGGGTCTGGGCGCCGAGAGCTACCCGGGCGGGTCGCCGGATGTCTTCAACATGGCCATCATGGGCCTGCGGCTCGGACAGCACGCCAACGGCGTCTCGAAGCTGCACGGCGAGGTGAGCCGGCGCATGTTCAGCGGCCTCTGGCCGGGCTTCGACGCCAGCGAGGTGCCGATCACCTCGATCACCAACGGGGTGCACGCCCCCACCTGGACGGACCCGGCGCTGAAGGCCCTCGCCGCGAATCGGCTCGGTACCACCGACACCTCCACGGCCGACTGGGCATCGCCCGCGGTGAGCGACCAGGACCTCTGGGAGGTGCGCGGCGATATGCGCCGCCAGTTCGTCGAGGACGCCCGTCGCCGCATCGGCGCGGCCTGGCTGGTGCAGAACCCCGGCGGTCTGGTGCCGGCGTGGATCAACCAGGTCTTCGACCCCAACGTGCTCACCATCGGCTTCGCCCGTCGGGTGCCCACCTACAAGCGGCTCACCCTGATGCTGCACGATCCCGAGCGGCTGCGCGCCCTGCTGCTGCACCCCGAGCACCCCGTGCAGATCGTCATCGCCGGCAAGTCGCACCCCGCCGACGAGGAGGGCAAGCGGCTGATCCAGCGGATCGTGCAGTTTGCCGCCGATCCTGAGCTGCGCACCCGCATCGCGTTCCTGCCCGACTACAACATCGGTATGGCTCAGCTGATGTACCCGGGCACCGACGTGTGGCTGAACAATCCGCTGCGCCCGCTCGAGGCCTGCGGCACCTCCGGCATGAAGGCGGCCCTGAACGGCGCCCTCAACCTGTCCATCCTCGACGGCTGGTGGCCGGAGTACTTCGACGGTCAGAACGGCTGGGCCATTCCCTCTGCCGACGCGAGCACCAACTCCGCCGAGCGCGACCGCCTCGAGGCCGACGCCCTGTACGAGCTCATCGAACACCAGGTGGCGCCGCCGTTCTACGAGCGCAACGCCGATGGCGTGCCCGAACGCTGGGTCGCCAACATCCGCCAGACCCTGGCCGGGCTCTCGCCCGAGTTGAACGCCGGCCGGATGGTGCGCGAATACGTGGAGAAGCTCTACCGCCCCGCCGGTGTCTCCGAGGCGCGGCTCTCGGCCAACAACTTCCGGGCGGCCCGCGAACTCGCGGAATGGAAGGCCCGCATCGGGGGAGCCTGGCCCGGCGTGGCCGTCGAGCACGTGGAGTCCGGTGGCGTCGCCCCGGTGCCGCAGGTGGGCGATGAACTGCGCCTGCGCGCGCACGTGCAGTTGAACGGCCTCGCACCCGAGGACGTGACGGTGCAGGTCGTCTACGGCAGGAGCACCGGCGGTGACGACCTCACCGACGTCAGCACCCAGGCCCTCGAGCCGATCAACGACGTGCTGGGGCAGGACGCGACCGAAACCGTGACGCCCGGCGCGCCCACCCTGTTCACCGGAACCGTCGAACTCGACAGGTCCGGCGGCTTCGGCTACACCGTCAGGGTCGTGCCGCGGAACGACCTGCTGATCAGCGCGGCCGAGATGGGGCTGGTGGCCGTCGCCGGCTGACCTCGCCCGCGGGCCGGCGTCGTCAGCGGTCCCGGCCGATCGCGGCCACGACGGCGGCGGTGACGGAGACGAGGTCGGCGGGGGAGACCTCGAGGTCGAAGCCGCGGCGGCCGCCGGAGACGAAGACCGAGTCGAAGAGCTCGGCCGTCTCGTCGAGCACCGTCGTCAGCCGGGTCTTCTGTCCGATCGGGCTGATGCCGCCCACGACGTAGCCCGTTTTGCGCTCGGCCACCTTGGGGTCGGCCATGACGGCTTTCTTCGCGCCGACCGCCGCGGCGAGGGCCTTGAGGTCCAGCTGACCGGAGACGGGCACGATCGCCACGACGAGGGCACCGTCGGCGTCCGCCAAGAGGGTCTTGAACACCTGGTCGGGATCCAGCCCGAGCTTGTCCGCCGCCTCGAGGCCGTAGCCGGCCACCGCCGCATCATGCGGGTAGTGGTGGGCGGTGAACCGGATGCCGGCGTGCAGCAGCGCCACAGTGGCGGGTGTGCCGCCGGCATCCGGCTTGGTCATGCCCGGGCTTCCTCGGCCCGCAACAGCAGCATCGAGGTACCCCCCATGGTGAGGCGGGCGCCCGGCATGTGCGAACTCTGCACCTCGCGGATGTCGTCGTGACTGGAGTCCCAGAGCACCGTGTAGCTGGAGACCCCGGAGTGGATGGGCAGGGTCACCTCGGTGGGCGACTCCAGGCCGTGAACGATCAGGAGGATGCGGTTGAACGCCTCGTGCTCGGGGGTGCTGGCCGCGAGATACTGCAGGGTGCGTTCCTGGGGGGAGTTCCAATCGGCCTCCGACATCGAGGCTCCGGCGGCGTTGTACCAGTCCATCTGGCTGGCGCTGGGGGTGGTCTGGCCCGGCCGGCCGAACCTCACGGGGCGCAGGGCCGGGTTCTCCCGGCGCAGGGCAAGCAACTGCCGGGTGATCCGGTGCAGGTCCTGCTGCCAGTCGTCGAAGTTCCAGTCCAGCCAGGTGAGCTCGCTGTCGTGGCAGTAGGCGTTGTTGTTTCCGCGTTGGCTGCGACCGAACTCGTCCCCGGCGGTGAGCATCGGCACACCCGCGGAGAGCAACAGGGTGCCGAGCAGGTTGCGCATCGCCCGCCGACGGGTACGCAACACCGTGACATCGCGAGTGGGCCCCTCGACACCGTGGTTGAACGAGTTGTTCCCGTCGGTGCCGTCCCTGTTCGCCTCACCGTTGCCGACGTTGTGCTTCACGTTGTACGCGGTGAGGTCCGCCATGGTGAAACCGTCGTGGGCGGTGATGAAGTTCAGCGAGGCGACCGGGCCGCGCTCCAGCGAGAAGGTGTTGGCCGACCCGGCCAGACGGGAGGCGAACCGGCCGATGCCGCTGTCTGAGGTCGAGTGGTTGCGCACGGCGGCGACGTCGGTGAGCCAGAAGGACCGCATCCGGTCGCGGTACCGGTCGTTCCACTCCGACCAGCCGGTCGGGAAGTTGCCGGTCTGCCAGCCGCCCATGCCCACGTCCCACGGTTCCGCGATGAGCTTCACCCCGGCCAGTTCCGGGTCGTCGCGGATGGCGGTGAGCAGAGGGTGGTCCGGCGTGTAGTGCACGTTCTCGTCGCGTGCGAGGGTCGCGGCCAGGTCGAACCTGAACCCGTCGATCTGCACCTCGTTGGCCCAGTACCGCAGAGAGTCCAGCACCAGTCGCATCGGCACGTCGTGGCCGAAGTTGACCGTGTTGCCGCAGCCGGTGACGTCGATGTAATGACCCTTGGCGTTCTGCCGGTAGTAGGTGGCGTTGTCGATGCCCCGCAGGCTCGTGACCGGTCCGGCCGGGCCCTCCTCGGCGGTGTGGTTGTACACGACGTCGAGGATGACCTCGAGGCCGGCCTCGTGCAGCAGTTTGACCATGCCCTTGAACTCGCGCAGCACCGCCTCCGGCCCCTCGGACTGGGAGGCCTGCGTGGCGTAGTCGGCGTGCGGGGTGAAGAAGTTGAGGGTGTTGTAGCCCCAGTAGTTCGACAGGCCCTGCTTGATCAGGCGCTGTTCGGAGACGAACGACTGCACCGGCAGCAGTTCAACGGCGGTCACCCCGAGGTTCTTGAGGTACGCGATGGTGCTCTCGTGTGCCAGTCCGGCGTAGGTGCCGCGGAGTTCAACGGGCATGGCCGGGCTGAGCTTGCTCAGGCCCCGGACGTGCGCCTCGTAGACCACGGTGTGATCCATCGGCGTGTTGGGCTTGACGGCTCCGGCCCAGTCGAAGGCGTCGTCGACCATGGTGGACTGCCATTGGTCGGGTCCCACCCGGGCCAGACCCCGGGCGTACGGGTCGATCAGGGTCTTCTCGGGGTGGAACGAGTGCGTGGGACCGGCTGGACCGGAGACCCGGATGCCGTAGCGGCGGCCCGCGGTGAGGGTGCGGCTACGGCCGACCCAGACGTTGTGGGCGTCGCGCACCATGGGTACGGTGCGCACGATCCAGTTGGGGTCGGTGTGGTCGAAGATGCACAGTTCGATGGCCTCGGCGTGTTCGGACCAGACGCGGAGTTCCCCGCCATTGCTCGTAGCGCGGACGCCCAGATTGCGGAGGGTGTCTGCTGAAGTCATGAGATCTAGAGTAATCAGTGCGGACGGTGTATAAAGACCAGCCCGCACCGGCCCACCACGGGACCCGAGCCAGCCAGGAGGCGAGCACATGTCGGTGCATTTTGACCACGCGTATCTCGACCACGCCGCGACGGCACCGATGCTGCCGGCCGCCATCACCGCGTACGCGGAGGCGATGGCTGTCGTCGGCAATCCGGCGTCCATCCACAGCCAGGGCCAGAACGCCAAACGGATGCTCGAGGAGGCCCGCGAACGGGTCGCCGCGAGCGTGCACTCCGACCCCATCGAGATCGTCTTCACCGGCAGCGGCACCGAATCGGTGAACCTGGCCATCAAGGGCCTGTACTGGGCCCGGGCGCCCCGCACCCGGATCCTCGTGCCCGGCGGAGAGCACCACGCCACCGTCGACACCGTGGAATGGCTCGCCCAGCAGGAGGGTGCGACGGTCCAGTGGATCCCGCTGGACACGCTGGGCCGCATCGACCTCGCCGCCCTCGCCGCGGCCATCGCTGAGGACCCCGAGGATGTGGCCCTGGTGACCCTGCTGGCCGCCAACAACGAGGTGGGCACCCTGCAGCCCGTCGAAGACGTCGCGGCGCTCGCCGCGGCACACGGCATCCCGGTGCACGTGGACGCCATCTCCGCCTACGGTCACGTGCCCATCGACTTCGCTGCCCTGCACGCCACCGGAGTGTCGGCGCTGAGCGTCTCGGCGCACAAGATCGGCGGCCCCGTCGGCATCGGCGCCCTGGTGCTGTCCCGCACGATCACCGTGGTGCCGCTGATCCACGGCGGCGGCCAACAGCGCCAGGTACGCAGCGGCACCCAGGACGTGGCGGCGGCGGTGTCGTTCGCGGTCGCGGCGACAGCCATGACCGCCGACCTCGACGCCGAGAACCGGCGCCTGCGAGTGCTGCGCGACAGTGTGATCGCCGGCGTTCGCGCCGCGGTGCCCTCCGCCGTCTACAACGGCGACCCCGACTCCGCAGATTCGGGCACAGCCGGGCGTCTGCCCGGCAACGCCCACTTCACCTTCCCCGGCTGCGAAGGCGACTCGCTCCTGTTCCTGCTCGACGTCGCCGGGGTGTCGGTCTCCACGGGATCCGCCTGCCAGGCCGGCATCCCGGAGCCATCGCACGTGCTGCGTGCCATGGGCCGTAGCGAGGCCGAGGCCCGCAGCGCCCTGCGGATCACGCTGGGCCGCACCTCGACCCAGGCCGACGTCGCCGCCTTGCTGACGGCGCTGCCGGTGGCCTGGGCGCAGGCGATCGGCGCGGGAATGGCCGACTCGGCGCCGCGTGCGTACACTTAACCAGTGAAGATTCTGGCAGCAATGAGCGGTGGGGTGGATTCCGCCGTGGCCGCAGCCCGCGCGGTCGAGGCAGGGCACGAGGTGGTCGGGGTGCACCTGGCCCTGTCGCGCATGCCCGGCACGCTCCGCACCGGCAGCCGCGGCTGCTGCACCGTCGAGGACTCGATGGACGCCCAACGGGCCGCGAACATCATCGGCATCCCGTATTACGTGTGGGACTTCTCCGAGCGGTTCAAGCTCGACGTCGTCGACGACTTCATCGCCGAGTACGCCGCCGGACGCACCCCCAACCCGTGCATGCGCTGCAACGAGAAGATCAAGTTCGCCGCCCTCCTCGAGAAGGCCCTGGCACTCGGGTTCGACGCCGTCTGCACCGGCCACTACGCCTCGATCGTGACGGATGCCGACGGCAACCGGGAACTGCACCGGGCCAGCGCCTGGGCCAAGGACCAGTCCTACGTGCTGGGCGTGCTCACCAAGGAGCAGCTCGCGCACTCGATGTTCCCTCTGGGCGACACGCCGTCCAAGGCCGAGGTGCGCGCAGAGGCCGCCGAACGCGGATTCTCGGTGGCGAACAAGCCCGACTCCTACGACATCTGCTTCATCCCCGACGGTGACACCCGCGGTTGGCTCGGCGAGCGGGTCGCCCCGGAAACCGGCGACATCCTGGACCGCGAGGGCAACAAGCTCGGGCAGCACGAGGGCGCCGTGGCGTTCACCGTGGGACAGCGCAAGGGCCTCTCGATCGGCACCCCCGCCGCCGACGGCAAGCCCCGCTTCGTGCTCGAGGTACGCCCGGTGTCCAACACCGTGGTCGTGGGCCCCAAGGAGGCCCTGGCGATCAAGGAGATCGCCGGCACCCAGTACACCTGGGCCGGACTGCCCCCGGAGCACCCCGAGATCGAATTCGCCTGCGACGTGCAGATCCGTGCGCACGCCGACCCGGAGCCCGCCGTGGCCCAGGTCGTCTGCGTGCCCGCCGACCCCTCCGCGACGCCGCCGGTCGAGGCGCACACCGAGCTGCGCATCCTGCCGACCGAGCCGCTGACCGGCGTGGCGCCGGGCCAGACCGCTGTGGTCTATGTGGGTACCCGGGTGCTCGGGCAGTGCACGATCGACCGCACGATCAGTGCCGTTCCGGTCAAAAGCGACAACGTTGCAGGCCCGGTTCCCGCCGACTCCGCGACGATCAATGCCTGACGCGACGGGAGCGTCACCGGCGGCCGCGCTGGCCGCCGCCGGCGAGGAGGCCGCCAGCCTGACCACGCGCATCCTCGAGGCCCGCGACGCCTACTACGAGCGCAACCAGGTCATCGTCTCCGACGCCGACTACGACGGCCTGATCCATCGCCTCGAAGAACTCGAACGGCTCTTCCCCGAACTCGCCAGCCAGGACAGCCCCACCCAGACCGTCGGCGGCCGCGCCGAGACCACCCTGTTCGACCCGGTGCAGCACGCCGAGCGAATGCTCAGCCTCGACAACGTGTTCTCCATCGAGGAGTTCGAGGCCTGGGCGGCCAAGGTGCAGGTGAGCGCCAACCGGGCCGTGCACTACCTCTGCGAACTCAAGATCGACGGCCTGGCCATCAACCTCCGCTACGAGAGGGGGGTGCTCGTCAGCGCCGCCACCCGCGGCGACGGCGTGGTCGGCGAAGACGTCACCGAGAATATCGCCCTGGTGCCCGGAATTCCCGCCCGGCTGAGCGGCACCGGGCATCCGCCGCTGATGGAGGTACGCGGAGAGGTCTTCTTCCCCGTCGAAGCGTTCCGGGAGCTCAATGCCGCGCAGAGCGCCGCGGGCGAGCGGGTGTTCGCCAATCCCCGCAACGCGGCCAGCGGGTCGCTCCGGCAGAAGGCCGAGAGCAAGAACGCCGACCAGCTTGCCCTGATGAAGGCCAGGCTCGGCCGGCTGCGGATGCTCGTGCACGGCATCGGCGCGTGGGCCCAGCCCGGCGCCGAGTCGCAGTCCGCCGTGTACGACCTGCTCGCCGGCTGGGGTCTGCCCACCAGCACCCACTACAGGGTCGTCGCGACGCCGGCAGAGGCATCCGCGTTCATCGAGTACTTCGGCGAGCACCGCGGCAGCGTGGAACACGAGATCGACGGCATCGTCATCAAGGTGGACGAGCTCGCCCTGCACGACGAACTCGGTGCCACCAACCGCGCGCCGCGCTGGGCGATCGCCTACAAGTACCCGCCGGAGCAGGTGAACACGAAGCTGCTCGACATCGTCGTGAGCGTGGGCCGCACCGGCCGGGCCACCCCGTTCGCCGTGATGGAACCCGTCAGGGTCGCCGGTTCCGTCGTGCGCCAGGCCACCCTGCACAACCAGGATGTCGTGAGGGCCAAGGGCGTGCTGATCGGCGACACCGTCGTGCTGCGGAAGGCCGGCGACGTGATCCCCGAGGTCCTCGGGCCGGTCGTGGAGCTGCGCGACGGCACCGAACGCGAATTCGTGATGCCAGCAGACTGCCCGGTCTGCGGCACTGGGCTGAAGGCCGCCAAGGACGGCGACATCGACCTGCGCTGCCCGAACGCGCGGAGCTGCCCGGCCCAGGTCTGCGGCCGGGTCGAGCACATCGGCTCGCGGGGTGCCCTCGACATCGAGGTGCTCGGCGAGGTGACCGCGGCGGCGCTGACCCAGCCCACGGTTCCCGAAACGCCGCCGTTGGACACCGAGGCCGGCCTTTTCGATCTCACCATCGAGGATCTGTTGCCGATCAGCGTGGTCGTGCGGGACCCCGAGACCGGCCTGCCCCGCGAGGACGAGGACGGCACCGTGCGTCAGCGCACCCCGTTCCGGCGGAACCCGTCCGCAGCCGAGAAGAAGGCGGGTCTGGACGGCCCGCAACCGTCGTCCAACGCCGTGAAGCTCATCGCCGAGATCGAACTGGCCAAGACCAAGCCGCTCTGGCGCATCCTGGTCTCACTCAACATCCGTCACGTCGGGCCGGTGGCCGCACGGGCCCTGGCGAACCACTTCGGCTCTCTCGACGCCATCCGTTCGGCGTCGCGCGACGAGCTGGCCGAGGTCGACGGAGTGGGCGGCATCATCGCCGACGCCGTGATCGACTGGTTCGAGGTGGACTGGCACCGCGACATCGTGGAGCGATGGGCAGCGGCCGGGGTGCAGTTCGCCACGCCGGGGCACCCGGGCCCCGGTGCCGCTGCGGCGGCCGGTGGAGTGCTCACCGGGCTGACCGTCGTGGCGACGGGCTCGCTGGAGGGCTTCACCCGCGAGGGCGCGTCGGAGGCGATCATCGCCGCCGGCGGCAAGAACGCCTCCAGCGTGTCGAAGAAGACCGACTACGTGGCCGCCGGCCCCGGCGCCGGCTCCAAACTGGCCAAGGCCGAAGCCCTGGGCGTGCGCATCATCGACGCCGACCAGTTCCGGCTGCTGCTCGAACACGGCCCGGCCGGCCTGCCAGACGCCGCCCCGGCGGATGCCCCGGCCGAGAGCGGTGCCGAACCGGAGTCGGTCGCCGCGGCCGAGCCCGGCCGCGACACCGACTAGGCTCCCGCCGGCGGTCGCTCGTCGTTCCGCTGTGCCCAGAGCGAAACTCTCTTGCCGGGGGGAGCGCTGGTTGGGTTAGCTGGCCGCATGCGATTCCTCATTCTCGGCGGAACGGCCTGGCTCGGCAGCACCATCGCGACGGCCGCGATGCACCACGGTCACAAGGTCACCTGCCTGGCCAGGGGCGAATCCGGGAACGCCCCGGCCGGCATCCGCTTCGTGCGGGGCGACCGCGACCAGGCCGGGGCGTACGCGGAGGTGGCGGCCGAAGACTGGGATGTGGTCGTGGATGTGTCGCGGCAGCCCGGGCAGGTCGCCTCGGCCGTGGCGGCGCTGGGCGACCGGGCCGCCGCGTACACCTTCGTATCGTCGGGAAACGTCTACGCCGACACCGCCGTGCCGGGCCAGGACGAGAGCGCTGAGCGTGTCGGTGCGCAGAGCGGTGACGTGATGGAGTCGATGGAGACCTACGGCGAGGCGAAGGTCGCCTGCGAGGACCGGCTCCTTGCGGGGTTCGGCGCCGACAGGTCGCTCATCGTGCGGTCGGGTCTGATCGGCGGACCCGGCGACGTCTCCGACCGCAGCGGGTACTGGCCACTGCGGTTCAGGGAGCCCGCCGGTGCCGACGGGAGTGTGCTCGTGCCCGACGTTCCGGGGCTGCTGGTTCAGGTGATCGACGTGCGCGACCTGGCGGAATGGATCGTCGACGCCGCCGAGGACCGCACAGCCGGGGTGTTCAACGCGACGGGGGAGACCGTGGCGCTGGCCGAACACCTGGCCGTGGCGAGGAGCGTGGCCGGACACACCGGCCCGGTCGTGGGCGCGGATGCCCGATGGCTACTGGATCACGAGGTCGGGCCGTGGTCGGGGCCACGGTCCCTGCCGCTGTGGTTGCCCCTGCCGGACTACGCCGGGTTCAATGCCCGAGACAGCGGTGCCGCCCGCGCCGCCGGACTGGTCACTCGCCCGCTCGCCGAGACCCTCGCTGACACGCTGCGCTGGGAGCGCCTCAGGGTGCCGCAGGGCCCGCGCCGGGCGGGACTGTCCGACGCCGACGAGGTGGCCCTGCTCGCCGCCCGCGCCGCCGGCTGATGCCCCCGCGCCCGCCCGGCCGCCCGCACCAGGCGGCCGGAACCGGCGCCGGCACTAAGCTGCGGCCATGACCCCCATCAAGGATGATGACCGTCCGACCGAGGAACCCACGGTGCCTGAGCTCCTCCAGCCCGGCGAGCCACCGTTCCAGGCGCTGTTCCCGAACCTGGACCGGGTGTCCCGATCCTCCTGGCGCAAGGGAACCGTCAGCCGCCGACGGATCGGCCGCGCGACGGGGCTGCTGATCGGTGTGATCGTGGTCATCGGGACGTTGGTGGTGGGCAGCGTCATCCTCTGAGCCCCTCCAGTCTGCTGCGCCGCCGAGGCGCTCTGAGCCCCGAAAATTCACCTCACCGTGACCGGATGTTCCCCCGCCGGAAACCCGCCCGAAACGCAGCCGCCGAATTGCGCCAAAAAGTGTCCGATCGCCCTGAACGAGGGGCAGTGGCAGCGCCCGCGGCTCGATAAGCTGAGAGCGCATGACTTGCCAGGGGCGTCGAGTCTGTTTGCTGTTCATTCGTTCGGGAGGGGACGGGACGCGTCGTGCTATTCGAGGCCGCTGCACTGCTGACTGCCTCGCTCGCCCTCGTCGGGGTGGGCGGGCCCGTCCTGATGCCCGAATCCTCGCAGGTCAGCGTCTACGAGACCGTTTCGGCCCGGGTCGCGGACCGTCAGAGCGATGCGGGCGCCTCGCAGGCCTCGGCTGAGCTCGAGGTGCAGTCGGCCGCTGCCATCGACATCGACGTGGCCTCCCTCCGCACCATGACGGGGTCGAATCTGCTCGTCGGTATGTCCCAGCTCGCCGTCGCGGAGTTGAGGAGCTTCGTGGCCGATTACCCCACCCGCGTCGACTCGGTGCTGGCGACTCCGCCCGAAGCCACGGTGGTGTCGGCCTGGTGGACGCTGCTCGACTCCACCCAGCGGGCCACCCTCACCACGGCGACCCCGCGGCTGGTCGGCAACCTCGACGGCGTGCCGCTGGCGCAGCGCAGTCGCGCGAACGAGCGATACCTCAGTGAATCCCTCGCCGAGGCCAAGCGGGTCCTCGCCGGCCACTCGTCAGATGCCGAACGCTCCCTGGCCAGCGGCCGGGTTGCCGTGCTCAGCCAGGTCCAACTGGCCCTGAAACCCAGCGACGGCGGGCCCAAACGCAGCCTGATCCTGCTCGACCCCAACGGGTCGGGGCGGGCGGCGATCGCCCTGGGCAACCCGGACACCGCCGACTACATCGGCTACCTGGTACCGGGAATGAACTACCGGGTCGAGCCCGCGATGGTCAACTGGACCACCGTGGCCGACGACGTCTACCGCGAGCAGCGTGCGGTCCTGGCCGCACGCAAGAAGGCGCCGGCCGCCACCACAACCGCACCCGGCACAGCGTCCGTCACCCCGGCATCCGCCACCGGCAGCCGGCTTGTCTCGGGGTACCCGGATGCCGCGGCGACCACAGCGAAGACCGTGGCCACGATCGCCTGGATCGGCTACGAGGCGCCCGACGTGTTCTCCGTCGGCTGGCGTGACCGTGCGGTGGCCGGCGCCGCCTTCCTCGAGACCTCGTGGGCCGGCGTGCGCGCCAGCAGGGGAGCGGACCAGCCCTTCATCTCGGTGTTCGCGCATTCCTATGGTTCGACCGTCTCGCTCATGGCGCTGGCCAACGGCTCCGTGCAGGTGGACGCCCTCGTCGTGGTCGGTTCACCGGGTAGCGAAATCCAGTCCGCCGACAAGCTCGAGGTCGCCAACGGGAACGTCTTCGTCGGCAAGGCGGACTGGGACCCGGCGGTCAGCTCGGCGTTCTTCGGCAGCGATCCCGGCGCCTCCTCGTACGGTGCCAGGGCACTCGGCGTGGACGGGGCGACCGACACCGTCACCGGCGCCTGGCTCGGCGGATCCCTCGGCCACAACGACTATTTCAGGCCCGGAAGCGAGTCCCTGCACAACATGGCGCTGATCGGCACCGACAACGCGGACCTGGCAACCGACGACGACGAATAGAATTGGAGCTTCCGCTTCGATTTTCTTGGGAGTTTCATGTCTGAAATCACGGCCGAGCAGGTTGCGCATCTGGCCAACCTCGCCCGGATCGACCTCAGCTCGGCAGAAATCGATCGCCTCACGGTCGAACTCGGCCAGATCGTCGACTCTGTCGCCAGGGTCGCCGAGGTCGCGACGCCCGACGTCCCGGCGACCAGCCACCCGATGCCGCTGACGAATGTGTTCCGTGACGACGTCGTCGTGCCGTCGCTCACCGTCGACCAGGCCCTGTCCGGCGCCCCCGACCGTGCCGGCGACAAATTCCGCGTGCCCGCCATCCTGGACGAGGAGTAACAACGTGACCAGTCTTATCAACCAGACCGCCGCCGCCCTGGCCGGTCTGCTCGCCGACGGCTCGGTCAGCTCCGTCGACGTCACGCGCGCCCACCTCGACCACATCGACGCCGTCGAGCCCGATGTGCACGCGTTCCTGCACGTGGCCCGCGACGCCGCCCTGGCCACCGCCGCGAGGGTCGACGCCCGTCGCGCCGCTGGCGAGAAGCTCGGCCCGCTGGCCGGCGTTCCGATCGCCATCAAGGACGTGCTCGCCACGCACGACATGCCCACCACCTCCGGGTCGAAGATCCTTCAGGGGTGGATCCCGCCGTACGACGCCACCGTGGTTCGGCGCATCCGCGACGCCGACCTCATCCCGCTGGGCAAGACCAACATGGACGAGTTCGCGATGGGCTCCTCCACCGAACACTCCGCCTACGGCCCCACCCACAACCCGTGGGACCTTGACCGCATCCCCGGCGGCTCCGGCGGTGGCTCCGCGGCCGCCGTCGCCGCGTTCGAGGCACCGTTGGCGCTCGGCAGCGACACCGGCGGATCCATCCGTCAGCCCGCCGCCGTCACCGGTTCCGTCGGCGTCAAGCCCACCTACGGCGGCGTGTCCCGCTACGGCGCGATCGCACTGGCCTCCTCGCTCGACCAGGTCGGCCCGGTCACCCGCACGGTGCTCGACGCCGCGCTGCTGCACGATGTGATCGGCGGGCACGACCCGCTCGACTCGACATCGCTGACGGATGCGTGGCCGTCGATGGCCGCCGCGGCCCAGGCCGGGCTGGCCGACGGTGCCCTCAAGGGGGTGCGGATCGGCGTGATCAAGGAACTCAACGGAGCGGGTTTCCAGGCCGGTGTCAAGCAGCGTTTCGAGGAGACCCTGGCCCTGCTGTCCGCGGCCGGCGCCATCGTCAGCGAGGTGAGCGCCCCGAACTTCGAGTACGCGGTCTCCGCCTACTACCTGATCCTGCCCGCCGAAGCCTCCAGCAACCTGGCCCGCTTCGACTCGGTGCGCTTCGGCATCCGGGTCAACCCGGAGGACGGCCCGCTCACCAGCGAGCGCGTCATGGCCGCCACCCGCGACGCCGGCTTCGGCGACGAGGTCAAACGCCGCATCATCCTGGGCACCTACGCCCTCAGCGCCGGCTACTACGACGCTTACTACGGCAGCGCCCAGAAGGTGCGCACGCTGATCCAGCGCGACTTCGCCGCCGCGTTCGACAAGGTCGACCTGCTCGTCTCTCCCACGGCGCCGACCACGGCGTTCAAGTTCGGCGAGAAGACCGAAGACCCGATGGCGATGTACCTCAACGACATCACCACCATCCCGGCCAACCTCGCCGGCATCCCCGGCATGAGCCTGCCGATGGGCCTCGCGCCCGAAGACGGCCTCCCGGTGGGTCTGCAGGTGATGGCGCCCGCCCGCGCGGATGCCCGTCTGTACACCTTCGGTGCCGCCGTCGAGCAGCTGCTCGAGGCACACTGGGGGCACACCCTGCTCAGCCAGGCACCCGCTCTGGCCAACATCGAAATGTTCGCAACCGAAGGGGGAGCCGTCTGATGGCGAAAGCCGAATTGATGGACTACGACAAGGCCCTCGAGCTGTTCGAGCCGGTGCTCGGCTTCGAGGTGCACGTCGAACTCAACACCAAGACCAAGATGTTCTGCGGCTGCGCCAACGAATTCGGTTCCGGTGCCAACACCAACACCTGCCCCACCTGCCTGGGCCTGCCCGGCGGGCTGCCGCAGGTGAACCGCCAGGCCATCGAGTCCTCCATCCGCCTGGGCCTGGCCCTGGGCTGCGAGATCGCCGAAACCAGCCGGTTCGCCCGCAAGAACTACTTCTACCCCGACACCGCCAAGAACTTCCAGACCTCCCAGTACGACGAGCCGATCGCCTTCAACGGCCAGCTCACCATCGAGCTGGAGAGCGGCCGCCAGGTGACCGTGGACATCGAGCGCGCGCACATGGAGGACGATGCAGGCAAGCTCACCCACATGGGTGGCGCGGCAGGACGCATCCAGGGCGCCGACTATTCACTGGTCGACTACAACCGCGGCGGCGTGCCACTGGTGGAGATCGTCACCCAGATGATCGAGGGTGGCGAAGCCGACTCGCCCGAGATCGGCAAGACCTACGTCGCCGCCATCCGCGAGATCGTCAAGGCGCTCGGCGTCTCGAACGCCCGGATGGAAGAGGGTAACGTGCGCTGCGACGCGAATGTGTCCCTGCGCCCGCGCGGCTCGAACATCCTGGGCACCCGCACCGAGACCAAGAACGTCAACTCACTGCGCAGCGTCGAACGCGCCGTGCGCTACGAGATCCAGCGCCAGGCCGCGCTGCTGCACGCCGGCGGCACCATCACCCAGGAGACCCGGCACTGGCACGAGGACACCGGGGTGACCTCCGCCGGCCGGCCCAAGAGCGACGCGGACGACTACAGGTACTTCCCCGAGCCCGACCTGGTGCCCGTCGCCCCGTCGCGTGCCTGGGTCGAAGAGTTGCGCGCCACGCTGCCCGAGCCCCCCGCGGCCCGCCGCAAGCGGCTGCAGGCGGACTGGGGTTTTGTGAACCTCGAGTTCCAGGATGTGGTGAACTCCGACCTCCTCGACGTTCTGGAGGCCACCATCGCCGCCGGCGCGCCCGCTCAGTCCGCCCGCAAGTGGTGGACCGGCGAGATTGCCCGTCTGGCCAACGCCGCCGGCGTGACTGCCGAGAGCCTCGTGACCCCGGCCCAGGTGGCCGCGCTGATCGAGCTGATCACCGACGGCACCCTCACCGACCGCCTGGCCCGCCAGGTGCTCGAGGGCGTCATCGCCGGCGAGGGCACCCCCAGCGAGGTCGTCGCCAGCCGTGGACTGGCCGTCGTCAGCGACGACGGGCCGCTGATTGCGGCCATCGACGAGGCCCTCGCCGGGCAGCCCGACGTGCTCGCGAAGATCCGCGACGGCAAGGTGCAGGCCGCCGGCGCCGTCATCGGCGCGGTCATGAAGGCCATGCGCGGCCAGGCGGATGCCGCCAGGGTGCGCGAACTGGTGCTCGAACGCGCCGGCAGCGCTCCGGTGGAGTCTGCACCTTCGGAGTCGGTGGAGTAATGGCGCTCTGGAGCCGCCGGCCCGCGGACGCCCCGTCAGCCGACGGGGCGGCCGCGGTGTTCGGCGTCGGCATGCAGGTGGTGGTGCGGCTTGACCGCAGCCGCTACCCCGACTCGATGGTGGAAGACCCGATCGGGGTCATCACCGCGCCAGGCGAGCTCGTCGGCTCGGCGCTTTATGCACCCGTCGTGGGCAAGGAAGCGGTGTGGGTGGTGCACTTCGAGGAACCGTTCTACGGTCTCGACGGCACCGGCCCCCACGAGTCGGCCCGGGTGTCGCAGGGTTCGCTCGAGGCAGCTCCGGAGTCGTGATCGCCGTGGCCGACCTCAACCAGCCCGCCGAGGCCGACATCCGTCGGTGGCGGCGGTATCTGGCCGATGAACAGGCCGAGGCCGCCGTCTACCGTGATCTGGCCGGTCGGCGTTCCGGCGAGGAACGCGACATCCTCCTGGCCCTCGCCGAGGCAGAGGGCCGGCACGAAGCGCACTGGCGCCACCTGCTCGGCGAGCGGGTTGGAGCGCCCCGGAAGGGTGCGCTGCGCACCCGGGTGCTTGGCCTGCTGGCCCGCAGGTTCGGTTCCGTCTTCGTGCTCGCGCTCGCCCAACGCGCCGAGGCACGGTCGCCCTACGACGGGGACGCCGATGCCACCAGCGCCATGGCCGCAGACGAGCGTATCCACGAGGAAGTCGTTCGAGGCCTGGCCGCCCGCGGCCGCCAGCGGCTGTCAGGCACCTTCAGGGCCGCGGTCTTCGGCGTCAACGACGGTCTGGTGAGCAACCTCGCCCTGGTGCTGGGCATCGGGGCGACCGGGGTGCCCACCGCCACCATCCTCTTCACCGGCATCGCCGGCCTGCTGGCCGGAGCCCTGTCGATGGGTGCGGGGGAGTACGTGTCGGTGCGTTCCCAACGCGAGCTTCTCGAGGCATCCACCCCGAACCCGGCCACGCGCAGCGTGCTCTCACACCTGGACGAGGCCGCCAACGAACTGACCCTCGTGTACCGTGCCCAGGGCATGACGCCCGAAGACGCCGAGGTACACGCCCGTGAGGTGCTGCGCACCGTGGCGGTCGCCACCGGTGCGCTCGACGTGAGCCGGCTCGACGGCTCCACCGCCGCACTTGTCGACGAGCACGAAGCCATCGGCACCGGCATGGGCGCCGCGATCTCCAGCTTCTGCTTCTTCGCCTCCGGGGCCCTGCTGCCGGTGCTGCCGTACCTGTTCGGCATGCAGGGCGTCGCTGCGATCATCGTCGCCGCGGTCCTCGTGGGCCTCGCGCTGCTGGCCACCGGCGCAGTCGTCGGACTGCTCTCCGGCGGTCCGCCGCTGAAGCGTGCGCTGCGTCAGCTTGTGATCGGCTTCGGAGCCGCCGGGGTCACCTACCTGCTCGGACTGCTCTTCGGCACCACCGTCGCCTAGCGCCCGGCCTAGCGCCGCAACTGTTGCCGGTGCGGACAAATGGTCCCGGTGTGCCGGGCGCACTTGTCCGAACGAGCAACAGTTGATCGGCGCGGGCGGACGCGGCGGCGGCGGTCAGCGGCGGTCGTCGCGGCCGGTGAGGGCCAGCAGCCGGGACTGCAGCGGAGCGTCCTCGGGCATCGGCACCGGGGAATCGAACAGGCCACTGGCCTCCAGCGCATCCCGCTGCGGCTCGAACACCGTCCAGACCGCCTCGATCAGAGCCGGGTCCAGGGTCTCGTCGGCCGCCGTCGCCCTGGCCAGGTCCCAGGAGTGAATCGTCACGTCGGAGACCTGCTCGCGCAGGTAGTCCAGCACCGTGACGGTGTCGTAGGAGAGTTGCACCGACGCATCCGCAGACGCCGCCTGCCACGCCGCGGTGGCCAGTGAGGAGTGCGTGTGCCATTCGGCAACGAGGTCGTCCCCGAGCGGGTCGACGCGGCGCCGGGCCTGGTCCAGGGTCAGCCCGGCCAGCAGCGGCGGGATCCACTGCTGCTCCCGAACGACGTGGCGCACCAGATCACCGACGGTCCACTCCTTGTCGGGCGTCGGAGCGTTCCAATCGTCCACGGCTGCGATGCGCCGGCCGAATTCACGGTGCGCCTGTTTCTGCAGGGTGTACCAGTCGATCGACGGAGCTGCGCTGGCGGAGGTGGTGTCAAGCACAGTTTTTTCGGACAGAGTCTTTTCAAGCACAGTGGGCTCACTTCGTTGATTGTCGTGCGGCATCCGCCCAGAGGGGAAAGTCCGTGCTGGGTGCAACGACGCTCGGCCCGCGGGCATTCCGGGTCCGCCGGAAATCTCCCCGTCAGTGCGAGAAGTTCCGCCGTAGAAGCTAGGTTCGACAGAGAACACCGCCGGGCTCTGTCCTCGGCCCTACCGCGACGAGGTCCACATGCCAGCTTCCAGTGCCCCGGGTTCCATCGCCGTCATGCTGCCGCGAGACCTGCCCGCAGCGCAGTTCGTGGCTTACGCGCGCCGCGCCGAGGAACTGGGTTTCACCGAGATCTGGGTGGTGGAGGACTGCTTCTTCCGCGGGGGCATCGCCCAGGCCGCCGTGGTGCTCGCCGCCACCACGACCATAGTTGTGGGAATCGGGATCCTGCCCGCCGCAGCCCGGAACCCCGGCTTCGCGACCCTCGAGATCGCCACCCTCGCCGAACTTTTCCCGGGTCGACTGCAGGTGGGCGTCGGGCATGGCATGCCCGTCTGGATGCGGCAGACCGGCAGCTGGCCGACCAGCCCCCTGGCCATGCTCGCCGAGAACATCGACCTCATGCGTGCCCTGCTGCGCGGGGCCTCCATCACGACAGCCGGCCGCTACGTCCAGGCGGATGCCGTGGCCTTGGCCGGTCCGCCGTCCACGGTGCCGCCGATCCTGGCGGGCGTGCGCGGACCGAAGTCCTTGCACCTGGCCGGCGCTTGCGCCGACGGGGTGGTGCTGGCCGAGCCCGTCACCCCCGAATACCTCGCTGCCGCGATCGGTGCCCTCGATGCCGGCCGCGACGCTCCGCCGGAGGGCTTCGGGTTCCCCGGCCTCCGCCCCCCGTCGGCTGCCCGTCACGTGGTGGCCTACAACGCGGCCGCCGTCGACGAGGACCCCGCCGTGGCCCGCAACCTGGTGCGCCCGGCTCTTGAGTGGATCGGCGACCCCGATTGGGCCCCGCACATCACGGTGCTGCCCTTCGCGAAGGAGTTCGCCGCCCTGCGCTCGGCCAGCGCCAGCCGGGCTGACTTCGCGGCAGCGATGCCCGAGAGCTGGGTCGATCAGCTCGCGGTGGTCGGCACCGCCGCATCCGCTCGCCGCCGCATCGATGAGCTGCACACCGCCGGAGCCACGAGCGTTGTCCTCATCCCGGCCGGTCCCGACCCTGTGAAAGCGCTGGAGTCGCTGGCCACGGTCCTGTCGGTCCGGGCTGGTGCCGCCTAGGCTGACACCAAAGCGAAGGAGCAGACTCATGGGATTCCTCGATCGCCTCCTGGGCCGACCCGAACAACCGGAGCCGACCCGCACCGCGCCGGCCCCGCAGCGCACCGACGACGAGATCGCCGTGGAACGCTACAGGTACCTCTTGCGCACCGCACCGCCGGAGACCATTGAACAAGTGCACACCGAAGCGTTCAGCAAGCTCACCGACGAGCAGCGCGACCTGCTCTTCCAGCAGCTGACCGAGAACGCGATGGAGGGTGAGCGCCCGGCGAACGCCGAACCGGCCACCCTGGCCAAGTCCGCCACCCGGGCCGAACTCCGCCAGCCGGGCACCCTGGACCGGGTCTTCGGCGGCGACCAGGCCGGCGGCCGGCAGGGCCCCGGCTTCGGCAGCATGCTCGGCGCTTCCCTGCTCGGTACCGTGGCCGGCTACGTTGTCGGCTCGGCGCTGGTGGGCGCGTTCCTGCCCGATATGGGCGGCGAGGCGGATGCGGCCGGTGACGCCGGCACCGACTCGGGCGCCGAGACCACGGCGGACTCAGGCGATTCCGGCGGCGATTTCGGTGGTGACTCCGGCGGCGGTTTCGGTGGCGACTCCGGCGGATTCGGCGATTTCGGCGGCGGTGGAGATTTCGGCGGTTTCTAGCTCGATGCCGACCCCTCCTGCCTGTACTCTCGAAGGTAGCTTCGAGTTGGTTCCGGCCGGAGCGGCAGAAGGGTGTGGTGCGGCGTGAGCAGGCAGGATGGCAGCGACCGGCAGACCACCGGCGCCGATGTCGACGACACGACCGCCACCATGCTGCACATAGACATGGATGCGTTCTTCGCGTCCGTCGAGTTGCTCGACCACCCCGAACTCGTGCACCTCCCCGTCGTCATCGGCCACCGCTCCGGTCGGTCCGTGGTGACAGCGGCCAATTACGTCGCCCGCAAGTACGGGGTCAACTCGGCTATGCCGATGGCCATCGCCCTGCGCCGCTGCCCGGCCGCCATCGTGCTCGAGCCGCACATGGGCCGGTACGTGGAGGTGTCCCGCCAGGTGATGGGCATTTTCACCGACATGACGCCGATGGTCGAGCCGCTCAGCATCGACGAGGCGTTCCTGGATGTCGCGGGCGCCCGGCGTGTGCACGGTTCACCCGCCGAGATCGGGCGGAAGATCCGCGCCCGTGTGTTCGCCGAGACCGGACTCACCTGCTCGGTCGGCGCCGCGTCGACTAAATTCGTGGCCAAGCTGGCCTCCGGACGGGCCAAGCCCGACGGGCTGCTGGTGATCCCCGCGGAGGACACCATCGCTTTCCTGCATCCGCTGCCCGTCGGCGCCCTCTGGGGGGTGGGCGCCAGCACCGAACAGGCGCTGCTCGGGCTCGGGCTGCGGCACGTGAGCGATATCGCGCACGCCCCCCTCGAGATGCTGCAGCGTGCCGTCGGCGTCGCCAGCGCGCACAAACTGCACGATCTGTCCTGGGGCATCGACCCGCGCACGATCAACCTCGAACGCGAGGAGAAAAGCGTCGGCCACGAGGTGACCTTCGAACATGACGTCACCGATGTCGCCCGGTTGCGCAGCGAACTCCTGCGCCAAGCGGATGCGGTGGCCGCCAAGCTGCGCGGCAACGGCCTCGTCGCACGGACTGTGGTGCTCAAGCTCCGCTACGCCGACTTCAGCACGGTGACCCGGTCGCGCACCCTGGCCGAGCCCACCAACGTGGGCCGGCGGATATACGAGGAGGTCACCGCGAGCTTCGACGTGCTCGCGGCCCGCGGCATCCGGGTGCGCCTGATCGGAGTGCGGGCCGAGCAACTCGGCTCCGGCGATGGTGCCGGCATGGGCCTGTGGGACGATGACGACGACTGGCGGGAAGCCGAACTGGCCGTGGACACCGTCACCGCCCGGTTCGGCCGGGGGATCGTGCGGCCGGCCTCGCAGCTGGGCGGCGGAAGTGCTCCGAAGCGTGATGTCCATCCGTTCGGAACACCGAACGCCGGGACGCCGCAGGGAGAGGGGGAGTAGCCTCTCACCATGACTAATCTCGCCTTGAAGCTCGCAGAAAACGCTCGATCCATCGGCGTCAGGTCGGCCTACGGAGACCCCGTGCAGATCGAGGGCGTCACGATCGTTCCGGTGGCCCTGGTGCAGTACGGCTTCGGCGGTGGCGGCGAAGGTGACGAGTCCGCGGCGGCCGGCGGTGGCGGCGGTGGCATGGCCATCCCGATCGGCGCTTACGTTAAGTCCGGCGGAGCGGCCCGCTTCGAACCGAATGTGATTTCGCTGCTGGCCGTCGGCATCCCCTTCGTCTGGGTCGCCGGCAAGGCCATCGCGCGCATCATCCGCGCGCTCAAGCGCTAGCACTAGCAGCGAGATCCTCGCGCGCAGAAATTGTCGCGCGACGCCTTGCATTGCCCGGATGCGCCCGGGGAGTTCTATACTCGAAGCTGAACACGGGAGTCCGGTGAACCGGGCTGAGAGGAAGCTACTTCAGCTTCGACCGTCGAACCTGATCTGGATCATGCCAGCGCAGGGAGGCTTCTCAATCCCGTGCCCAGTATTCCTCTACGGAAAGGGCACGTACAGTGCACGCGTCAATCAACACCCAGCCTTCCAGGACTTCGTCCGCCACCTCTCCCTCCACGTCGCGGAAACCGCGGGTGCTGAAATGGCGGGTCGTCGACATCGTCGTGGCCAGCGTCATCGGCGTCGCCAGCGGCGTGATCTTCTGGGCATGGGGCCTGGCCTGGTCGCCGCTGAGCGCCCTCCTGGCCTTCACCCCCGGGCTCGAAGGACTCCTGGCCGGCGGCTGGCTGTTCGCCGGGGTGCTCGGCGGACTCATCATCCGCAAGCCCGGTGCGGCCGTCTACACCGAGGTCGTCGCCGCCGTCGTCTCGATGCTCATCGGCACCCAGTGGGGCTTCTCCACCCTGATCTGGGGTGTCGTCGAGGGGCTGGGCGCGGAGATCGTGCTGGCCCTGTTCTTGTACGCCAACTGGCGCCTGGGCGTGGCCCTCCTGGCCGGCGCCGGCGCGGGCATCGCCGTTGGTCTGCTCGACACCACCTTCACCAGCTACGCGGCCCTCGACATCGGCCCCAAGATCGTCTACCTGGTTTCCGCCGTCGTCTCCGGTACCGTGCTCGCCGGGCTGCTGTCCTGGCTGGCGGTGCGCGGACTCGCCCGCACCGGCGCGCTGAGCCGGTTCGCCGCCGGCCGCGAATCGGGCCCGACCGACCGGGTCGACACCCAGCCTGCCCGGTGACCCGCACCGGATGCCCGCTCCGCGTCGCCGAGGCCCGGCCGTGACCGGCGCCAGGGTCACGGCCTCCGGCTGGGGCTGGCGGCACGCCGGCCGGTCCCGCCCCGCGGTCTCCGGGCTCGATCTCGACATCCGCCCGGGGGAGCGGGTGCTCGTGCTCGGACCCAGCGGAGCCGGCAAGAGCACGCTGATGCACGCCCTCGCCGGTGTGCTCGGCGATGACGAGGACGGCGACGAGACCGGCGAACTCCTCATCGACGGCCGCCGCCCCAGCGCGTCCCGCGGCCGGGTGGGCCTCGTGCTGCAGGACCCGGACTCGCAGGTCGTGCTCGCGAGGGTGGGCGACGACGTCGCCTTCGGCTGTGAGAACCTCGCCGTTCCGCGCGCCGAAATCTGGCCCCGGGTCGGTCGGGCCCTCGCGGACGTGGGCCTGGACCTGCCTCTGCGGCACCCGACCAGCGCGCTCAGCGGCGGCCAGAAGCAGCGCCTGGCCCTGGCCGGGGTGCTCGCCATGCGCCCGGGCCTGGTGCTGCTGGACGAACCCACCGCCAACCTCGACCCTGACGGTGTCGTCGAGGTGCGCGACGCCGTGCTGCGCTCCGTGGAGGCGTCGGGTGCGACCCTCATCGTGATCGAGCACCGCGTCGCGGTCTGGCAGCACGTCGTGGACCGCATCGTGGTGCTCGACCCGGCCGGCGGCATCCTCGCCGACGGACCCACCGACAGCGTGCTCAGCGCCGAAGGGGAGCGGCTCGCCGCCGCCGGAGTGTGGATACCCAGGTTCCCACCCGCGACGCCCGACCGGCGCCCCCGCTCCGACGGTCCCGGCGCGGAAGTCCTGCTCAGCGCCGATGACCTCGCCGTCGGACGGGTGCCGTTCGCCCGCAAACAGGCCGTCGTCGTCGCACACGGCCTCGACCTCGCCCTGCGCGCCGGCACGGCCACGGCTCTCACCGGACCCAACGGCACCGGCAAGTCGACTTTCGCGCTCACCATGGCCGGGCTTCTGGCCCCCGCGGGCGGGCGGTTGACCGCAACGGATGCCCTCGCCGGGGGACTCGGGCCGGCCCCGCACCGATGGCGCTCCCGCGACCTGCTGGCGCGCATCGGCACCGTCTTCCAGGACCCCGAGCACCAGTTCCTCGCCGGGACCGTGCGTGCCGAGCTCACCATCGGCCCCCGCGCCCTCGGTCTGGCCGGGGCCGAGCAAACTGAGCGAGTGGACGCGCTGCTGCACAGACTGCGGCTGGACCACCTCGCCGACGCCAACCCGTTCACCCTGTCCGGCGGCGAGAAGCGCCGGCTGTCTGTGGCGACGGTGCTGGCGACCCGGCCCCGGCTGCTCGTCCTCGACGAACCCACCTTCGGGCAGGACTCCCGCACCTGGGCCGAGCTGGTGCGCCTCCTCGCCGAACTGCTGGACACCGGCACCGCCGTCCTGGCGGTCACGCACGATGAGCAGTTCGTGGCCGCGCTGGCGGATGCGCGCCTCACCCTGGTGCCGGGAACCGGGCCGGCGAGTGGCCGTAGCGTGACCGCCGGGCTGCGCGCGCCCGCCGGAAGGGAGGCGTCGTGAGCCTGATGACGCAGGAGATCCGGCCCAGTGCGATCGCCGGAGTGAACCCGGTCGCCAAACTCGCCGTGGCGCTGCTGATCAGCTGCGCCCTGATGCTGTCCATCGATTGGGTCTCGGCCGCGGTCGCCCTCGCACTCGAGGCTGTGCTGCTGGCCTGGTGCGGGCTGAGCGCCCGCCAGTTCTGGCTTCGCACCGCACCGGTGTGGATCGCCGTTCCCTTCGCCGTGCTCACCACCGTGCTCTACGGACAGGACTCCGGCGCCGTGCTGTTCAGCGCCGGCTTCGTATCGGTGACCGAGGGGTCCGTGGCCCTGGCCCTGGCGATCGGGTTGCGGATCCTGGCCATCGGCATCCCCGGGATCGTGCTGTTGGCCACCACCGATCCCACCGACCTCGGCGACGGCCTCGCGCAGGTGCTGCGCCTGCCGGCCCGGTTCGTGCTCGGCGCCCTGGCCGGGCTGCGCCTGGTGGGCATGTTCATCGACGACTGGCACTCCCTGGCCCTGGCCAGGCGGGCCCGCGGGGTGGGCGACGGCGGCGGCCTGCGCGGCCGCGCCCGCCGGTTCGGCGGACTCGCCTTCGCTCTGCTGGTTCTTTCGGTGCGACGGGGCAGCAAACTCGCCACGGCCATGGAGGCCCGGGGTTTCGGCAGCGACGAACCGCGCACCTGGGCCAGGGAGTCGGTCTTCGGCGTGCGCGACACACTGGTCGTCCTCATCGGGGCTGCCATCGCCGCCGCGGCGATCTCGGCAGCTGTTCTGGCGGGGACGTGGCATTTTGTGCTCGCCTGACCTGGTCGCACCGGTGCTCGCCGCCGTCAGGGCGCTGAACCGCAATCCGGTCGGCGACCGGGCCGTGATCCTCATCGACGGTCCCAGCGGCGCGGGCAAGAGCACCCTCGCCGACGCCGTGCTGGCCGCCTGGCCGGGACCGGTGGCGCCGACACTGGTGCGCCTCGATGACATCTACCCGGGCTGGGGCGGGCTGGACGCCGCCATCGACCACGTCGGCCGGCTGGTGCTCGGCGCCCGGCACGCCGGCCGGCCGGCCGCCTGGCAGCGGTACGACTGGGCGGCGGCGGTCCCGGCCGAATGGCATAGCGTCGACCCCGACCGGCCGCTCGTGATCGAGGGCTGCGGTGCCCTGGCCCGGGCGCACGCGTCCCTGAGCGACGTCAGGGTGTGGCTGGATGCCGACGACGGCATCCGCAAGCGGCGGGCGTTGGCCCGTGACGGCGGCGGGTTCGAGGCGCACTGGGACCAGTGGCAGCACGACTGGGAGGCCTACCGAGCCAGGGAGCAGCCCCAACTATCGGCCGGCGTCAGTCTCACGGGCACCCCGCCTGGGCTTGGGCGCTCCGGCGGCGCCTGAGGCGAAAACCGGGCCTGAGCAGTAAGTTGGGGTCATGACTACCCCGCAGAGTGAGAACACCGAGTACACCGTGGAATTCGTGGACGGTCCCCTCGAGGGCCAGACCGACAGCCGCGTGCTCCTGCACGGCAAGCACGACGCCCGGATCAGCATGGTCGCCGCCGTCGACAGCATGGAATCGCTGTTCTGGTACGACGAGGTCGACAGTCGAGAGGTGCAGGGCAAGCTGCACGTGCGCTACGCCTTCGACTCGTCGGACAGCGATCCCGTCGAATCTGACGACGCTCCGGTCTGAACCGGTTACGCCCACCCGCTGACTACCAGCTGGCGACGAGGGCGCTGACCACGGGGACCGGGTGCAGCAGGCGCCAGCCCGGACCCGGGTCGGTCAGACTGCTGTCGAGCTCCAACGTCGACGAGACGCTCTCCCCGAACGCATCCACCGTGACCCGGCCGATCTTGGCTCCCGCACGCCCCGTCGTGACGTCGTCGAGCGTCACGACAGGGTCGGTGCCGGCGGCGGCCTGCCAGCCGAAGCGGGTCTTGGGGGTGGCGACGACGGCATCGGCCGAATCGCCCCACGCCGTCGTGAGGGTCGCGTATCCGTCACCCTCCGCCAGGATCGGAAGCTCCGTGACCCCCGCCCGCGCCGAGGCCATCAGGGCCGTCAGGTCGGCCGTGAGGGTGTCGTAGTCCGGTTCGCCCAGGAAGGCACCCGCGAAGGTGAAGGCCTTCTCGCCGGCGACGACGGTGCCGGTGAACAGGAAGCAGACCCCGCCGGATTCGGTGTAGCTGCGCGAGATACCGGTGATCCCCTCTTCGGGCAGATACTCCGTGGTGTTCCTGACGCCGCGCTGGCCGACCAGAGCGGATGCCGGCTGCGCGATGATGTCCGCGACCACGGGGTTCGTCGCGGCCAGGCCCGCGACGCGCGCCAAGTCGGTGCCGGTCCCGGCGCTGCCGTCGAGGAGGCCGTTGGCGTCGACCACCGTGGTGTTCGGCATGCCGTTGGCGGCCAGCCAGGCGTTGGCGGCGATGAGGTAGGCGTCGACGGAGCCGAACGCCCAGCGGGCCAGGGTGTCGGCGTGGTTATTGCTGGAGCCGAGGATCATGGCCTGCAGCATCTCGCGCTCGGTCCAGCTCTCGCCGGGAAACACGATGACGGTGCGGGCATCCTGGGCCGTGTAGTCGAGGTAATCCTGGTAGTCGGCGGTGACCAAGGAGTAGGCCGGTCCGGGTTCGCCGGCCGCGAGGGGCTTGGCGTCCAGCACGACGAGGGCCGTGATGATCTTGGCGGCGGATGCCATCGGCACCGGGTCGCTGCCGCCGCCGATGGCAATGGTGTCCACGCCGAGCGTCGCGGGTGCGGGCTCGACGGGGTCGCCGCCGGTCGCGGTGTCGTTCGTAGCGGTGTCGTCCGTAGCGGTGTCGTCCACCGCGGTGACGGCGAGCAGCCCACTGGAGCCGGCGGCGGGCAGCACCGGGGTGGACGCCGGCACGGCACTGTTCGGAGCGGTGACGGTGACCGTGGCGCTGGGCAGCGGGCCGAGCAACGTGGCCGGCCCATACACCCCGATCATCAAGATCACGAGAGTTCCCACCGAGATACCGAGGACACGGCCAGGTCGAAATCTACTCATGGTTCAGGGTAGCCGACCGCGCTCAGGCTGCGGCTCACGCCCAACCCAGCTCGTGCAGCCTGTCGTCGTCGATGCCGTAGAAATGCGCGATCTCGTGAACGAGGGTCACGTGAACCTCGTCGGGCAGCTCGTCCAGATCCTCGACGATGGCCAGCAGCGGTTCGCGGAACAGAATGATGCGGTCGGGCATCTCACCGAAACCGTACTGGCCGCGTTCGGTGAGGGCGACGCCGTCGTAGAGGCCCAGGGTGTCCAGGGTGCCGTCCTCTGGACGGTCCTCGACGACGAAGATCACGTTCTCGAGGCCGTCGACCATGTCGTCGGGGAGCAGATCGAGCTGATCGATGACGAGTCGTTCGAAGTCGTCGTGGCTGAGCGTGAGCATCCACTCAGCATGCCATGTGGCGCACGCAAAAAGTCCCGGCCTGTTGGGCCGGGACTTCTTGTTTCATTGGGGTGAGTAACGGGGCTTGAACCCGCGACCTCCTGGACCACAACCAGGCGCTCTACCAGCTGAGCTATACCCACCAAGTGCCGCTCCGCTTTCTCAAGCGAAGGCAACTCAAGAATTCTATTACACGTTTTGGGTGAAGATGTTCACAACGGCCGTTGCGTGCGATTTTGCTTCCGCACTCGTGGGTCCGGGGTCGGCCACGAACACGCTCTTGCGGTAGTAGGCGAGCTCACGGATGGACTCGAGGATGTCGGCGAGGGCGCGGTGGCCGCCGTCCTTGGCGGGTGCGTTGAAGTAAGCCCGCGGGAACCAGCGGTGGGCGAGTTCCTTGATCGAGGACACGTCGACGTTGCGGTAGTGCAACTGCTTGTCCAGGCGCGGCATGTACCGGGTCAGGAACGCCCGGTCGGTGCCGATCGAGTTTCCGGCCAGGGGCGCGCGCTGGTCTTCGGGGACGAAACGCAGGACGTACTCGAGCACCTGGTACTCAGCCTCGGCCACACTCACGCCGTTGGGGATCTCCTCGATCAGGCCGGAGGAGGTGTGCATGTTGCGCACGAAGTCGCCCATGTTCGCCAGGGCGGAGGCGTCGGGCTTGATCACGATGTCGAGGCCGGGGTCGAGAATGTTGAGGTCGAAGTCGGTGACGACCACCGCAATCTCCACCAATTCGTCATTGTTGATGTCGAGCCCGGTCATTTCACAATCGATCCATACCAACCGGTCACTGCTGTTTGTCATGGGGCGAGTCTAGCGGTGGGCCCCGACGCGGCTCCCTGATCGGCTCGCCGCCCGGCGCTCGTAGACTGATGACGATGCTTACAACACTCGCCATCCTGCTTCTGCTCAACGCCGTCTGGAACGTCGTGGTCTGGCCGCGCTTCTACAAGAGGGTCAGTCAGGACGGCAGGGCGCGGGATGAGTCCGGCAAGCCGACGTCGTTCCTGATCGTGCACGCGGTGCTGGTCGGGGTGTCGCTGCTGCTGGCCGCGGTTTCCGCGGTTGTGGCCGTTCTCGCCTTGGTCAACGGTTAGGAGCCGTCATGGAACTCATTTTCTTCTCCTCGGCATTCTGTGAGCCGTGCCTGCAGACCCGCGCTGTTCTGGCCGAGGTCGAACGGCTGGTGCCGGCCGCCACGGTGCGCGAGCTCGATGTGGCGCACGACAATGCCGAGGCCGAGGCCGCCGGAATCCGCAACACCCCCACGATCATCGTGCAGAACGCCGCCGGCGACGAGGTGTTCCGCGCCACGGGCGTTCCGACCCTCGCTCAGGTGCTCGTCGCAACGGCCAAGGCGCTCTGAACGCGCCGCCGCGGGGGCAGCGGTCCGGACTGCGGTATCGTTGAAGCGCTATGCGCCCCCGTAGCTCAGGGGATAGAGCAGGAGCCTTCTAATCTCTTTGTCGCAGGTTCGAATCCTGCCGGGGGCACAGCACAACCCCGCCGGTCCTGCCGGCGGGGTTGGTTTTTTCTGGGCGGCGGGACTCAGGCCTTCTGCACCGTGATGGTCCATGCCGCGCTGCCGACCCTGTCGAAGTTCGTCACGGGGTAGCCGGCCTCCGCCGCCCACCGCGGCAGTGCATCCGTCGCCTGGGTGCAGTCGAAGTTGATCACCAGCTCGTCGCCGATCGCCAGCAGGGCGATGGCTTCCTTGGCCTCCACGAGGGGGAACGGGCAGACCTGGCCGTCGGTTTCGAGAACGTGCTGAGCCATGATGGTTGTCTCCTTGCTGATCGGAACGGGGTGCTGCTAGGAAGTGGAGCGATCACCGGACCGTCACGAGCGCACCGATGCAGGTGCGGGCGCGGCGGGCGCGGATGCCTGGCCGGCGGCCGCCAGCCGGGCCTTGGACGGTCCCGTGATGAACAGCCGGGTCGCAGCGCCCACTCCCACGATCATGAACCCGAACGCCACCCAGCCCTGCAGCTGGAAGGTGGCGGTGTTGACCATCGCGTTGCCGATGGTGCAGCCGCCGGCCAGGCTGGCGCCGATGCCCATCAGCGCACCGCCGCCGATGCTGCGCACAGTGGTGAGCGCATCGGGAATCCGCACCCGGAATTCGCCGCTGGCCTTCGCGGCGATGAAGGAGCCCAGCAGGATGCCGATGACGAGGTAGACGCCCCAGTCGATCACTTCGGCGTCGCCGGCGACGAGGTAGTTGACGATGTTCGACGAGGGGCCCGTGATGCCCAGGCCCGCCTCGCGGCCGGTTGCCCAGCTGAGCGGCCACGCCACAATGGCGAGGACTCCGATGACCAGGGCGGTGCTGAAGGCGCCCCACTGCTTCTCGAAGAGTAGGTGGGCGATGCCCGTCCTGCGAGCGGGCAGGGTGGCCATCGGTGCGGCCGGACGGCGACGCAGGTGGTGGCGGGCCAGTGCGGCCACGGCCACGGCGAGAACCGCCACGAGGAGCCATGGTGACACGCCGAGGAGGCCGTGCACCGTGGACGCCTCGACGGTGACGCCGCGGGCGGCCGTAACGGCGGGGGCGAGCGCACCGGTCTTGGATACGGCGGAGAACAGAGCGTAGAAGATCAGGGCCAGCCAGCTGCCCACCAGGCCCTCACCGGCGCGGTAGTACGTTCCCGTCGCGCAACCGCCGGCCAGAACGATGGCAAAGCCGAAGATGAAGGCTCCGCCGATGGTGGAGAGCCATGGGAACGGGCTGGAAGACAGCGAGATGACGCCCAGGGCGTTGAGGGTGAAAACCCCCACGCTCTGCACGGCGATGACGATGAGGAACGCGGTGAGCCATCTCGTGTTGCCCGTGACCCACAGGTCCCGGAACGCCCCCGTGACACAGAACCGCCCCCGCTGCATGACAAATCCGAGGGCTATCCCCACGAGCAATCCGGTGACCAGCATGCAGCTTCCCCATTCGTTTCACCTCCGACGTGATGTCGGAAGCACCTCCGACGCTACGAGTTCGGCCGAGCGGCTCGGTCCAATGCGTCGCCGTGTGACCGGGCGGATGTGCAGGCGTCCTTCCGACATCCGCCCGCCGCGACTTGATAGATTCGTCAGATGCGAGAACAACAGGTGCGAATCATCAAGGAACTGCACGTGACCCCGGTCATCGACCCGGCCGCCGAGATTCGGCGGCGCATCGACTTCCTCAAGGACTACCTGCTTGCCAGCGGGGCGAAGGGGCTGATCCTCGGGATCAGCGGGGGACAGGACTCGTCCCTGGCCGGGCGTCTGTGCCAGCTGGCGATCGAAGAGCTCACCGTCGAGGGGCATGCCCTCCGGTTCGTGCCGGTGCGCCTGCCGTACGCGGTGCAGCGCGACGAGGACGACGCCCAACTCGCCCTGGAGTTCATTAATCCTGACTCGAACCTCACGTTCAACATCCAGCGTGCGGTGGATGGCTTCGAAGCCGAATTCGCCGTCAGCACCGGTACCCCGATGCCGGACTTCGACAAGGGCAACGTCAAGGCGCGCGCCCGGATGATCGCGCAGTACGCTCTCGCCGGCGCCCAGGGCCTGCTCGTGGTCGGCACCGACCATGCGGCGGAGGCGGTCACCGGGTTCTTCACCAAGTTCGGTGACGGCGGCGCGGATCTGCTGCCGCTGACCGGTCTGACCAAGCGCCAGGGCCGGCAGTTGCTGATGGCGCTCGGCGCCCCGGAGCAGCTCTACCTGAAGGCCCCGACCGCTGACCTGCTCGACGACAACCCCGGACAGACCGACGAGGCGAACCTGGGAATGCAATACGAGCACATCGACGACTTCCTCGAGGGCAAGCCCGTAGCGGACCACGTCGCCGAGGCCATTGAGCGGCGCTACCTGCGCACCGAGCACAAGCGCCAGGTGCCGGCATCCCTGTTCGACGACTGGTGGAAGTAGTCCGATCCGGCCCGCCGGTCCGCCGCTCTGTGAGCCGCAGCCTGGCAGCGAAAAACGCCGGTCCGCGTGAGCGGACCGGCGTTTTTCTGGATAGCGGGAACTAGGGGTGCGGCAGCGGCGCTGGACGCACTTCGAGGGCCTGAACGTCGTCCAGGAGGCGCTGGGTCTCCGTAGACGGAGACGCGGCCGGCGACGACACGGCCCCGGGGGGAGCCGCAGCGGGGACATAGCCGAGCGGCTGCGCGGTCGGAGCCTGTGCCGGTGCGGCGGGGGTCGCGAACTGGTCGTGGTGCTGCTTCGCCACCCAGGCATCCTGCTCGGCCAGGAGGCTCTTCTCGGTGGAGGTGTTCTGCGACTTCCAACGCTCGAGGTCGCCCTGGAAGATCTTGCGGGCCCGGGACGGCTTGTTCTGCCAGTCGATGAGGCGGTCGCGGAACTCCACGAGGGCCGGCTCGAGCTGGTAGCCGAAGGTGGCCGAGGTGCGCTTGAGCTCGGCGAGCTGGTGCGCTGCCCAGTCCGCCGCGACGCTCGATCCCTTGATCGGCAGCAGCCGGATCTGGATGTCGGCCATGCCAACGGCACGGTCGTTCATCACCTGCTCCTGCGGGGTGAGCGAGTTCCACACGGATGCCTCGGTCGCGGCATCCACGATCGATCCGATGGCCGCGGCCCGCAGCTCGCGATCGTGCTGGGCGAGCAGGCGCTTGATGGCCCCGCGTGCGATCCAGGCCGCCAGAAGGCTGGCCACGATAATGGCGACGATCAGCACGATTGCGCTGAAAATCATGGGCTGGTTCCTGGTCGCTGTGAGCCAGGTTACGAAATCATTCCACCACTGCATGTGCGGAACGCTACCTCGTGGGCCGGCGCATCCTAGGGAACCGTGGCGGCGTGGCCGATACGCGGTGTCAAACCGAGACTCCGGCGCGGTCAGGCCGTCCGGCCGGCCGACGCGCTGGTCGACCGCTCGAGGGCGTCGCGACTGAGCATTGCGGCACCCGCCACGGCGGAGGGCATGGCCACGATTGCGAAGAACGGCACGAGGAACAGCAGGTAGGACGCCGCTCCGAAGCCCAGCGCGATGCCGCGTCGCGTGCGCAGGGCGCGACGACGTTCGCGCACAGTGAACCCCCGAGCGTCGAAGGCGAATCCGGTGAGCTCGACCGCCAGCAACCAGCCGCCCAACAGGGCGCCGAGCACCGCCACCATGATCGGCCCCACCAACGGAATGAAGCCACAGGCCAACAGGAGCAGGCCCACACCGACGGCGGGGATCAGGAGCCGGAGGCCGTCGCCGATGGCACGGCCCAGGGATCCCCAGAAGCCGCGCTCCGGTGCGGTGGGTGGGTTGCCGAGGTTGGTCTCGACGGCGCGCCAGATGCGTTCGTAGAACGGGTCGCCGACGATCAGGGTCACGGCAGTGAACGTGTAGACCACGAAGAGGGCGGCCACGAGCACGAAGACCAGCGCCGCAGCCACCCGCGTCGTGAGGATGACGGGCTCGGCCCAGCCGTCGGCGAACGGGGTCGCCCACGTGACGATCGAGGTGAGGTTGACGAGCAGAAGCACGATGCCGACGAGGTACACGGCACCGACCGCCACCGCCGGCAGCGCGCCGAGCAGCATCAGCTTCGGGGAGGTGATCCACATGCCGAAACCACGACCCAGGTACCCCACCCCCGCCAGGAGGTCGGGAACCAGCCCCTGCCGGGCCGGAACTGGGGGGACGGGAGTGGGCTGGGGCAACATCGTTTCAGCGTACCGGGGTGGGTACGGCGGAGTCAGCGAAAGCAGTCAGCCGCGTCATCGATGCGCCAGAAGGCACCGAGCTCGATGCGCCTGGTGGGCATCACCAGGCGCCGGGCGAGGTACCGCTCGCCGTCGGCGTGCGTCTCACGCTCGATGTGCCCCAGTACCGCGCCGGACCGGTCGACGACCCGCCACAGCCCGTCGCGCACGGCGACCAGGCTGGGACCGCTCGACCGGGCGGAGTTGCTCGGCCGGGCCGGGCCGGCGGCGTGGGCGATGGTCGTGCGTCGTGCGGTTGCGGGGAGAACAGTCCGGGGTTGGACAGCTCTGGCTGCAGTGCTCATGGTGGCGGTGCTCATGGTCCCAGTGCTCATGGTGTGCTCCAATGCGAGGGCGGATGCCGTTGGCCTTACCGTAGAACCGGCCACCGACATCCACCCCTCGCCCCTGCCTGGGACCGGCGTGGCTTAGTTCATGCCGGTGCCGTGTACCGCGTACGGCTCGATGGCGGCGATCTCATCGGCGTCCAGCGCCGGCGCCTCGAGCGCCGCCACGGTCTGCTCGAGCTGGCCGATGCTGCTGGCCCCCACGAGCACGCTGGTGACCTGCGGTTGGCGCAGGATCCAGGTGACCGCGAGCTGGGCCAGGGTCTGGCCGCGGTCGGCCGCAATGGCGTTCAGGGCGCGGGCGCGCTCAAGGTAGGTCGCGTTGAGGGAGCTCTCGTTCAGGAACCGGCTCGTGGCCACCCGGGAGTCCGACGGCACCGCACCGTCGAGGTAGCGGTCGGTGAGCAGACCCTGGGCGAGGGGGGAGAACACGATGCTGCCCATGCCGAGGTCGTCGAGCACCGGGAAGAGTCCCTCTTCGATGTGCCGGTCGAACATCGAGTAGCGCGGCTGGTGGATCAGCAGCGGGATCTTGTGCTCGGCCAGGGCGGCGTAGGCCGCTACGGTCTGCTCCGGGCTGTAGTTCGAGATGCCCGCGTAGAGGGCCTTGCCCGACTGCACCGCGGTGGCCAGGGCGCCCATGGTCTCCTCGATAGGGGTCTCGGGATCGGGGCGGTGGGAGTAGAAGATGTCGACGTAGTCCATTCCCAGCCGGCCGAGGCTGGCATCCAGCGACGACAGCAGGTATTTTCGCGAGCCGAAGTCGCCGTAGGGGCCTGCCCACATGTCGTAACCGGCCTTGCTGGAGATGATCATCTCGTCGCGATACCCACGGAAGTCCTCGGCGAAGATGCGCCCGAAGTTGGTTTCGGCGGAACCGGGAGGCGGGCCGTAGTTGTTGGCCAGGTCGAAGTGCGTCACGCCGAGGTCGAATGCCCGGCGCAGGATGCCGCGTTGGGTGTCGATCGGGCGTTCGTGGCCGAAGTTGTGCCACAACCCCAGCGACAGGGCGGGCAGCTTCAGGCCGCTGCGCCCGGTTCGGCGGTAGGGCATCTCGGAATAACGGTTCTCTGCAGCATCGAAGGTCATGGTCTCACTCTAGATCCGCGCTTCCTCCCCAGGCGGCTGCGGCTCGGGTTCTGCACACCCTGGACGGCCGGCCCCAGAGGAGGTGCCGGAACGGGGAGGGTGAATGCAGCGCGGCCCGGGAACACGAACCCGGCACGAGGACTGCTCCCGGGTCGCGTTCGATACCTCCATCAGCCTCGTGCCGCCCAGGAGACTCCCGTGACCGACACCATAGCCCTGACCGGAATCGTGGCCACCACACCGCGGCACCTCGTCACCAGTTCCGGCCTGGCCATCACCTCATTCCGGCTGGCCTGCCGGCAACGCCGTTACGACAGGGTGAAGAACGCCTGGGTGGACGCCGACACCAATTGGTACACCGTCTCCAGCTTTCGGCAGCTCGCCCACAACGTGGAGCGGTCCGTGCACAAGGGCGAGCCGGTGCTCGTGACCGGGCGCCTGCGCATCCGGGACTGGGAGAACGAGGACCGTACGGGCACCTCGGTGGAGGTGGAGGCCGACGCCGTGGGCCACAACCTGACGTGGGGAACGACGGCGCTGATGCGAAGCACCGCCCCGTCCGCCGCCGAGCAGCGGGATGCGGACCCAGCGGGCGGCGCAACGGGCGGCACAGCGAGCGGCACTGCGGGCGAGGCCACGGCCGCGCCGGCCGAACCGGATGCCGCGCCGGCCGAACCTGACACCGGGCAGGGGGAATCGGAAACACGGTCCGCTTAGACTCGACTTCTCGGTCGCAGCGTGCGGCGGTGGGGGAGGACTACGCGTGGCCTGGATTTTGGACGCACCCGTGCGGCACAGCCGCAGAGCGACGATCTGGGCAACATGTCTTGTCCTCGGCCTGGGCCTGGCCGGATGCTCCGCCGCCCCCGTCGACCGCCCGACGCCGACAGCGACAGCGCCCGCGACCGCAAGCCCAACCCCGACGGAGGTTGCTCCGCCGGCGCTCATGCCTGAGGGCACCGCCGCCGAGAACCTGCCCTACTTCGACTCGGTCATCACCGCGGCGCTCGCCGCCGACCCCAACGTCGCCGGCCGCAGCTACATCGACGCCCTGGTCGCCGCCGGCTTCGACAAGACAACGATGGAGGTCACCGCCGACACCACCACCAAGGGTGAACCGGCGGACTCCATCCAGTTCTCCGTGAACATCGCCGGAGAGTGCCTGATCGGCCAGAACGGTCCCTCCACCGGCGGCTACCACAGCGTCGTCGCCCCCCTGCTCGCAACCGGAACGTGTCTCGTGGGAGCCACGCGCCAAATAGACTGGTAAACACTATGGCTGAATTCATTTACTCGATGGTGCGTGCGCGCAAGGCAATCGGCGACAAACTCATCCTCGACGACGTCACAATGTCGTTCTTCCCCGGAGCCAAGATCGGTGTGGTGGGCCCCAACGGTGCCGGTAAGTCCACGATCCTGAAGATCATGGCCGGGCTCGATACCCCGAGCAACGGTGAGGCCAGGCTTTCGCCGGGCTACTCCGTCGGCATCCTCATGCAGGAGCCGGAGCTCGACGAGACCAAGACCGTGCTGGAGAACGTGCAGGAAGGCGTTGGCCCGATCAAGGCCAAGGTTGACAGGTTCAACGAGATCAGCGCCGCGCTGGCCGAACCCGACGCGGACTTCGACACCCTGCTCGCCGAAATGGGAACCCTGCAGGAAGAGATCGACGCCGCCGACGCCTGGGACCTCGATTCCCAGCTCGAGCAGGCCATGGATGCGCTGCGCACCCCGCCGGGCGACTACCCCGTCGTCGACCTCTCCGGTGGTGAGAAGCGCCGCGTGGCGCTCTGCAAGCTCCTGCTGCAGAAGCCCGATCTGCTCCTCCTGGACGAACCGACTAACCACCTCGACGCTGAAAGCGTGCTGTGGCTCGAGCAGCACCTCGCCAAGTACCCCGGCGCCGTGCTCGCCGTCACCCACGACCGGTACTTCCTCGACCACGTGGCCGAGTGGATCGCCGAGATCGACCGCGGCCACCTGTACCCCTACGAGGGCAACTACTCCACCTACCTGGAGAAGAAGCAGGAGCGCCTGCAGGTGCAGGGCAAGAAGGACGCCAAGCTTTCCAAGCGTCTCGCCGAGGAACTCGAATGGGTGCGCTCCAACGCAAAGGGCCGTCAGGCCAAGTCGAAGGCCCGCCTGGCCCGCTACGAGGAGATGGTGAACGAGGCCGAGCGCGGACGCAAGCTCGACTTCGAAGACATCCAGATCCCCGTCGGCCCCCGCCTGGGCGCCCAGGTCATCGACGCCAAGAAGCTCAAGAAGGGCTTCGGCGACCGGGTGCTGGTCGAAGATCTCTCCTTCACCCTGCCGCGTAACGGCATCGTCGGCGTGATCGGCCCGAACGGTGTCGGTAAGACGACATTGTTCAAGACCATCGTGGGCCTCGAGCCGCTGGATGCCGGTGACCTCAAGATCGGCGAGACCGTCGACATCTCCTACGTCGACCAGAGCCGTGGCGGCATCGACCCGAACAAGTCGCTGTGGGAGGTCGTCTCCGACGGCCAGGACTATATCCAGGTCGGCAAGACCGAGGTGCCGTCTCGCGCCTACGTGTCCACGTTCGGCTTCAAGGGCCCCGACCAGCAGAAGAAGGCCGGTGTGCTCTCCGGTGGTGAGCGCAACCGCCTGAACCTGGCGCTGACGCTCAAGCAGGGCGGCAACCTGTTGCTGCTCGACGAACCGACTAACGACCTCGACGTCGAAACCCTCGGTTCGCTCGAGAACGCGCTGCTCGAGTTCCCCGGCTGCGCCGTGGTCATCACTCACGACCGGTGGTTCCTCGACCGCATCGCCACGCACATCCTCTCGTATGAGGGCACCGCTGAGGCGCCGGGGAACTGGTACTGGTTCGAGGGCAACTTCGAGTCCTACGAGCAGAACAAGATCGAGCGACTAGGCCCGGACGCGGCCAAGCCGCACCGGTCCGCATACCGCAAACTGACGCGCGACTAGGAACCCCATGCGGCTGCACGTTCCCATCCGGCTGCGCTGGTCGGACCTCGACGCCTACGCCCACGTGAACAACGCCGAGATGCTGCGCCTCCTAGAGGAGGCGCGCATCCAGGCGTTCTGGGTCAACGACGAGGCGGCCGGTGCATCGGGTGCGCGGGGAACCGCGGTGCTGGACGGGCGGCCGGGGGCGGCGACGCTGACCCTGATCGCCCGGATGGAGATCGAGTACCTCGCGCCGATCCCGTATCTGCGGGAGCCCATCGACGTGCAGCTGTGGATCGGCAAGCTCGGCGGCGCAAGCCTTGACGTGTGTTACGAGGTATACGGACCGGCCGGGCAGGAGTCCGCGCGGCTGTACGCCCGCGCGACCACCACGATCGTGCTGGTGGACGCGGCGACGGAGCGCCCCCGCAAGATCAACGACGTCGAACGAGCCGCCTGGACCCCATACCTGGAGCCCGCGGTCCCCTTCACCCGCAAGTAGCCCCGCTCACGAGCGCGAACGGGTCAGCCGGCGAGGACCTTGTCGCCGTCGAGGGTGACCGTGACCGCCGGGAGGGGGTCGGTGGCTGGTCCCTGGATGACCGCGCCGGTGGCGGTGTCGAAGAGAGACTTGTGGCAAGGGCAGTTCAGGCCCTTCTTCTCCGGAACCACGATGCAGCCCTGATGGGTGCAGATGGCGCTGAACGCCACGACCTCGCCGGCGGTGGGCTGCGACACGATGATCTGCGCACCATCGAACATGACAGCGATGGCGCCGCCAACGGGGATGTCGGAGAGTACCGCGACCTCGGCGGGTGAGGCCGTGCCGGCGTCGGTATCCGTGTTCGGGTCGCCGGGTGCGCAGGCGGCCAGGGCCAGGGCGGTACCGGCGCCTCCGGCGACGAGCAGGGTGCGACGGGTGAGGTCAGCGTCGTGGGTCATGATGCTCCTACTGGCTCGGACAGGTTGGGCTGCAGCCTAGTCACGGGGCTTGGGAACCCGCACCATGCCCTCCTGGGCCACCGTGGCCAGCAGCAGGCCTTCGCGGCTGTAGATGCTGCCGGTGGACAGTCCCCGGCCGCCCTGGGCGGAGGGGGAGTCCTGCACGTACAGCATCCACTCGTCGACCCGGCCGAAGCGGTGCCACCACATGGCGTGGTCGAGGCTGGCGACCTTGAGGCCCGGGGTGGCCCAGGGCAGGCCGTGCCGGCGCAAAACGGGTTCCATGATCGAATAGTCGCTGACGTAGGCGAGTGCGGCGCGGTGCAGGTCGGGGTCGTCGGGGATGGGCTCGAAGGTCTTCATCCAGATCATCTGCTTGCTGGTGTGCTCGCCGTCCACGGTGAGGTAGATCGACGAGGGCACGTGGCGCATGTCGAACGGGCGGTCGTTGGCCCAGGCCCGCGCGAAGTCGTGGTCGATGTGACCGAGGGTGTCTGCCGTGGTCGGCAGGGATTCGGGGTCGGGCAGGTCGGTCGGCATCTCGATGTGATGCTCGAGACCCTCGTCGGTGTCCTGGAACGACGCGATCATCGACAGGATCGGCACGCCGTTCTGGTACGCCTGGGTGCGTCGAGTGGAGAACGATCGGCCGTCGTGGATGCGGTCGACCGAGAAGGTGATCGGGTGGTTGACGTCGCCGGGGCGCAGGAAGTAACCGTGCATGGAGTGCACGTTTCGTTCGTCGGGCACTGTGCGCATGGCGGCGACGAGGGACTGCGCGAGCACCTGGCCGCCGAAGACGCGACCTTGTGGCATCCACTGCGAGGGGCCGGTGAAGATGTCCTCACTGGTGCGGGCACCGGTGTCGGTCAGGTCGAGAGCGGCCAGAAGACCCTCCAGCGGTGCGTGCATGCTGCCTCCTTGTTCGAGCTCGGGTCCCCGGGACACCGACGTACCTTGGTAGTTTAGACAGCAGATGAGCCAGTCATTTTCCCTCTCAGATTCCCTGTCCCTCGGCGACCTCCGGGTCTACCTTTCGCGCGCCAGCCGGGTGGAGGACGGATCGGTGCGGCTCGTCTCCGCGGCGGGCGTGCTCGCCGTGTACACGGCGATCCTGTACCCGCGTGGTCTGCTGGACTCGAGCCCCACGGTGTTGGGCCTGCGCACCTTCGCGCTCACAGAACCTGTTGACCTCGACGTCGTCGTTCCGGTGCGGTCGCTGTTGGATCGGCTGCTGCGCCTCGAGGCCGCCGTCACCGACGCGGATGCTCCGGTCACCGTCACCGTGCCGCTGCAGGTATCCTCGGTCACCTGGGCGGGCATCACGCCGCCGAAGGGAGGCTGGACATCCCATGGCAGCGCCTCACCGGCTGTGCTGGAGGGCGCCGCCCGCGAGGGCATCGCCGAAGTCGCGTCCGTCATCCCGACCGGCACCGGTGAGCAGATCGTCCAACGGGTACGGTCCGAGGTCTGGGGCCGCCCGATCGAGGCCCTGGACTTCGTACCCGCCGGTGCCGGGTTCGCCGCGGTGAGCCTGGGCTTCCTCGCGGCGGATGAGCCGGTGCAGCTCTTCGAGACCGGCCCCTGGACGCGTCTGAGCACAGCCCGCGGCCACATTCTGGTACGCCGCAAGCCCTGGTCCTTGCGCGCCTGACCCTCCACCCGGGTGCGGGACGGGTTAGAGCGCGGCGGCGACGGCCCGGCCGGCGGTGCGGCCGGAGAACAGGCAGCCGCCGAGGAAGGTGCCCTCCAGCGAGCGGTAGCCGTGCACGCCGCCGCCGCCGAAGCCGGCGGCCTCGCCTGCCGCGTAGAGTCCGGGGACCGGTTGCCCGTCGGCTCCGAGAGCCCGGGCGGAGAGGTCGGTTTCGATGCCGCCCAGGCTCTTCCTTGTGAGCAGGTGCAGCTTCACCGCGATCAGCGGCCCGTTGGCGCGGTCGAGCAGCTTGTGCGGGCTCGCCACCCGAATGAGCCTGTCGCCGCGATAGTGCCTGGCCTGGCGAATCGCGTTGATCTGGGCATCCTTGCTGAAGTCGTTGTCGAGCTCCCTGTCGCGGGCCAGAATCTCCCGTTCCACCTGCGCGGCATTGATGCGCACCTCGGGGGAACGCTGCTGCATGCCCTTGATCAGCTGGTGCAGGGTATCGGCCACCACGAAGTCCTCACCCTTGCTCTTGAACGCTTCCACCGGGCCGGGCGCGCCCGATCCGAGCCGTTGGGCGAGCAGGCGCAGGTCCTTGCCGGTGAGGTCGGGGTTCTGTTCGCTGCCCGAGAGGGCGAACTCCTTCTCGATGATCTTCTGGGTCAGCACAAACCAGCTGTGCTCGTGGCCGGTCTTGAGCAGGTATTCCATCGTGCCGAGGGTGTCGAAACCGGGAAACAGCGGGGCCGGCAGGCGTTTTCCGGTGGCGTCCAGCCACAGGGATGACGGGCCGGGCAGAATGCGGATGCCGTGGGCCGGCCAGACCGGGTCGTGGTTGACGATGCCCTCGGTGTAGTGCCACATACGGTCGCCGTTGATCAGTCGGGCGCCGGCCTTCTGGGTGATCCCGAGCATCCGGCCGTCGACATGGGCGGGCACACCGGAGAGCAGCTTCGCGGGTGCCGGTCCCAGCCGGGCCGGCCACTGGGCGCGCACCAGGTCGTGGTTGCCGCCGATCCCACCGCTGGTGACGATCACCGCGGACGCCCGCAGCTCGAACTCGCCGACGATCTCCCGGCTGCTGGCCTGACCGCGCGCCGCAGCGCTCGGGATGAGCAGGCTGCCCCGCACTCCCACCACGGCGCCTCCCTCGACGATCAACTCGTCGACGCGATGCCGGTGCAGGGTGGTGACCAGGCCGGCGCGCACCCCTTCACGGACCCTGGTGATGAACGGCTCCAGGATCGCGGGCCCGGTTCCCCAGACGATGTGGAAGCGCGGTACCGAGTTGCCGTGTTCCAGGGCGGTGTAACCGCCACGTTCGGCCCAGCCGACGACCGGGAAGAACGTCACGCCGCGTTCCTTGAGCCAGGCCCGCTTCTCGCCGGCGGCGAAGTTGAGGTACGCCTCGGCCCACCGGGTCGGCCAGTAGTCCTCACCGCGATCGAACCCGGCGCTGGCGAACCAGTCCTGCCGGGCCAGAGCCAGGGAGTCCGTGACTCCCATTCGGCGTTGTTCGGGGGAGTCGACCAGGAACAGCCCGCCGAACGACCACCAGGCCTGACCGCCGAGCGAGGCGGCGTTCTCCTGGTCGACGAGCAGCACCCGTTTCCCCGCCTCCACGAGTTCGGCCGTGGCCACCAGGCCGGCCAGGCCGGCCCCCACCACGATCACGTCGGCGGAGGTGTTCGGATGCGTGGGCAGGCCGGGGCGGGCTGGGCTCATGGTGACTCCATTGTCAGTGAGGGTGCTGCGGGGCGGATGGTGCGGTTCGAGTGTTACGCGTCGAAGGTGTTGACCATAGCGTGTGCGGCTCGCTCGAGGTAGTCCCACAGGGTGGCGCGTTGCAGCGGGGGCAGGTCGCAGGAGTCGACGGCGTTCCGCATGTGCAGCAACCAGCGGTCCCGGGAATCCGGGTTCACCTTGAAAGGCTGGTGACGCTGGCGGAGCCGCGGGTGTCCGCGTTGCTCGCTGTAGGTGCCCGGCCCGCCCCAGTACTGCTCGAGGAAACCGGTCAGCCGCTCCGCAGCGGGGCCAAGGTCCTCCTCAGGGTACATCGGTTTGAGGACCGGGTCGCCGGCGACGCCCCGGTAGAACTCGGCGACGAGCTTCTCGAAGAACGGCCGGCCGCCGACCTCCTGGTAGAACGACGGGCTCACGGCGGCGGCGTTCTCGCTCGACCGAAGGTGTACTCCGAGCGGGATGTTGTCACTTGTCATCGGGCTTCTCCTGTTCGGTGGCCGCTGCGCCGCCTGGCGTGCCGGTCGATCCGGAATCGGGCTGCTGGTCCGCCGCGGGCTTCTTCGGCCGGCGCGGGGCACGAACCCGGCGGGCGGGCACGGGCTGTTCGAAGGGCGCCGTGTCGGTGCTCGGAAGCGCGGCGGCGGCCTGGGCCGCTGCATCCACCGGGGCGCCGTCTGCCGCGCTGTCACCGTTGTTGCTCCCGGCGGACACCGATCCGTCGGCCGCGGCCATCACCACGCTGTTGAGCGGGGTGAGTCCTGAGCCCATCCCGTCGAGGGCCTTCTTGAGATGGAGCCGCAGGTCACGGGCGAAGTCCCAGCGGGCGCCCACCCGGGTGCGCACGACCAGGCGCACAACGAGGGCCTCCGCCGAGATGGATTCGAGGCCCCAGATCTCGGGCTTGCCGAGCATCGCCCCGCGCCACTTGCGGCTGGACGCCAAGGCTCGGGCGACCTTGAGCAGTTCGGCCTGCACGGCCTCGACATCCGACGAGTAGGGGATGGCAAGGTCGACGATGACGCGGGCCCAGCCCTGGGACATGTTTCCGGTGCGCAGGATCTCGCCGTTCCGGACGAACCAGAGGGTGCCCTCGATGTCGCGCACCTGGGTGATGCGGATGCCGACGGACTCGACGACTCCGGTGGCCAGGCCGAGGTCCACCACGTCGCCCACGCCGAGCTGGTCTTCCATCACCATGAAGAGACCGTTGAGCACGTCCTTCACGATGTTCTGGGCGCCGAAACCCAGGCCGGCGCCGAGAGCGGCGGTGAGCAGGGCGAATGACCCGAGGATGTTCTCGTTGATCGTCGTGACGATCAGCAGGGTGGTCACGATGACGACCAGGACGTTGACGATATTGGTCAATACCGACCCGAGTGTGCGGGTGCGCTGCACGACACGCACGGCGGTGACCGGTGACACGTCCAGCGACTGGGTGTCGTCGACGTTCTGGCCCTTCTTCACCCCGGACACGATCTGCGTGACGACCCGCCTGATCACGAAGAGCAACACCCAGCGGGCGACCAGCGCGAAGATGATGATGACGACGACCTGCACGATGGTCAGGTTCCAGATGTAGTCGGCCGTAGCCCAAAAAGTGTCCCAGTTCATAGATCGACCAGTCTACCGAGCGCCGACTCGGCGCTTCCTGAAGGTGCCATACGACAACGGCGCCGCCACGATGAAAATCATCGAAAGCGGCGCCGTTGTCCGGTGGTGCCGGCGGACTACTCCTGGTCGCGGGCCTGCACGCGCAGGCTGCGTTCGACGCCGGCGAGGTTCTCCACCACGAGACGGCGAAGCGCCGCGGGCTCCGGGTTGGCGTCCAACCACGCCCGGGTCGCGTCGACCAGGGCCTGGTTCGACAGCGGCGACGGGTAGAGGCCCACGATCAGCTTCTCGGCGATGGAGTAGCTGCGCTCGGCCCACACCTTCTGCAGCACATCGAAGTACTGGCCGACGAACGGCTCGAGCAGGCTCGTGTCGTGTGCGCGCAGGAATCCGGCGGCGGTGACCCGCACGATGGTGTTCGGTGCGGTGTCCACGTCGATCAGCGAGGCCCAGGCTGCCTGCTTGCCTTCGATGGTGGGGATCGCGGCGCGCGCGTTGGCGGCTGACTGGGCACCGGTGGCGGTGTTGTCCGCGGCCAGGGCGGAGGCGATCTCCGCCTCACCGGCTTCGGCGCCGGCGACCAGCGCCGCGAGCAGCTCCCAGCTGAGGTCGGTGTCGATGTCCAGGCCCGGCAGCTTGAACGAACCGGTGCGAAGGCCCGCAACGGCGGCCAGCTGGGCCGGCGTCTCGGCGACGGAGGCGAAGAACTTCACAAACTGGAACTGAGCATCACTGCCGGCCTCTGCGCCCTGGGCCAAGGCCCAGAGTGCGTCGCCGACCGAGGCGACGGTGGCGTCGCGGTGCTCCGGGGCCACGTAATACTGCGCGGCGAGGGACACCTGGCCGAGAACCGTGCGGAGCGTCGTCGACTCGGTCTCGGTGGCGACGTTGCCCAGCACCAGCTTCACGAAGTCGCGCGGCGAGGTCTCGGCGTCGCGGGTGGCGTCCCAGACGGAGCCCCAGACCAGCGAGCGGGCCAGCGGGCTCTCGATCGCTGCGAGGTGCTCGAGCGCCACGGCGTGCGAGGCGGGGTCGAGGCGTACCTTGGCGTAGGCGAGGTCGTCGTCGTTGAGCAGGATCAGATCGGCACGGGTGCGACCGACGAGTTCCGGCACATCCGTCTGCACGCCGTCGACGTCGAGCTCGACGCGGTGGGTGCGCACCAGGGCGCCGTCGACCAGGTCGTAGAACCCGATCGCGAGGCGGTGCGGGCGGATGGTGGGGTAATCCTCGGTGGCGGTCTGCAGCACGGCGAACGCGGTGATGACCCCGGCATCGTCGACCTCGATCTGCGGGCGCAGGGTATTGACACCGGCGGTCTCGAGCCAGAGGGCGGCCCAGCCGGAGAGGTCACGGCCGCTGGCGGCCTCGAGCTCGACGAGCAGGTCGGAGAGCTCGGTGTTGCCCCAGGCGTGCTTCTTGAAGTAGGAGGCGACGCCGGTGAAGAACGCGTCGATGCCGACCCAGGCGACGAGCTGCTTGAGAACGGATCCACCCTTGGCGTAGGTGATGCCGTCGAAGTTGACCTGCACGTCTTCGAGGTCGGTGATGGTGGCCACGACCGGATGGGTGGAGGGCAGCTGGTCCTGACGGTACGCCCAGCTCTTCTCCATTGCCGCGAAGGTGGTCCAGGCTTCGGTCCACTCGGTGGCCTCGGCGGTGGCGATGGTGGATGCCCACTCGGCGAACGATTCGTTCAGCCACAGGTCGTTCCACCACTTCATGGTGACCAGGTCGCCGAACCACATGTGCGCCAGCTCGTGCAGGATCGTGACGACCCGGCGTTCCTTGATCGCGTCGGTGACCTTGGAACGGAAGACGTAGGTCTCGGTGAAGGTGACCGCGCCGGCGTTCTCCATCGCGCCGGCGTTGAACTCCGGCACGAACATCTGGTCGTACTTGTCGAACGGGTACGGGAAGTCGAACTTCTCCTCGAAGTAGGCGAAGCCCTGGCGGGTCTTCTCGAAGATGTAGTCGGCATCCAGGTACTCGAACAGGCTCTTGCGGCTGAACAGGCCCAGCGGAATGATGCGGCCGTCGCTGGAGGTGAGCTCGCTGCGCACCACGGCGTACGGACCGGCCACGAGGGCGGTGATGTAGCTGGAGATGGTGTGGGTGGGTTCGAACGCCCAGGTCTTGTTGCCGTTGCCGGCATCCGTGGGCTCTGGCGTGGCCGAGTTGGAGATGACCTCCCAGGCGCCGGGCGCGGTGACGGTGAAGGTGAAGGCGGCCTTGAGGTCGGGCTGCTCGAACACCGCGAAGACGCGGCGGGAGTCTGGCACCTCGAACTGGCTGTACAGGTACACCTCGTTGTCGACGGGGTCGACGAAACGGTGCAGGCCCTCGCCGGTGTTCGTGTACGCGGCGTCGGCGACGACGGTGAGCACGTTCTCGGCCGCGAGGTCGTCAAGCTGAATGCGGACGCCGTCGCTGACGACAGCCGGGTCAAGCGAGGCGCCGTTGAGGGTGACGCTGTGCACACTCTCGGTGATCGCGTCGATGAAGGTCGAGCTACCGGCCACGGCGCTGAAGGCGACCGTGGTGGTGCTGGCGAAGGTCGTGGGACCCGTCGTCAGGTCAAGGGTGACGTCGTAACTGGTCACGCTGACGAGCGCTTTGCGCTCCTGGGCTTCGATCCTGGTGAGGTTTTCTCCGGGCAACGGTTTCTCCATCTTCGTTTCGCGAGAGCGCTCTGGCGCATCCGCATAGAGAACAAGCCTAGCCACGGTCGCGCTGGTGGCGCGCCTGATTAGGCTGCCGGCATGAGAACCAGCACGGATGCCGGCGCCGATACCGCGCTGCGCTATCGAGCCTTCGCCGAGGTGGAGGCCCGGGGGCTGAGCGCCTGCTACGAGGCCTGGGCGGCGGGGGTGGCGCGCGATGCGGCGACGATCGGATTGATCGACCGGCTGCCGCCGACCAAACGGCAACCCAACCTGGTGTTCAGCGCGGCCAGGTTCCACGGCGCCGAGGCCGGCGGTTATCTGGGTTTCCGGGCCTGGCTGGCCGAGAACTGGGCGGTGGTCGAGCAGACGTGCCGCAGCCACGCGACCCAGACCAACGAGCCGGGCCGATGCGCGGTGCTGCTCCCGACGCTCGGGAGTCTGCCGGGGCCGCTCGCCCTGATCGAGGTGGGGGCGTCGGCCGGGCTCTGCCTGCTGCCGGACTTATACAGCTATCGGTATCGGCCGGGCGGTCGCAGTGCTGACGGCCCGGGTGACGGCGCGGCCCTGCTCGACCCGCCCGCTGGGACCAGCCCAGTGCTGCTGGAGTGCGCGGTGACCGGTTCTGTTCCCGTGCCGAGCCGGCTGCCTCGCGTGGTGTGGCGGGCCGGCATCGACCTCAACCCGCTCGACGTGACCGATCCCGCCGACGTGGCCTGGCTGGAGGCTCTGATCTGGCCGGAGCACGATGACCGGCGGGCCCGGCTGCGGGCGGCCGTGCAGGTCGCCCGCACAGCCCCGCCCCGGCTAGTGCGCGGCGACCTCAACGAGCAGGTCGAGGCTCTCGTGGCCGAGGCCCCGCCGGATGCGACCGTCGTGGTGTTCCACACGGCGGTGCTGGCCTATCTCGACGAGGCCGGCCGGGACCGGTTCGTGGCGACCATGGCCCGGTTGAGGGCCGAGCGTGGGGTGCGCTGGCTGGCCAATGAGGGGCGCACCGTGGTGCCAGGGGTGGCCGGGACGCTGCCGTCGACGCTGCCTGCGGCATCCGGTTCGGCTGACTTCGTGCTGTCGTTGGACGGCCGGGCGGTCGCGCTAGCCCAGCCGCACGGTCGCGCGGTGCATTGGCTCGGCTGAGGGCAGGCTAGATCGCCGGTGTGGCCAGCATGGGCGCAGCCGCGGCACGGTCGGCGCCGGCCCGGATCGGCCAGGCACCGTCGATGACGATCAGGTCGTCGCCCTTGGACTTGCGCAGGTAGGTCTGGAAGCTCTCGGCCTGCTCCCTGGCCCAACCGACCTGGCGGTCGTGCAGGGTGTACAGGTCGGTCTCCTCGGTCTTGGCCAACAGGGCCCAGGCGACCCGACCGGTGGCCACGGCATCCGCTTCGGCGTCGTGGGCCCCCTCGAGCAGCACGCCGTAGTACTCGGCGGTGGCCACCAGGGTGCGCTTGCCCTTGCGGTAGCGGTCCACAGCCTTGTCGATCACGTAGGGGTCGAGCACCGGGCCGAAGTCCTCGATGGGCGCCAGCCCGTAGCGGCGGGCCTCGGCGTTGAGCATCGACAGGTCGAAGCTGGCGTTGTAGGCCACGATCGGGCGGCCTCCGTCGATGCTGCGGCGCAGTACCGTGAGCATCTCGGCGATGGCGGTGGCCGGGTCGACGCCGTCACGCTGGGCGACCTCGTCGGTGATGCCGTGGATGGCGGACGCTCCCTCCGGAATGGGGATGCCGGGATTGAGCAGCCAGCTGTACGAGCCGTTCACCGTGCCGTCGCGCATGACGCGGCCGATGAAGCACGTGACGATGCGGTCCTCATCGGTGTTCACACCCGTGGTCTCCAGGTCGAACACGCACAGCGAGGGGATGTCGGCGATCGCGGTCTTGGCGGTTGATGTCTGCACGTTCCGACCCTATCGGCGCCCACCGACACTCCCGGTGAGGCGGCCGGGAGTGCCGCGCATCCTCTCCACAACTCATCGCGAAAGCGGTGAATCGGTTGCTTCAGCGCCGCGGAGGCAGCCGTGAACCCGCTTTCGCGAGATGAACCTTTCGCTAGGAGGGGGTGGTGCGGTCCCCTACCAGGTACCGGGGCGGTAGTCCTTGAGGAAGACCCCGTGCACGTCTTCGCCGGCCTCGCCGCGCACGATGGGGTCGTACACCCGGGCGGCGCCGTCAACCAGGTCGAGTGGGGCATGGAAACCCTCCTCGGCCAGGCGGATCTTGGTGGGGTGCGGGCGCTCGTCGGTGATCCAGCCGGTGTCGACGCTGGTCATCAGGATGCCGTCGGAGAGCATCTCCTTGGCGCTGGTGCGAGTGAGCATGTTCAGGGCGGCCTTGGCCATGTTGGTGTGCGGGTGCCCCGGACCCTTGTAACCGCGGCCGAAGACACCCTCCATCGCGGACACGTTCACGATGTAGGTGCGCCGAGCCTCGGATGCCGCCATCGAGGCCCGCAGACGGCTCACCAGTAGGAACGGGGCCGTGGTGTTGCACAGCTGCACCTCGAGCATCTCGAGTGGGTCGACGTCTTCGACGTTGGCCGTCCAGCTGTTCTCCTCGTGCAGGTCGGGCACCAGTCCGCCCGCGTCGATGGCGGTGCCAGCGGCCAGCCGTGCCAGCGAAGAGGAGCCGGGGGCCAGGGCCAACGCGGTGAGGTCGTCGGCGGTGAGGGCGGCGCCGGTGGCCGCGGCGGCGAGGATCGGGTGGCTGGCCACGGACGCGGCCAGCGCGGTGGGGTGCGCATCGTTGGTGTGCCCGAACGAGACGATCTCGGGCAGTTCGCCGTCCGGCAGCGGCGAGGACTCGGCCTCCACCAGCGGGGAGTACGACCCGGGGGAGCGGCGCACGGTCTGCGCGGCGTTGTTGATCAGGATGTCCAGCGGACCCTGCGCGGCGACGGAGTCGGCCAGGCCGATCACCTGGGCGGGGTCGCGCAGGTCGATGCCGACAACGCGGAGGCGGTGCAGCCAGTCCTTCGAGTCGGGCATGGCGCTGAACCGGCGCACCGCGTCGCGGGGGAACCGGGTGGTGATGGTGGTGTGGGCGCCGTCGCGCAGCAGCCGCAGGGCGATGTACATGCCGATCTTGGCGCGGCCGCCGGTGAGCAGGGCGCGTTTGCCGGTGAGGTCGGTACGGGCGTCGCGCTTGGTGTGGCTCATCGCCGCGCAGCTCGGGCAGAGCTGGTGGTAGAACGCGTCGACGAGGGTGTACTTCTGCTTGCAGATGTAGCAGGCGCGCGGCACGAGCAGTTCGCCGGCCGAGGGCCGGTCGGTGCCCAGACGCAGCTGGGCGCCGATGGTCTCGTCGTCGATGCGGGTGGGAGCCCCGGTGGCGGTGGCGGCGATGACCTCCCGGTCCGCGTCCGCGATCAGCTGGCGCTTCTCGTGGCGGCGCACGGTCTTCACCGACTTGAACATCTTGGCGGTGGCCTGGCGCACGGTGACGAAGTCGGGGTCGTCCGGGTCGATGGTGGCCAGGGAGGCGAGCACGCGCAGGGCCACCTCGAGGTCGTGGGGGTCGATCGCGGGTGTCGCGGATGCGTCGCCGGTGGGAGCATCATCGACGGACGCGACGGATGCGGGCTCTACGGGTGTGCTCTGCGGGTGTTGCTCGGTGGTCATCAGAGAATTCTACGACGGCGCATCCGCCCCTCACACAGCCGGGCGAACAGACAACTGTGGCCGGTGCGGACAATTGCGCCCGGTGTGCGGGTAACAATTGTCCGCACCGGCCACAGTTGCTTGTGTAAAGCAGTCCTCCGAAGTGGACGGGGCGGTGCGAGGTGGAGCTAGACCTTGGCCGGCTCCGAGTCGGTCTCGGTCTTGAGCGCGCTCAGGTCCATCGACGAGGTCGGCGGCTCGAAGGTGGCGTCGAACGGCATCTCGTCGTGGTCGAGCAGGGGGTTCTCGAACTGGCCGGCAACGAGCTCGTGTGCCTCTTCGACCGATTCCACGCTCGGCATGGAGCCGGGCAGCGGGCGGTTGGCGGATTCCTTGAGCCAGAAGATGCTGATTCCACCGATGAACGAGGTGGCCATCAGGTAGTAGGCCGGCATCATGTCGTCACCGGTGGCGGCGATGAGCGCCGCGATGATGAACGGCGTGGTGCCACCGAAGATGGCGACGGCGAAGTTGTACGCGATGCCCATCGCGCCGTAGCGGCTGGCCGTGGGGAACAGGGCCGGCAGCGCCGAGGCGAGGTTGGCGACGTAGAACGTCACCGGGAGGGCGATCAGGGCCAGACCGGCGAGGGTCGTGAAGACGGAGCCCATACCGATGAGCAGGAACGCGGGGATGGCGAAGACCACGGCGCTGATCGAACCCATCCAGAGCACTGGGCGACGGCCGATCTTGTCGCTCAGGCGACCGGTGAGCGGGATGCAGCAGGCCATGATCACGAGGATCGGGATGGTCAGCAGCGTGCCGTGCAGCTCGTCGTACCCCATGGTGCTGGTGAGGTAGGTCGGCATGTACGAGGTGAGAGCGTATCCGACGGTGTTCGCGGCGGCGACGAGGATCATCGCGAGGACGATGCCGCGCCAGTAGTTCTTGAAGATGGCGACAGGTCCCTTGGGGATGCTGTCGTCCTCCACGAAGTCGGGGTTCCTGGCGTTGACTTCCTGAGCGTCCAGGCTGGCCTGGAAGGCCGGGGATTCCTCGATCTTCATCCGGAAGTAGATGGCGATCAGGCCCAGCGGTCCGGCGAGCAGGAACGGCAGACGCCAACCCCACTCTTCCATGGCCGCCTGACCGAGAGTCACCTGCAGGATCGACACGAGAGCGGCACCCATGGCGAAGCCGAGGTAACTGCCCATGTCGAGGAAGCTGGCGAGGAAGCCACGGTTCTTGTCCGGAGCGTGCTCGCTGACGAAGGTGGTGGCACCGGCGTACTCGCCGCCGGTGGAGAAGCCCTGCACGAGCTTGGTCAGCACGAGCAGCACCGCTGCCCAGATGCCGAGCTGGGCGTAGCCGGGCAGGATGCCGACCACGAAGGTGGAGGCGGCCATGAGCATCAGCGTCATGGCGAGCACCCTCTGGCGGCCCAGCTTGTCGCCGAGCCAACCGAAGAACACGCCACCGAGGGGGCGGGCAATGAAGGTGGCGGCGAAGGTGCCGAGCAGGAACAGCGTCTGCACGGTCGGGTCGGCTTCGGGGAGGAAGACGGGACCCATGGTGGTGATCAGGTAGCCGAAGACTCCGACGTCGTACCATTCCATGGTGTTTCCGACGATCGTGCCGCCGAGCGCCTTCTTCAGCATCGGGCGGTCAACGACGTTCACGTCGGAGACCTTGAGCTTCCGGCGCAACAGCGGCTTCTTGATCTTCTTCACGGTGCGATCAGCACCGTTAATAGCGTTTGACATGTGTCACTTTCTGACAGTAGAGATGCCTCTTGTGGAGGTCATGACATGACTCTTGCGCAGGCACGTCGAGCCTCGAATGGAGGTCGTGAGATGCCTCAGATGGAGGTCATGTGCCCCGGATGCGGGGCCGCCCCTCGATGGGCATAAGCATCAATTTTAGCGCAATTTGCCTCAGAATCAGGCATTTCTCCTTCGATAGCCGCTCTGGACAGGGCTTTAGCCGGGTTCGGTGCGCGCCGCTTCGGCGGCATTTCGGGACCTGTGACTCGCTTAGGCTGGGTCGATGAGCGACTCTGTGACCTTCTGGTTCGACCCCTCCTGCCCCTGGGCCTGGATGACTTCTCGTTGGGTGGACGAGGTGAGTGATCTGCGCGGCTTCGAGGTGAGTTGGCGGGTGATGAGCCTCGCGGTGCTGAACGAAAACACCGACGTTTCCGAGGAGTACCGCGCGTTCTTCCCCCGGGCCCTCAAATACACCCGTCTGGTGCAGGCCGCTCAGGAGCTGCACGGCCAGGAGACCGTCAAGGCTCTCTACGACGCGCTGGGCACCCGAATCCACCACGAGGGCAACTCGGATGCCGATTCCGTGATTCCCGCGGCGCTCGCCGAGGTGGGCCTGCCGGCCGACTTCGCCCGCTACGCCGAGAGCGACGAGTTCGACGTGCAGATGCGCGCCAGCCACTTCGACGGCATCAACCGGGTGGGCCAGGACGTCGGCACCCCGGTGATCGCCGTGAACGACGTTGCCTTCTTCGGCCCGGTCATCTCGCCGGCACCGACCGGGGATCAAGCGCTGGCCCTGTGGGACGGCGTGGTCGCGGTGGCCGGCTACGACGGCTTCTTCGAGATCAAGCGCAGCCGCACCCGCGACCCGATCTTCGCGCCCGCCCTCGTTGCGGCAGCCGAGTAGCAGCGCCGCAGCATCCCGCCCGACTAAATAGACTGCTCATCATGCGCATCCACATCGCCACCGACCACGCCGGCCTCGACTTCAGCACCCTCCTGATCAGCCACCTCGGTACGGCCGGGCACGAGGTCATCGACCACGGGCCCACCAGCTACGAACCGCTCGACGACTACCCGGCGTTCTGCATCAGCGCGGCGGCTGCCGTGGTCGCCGACCAAGCGGCCGGCGTCGAGGCACTCGGCGTGGTGTTCGGCGGCTCCGGCAACGGTGAGCAGATCGCGGCCAACAAGGTGCACGGCGCACGCGCCGCGCTGGTCTGGAACGCGGCCACCGCCACCCTCGCCCGCGAACACAACAACGCCAACGTCATCGCGATCGGCGCCCGCCAGCACCCCATCGAGGACGTCATCGCGTTCATCGACGCCTTCATCGCCACCCCGTTCCCCGGCGAGGAACGCCACCAGCGCCGCATCGACCAGCTGGCCGAATACGAGACCACCGGCACCATCGCCGGCACCGTCCTGAGCAACTGAGCTGTACCTCACCTGATCCACCGAGTCGGAAAGGCATCGCCGTGCCAGAGGGTCATTCCGTCCATCGCATCACCCGGCAATTCGCGCGCAACTTCGTGGGCCGCCCGGTGCAGCTCTCGTCGCCGCAGGGCCGGTTCGCCGCCGGTGCGGCACAACTGAGCGGTCACGTCATGACGGATGCCCGCGCCGTGGGCAAACAGATGTTCCTGGAGTTCGACAACGGGCTCTGGCTACGGGTGCACCTGGGCATGTACGGCGCCTGGGACTTCGCGGGCGACATCATCATGGACGCCACGATCGCCTCGAGCAACGGCCGGATGGGACAGACCAACCAGCGCGGCACCGACCTCGCGCCGGTGCTCGATTCAGCGGGCGAGAACTCCATGCACAGCATCGGTGCGCCCCGCAGCACCCGGGTGCGCATGGCCGAGCAAGAAAAGGAGATCGACCAGCTCGACACCTTCCCGCCCGAACCCGTCGGCCAGGTGCGGGTGCGCCTGCTCACCGACACGGTCTCGGCCGACCTCCGCGGCCCGACCGCCTGTGAGGTGCTCGACCCCGCCCAGGTCGACGCTGTGCTGGCCAGGCTCGGCCCCGACCCGCAGCTCGACGACAGCCCGGAGGCCGAACAGCGCTTCGTGGACACCGTGCGCAAGAAGCCCACCCGTATCGGCCTGCTGCTGATGGACCAGTCCGTCGTCAGCGGTATCGGCAACGTCTACCGCGCCGAGCTGCTGTTCCGGGCGAGGATCAACCCGCACGCCCCGGGCAAGTCGCTGACCGAGGAGAGCCTGCGGGCCCTCTGGCGGGACTGGGCGCATCTGCTGGCCATCGGTGTGAACACCGGCCAGATGATGACCATGGACGACCTGACCGGCGAGGATTACCGACTCGCGATGAAGAACCGCGCCGACCGGCACTGGGTCTACAAGCGCGAGGGCCTGCCCTGCCGGATCTGCGGCACCCACATCACCCTCGAGGAAATGGGCGCCCGCAAGCTCTACTACTGCCCGTCCTGCCAGGCCTGACCCGTCCCATCCGCCGCACCTGCGTCTGTCATCGCTGACCCCGCCCGCACCCCAGGAGCCCGCCCGTGAGAACCAACCCCAGCTTCGCGCTCGACCAGGTCGACGAGGTACGCCGTCTGATTCAGGAGTACCCCTGGGTCACCCTGGTGAGCTCCACCGACGCTGGCGAGCTCGTCGCCTCGCACTACCCGGTGATCCTCGACACGGCGGCCGCCGACGGCGAGATCGTGCTGCTCAGCCACGTCGGTCGGCCCGATGAGCAGCTGCACGAGCTGGGCGCGCACGAGATCCTCGTGATCGTGCAGGGCCCTCACGGCTACATCTCGCCCGGCTGGTACGACGCCCGCCCCGCCGTGCCCACCTGGAACTTCGTCACCGCGCACCTGCACGGCACTCCCGAGATCCTCTCCGATGCCGAGAACCTGCGGGTACTCGCGGCCCTGGTCGACCACTTCGAGGACCGCATGGACGAGCCCCGGCGCATGAACGGCACCCCGGAGAACGCCGACTACGCTGCCCGCATCGTCGCCGGTACCGTGGGATTCCGCCTGCGGGTGACGCGCTTCACGGCGAAGGACAAAATGAGCCAGAACAAGCCGGCCGCCACAGTCGACCGTATCCTCGCCGAGCTCGACGGTGACGGTCCGTACGCGAGCCCGGCGCTGGCCGCCCGGATGCGCCGGGCCCGCGACAGCGCCGCCGAACCCAGCGCCGCCGAATGAGCCTGGTACTGCGCAACGGCCGCCTGCCCGGCAGCGACGACCTCGTCGACGTGCGCGTTGACGACGGCCTGATCACCTCGATCGGCTACCTCGCACCCGCGAGCGGCCACTCGCCGGCTACCCGGACCGTTGATCTGGACGGGCGCTGGATCACGCCGGGGCTCTGGGACAACCACGTGCACTTCAGCCAGTGGTCCCAGACCGCCAGGCGCCTCGACGTGTCCGACGCGACGAGCGCCCGGGCGGCCGCCGATCTGGTCGCCGACCGGCTGGCCGCGGTGCCGGCCGCCGGCAAGCACGACAGACTCGTCGGCTTCGGCTTTCGGGACGCCCTGTGGTCGGATGCCCCGAGCCGCACTCTGCTCGACGCCGCGTCAGGGCCGGTGCCGGTGGTCCTGGTCAGCGGCGACCTGCACAGCTGCTGGCTGAATTCCGCCGCCCTCGCGGTCTACGGTTTCGCGGGCCACCAGACCGGGCTGCTGCGCGAGGACGACGCGTTCGCGGTGGAACACGCCATCGACAACGTGCCGGACGCCGACCTCGACGCCTGGGCCGACGAGGCCGCCCGTGCTGCGGCCGCCCGCGGTGTGGTGGGCATCGTCGACCTGGAGATGACCTGGAACCTCGACGTCTGGCGGCGCCGCATCGATGCGGGCACCGACAGCCTGCGGGTCGATTTCGGCCTGTACACGCACCACCTCGACGACGCGATCGCGCAGGGTCTCACCAGCGGCCAGGTGATCGACGGCACCGGCGGGCTGCTCACCGTCGGCCCGTACAAGGTGATCACCGACGGCTCGTTGAACACCCGCACCGCGTACTGCTTCGACGCCTACCCAGGACTCTCCGGCGACCACGACCGTGGCATGCTCACCGTGCCCGCCGACGAGCTCGAGGCCCTGATGCGGCGGGCCGCCGCCGCCGGCATCCGCCCCGCCGTGCACGCCATCGGCGACAACGCCAACAGTCTCGCCCTCGACGCCTTCGAGGCCGTGGGATGCACCGGCAGCATCGAGCACGCCCAACTGCTCACCGCGGCCGATGTGGCCCGGTTCGCCCGCCTGGGGATCACAGCCAGCGTTCAACCCGAACACGCCCTCGACGACCGCGACGTGGCCGACCGGTACTGGGCCGGCCGCACCGAACGGGCGTTCCCGCTGGCTGACCTGCTGTCCGCCGGGGTGCAGCTGGCGCTCGGCTCCGACGCACCCGTCGCGCCACTCGACCCGTGGGTGGCCATCTCGGCCGCCGTGGGGCGCAGCCGGGGCGAGCGCGCCGCCTGGCACCCCGACCAGGCGATCTCCCGGCAGGCCGCGCTGGCGGCATCCGCCCGAGGCCGGCACGGCATCGGTGTGGGCCAGATCGCCGACCTCGCGATCTGCGAGATCGACCCGTTTGTGGCGTCGGTGGCCGATCTGCGACGGATGCCCGTGGCCGCGACACTGCTCGGTGGCCGGTTCACGCACAGCACACTCTGAGGTGCGGGGGATAACCCCCACACAGATCCGGCGGCTGAGGGGATGGGCGCAGGCCGCCGCCGAGAGCACGCTGGAACCATGACCAACGACACTCTCAATTCCGCCACGGGCGCCGGTGACACCACCGAGAGCCCGAACTCTGCCACGCTGGGCTTCGTGCAGCCCGCCATCAAGCCCGCCGAGAGCGGCCAGAGCCCGACCGGCTATCTCAGCCTGTGGGCGCGCACGCCCAGGGAGCTCGGCTTCCTGCTGCCGACCCTGCCCATCGTCATCGTGTCCCTGACCGTCCTGGTGACCCTGTTCGCCACGGGAGTGAGCCTGGTGGCCCTGTTCGTGGGCCTGTTCATCGTCGTGGCCGCCCTGTACGCCGCCCGCGGCTTCGGCGTCGTCGAGCTCACCCGGCTGCGCTGGGCCGGCCAGCCGGCCATCACCCCGCCGCAGTGGACACCGCGCGGCGAACCCGCGACGCCGCTGCGCGCCATCCTCGGCCCGCTGGTGTCCGGTCATTACTGGCTGTACCTGCTGCACGGCATGATCGTGAATTTCATCGTGGGCGTCGTGTCCTGGTCGATCGTCATCGTGTGGCTGTCCGGCGCGCTTGGCGGGCTCACCTACTGGATCTGGAGCTGGTCGCTGCCCAACGACAGCGAGTCCGTGGGGCTCTTCGATCTGATTACCGGTTCGTTCGGCCCCGACAGCGGCCAGAACCTGGCCGCCGAGAACGTGCTGAACGCCGCCCTGGGCCTGGCCTTCCTGCTCACCCTGCCGTTCGTCACCCGCGGCATGGTCTTGATGCACCAGGGCATCGCCAGCGTGATGCTCGGCGCCTGGTCGTCCGAGGCCCTGCAGCGCGAGGTCGCCGACCTCAGCGCCTCCCGCGGCGCGGCCGTGTCGGCTGAAGACCAGTCGCTGCGGCGGCTCGAACGCGACATCCACGACGGGCCCCAGCAGCGCCTGGTGCGCCTGCAGATGGATCTCGCCAGCGCCGAACGCCGGCTCGACGACGACCCGGATGCCGCGCGCCGGCTTCTCGTCGAGGCCCGCGAACAGGCGCGCGACACGCTCGAGGAACTGCGGGCACTCTCCCGCGGACTGGTGCCGCCGATCCTGCAGGACCGCGGCCTGATCGTGGCCCTGGAGTCGCTGGCCGCTCGCAGCACCGTGCCCGTTCAGCTGGAACTGCAGGTGGACCGCGACCTGCGGCTGCCCTCGGAGATCGAGCGCAGCAGCTACTTCATCGCCGCCGAACTGCTCACCAACGTGGCCAAGCATGCCGGGGCCACTGGCATCCGGCTGCACCTGGAACTCCGCCGGGTCCCGGAGGACGACTCCACCTGGCTGGACCTCTGGGTGATCGACAACGGCCGCGGCGGCGCGGTGCTGCAGGACGGCCACGGTCTGGCCGGCCTGGACGAACGCCTCAAGGGCCTGCGCGGCATCCTGTCGGTGCGGAGCCCGCACGGCGGCCCCACCGCGGTGGGCGCGCACATCCCTGTGGTGCACGACCTGGGCAGCTCCGTCGTTCGGTGATGAGTGCGCCCTATCCTGAACGGGTGAGCACACTCCAGCGTCCCACCCCGACCGCACCGCTACGCCTGGTCCTGGCAGAGGACTCCGTGCTGCTGCGTGAGGGTCTGGTGCGGCTGTTCGCCGAGGCAGGTTTCGACACCGTGGCCGCCTACGGCGACGCCGACGCCCTGCTCGCCGAGATAGAAGCCCTGCGACCCGACCTGGCGGTGCTCGACGTTCGGATGCCGCCCACCTTCCGCGACGAGGGGGTGCGCGCCGCGATCGAGCTGCGGCGCCGGCTGCCGGGCATCGGCATCCTGCTGCTCAGCCAGTACGTCGAGGGCACCTACGTGCAGGAGCTGCTGGCGTCGGGGGAGGGTGGCCTGGGCTACCTGCTCAAGGACCGGGTCGCGTCGCTCGACGAGCTGCAGGATGCCGTCGCCAGGGTGAGCGCCGGCGGCACGGTGCTCGACCCGCAGGTGGTGCGCGAACTGCTGGCCCGCCGCACCAGTCCGCTGGCGGCGCTGACCCCGCGGGAGCGTGACGTGCTCGGCCTGATGGCGGAAGGGCGCACCAACGTGGGCATCGCCGAGCGCCTCGTGATCGGGGTCGGCGCGGTGGAGAAGAACGTCACCGCGATCTTCGTCAAGCTCGGCCTCGACGACACCGGGTCCGATCACCGCCGGGTGCTCGCGGTGCTGGCCTTCCTGCAGGGCTAGCAACTGCAGGGCGCCCCTGACTTGCGGCACCGTGCCCCGTCAACGCCCGCACACGGTGCTTCGTTCGCACGTCGGCGCAGAGCAGGGATCACTCGGCAGGGGGAGACGGGAACAACGGCGTGTACCGCCGCCAGAAGCCGAGATAGCGGGTGCCGCCCACCACGATCGAGCCGGCCAGGAAGCCCACGCCGCCCACTACGGAGATCGCGAGGCAGACGAGCAGCGGCAGGCCAAGCCCCAGAGTGATCCCGGCCAGCAACAGGCCGAGCAGGGTGGAGTTCACCGCGATGATGAACATCATGCTGCTGCCCAGCACCTGGCTGAAATTCCGCGGCTTGCCGCCCAGGAAGTAGTAGGTGGTCTGGGTGCCGGGCAGGTCGTCGAACCGGGACGCCATCAGGTACGGCGCGACCCCGGGGTCAAGCTCCACGTACGCCGCCCGCAACCTGTTCATCGCCAGCACGTAGGCCAGGTCCTCCATGCTCACATTCGTCACCCGTACCTGGGTGAGGATACCCACGAGCAGGATGATGCCGAGCACCGTGAGTGCGAAGCCGGGGAAGCCCTCGTCGAACTGGGTGGCCTGCCCGGCCAGGGCCAGGCTCACCAGCCCGGCCGAGACCAGGTACAGGAACATGCTGATGCGGGTCAGCACCTCACCTTGGGTGGTGCTGCGCGAGGCCAGCAGGCTCCAGTGCTCGGTGGCGAGCAGCTGGGCGCGCACCGCGGGCGGTACTTCCGGGTTCGGGCCGGCCGGCGCCGGGTCCTCGTCGGGCATGCAGCCATAGTGGCCCGCATCCGCCAAGCCGCACAGGGCACCCGGCGTGACAGGGCACGGCGTGAGGGAGCGGACCCACGATAGAGGACACTGGGACCATGAGCGTGATTGAGAACTCCAAACTGGCCATCGTCGGCGCCGGCGCCGTCGGCACATCCCTGGCCTACGCGGCCCTGATCCGCGAGTCCGCCCGTGAGGTGGCTCTGTACGACATCAACTCGGCCAAGGTGGCCGCCGAGGTGCTCGACCTCGCACACGGCACCCAGTTCACCGGGGCATCCAGGGTCACCGGCGGCGATGACCTCGACGTGGTGAGTGGCGCCAACGTCGTCGTGATCACCGCCGGCGCCCGCCAGCATCCCGGCCAGTCCCGCCTCGAGATGGCCGGCGTGAACGTCGAGATCCTGCGCGACCTGATGCCCAAGCTCGTCGAGCGGGCCCCCGACGCCATTTTCGTCCTCGTCACCAACCCCGTCGACGTGCTCGCCGTGGCCGCCCAGCAGTTCAGCGGCCTGCCGCCGGCGCGGGTGTTCGGCTCCGGCACCGTGCTCGACTCCTCCAGGCTGCGCTGGATGCTCTCCGAACGTGTCGGCGTGGCGATCTCCAACGTGCACGCCCTCATCGTCGGCGAACACGGCGACTCCGAGTTCCCGCTCTGGTCGCAGGCGCGTATCGGGCCGATCTCGCTGGCCGACTGGATGCTGGCCCGCGGCGCCACCGGACCGGCGCAGGGCACCGGATCTGTGCCGTTCTCCGAGGCCGAGTTCGAGTCGATCGCTGACGAGGTCAAGAACGCTGCCTACAAGGTGATCGAGGGCAAGGGCGCCACCAACTACGCCATCGGCCTCTCCGGCGCCCGCATTGTCGAGGCGGTGCTGCGTGACGAGGGAGCCATCCTGCCGGTCAGCTCGGTGCTCACCGACTACCGGGGTGTCAGCGGGGTGGCCCTGTCGGTGCCCAGCGTCATTGACGCCAGCGGTATCGCCCGCGTCATCGACGTGCCGTTCTCGGCCAAGGAGCAGGCGCTGTTCGAACACTCCGCCGCCACCCTCCGCGCCTCCCTCGACACCCTCGGACTGGCCTGACCCGTGGAACCGAAACTCGGCTACGGCTGGACCGAAGAAAAGATTCCCGACCTCACCGGCCGCACCGCCATCGTGACCGGAGCCAACTCGGGTTTGGGCTTCGTGACCGCGGCGCAGCTGGCCGCGCACGGCGCATCCGTGACCCTGGCCGTGCGGGACGGCGCCAGGGGAGCGGCGGCCGTGGAGCGGATGCGGGATCGCCTGCCGGATGCCGATCTGTCGGTTCGAGTGCTGGACCTGGCCAGCCTGGTCTCGATTGCCGCCTTCGCCGAGGAGTTCATCGCCGGCCCCGGTCGTCTCGACCTGCTGGTGAACAACGCCGGTGTGATGAACCTGCCCGAGCGGCGCACCGTCGATGGCTTCGAGATGCAGTTCGGCACCAACCACCTGGGTCACTTCGCACTGACCGGGCGGCTGCTTCCGCTGCTGGTGGCCAGCCCGGATGCGCGCGTGGTGACGCTGTCGTCGACGGTGCACCGCATCGGACGGATGAACTTCGACGACCTGATGGGCACCAGGCGCTACCGGCCGTGGCCGGCGTACGGGCAGAGCAAGCTCGCCAACCTGTTGTTCACCAGCGAGCTGCAGCGCCGGTCGGCGGCCGCGAAGCTGTCCCTGCGGGCGATGGCTGCGCATCCGGGCTTCGCCCTGACGAACCTGCAGACCGCCGGTCCTGCCATGCGCGGTGCGAAGACCACCACCAGGCGCAGCCGCCTGATGGCGACGCTGACCCGGGAATTCGCCCAACCGGCGGTGTGGGGTGCGTTGCCGTCGCTGTACGCGGCCACCCTGCCCGGGCTGGCCGGCAACTCGTTCGTCGGGCCGGAGGGGTTCGGGCAGCAGCACGGGCATCCGGTGCCCGTCACACGCTCCAAGCGCGCACAGAACACCGACGACGCCCGCCGCCTCTGGACGGAGAGCGAGCGCCTCACCGGTGTGACCTACGTCTTCGCCTGACCTGGAAGGGCCCGAGACCCTTGCAATATGGAGGGGATGACGGGAATCGAACCCGCGCCATCAGTTTGGAAAACTGAGGCTCTACCATTGAGCTACATCCCCATGTGCCACACCTGCTGGCACTCGAATATCGTAGTACAGGTTTCGGTGCGTGATTTCCCCAGCGCCGACAAACCCCCGGAACGCGCCCGGAATCCGCTCAGGGACGCCCCGGGCTGCGGGTGGTGCACTAGACTGACGGAGGTCAATCCGCCTGTCGCGTGAGTATGCGTGCCAAGTTGGTGGCCCCAACGGGTGAGATGACATCCGGGGCGTAGCTCAGCTTGGTAGAGCGCTCGGTTTGGGACCGAGAGGTCGCAGGTTCGAATCCTGTCGCCCCGACCATCACCCCCCTGCACATCTGTCGAACATAATCTGTCGAACACAGGAGATTTAAACGTGAAGTCCACGGTAGAAAAGCTGAGCCCCACGCGCGCCAAGGTCACCATCTCGGTGACTCCGGAAGAGCTGAAGCCCAGCATCACCCACGCCTACGGGCACATCGCCGAAGACATCAACATCCCCGGCTTCCGCAAGGGCAAGGTCCCGCCCGCCATCATCGACCAGCGCGTCGGCAAGTCCGCCGTGCTGGAGCACGCGGTCAACGAGAGCCTCGACGGTTTCTACCGCAAGGCCGTTGATGAGCACAAGCTGCGCCCGCTCGGCCGTCCGGAGGCCGACATCGTCGAGTGGCCCAGCGACAAGGACTTCTCCGGAGACCTGCAGCTGGCCATCGAGGTCGACGTGCGTCCCGAGATCGACCTGCCCGTCTACGAGGGAATCAAGCTCACCGTCGACGCCGTCGAGATCTCCGACGATGAGGTCACCGAAGAACTCAACACCCTGCGCAGCCGCTTCGGCACGCTGATCACGGTCGACCGTCCCGCCACCTCCGGCGACTTCGCCCAGATCGACCTCGTCGCATCCGTCAACGGTGTCGAGGTCGACAACGCCAGCGGCATCTCCTACGAGGTCGGCTCCGGCGACCTCATCGAGGGCATCGACGAGGCCCTCGAGTCCCTCACCGCCGGTGAGACCACCACCTTCGCCTCCAAGCTGCTCGGCGGCGACCACGAGGGCGAGACCGCGGAGATCACCGTCACCGTCATCGCTGTCAAGGAGCGCGAGCTTCCCACCGCCGACGACGACTTCGCGCAGATCGCCAGCGAGTTCGACACCATCGACGAGCTCACCGAGAGCCTCAAGGTCCAGGTCGGCCGCTCCAAGGTCTTCGGCCAGGGCAACCAGGCCCGCGAGCTGCTCATCGAGCAGCTGCTCTCCTCCGTCGAGGTCCCGATCCCCGAGGCCATCATCGCCGACGAGGTGCACCGTCACCTCGAGGGCGAGAACCGCCTCGAAGACGAGACCCACCGCGCCGAGGTCACCGAGGCCAGCGAGAAGACCTTCCGTCAGCAGATCCTGCTCGACACCATCGCCGAGGCTGAGAAGGTCAAGGTCAGCCAGGACGAGCTCACCCAGTACCTGATCCAGGGTGCCTCGCAGTACGGCATGGACCCGAGCGAGTTCGTTCAGGCCCTGTCCGGCAACGGCCAGATCCCGTCCATGGTCGCCGAGGTCGCCCGCAACAAGGCCCTCGCGATCGCCCTGGGCAAGGCCGAGGTCACCGACTCCAACGGTGCCTCCGTCGACCTGTCCGAGTTCACGGCCGTCGTCGACGACGAGCCTGCAGCCGACGAGGCTGCTTCTGACGAAGCCGCCTCTGATGAAGCCGCCTCTGATGAAGCAGCCGAGGAGGCCCCGGCCGCCGAGGCCAAGCCGAAGAAGAAGGCTGCTGCAAAGAAGTAACCCCGACGCCTGATGGCGCTGGTAAACGGGTCGGATGTCTGCGGACATCCGGCCCGTTCTGCGTGTACCGCCGCCTGCGTGAATCTGCCGAGGGCGAACAGAGCCTTTTGCGCGCGTTGGACCCTATAGATTCATTCTGAAGCGACAAGCGAAACGGAGCGCGACATGGCCGAAATGGCACTTACACCCGGCGTTTTTGACAAACTGCTGGCCGACCGCATCATCTGGCTCGGCTCAGAGGTGCGAGACGACAACGCCAACGAGATCTGTGCCAAGATCCTGCTGCTGGCCGCAGAGGACTCGCAGCGGGATATCTTCCTCTACATCAACTCACCCGGTGGCTCGATCACCGCGGGCATGGCAATCTACGACACCATGAAGTTCGTATCGAACGACATCGTCACCGTGGGAATCGGACTGGCGGCCTCGATGGGCCAGTTCCTGCTCTCCTCCGGCACCAAGGGCAAGCGGTACATCACCCCGAACGCGCGCGTGCTGTTGCACCAGCCGTCCGGTGGGTTCGGCGGCACGGCGGCCGACATCCAGACCCAGGCCAAGGTCATCCTCGACATGAAGAAGCGGATGGCAGAGCTCACGGCCGAGCAGACCGGCAAGTCGGTCGAGCAGATCCTCATCGACAACGACCGCGACAACTGGTTCACCGCCCAGGAAGCTCTGGACTATGGATTCGTTGACCACCTGCGCGAATCTGCGACGCAGGTTGTCGGCGGCGGCGGCACCGACGACTCAGTGAACAAGAAGTAGGACGGGCAGAAAATGGAATTCACGAATTTTGGCCACCAGGCCGGCGGAATGGCGCCCGGTGGAATGGCACCGCAGGCCCCGCAGTCGCGTTACATCCTCCCCACCTTCGAGGAGCGCACCGCCTACGGCTACAAGCGCCAGGACCCGTACGCCAAGCTGTTCGAGGACCGCATCATCTTCCTCGGCGTGCAGGTTGACGATGCCTCGGCCGACGACGTCATGGCCCAGCTCCTGGTCCTCGAGAGCCAGGACCCCGACCGCGACATCGTGATGTACATCAACTCGCCCGGTGGCTCCTTCACCGCCATGACGGCGATCTACGACACCATGCAGTACATCCGTCCGCACATCCAGACGGTCTGCCTCGGCCAGGCGGCCTCCGCCGCCGCCGTGCTGCTGGCCGGTGGAACACCCGGCAAGCGCCTCGCGCTGCCGAACGCCCGCATCCTCATCCACCAGCCGTCGGCCGGCGGCCAGGGTGGCGGCCAGGCCTCCGACATCGAAATCCAGGCGGCCGAGATCCAGCGGATGCGCGAATGGCTTGAAGAGACCCTCGCCGGTCACTCCAACCGCACCAAGGAGCAGGTCCACAAGGATATCGACCGCGACAAGATCCTCGGCTCGAAAGAGGCCCTCGAATACGGTCTGATCGACCAGATCCTGACCAGCCGCAAGAACGTGCCCACGCTGGTCAAGTAGTACCGCAACGGACGGGTTGGCCCTCTGGTCAGCCTGTTCACCGAACGGCGCGTCGCCCCGAGGCGGCGCGCCGTTTCGCATTGTTCCGTGGCTGCACGCATCTGTCACACGCACAAGCTAGGCTCGAATTCAGCGTCATTGATGGAGGAGGCTCACGGATGGCCCGAATAGGCGAGAGCGCCGACCTGTTGAAGTGTTCTTTCTGCGGAAAGAGCCAGAAGCAGGTGCAGCAGCTCATTGCCGGACCCGGCGTGTACATCTGCGATGAATGCGTTGAGCTCTGCAACGAGATCATCGAAGAACGTCTGGCCGAGGCTGGAGCCGAAGAAGTCGGCAGCGAATTCGAGCTGCCCAAGCCCCGGGAGATCTTCGGATTCCTCGAGGAGTACGTCATCGGGCAGGAAGCCGCCAAGCGCGCCCTCGCCGTGGCCGTCTACAACCACTACAAGCGCGTGCGCAGCCGCGCCACCCTGACCGCGGCGGACGCCATCCATGACGACGTCGAGATCGCCAAGTCCAACATCCTGCTGATCGGCCCCACCGGTTGCGGCAAGACCTACCTCGCCCAGACCCTCGCGAAGCGGCTCAACGTGCCGTTCGCCGTCGCGGATGCCACGGCCCTCACCGAGGCCGGCTACGTGGGTGAAGACGTCGAGAACATCCTCCTCAAGCTCATTCAGGCCGCCGACTACGACGTGAAGCGCGCCGAGACCGGCATCATCTACATCGACGAGATCGACAAGATCGCCCGCAAGGCCGAAAACCCGTCGATCACCCGCGACGTGTCCGGGGAGGGCGTACAACAGGCGCTCTTGAAGATCCTCGAGGGAACCGTCGCCTCGGTGCCGCCGCAGGGCGGCCGCAAGCATCCGCACCAGGAGTTCATCCAGGTGGACACCACCAACGTGCTGTTCATCGTTGCCGGCGCTTTCGCCGGGCTCGACGACATCATCTCCCAGCGTGCCGGCAAGAAGGGCATCGGCTTCGGCGCCCCGCTGCACAGCAAGGGCGACGACATCAACCTCTTCAGTGAGGTGCTGCCGGAAGACCTGCACAAGTTCGGGCTGATCCCCGAATTCATCGGCCGGCTGCCCGTGGTGACCACGGTCACCCAACTCGACCAGGTCGCCCTGATGCAGATCCTCACGGTGCCCAAGAACGCCCTGGTGCGCCAGTACCAGCGCATGTTCGAGCTCGACGGTGTGGAACTGGACTTCGAACAGCCCGCGCTCGAGGCCATCGCCGACCTCGCGGTCCTGCGCAAGACCGGTGCCAGAGGCCTCCGCGCCATCATGGAGGAGGTGCTCGGACCGATCATGTTCGAGGTACCGTCTGCCACGGATGTCGCCCGCGTCGTGGTCACCCGCGAATCGGTCCTCGAGAACGCGGCTCCCACCATCGTGCTGCACTCGGCTCGGCGCGAGGAGAAGTCCGCGTAACCGGTCCCGTCCGCCCCGAACCGCCCCCGACCTCACATCGGGGGCGGTTCTGCGTCCACGGTCGATTACGTTTACGGCCGGTTAGTCGAGCCCGCGGCGGTCGAGCAGGGGCTGGATGTGCGCGTCGCGACCGCGGAAGGACCTGTAGGCGACCAGCGGGTCGCCGCTGCCGCCCACGCCGAGCAGCCGGTCACGGAACCTGTCACCGTTGGCCCGGGTCAGGCCGCCGTTCTCGGTGAACCAGGCCACGGAGTCCGCGTCGAGCACCTCGCTCCAGATGTAGGAATAATAGCCGGCGTCGTAGCCGCCGGAGAAGGTGTGCGCGAAATAGGTGCTCGCGTACCGGGTGGGGACCACGGGGTTGTCCAGGCCCACCGCGGCCAGCGCGGCCGCCTCGAAGGCAGCCACATCCGCCACGGTGTCGTCGGCGGTGATGCGGTGCCAGGCCTGGTCGAGCAGGGCGGCGGCAAGGTACTCACTGGTGGCGAATCCCTCGTTGAACGTCGCCGATTCGCGGATGCGGTCCACGAGCTCCTGCGGCATGGACTCGCCGGTGCGGTAGTGCCTGGCGTAATTCGCCAGGACCTCGGGCCAGAGCATCCACATCTCGTTGACCTGGCTCGGGAATTCGACGAAGTCCCTGTAGACATTGGTGCCGGCGAAGCGCGGGTAGGTGACCTGCGCGAAGAGACCGTGCAGGGCGTGCCCGAACTCGTGGAACAAGGTGGTCACCTCGTCGAAGGTGAGCAGGGTGGGGGAGCCGGCGGCGGGCTTGGGCACGTTGAGGTTGTTGGTGACGATGGTGGGAGTGCCCAGCAGGGTGGACTGCGAGACCAGCGCGTTCATCCAGGCACCGCCGCGCTTGGAGTCGCGGGTGTAGAAATCGGCGATGTACAGGCCCACCGGGGAGCCGTCCTCGTTCGCGACCTCGAAAACGCGAGCCTCGGGATTCCAGGCGGTGAGGTCGGGCCGTGCGGTGAAGGTGATCCCGTAGAGCCGGGTGGCAGCGTAGAAGACCCCGTCGTGCAGCACCCGCTCCAGTTCGAAGTACGGCCGCATGGCGCTCGTGTCGACGTCGTACCTGGCCTGTCGTACCTTCTCGGTGTAGAACGCCCAGTCCCAGGCGGCGAGCTCGAAGTCGCCGCCAGAGTCTCGTACCGCGGCCTGCAGCGCCTGCTGTTCGTCGCGCGCGTTGCGTGCCGCGGCGGGCGCGAGTCGATCCAGCATCCCGGCGACGGCTTCCGGGGACTTCGCGGTTTCGTCGGCCGTGACGTATGCGGCGTGGCTGGCGAAGCCGAGTAGCCGCGCGCGCCGGGCTCGCAAGCGGGTGATCTCGAGCACCAGCTCGCGGTTGTCGTGCTCGCCGCCGCGGATGCCGCGTGACCGGGACGCGGTCAGCAGGCGTTCCCGAACCGCGCGGTTGGTGAGCGAGGCGAGGTACGGATGGCTGGTCGGCAGCACCAGGGTGATGACGTACTTGCCGGTATGACCCCGTTCGGCGGCGGCGCCGGCGGCCGCCGAGATCTCGCCGTCGCCGAGCCCGTCGAGCTCGGCGACGTCGTCGATCACGACGGCGAGGTCGTTGGTGTCGGCGAGCAGGTTCTTCTCGAACCGGGTGGTGAGGGTGGACAGACGCATGTTCAGGTCGCGCAGGGATACTTTGTCAGCGTCAGAGAGCGCCGCGCCGGTGAGGGTGTACTCGGTGTGATATCGCTCGAGCAGGTACGCGGTCTCCGGGTCGAGATCCAGGGAATCACGTCGCTCCTGCAGCGACGCGATACGGGCGTACAGCGCAGGGTCGAGCCGGATGGCGTCGGCGTGCGCTGCGAGCAGCGGTGCGAGCTCCTCCTCGAGTGCGGTGCCGAACTCTGTGGCGTCCGACGAGCTCAGCGAGAAGAACACCGTGGCCACGCGCTGCAGAACCTGTCCGCTGCGTTCGAGTGCGATGAGGGTGTTCTCGATGGTCGGCTCCGCGGGGTCTGCCGTGATGGCCGTGATCTCGGCGAGCTGCTCGGCCATCCCGGCGTCGAACGCCGGACGATAGTGCTCGTTGCGGATCTCACCGAAGGGGGGCAGCTGGTAGGGCAGGGTGCTGGGAGCAAGGAAGGGATTCGCGGAGTCGGCCATGGACCCAGCCTAGGACGCCGGTTGACGGGGCCGCTCACAACGGGGCCAGGCGTCGTACAGTGGCGGCATGAACAGTGTCGGCACGAGCAATGGAGGCCGGGGTGACACCCCGGAGCGACAGGAGACCGCACCTCGTGCCGGGCATCCGTTCGGTCACGAGCACCCGCAACGGGTGTTGACCTGGCGCACCGCCGAGAATTCCGCCGGCTACCTGCTCCCGCACTTGCGACCCGGCCTCAGCCTGATCGATGTCTCGAGCGGAGCGGGCACCGTCACGCTCGATCTGGCCCGACGGCTCGCGCCGGGCTCCGTTCTCGGCGTGGACACGTCGGCCCTGGCCGTGCAGCAGGCGGCGGGCCTGGCCTTCGATGAGGGAGTGCACAACGCCAGGTTCGCGGTCGGGAACGCCTACGCGCTGCCGGCGGAGGACGCATCCGTGGACATTGTGCACGCGCACCAGGTGTTGCAGCACCTGGACAACCCGGTGGCGGCGCTGCGTGAGATGAGGCGGGTCCTCAAGCCCGGCGGCATCCTCGCCGCCCGCGATGCGGACTACGGTGCCGTGGCCTGGTACCCGAAGCTGGCCGGGCTCGGCTCCTGGATGCAGGTGTACCGCGCGGTGCACAGCTTCGACGGCGGTGACCCCGACGCCGGTCGGGCGTTGAAGGCCTGGGCCAGGCAGGCCGGCTTCGACACGGTGAGCGTGAGCGCGTCGATCTGGTGCTTCTCGTCGGAGGCGGAGCGGGAATGGTGGGGCGAATCCTGGGCGGCGCGCGCAATCGAGGCGGACTTCGCCGCTCACGCCATCGAGTCCGGGGCCGCCCGGCTGAGCGACCTGCACGAGATCAGCGCCGCGTGGCACCGGTGGGCCGAGGATCCGGACGGCTGGTTCTGCATGCCGCACGGCGAGATCATCGCCGTCCAACCGTCCTGATCCGCCGGCACAGTGCGGTAGAAATGGTACCGATGCCCATTCTCACGTCCCTCCAACTCTGGGCCGAGTCGTTCCCCGACCAGGTCGCCGTGGCCGTTGACGACGACGTGGTCAGCTATGCCCAGTTGCGCCAACGCATTCTCGACCACCCCGGCAGCACCGGCCTCACCGTGCTCAACAGGGTCAACGGCATCGACGTCGTCGCTGACTTCCTCGCGGCTGTGTCGGGCAGCGGATGCGTCGCCATGCTCGACCCGCACTGGCCGGCAGAGCAGCGCGCCGAGGTCGAGGGGCGCCTACGCGGCATCGCCACCGGATCCGATGCGCGCAGTGCGCCGGGTGCGTCCGGTCCTGGAGGAGGCACCGCGGGGCGTCTTACCGACGGTCCGGCAGAGTCCACCTTCCTCTACGGATTCACCTCGGGAACAACCTCCCTGCCCAAGGCCTTCCGCCGCACGCGGCGGTCCTGGCAGCGGTCACTCGAGCACAGCGCCGAGGTGCTGCACCTCACCCGGCATGACCGCACTCTCGCGCCGGGTCCGCTCACGGCCAGCCTCAACCTCTACGCGTTGGCCGAATCGCTGCAGGCCGGCGGCAGCTTCCATACCCTGGAGAGGTTTGATGTGGCGGCAGTGCTGGGCTGCCTCGAGCGGGAACGGATCAGCAGGCTGGTGGCCGTTCCGACCGTGCTGCGGATGCTCGCCGACCGGGCGGTGGCGGCCGGCCGGGTGGATCGCGGGCTCACCTGCATCGTGAGCGGTGGGGCCAGGCTCGACGCGGCCACCACCGGGCTGCTGCAACGGTGGGCGCCCCACGCCACCATCGTGAGCTATTACGGCGCCGCCGAACTGGGCTTCGTCGCGGCGTCGTCGGTGGCCCCTGGCGACGCTGCCGGCAGCGCCGGCGCCGGCGCCGACAGTGCCGTGGGCCAGCCCTTTCCCGGGGTCAGCATCCGCATCGCGGACGACGACGGCCGACCGCTCCCCGCCGGTGCGACCGGAACCATCCAGGTTGCCAGCGACTTCGTCTGTGACGGCTACCTGTGGGGTGATGACGGAGAGGCTTTTACACGCGTCGGCGCGTGGTGCACGGTCGGCGACCAGGGCTTTCTCGACGAGTCCGGCGTGCTGCACGTGCTGGGTCGCCGTGCCGACATGATCGTCAGCGCCGGCACCAATGTGTATCCGCAGGAGGTGGAGGCCGCCCTGCACCGGGTGCCAGGAGTGCAGGCCGCCGTGGTGACGGGATGCCCCGATGCCGTCGTCGGCACCCGGGTCGTCGCCGCCGTGATCGCCGCGCCCGTGGTGGACGCCGCCCGGCTGCGGAACGCCTGCATCTCAGCGCTGGCCGGCGAGCACCGGCCGCGTGATTTCTTCCGGCTGACCGAGCTTCCCGTGACGACGGCCGGCAAGGTCAGTCGCGGCCTGCTGGCCCGGTGGATCGAGGAGGAGGACCCCCGTGTCGTTCGCCTCCGCTGATCCGCTCAGCCCCACGCCGGGTGTCATCCCTGATGACCGGCAGCCCGTCATCCTGCTGGGCCGTCGCACGGCGTTCACCCGTTTCAACGGGGCCCTACGCGGCGTGACCGCCGCAGAGCTGCTGGCGCCGGTGCTCGAGGCAGTCCTGGCCGACAGTGGCCTGCCCGCCGCAGACGTCGATGACGTGATCATCGGCAATGCCGTGGCCGGCGGCGGCAACGTGGCGCGACTGGCCCTGCTCACGGCGGGACTTCCGCCGGCCGTTCCCGGGGTGACCATCGACCGGCAATGCGGATCGGGCCTCGAGGCCATCGTTCTCGCCTGCCGGCTCGTGCAGGCCGGTGCCGGCAGCCTGTACCTCGCGGGCGGGGTCGAGAGCACGAGCACGGCTCCGCTGCGAGCCCACCGGCTCAGTTCCACGGACGGCGCCCCGGATTTCTACGACCGGGTGCGATTCTCGCCCGACGACATCGGCGACCCGGACATGGGCGTTGCGGCAGAGACGGTCGCGGCCGCCTACGGCATCGAACGCGAGCGGCAGGATTCCTTTGCCCTCCGCAGCCACCGGCTCGCTGTTGCGGCCGGGCAGGCGGGCGCGTTCGCCACCGAGATCGTCGACGTTGAGACGGCGAACGGGCCGGTCTCGGTGGATTCCGGACCGCGGCCGACCTTGACCCCGAGCCTCCTGGCCCGGTTTCCGGCGGTGTTCACTGCTGGGGGAACGGTCACGGCCGGTAACTCCTGCGGCGACGCGGATGGCGCCGTGGTTGTGGTTGTCACCAGCCGGGCGCGGGCGGCCTCTCTCGGCGCATCCGGTTGCCTGGCCTTCGTAGATGCGGTGCCGGCGGGCGTCGACCCCAACCTGCTCGGGATCGGCGGCGGGGCGGCTGCGCTCAGACTCTTCGCCCGCACCGGTGTATCGGCCGCGCAGCTGGGCCGGGTCGAGTTCACCGAGGCGTTCGCGTCGCAGACGCTGGCATCGCTGGACCTGATAGCGGTCCCGGTGGAGCGCGCCAACCTGCAGGGCGGTGCCATCGCGCTCGGGCACCCCTACGGAGCTTCCGGCGCGCTGCTGGTTCTGCGCCTGCTCAGCCAGTGCCGCGCCGAGGCTTCGGCGGGCGAGCTATCCCTGAGCGCCCTGAGCATCGCGGGCGGACTGGGGCTCGCCGCCCTGTGGCGGTGGGAGAGCTAGGGCGCTGGGAGAAAACGGGCAGTGGCGGAACAAGGGCAGTGGCGGAACGAAGACTAGATCCAGTCCTCGTCATCGTCCATGACGATGGCGGGCTGCGTGATGGTGGCGCTGTCTTCCTTCGGGTCGAACCGGATGACGGTGCCGTCGTCGAGCTCGATGACCGGGTTGCCTTCCAGCCAGGTCAACGTCCATCGCCAGGCGCTGGTGTCGTCGGGCAGCGCCTCGAGGTCGCCCTCGACCGCCTGCAGGGCGATGACGACGACCTCGGGCAGCCCGGTCGGCGGTTCTGCGCCGAGGGACCAGCGGGTTCCGAGCTGCATGGTTAGACCTCGGCCTGGTAAGTGACCAAGCTGGTGCGGGTGCCGACCTCGTCGTAGAGCTTCTTGGCGGACTTGTCGTCTGCCGTGGTGACCCACTGCAGGGTGCGGTAATTGTGCGCCTTGGCGTACTCGCGGGCGAATTCCAGCAGGGACTTGCTCACCCCGCCGTCACGGACAGCCGAGGTGACGAAGAGGTCGTCGATGAACAGTCCGACGTCGCCGCTGAGGGTGCGTGGGAACGGTCGGTAGAGCGTGAATCCGACGAAGTCCCCGTTGTCGTCGACCGCGACAGCGCCGTCGAGGTCATGGTTCTTGTCGATGATCCAGCTCCACACACGCAGAGCCTTCTCGTCGGTCAGGTCGCTCTTGGAGAACTCGCTATACCCTTCGAGCAGGCCCAGCCACGGGAAGAAGTCTTTGTCGCCCAGCGGGCGGACCTTGATTGACATGCGGTTCTCCTTAGATTTCCGACACCGTGGCGAGCACGATATCAGTTACGACCAGCTCATCGGCCTTGACGAAGGTCAAGTCCGTGATCCGGCCTACTGCTTTCAAATCGGCGGCGACCTGCGCGAGCAGGGCAACCTCTGCTTCCGGTCCGCCGATGGTGGCGGAGACGACGGCAGACTTCTGTGACGCCTTCGCGTCGGTCTTCGCCCGGCGGATGCCTGTGAGAGCCCGGCTGGCCAGGTCCAGCAGCGCGAGGCTGTCGGCATCCGGCGTCGTGCCAGAGGCGACCGGCCATGGGGCACGGTGCACCGAGTCGTCGTTGGACCACGACCAGGCTTCTTCGGTGGCGAACGGCACGAACGGGGCAAACAGGCGCAGCAGGGTCGACAGGGCGGTGCGCAGCGCGGCGACGGCCGACGCCTGCTCCGGACCGGGCTCGCCGTAGGCGCGTTCCTTGACCAGTTCGAGGTAGTCGTCACAGAAGGTCCAGAAGAAGCTCTCGGCGGTCTCGAGCGCACGGGCATGGTCGAATGCGTCGAACGCGGCGGTCGCCTGGCCGACGACGACGTCGAGACGGGCGAGCATGCTCACATCGATGGGTTCGGTCACCGGTGCTGCGTCATCGCCGGCGAAGCCGAGGATGAACTTGCTGGCGTTGAGGATCTTGATCGCCAGGCGGCGGCCGATCTTGATCTGGGTGGGGTTCTTCGGGTCGAACGCCGCGTCGGTGCCCAGCCGCGAGGACGCCGCCCAGTACCGTACGGCGTCTGAACCGTGCTGACTGAGCACGTCGGCGGGAGTGACCACGTTGCCCTTGGACTTGGACATCTTCTTACGGTCGGGGTCGACGATGAAGCCCGACAGTGCCGCGTGCTTCCACGGCGATTCGCCGTGTTCGAGTTCGGCGCGCAGCAGGGTGGAGAACAACCAGGTGCGGATGATGTCCTGGCCCTGCGGACGCAGCGAGTACGGGTACACGAGGTCGAAGAGTTCGGGGTCGCGCTCCCAACCGCCGGCCAGCTGAGGGGTGAGGGACGAGGTGGCCCAGGTGTCCATCACGTCGACCTCGCCGACGAAGCCGTTGGCCGCTCCGCGCTGCTCGGCCGTGTAGCCGGGGGCCACATCCGAGGACGGGTCGACGGGTAACAGGTCGGCGGTGGCGATGATCGGCTGGTCGAAGACCGGGTTGGACTCGGCGTCGAGCGGGTACCAGACGGGCAGGGGAACTCCGAAGAAGCGCTGGCGGGAGACAAGCCAGTCACCGGTGAGGCCGTTGACCCAGTTCTCGTAGCGCACGCGCATGAATTCAGGATGCCACTGCAGAGCGGATCCGTGTTCGATCAGGCGGGCGCGAAGCTTTTCGTCGCGGGCACCGTTGCGGATGTACCACTGGCGGGTGGAGACGATCTCGAGGGGCTTGTCGCCCTTTTCGAAGAACTTGACCGGGTGCACGATCGGCTTGGGGTCGCCGATCAGGTCGCCGGACTCACGGAGGAGCTCCACCATGGCCTGCTTGGCCGAGAAGACCGTCTTGCCGGCAAGCTGGGCGTAGGCGGCCAGCGCGGCCGGGGTGACGATGACGTCGGGGGCCTCGGCGATGATACGGCCGTCGAAGCCCATGATCGCGCGGTTGGGCAGGTCGAGTTCACGCCACCAGACCACGTCGGTCACGTCGCCGAAGGTGCAGATCATCGCGATCCCCGAGCCCTTGTCCTTCTGGGCGAGGTGGTGAGCGAGAATCGGGATCTCGACGTCGAACACCGGGGTGCGTACCGTGCTGCCGAAGAACGGCTTGTAGCGGTCGTCGTCCGGATGCGCGACAAGAGCGACGCAGGCGGCGAGGAGTTCCGGCCGGGTGGTCTCGATCTCGATGGTGGAGCCGTCCGGCTTGTGGAAGGAGACCCGGTGGTACGCGGCCGGCATCTCCTTGTCCTCGAGTTCGGCCTGGGCGACGGCAGTGCGGAAGGTGACGTCCCAGAGGGTGGGAGCCATGGCCTGGTAGGCCTCGCCACGGTTGACGTTGCCGACGAAAGCGAGCTGGGAGGCGGTGATGGACTCCGGCGCGATGGTGCGGTAGCTCTGGTTCCAGTCGACGCTGAGGCCCAGGGTGCGCCACAGTTCCTCGAACTGTTTCTCGTCCTCGACGGTGAGGCGTTCGCAGAGTTCGATGAAGTTGCGGCGGCTCACGGGGAGCTGGTCGGCGGCCTTGGTGCTCTTGCCGTCGCCCCCCTCGAAGGGCGGCACGAAGTCGGGCGTGTACGGCAGCGATGGGTCGCAGCGCACGCCGTAGAAGTTTTGCACACGTCGTTCGGTGGGCAGGCCGTTGTCATCCCAGCCCATCGGGTAGAAGACGCTCTTGCCGCGCATGCGCTGGAAGCGAGCCACGACGTCGGTGTGCGTGTAGCTGAAGACATGGCCGATGTGCAGTGAGCCGGAGGCGGTCGGCGGGGGAGTATCGATCGAGAAGATCGACTCCTTCGTGGCGGCCGCGCGGTCGAAGCGGTAGGTGCCCTGTGCTTCCCAACTGGTCTCCCACTTGGCTTCCAGCCCTTCGAGGGCGGGCTTTTCGGGAACGCGGTCAGCGTTGGTCATGACACTCCGATTCGGTTCAGCGGCACCGTGTCGATGGTGAGGTGCCTTCAGTACTGCTGAACCAATCTAGCCGATTCTGCGCCCGAGGCCGCACGACGAGGGGGCGAACGGGCTGATCCGAGCGAGGATCGCGACGTTGGCTCCCACCGAATCTGCCTTTCGGCGGACATCTGGCGGGCGGGCGGCGCGGTGCCGGGGCGGTCGCCAGAATGGCGAAGAATATTGACATGAAAATACTTCAGATTTAACTTGTGCGCGGTGGTGGGAGACCGCTAGTTTGAGCGAAGGGGCAACCGATTTTTTTGGGTCTACCGGGGAATTTCCTTCCTGACTGGGTCAACTCAGGGTTTCGATTGGGTCGCATACTGCGGCCTTCATTCTGGACCCCGGCCTGCCCTGAACCGAAGGATTCCGTCATGCGTAAACCCAGTACCCTCGCCCGGCGTATTGTGACCGTTGGTGTTGGCCCGGCCGCCATCCTGCTCGCCGGCGCGATGGTGTTCCAGGCGTCGAACGCCGCCTTCTCATCCTCGACCCGAAACCCCGGCAATAGCTGGAGCACCGGAAGCGTGGCCCTCACGGACGACGACAACGGCACCGCCGGCTTCCAGGTCACCAATGTCACGCCTGGCGACACTGGCGAGAAGTGCCTCGTCGTGACGGCATCGTCGTCCGTCGCCGGGGTAGTCAAGGCCTATGTGCAGAACCTGTCGCCCTCGGCGCAGGGACTGGAGAAATACATCAAGCTGAAGATCGAACAGGGCACCGGCGGGAGCTTCGCCGACTGCACGGGTTTCGTCATCGACCCGGCGGTCCCGGTCCTGCCGGCAGCGTCGTTGGCCACGCTGTCCACGGTCAATAGCGACTACGCCACCGGTGGTAGCGCGTGGACGACCACAGGAAACGCCAGTGGGGAGTCCAAGACCTACAAGGGCACCTGGACCTTCGACGCGACCGGACTGACCCAGCTGCAGGTCGACGCGTTGCAGGGCGCCTCCACCAGCATCGACCTCGTCTGGGAGCTGCAGAACAGCAACTAGTTCGGCCATCCCACCACCAGGTAGCGCCCCGACAGATCAGGTAGCAGTGTCCCTCGACAGCGGATCCACCGACAGCACCGTCGGTCGCCAGCCCCGCGCCGTGCGCGGGGGCTGGGGATTCCTGACGATCGCCACCCTGTCGAGGGCCTACCTGGTGCTGATGCTTGCCCTGGGCGCCTGCGCCACCCTGCCGATGCTCACCGGCCTCACGGGTTCGATCGTGCAGAGCGGGTCCATGGAACCGCTGATCAGCACCGGCGACGTCGTGCTCTCCGAGCCCATGGAGGCCGACACTCCGCCGCCCCTCGGGCGCGTCGTGAGCTTCCCCGCCCCGGCCGGATCTGCCACCGCAGGCACCATGCTGCACCGGGTCGTCGGGGCCAACGAGGACGGGTCGCTCATCACGGCGGGTGACGCCAACCAGAGCGTGGACAGCAGCCCCCTGGACCGGGGCGACATTATCAGCCAAGCCCAGCTCCTGATCCCCTGGATCGGGCTGCCCGCCTTCTGGCTGACCACGACGGCCATTACTCCGCTAGTGCTGTGGCTGATCCTCACCGCCGCGGCCGTCGTCGTCGTCGCGCTGGACGGCGCCGCGAACCCCCGGCCGCGCCGGCCCCGTGGACGTCACTTCCGACCGTCCCGCCAGGGGAGGGGCCCGCGGGTTGCTCCGGCCGAACTGGCTGCAGTGGGAGTCGTTGCGACCCTGATCGCCGTCACACTGGTGGCGGCACCGCCAACCGAGGTGACCGCCGCCTTCAGCGCCTCCACAACCATGGCCGGCAGCTCTTGGGAGACCGCCGGCCCCGCAACCCAACTGGCCTTCACGACCGCCCCCTCCGGGTCAACCGGCGGCGTCGCCTGGGCCCGTCAACCCGTCGTGGCCATCCAGAACGCCGAAGGGGAAACCGCGTCGAGCACCGCCAGCGTGGCCCTGACCTTGACCAATCCGGCTGGGGCGACCCTGGCCTGCGCGGCCAATCCGGTAGCCGCCGTCTCCGGCCGGGCGTCATTCGCCGGCTGCCGCATCGACCGGGCCGGAACCTACACCCTGACCGCCCGTTCCGGCGCACTTCCCGCCGCTCTCAGCGCCACATTCACCATCACGACGGGCCCGGCCTCGAAGCTGGTCTTCACGGCCCAACCGGGTTCCACATCGGTGGACACAGCCTTTGCCGTCCAGCCGATACTGGCGATCCAGGATGCCGGCGGGAACACCGTCAGCAGCACAGCGGCCGTCACCCTGGGCCTGACCAGCGCAGCAGGGGCCGGCCTCACCTGTACGGCCAACCCGAGAGCTGCCGTGGCCGGAACCGCTACCTTCGCCGGCTGCAAGATCACCAAGCCCGGGAGCTACTCCCTGACCGCGACCGCGGCCGGGTTGACCGCGGCCGTGAGCGGATCCGTCGCGATCAGCGCTGGTCCCGCCGCTCGCCTCGTCTTCACCACCAGCCCGTCCGGCTCAACCGGGGGGAGAGCTTTTGGCACCCAGCCCGTGGTCGCCGTACGGGACGCGGGTGGCAACGCCGTCGCCACCACCATGCCGGTCACCCTGGCGATCACCACAGCGGCGGGGGCAACCCTCGCCTGCAGCGCGAACCCGGCCACGGGCACCGGGACCGTCGCATTTGCTGGCTGCTCTATCGGGCGGGCGGGCACCTACACCCTGACCGCCAGCTCGGGAACACTCACGGCGGCCGTGAGCGCAAGCTTCACCATCGCGGTCGGACCCGCCACGAAACTGGGTTTCACGTCGGCACCGAGCACGACCCGGTACAACACCACCTTTGACACCCAACCCGCGGTCGCGATTCAGGACGCCGGCGGCAACACCGTCGCGAGCACCGCCGCCGTGACCCTGAAGCTCACGACCGCTGCCGGGGCCACGCTGTACTGCACAGCGAACCCCAAGGCGGCAGCGTCCGGGGTTGCGACGTACTCCGGCTGCAGGATCGACAAGGCAGGCAGCTATACGCTGACCGCCACATCCGGCGTCCTGACCCCGGCTGTCAGCGGCAGCTACACGGTGACCCCGGGTCCTGCAGCGAAACTGGCTTTCAGCGTCAACCCCGGTGGGTCGACCGGCGGCGTGGCGTTCTCCGGCCAACCCACGGTCGTGGTGCAGGACGCCGGCGGCAACATCGCGACCGGCACCACGCCGGTGACACTGAGCCTGACCACCGCAAACGGAGCCACGCTGACCTGCACGACGAACCCGCTCTCCCCGCTGTCGGGCGCAGCCGCATTCGCCGGCTGCGCCGTCGACCGCGCCGGCAGCTACACGCTGCGGGCGGTGTCCGGCAATCTCACCGCCGCCACGAGCGCAAGCTTCACGGTCGCGACCGGGCCCGCTGCCCGGCTGGTCTTCGTCTCTTCACCAGGGTCGACGACCTCGGCGACCACGTTCGGAAACACGCCGGCAGTGACCGTGCAAGACGCAGGCGGTAACGCTGTCACCGCGACCGGGCAGGCCACGCTTGCCCTGACCAATGCTGCCGGCGCAACACTGGCTTGCGCGACAAATCCCGCGCCGTCGTACGTCGGTTGGGGATTCATCTTCTCGGGATGCAGCATCGACAAGGCCGGTACATACACACTCACCGCAACCGCCGGCACCCTGACGACCGTGAGTCCCGCATTCACGGTCACGCCCGGTGCCGCGAGCAAGCTGGTCTTCGTTGCGGCTGGGTCGGGTGGGTCGGTGAACCAGGTCTGGGGCACCCAGCCGAGCGTGGCCATCCAGGATGCCAGCGGCAACGTCGTTGCGAGTTCGGCCTCGGTCACTGTCAGGCTGACGACCCCGGCAGGCGCCACTCTCACGTGTACCAGTAACCCTCGTGCCGCGGTGTCCGGTGTGGCGACGTTCGCCGGTTGCCGGGTGAATCGGGCGGGGAGCTACACGCTCACCGCCACGTCGGGGACCCTCGCGGCGGGGGTCAGCCCCGGTGTCACGATCGCTCCGTAGTCGTGGAATAGCGGAGTTCGCCCGAACCCGCCCGACTAGAACGGCGGATCGTCGGGCAGGTCGCTTGTCCGCGGCCGTGCCGATGTCGCCGGTGGTTCGGGTGTGGGGGCCAGTGTGGGTGGTGGCCCGAGGGTGGTTTCCGGGTAGGTGCGGTGGGTTTCCCCGGCCGGGGAGGTCCAGCGCAGCACCCCGCCGGGTTCTTGGACCACGGCCCAGAGGGTTTGGTGTTTGAGCCGGTGGTGGGCGCGGCAGAGGTGGGCCAGATTGTCGTAGTCGGTCGGTCCGCCGTGTTCCCGGGCGATGGTGTGGTCGATATCGCTGCGGGAGGCGGGCCGGGTGCAGCCCGGGAAGCGGCAGGTGCCGTCCCGTAACCCCAACCACCGGCGTGTATCGGCCGGGACCCGGTACTGCTCCTTACCGACTGAGAGCACCGCCCCGGTTTCCGGGTGCACCAGCAGCCGGGTGAAGCTGGGCGCTCCGGCCGCGATCTCTCTGGCCACGTCGGCCGGGATCGGCCCGTACCCTTCCAGGAAACCGGGTGCTTCGCTTTTTCCCATCAGGGTGAAGACCGGGACGGTGACCATCACGCTGCCTCGGATGCCGCCGCCGGTGCCGGCGGCGGTGACGCCGTCCAGGACCAGGTCGGCCATGGCGTCGGCGCAGATCTGACCGATCGTGCGCCGGTCCATCTCGGGAATCGACGCGTCGTGTCGTTCTAAGGCCTGGGTGCTCTCGGCGATGCTGGTCAACCTGTCGAGTGCGGCCTGAGTCTGCACCGCGGTCCCGTACCAGGTCAGAGTGCCCATGCCATCGGCCCGGCCCTCCCACCACACCCCGCGCTCGGCAACCGCCGCGGTGGCCCGTGTGCTGAGGGTCTCCGGGTGCGCGCGTTCCCGCATCCGCCTCGCCTTCACCGCGAGCTTGCCGACCGTGAGGTCTTTCGCTTCCGGCAGTAACCTCGCTTCGAACTCGGCGGCCTCCTCGAGCGGGAGCAAGCTGAGCTGGTCCATCAGCACCTGCCCGTGCCGGTAGCTGATGTCGCCGGAGCTCATCGCGGTGAGGGTGGCTTTCATCGGGCCGGCGAACAAGGAGGATTCACCGATCAGGTTCTCCGCCGTGCGATCGGCCAGGCGCAGCGAGCAGGCGACCTCGGTCGTGATCGTGCGGCGGGCGATCTCCTGGTCCTCCCACGCCGGGATCTTCCGCGGGCTGGCGTCGGCGTCGGCGAGGACCGGCCCGCGCACCGACTCGGCGGCGTAGTCGGGGTTGAGCAGTTTCGCGGTGGCCGGGTCGGAACTCCACCGCTGCAGGTCCGCCAGCGCGCGAGCCCGCTTGGCGGTCGCCTTCGCGATGCTGCGGTGGGCCTTCCTGGCCGTGGCTACCTTCCGCGCGAGGGTGGCTTGGGCCTGTTCCTGCAGGGTGCGGCGGCGCCGGCGGGCGTGCGCCGCTGCGCCGGCATCGGGGGCTGCTTCAGAGTTGGGATTCGGGCTGGGATTGGGTCCGCCCGCGCTGTCGCGGGCGTCGTGACCCGGGTCCTCCGGGTCGGTCGGGAACCGCTCTGCTGGGCTGCTCATACCCCGATAATTGCACCGACCACCGACACTCCAGCCCCTTCAGAACCGGGTGGGGAAAGGCACTCAAACCGGCCGCCTGTGGAGGAGCCGCGGACCCGGACGCATCGACGGTCCCTTCGCTCGCTAACATGTCCCGCCACCCTCGAAATCGCCAAGAGCGACGATCACCCGTTCGATCAGCAACGACCTTCCATGAAGGGTCAAACGGGTATTAGCGTGGGGCATGAGAACCTCCGTGTTCGTGGCGACTTTGACATCTCCCCAAGAACCGGAGGTTCTCCCCTTTTTAACCCCGAATGTCACCAACCTGTCGGCTCAGTACAGCTAGGTCCCGCAGCCTTGCTGCCCTGACTTCCCAGTCAAAATCACAGGTGGAACGCTGTTTGGTGGTGATGCTCGACTGCTCTTGTCCAGTTTTGAGAAGACCCGGTCCTTTTGCGTCAAAACGGGTCGCGACTCCAAGCCGATCGGGTGGTGGCGTGCACAAACCTTCAAGATGCTCCCTAAGCGGTGGACGTAGCGTCGATGCTGCTGGGATGGCGATCTGTTCGAAGGCGTGTAGCACCTCCTCGGGCGGGAATGCCGGTGTTGCTGAGCGCTCACACGCGTTTAGCCCCGCTGACTGCGCCAAGGGTAAAGCCGCCCGAACCAACGTGAACTGACCGACGAGGCGGGTGCCTCATTGATCATAGAACTGAGGTGCTCTGGTTGACGAGGATGGGAAGCCGAGCTTGGAGGCCTTCCTGCGGCTGGTGAGACTCTCGTCGTCCAATGGTCGGACTGGGGTCTGCCGAAACACCGCGGAGCGGTCGCGAATGTAAGTTTACAGTCGAGCAGACTGGAGCACGGCGAGCGTCAGAACAAGGTTCTTGCGCCCGTTTCGGTGAGGGCAACGCGACCAAAACTTCGCGAGAGGACGCGCCTCTGGCGCTGCCGATCGCAACAACACGCTGAAGAATAACCTTCTACGCGGATGGGGAGCGCCCTTGTCACCCAACTGATGGTCACGGCTCGTGGTTGGCATCCGCTGTCGGTTGGCATAACGGCAGACGGACCGGACCACGACGATCGCCTTCACTAGCCTTCGTAGATTTATTGACCCACTAGGCTCACCCCAACGATGAATGCAGGGGGGGAAATTTCGCCCGCAACTTAGCCGGTAGTGATCGACTCATCAAATGAAAGAGGAACATCATGGTAAACGGAGCTTTGGCATTAGGCAGTTCACAATCATCACCCACTGACACTTCAGCCAGACGGATTCCCGTCTTGATTGTGGCCTTGGTCGCGGCGCTGGCCCTGGCCCTAGGTCTCGGCCTGCCGCAATCAGCGAGCGCGGCAATCCAGCCCAACGTCAGCGCACTCGATAACATGGCTTCAGACTTGCAATCCTATGCGAATAGGATCGCGACAGGAAGTACCCCACAGGCAAACAGGGAAGAAGCCATCCGACAGGCGAATAACACTCTCGAGTTACTTGCCGGGACCGTGCCAGCTGGATCAGCAGGAGTGCAGCAGGCTGCCGCTCAATTTCGGGACTATGCGCAAAAAGGTAATAGAGCGAAGGCCGCAGCAGTTTTGAACTTGGTCGCGAAGAAGGTTTTTGCACTCACCGCGATCTACCGTCAAGGTGACACCCGCGCGGGTTTCGCTTGGTCCTAACGTAACCTAATTCGGCGAAGCGCCCCCAAACTGATGCGAGGGGGCGCTTCGTCACCTGAGGCAGCAAACTAGACAGTGTTCAGTCGCAGCCCGAACTGCCGAGACGGTGGGAAACTAATCCACCAAAATTTTACGGGATGCGAGAATTCGTTTTCGCTGGTACTAGGCCAGACGCGGGACGGCGGCGAGCAGCGCACGGGTATAGGGATGCGCCGGCCTGGTGAAGACCTCGGCGGCGGTGCCGGTCTCGACGATCCGGCCGTCGTTCATCACGGCGACGTGGTCACTGACGTGCTGGATCACGCCAAGGTCGTGGGAGATGAACAGAAGGCTCAACGACAGCTCACGCTGCAGCTCGTCGAGCAGGTCGAGGACCTGGGCCTGCACACTCACATCGAGCGCCGAAACGGGTTCGTCACAGATCAGGATCCGGGGGCTGGAGGCCAGGGCCCGGGCAATGCCCACCCGCTGGCGTTGCCCGCCGGAGAGGTCGGTGGGCCGGCGATCCAACAGGGTCTCGGCCAGGCCGACATCGTCAAGAAGTGCGGACACGCGGGCGGCCGTGGCGCGGCGCCCCGCCGAACCACCTCCGGTGCTGCTCCCGGCGGTGGCGGCGACGGCATGGCGGAGGATCTCGCGCACGCTCAGCCGGGGGTCGAATGATCCCAGCACGTCCTGGTAGACCGCGCCGACCAGGGGCCGCCTGGCCCGGCGGTCGCGTTCGGGCAACGTGCTCCACGCCTCGCCGAGCAGGCGCACTTCACCGGTGTCGGCGGCCGTGAGCGCGAGGGCGAGCCTGGCGGTGGTGGTCTTGCCGGAGCCGGACTCGCCCACGATGCCCAGAGTGCTTCCCCCGGGCAGCCGGAAGGACACCTCGTCGACGGCGCGGTGCATGGTGCCGTGCGGGCCGCGGAACGACTTGGACAGCCCGATGGCCTCCAGGGCGATGACCGGTTCGGCAACGGACTCTACCGGCGGGGTGCGGGACGCAACACTGACGGGGATCCGCTCGGGGACGCGCGCGGGCGGGTTCGCGACAACAGGCTCCCGCACGGCCGTCGCCGGCGCGAGCCTGGACCCGCGCGGCCTGTCCACGGGAACCGCGGCCAGCATCCGCCTGGTCTCGGCGTGCCGTGGGTTTTGCAGCACCTCGGCCGTTGTGCCGGTCTCGATGATGCGGCCCTCGTGCATCACGGCGATCCGGTCGGCGATGCGGCTCACCACGGCGAGGTCGTGGCTGATCAGCACGATGGCCGTTCCCCGGCCGCGCACCTGCTCGAGCAGGTCGAGCACCTGGGCCTGCACGGTCACGTCGATGGCTGTCGTGGGTTCGTCTGCCACCAACAGTGGGGGATCGAGGGCGAGGGCGGCGGCGATCAGCGCCCGCTGGCGCTGGCCGCCGGAGAGCTCCCCGGAGCGCCGGCCCGCGTAGAGCTCCGGCTGCGCCAGTCCTGCGGCGGCGAGGATCTCGAGGACCTTACGGCTGCGTTCGGTCTGGTCGAGGCGGGTGTGCAGGCGCAGCGAGTCGCCGATCTCGCGAATGATCGGGCGGAGCGGGTCGAGGGAGGCAAGGGCGTCCTGCAGCACCAGACCCACGTCCCGGCCGCGGCGGCGGCGCCAGGCTGCCTCCGACAACCCGAGCACGGACTCGCCGGCGAGGCTGAGCTCGTCGGCGCTGACCCGAGCGGCGGTGCCGGCCAGTCCGAGGATGCTCCGCGCGGTGACGCTCTTCCCCGAACCGGACTCGCCCACGATGGCCAGGCATTCGCCGGCGGAGAGCTCGAACGAGACGCCGCGCACGACATCGGCGGCGGACGCATCGCCGAAACCCACCCGGAGGTTGCGCACCCGCAGGGCGACCGCCGGGTGCGGGCCGGCGCAGCGTGAATTCGTGGCGCTCATGCGTGCCTCATCCGTCGTTCGATCGAGCGGCCGAGGGTCGTCGCGCACACAGCGGTGAGCACGATGAACAGACCGGGGAAGAAGCTCATCCACCAGGCCGAGGTGATGTAGGTGCGGCCGGCGGAGAGCATGGCGCCCCACTCGGCGGCCGGCGGTTGCGCGCCCAGCCCCAGGTAGCTCAGCGCGGCGGCCCAGATGATGGCCTGGCCGATGCCGAGGGTGCCGAGAACGAACAGCGGCGCCAGCGTATTGGGCAGGATGTGCCTGGCCAGGATCCGGCCGCGACCGAGGCCCTGCACGGTGGCGGCCTCCACGAACGCCGAGGAGCGCACCCGCAGCAGCTGGGCACGGATGATGCGCGCGTAGCCCGGCGCCGTGGAGAGCCCCACCGCCACAATGGCGCTGCCCGGACCCGGACCGAACACCAGGATGAACAGCAGCGCCAGCAGCAGCCCGGGAAACGCGAACAGCACCTCGAGGAACCTGTTGACCGTGAAGTCCACGGCCGCGCCGAGGGTGCCGGCGATCGTGCCGAGGACCGCACCGAGGCCGAGCCCGATCACGGTGGCGGTGAGGCCGATCAGGAGGGAGTCCCTGGCGCCGTCGACGACGCGGGTGTAGATGTCCCGGCCCGATTCGTCGGTGCCGAACCAGTGGTCCCACGACGGGGCGCCGAACGCGGCCAGCGGGTCGATGGCGAGCGGGTCGCCCGGGGCGAGCAGGCGCGGCGCGATCGCCGCGGTGAGCAGCAGCATGGCCACCAGCACGGCAGCGAGCTCCACCACGGAGGCCCGCATGCTGCCGAACCCGCCGGGAGCGGATGACTGGGAGCGGCCGGCACTGTGACCGGTCGCCGACGCCTGAATCTCCAGTTCGCTCACGAGAGCGCTCCGTTCCCGATTTCGGTGGGTCGTGGGTCGGCCAGGCCGGACGCGAGGTCGGTGACGATGGTCATCAGGATGTAGGCCAGAGCGACCACCATCACCACGCCGACCACCACCGGAACGTCGCGCACGGTGACGGCGTTGAGCAGGGTGCGGCCGAGGCCGGGCCTGGCGAAGATCGTCTCGACCACCACGGCGCCGCTGATCAGGGAGCCGAACGCCCAGCCGGACAGGCTGATCGCGGGCAGTGCGGCGTGCCGCAGGGCGTGCCGCCAGAGCACCCCGCGGTCGCTTTCCCCCCTGGCCCTGGCCGAGAGCACAAACGGTGATTCCAAGGCGGTGTTCAGGCTCTCCCGCATGACCTGGCCGAGGAAACCGGCCAGGGGGATGGCCAGGGTGACGACGGGCAGGACCAGGCCGCGGGCATCCGCGGTGCTGATCGGCGGCAGCACCCCCCACCAGACGCTGAAGACCACGATGAGCGTGGTGGCCAGCCAGAAGTGCGGCAGAGCCGCAGCGACGATCTCGAGGCCGGTGCCGATCCGGGCCGCGAGGCGGCCGCGCCCGGTGGACCACGTGGCCAGGACGAGGGCGATCAGCCAGGCGACCGCGAGCGAGAGAACGGCCAGGACCAGGGTGCCGCCGAGCTGGCTGAGCACGAGCGGGCCGACATCCATGTTGAGCGCATAGGACCGGCCGAGGTCGCCGGTGGCCAGGCGGCCCAGCTGCTGCAGATATTGCACCAGCAGCGGCTGGTCGAGCCCGTACTCGGCGCGCACCGCCGCGAGCGCCTCCAGTGAGGTCTGTGAGCCCGGACCGCCGAGGATCGCCTCGGCAGGGTCGCCCGGGATCAGTCGCACGGCGAAAAACGTGACGGTGGCGACGGCCCACAGCACGAAGACCGCGCCCGCGAGTCGCCGGGCGAGACCTCGGAGCCGAGGCCGTGCGCCCCGCCGGGCGGCTGTCGTCAGCGGTTCAGCCACGCGTCGTAGAACGCCGGCGTCGACACCGTCGGCAGCGCGCGAGCGCCCTCGACCGCCGTGCCGAGCAGGAAGTGATTCTGCTGGTCGTAGAGCGGCAGGATGTAGAAGCCCTCCAGGATCAGGTCCTGAGCGTCCTCGTACAGCGCGGCGCGCTGGTCGGCGTCACCACCGTTGGTCGAGCCTGTCGAGACCTGGTTCGCCTCGGTGAGGAGCGAGTCCAGTTCGGGATCGTTCACCTGGGCGTGGTTGGCGAAGTAGCCGCTGGGCGCCGGGGTGATGCCGTCGGAGTGGAACAGGATTCGCAGCACGTCGGGGCCGATCTTGGTGTACGGCGCGCTGACGGCGTCGTACGCGTTGCTGCCCAGGGCGGTGTACCAGCTGGAGAGGTCCAGCTTGGTCAGCTGAACGTCGAACCCGGTCTCCTTGGCCGTCGCCTGAATCTGCTCGAACAGCGACTGTTCGGCGGGGATGGACTGGTTGGTGCTGACCGGGAAGACCACGGTGAGTCGCACTCCGTCCTTGACCCGGTAGCCGTCGGAGTCCTTCTCCGCCCAGCCGGCACCGTCGAGAAGCTCGGCGGCGGCGTCAGGGTCGTAATCGAACAGATCCGGCCTGGACACCCCGAGCGGTTCGACGCTGGACAGTGCGGAGGTGGACCGTTCGGCGCTGCCTTGGAACAACGACGCAACGGCGTCGTCGACGTTGGCCGAGCGGATGAACGCCTCACGCACCGCGGCGTCGTTGAACGGTGCCTTGCCGGAGTTCAGTTCGATGCGATTGGAGGCGCCGGGGCGCGGCGCGTCGAGGTGAACGATGGTGTCGCTGGCCTCCGCCTGGCTGATGGTGTCGGGCTGGGCGTTGTCGATCACATCGACCTCGCCGGCCTGCAGGGCGGCGTACCTGGAGGCCGAGTCCGGGATGAAGCGCCAGACGATTTCTTCCAGGTACGCCGGCCCGTCGTGCTCGGCATCGGCCGGGGGAGAGCTGTAGTCCTCGTTCCGCACCAGGGTGATGGCGTTCTGCTTCACCCAGGAGTCGACGATGAATGGTCCGGTGCCCACCGGTGCGGCGCAGTTCTCGTCCTGGCTGCGCATGAGCGCGGTGGGGGATTCGATGGCCAGCCACGGCTGGGCGAGCGACTCGAGCAGGGCACTGTCTGGCTGGGCCAGGGTAAGCCGCACCACGGAATCCGAGACCGCTTCGGTACCGGTGACCTTCGCCAGGGCCAGGTATCCGGTCGATGAACCGGTCTCCGGGTCCTGCAGGTGCGCGATGTTGGCCTGCACCGCGGCGGCGTCCAGAGGGGTGCCGTCGGTGAAGGTCACGCCGTCTTTCAGCGTGAACTCCCAGGAGAGGCCGTCGGGGCTCACCGTCCAGCTGTCGGCCAGCCACGGGATGATGGCGCCGTCAGCGTCGAGGGAGACCAAGGATTCCAGGAACTGGGAGCTGACCAGGGCCTGCGGGTAGTTGCCGCCGACGTGGGGGTCCAGGCAGGTGGGCTCGGCGTCACCGGATGCGTAGGTCAGGGTTCCACCGCTGGTGGGCTCGTCGCCGCCTCCGGAGGACGCGGCGCTCGTGCAGCCGGTCAGGGCGAGGCCGAGGGCGGCCGCACCGGCCAGGGCGGCGAGGGTGGTGGAGCGCGAAGGAATGATTCCCGGACGGGGCATGCGGCGGTCTCTTTTCACGAAAGCGGTGCGGTTCAGGGGAAATACGGGGGAAGCCTGCTGTGGCATTATTGGACTCAGTCCAAAAAAAGATGTGTTGAGTCTCATCGTAGAACACAGGAGAGCCGTGTCCGATTCCCGTGCCCCCGGTCGACCCCAGGCGTCGTCCCGGGCCATGCTCGAAGAAGCCGCGGCGGAGCTGTTCCTGGAGCAGACCTACGCCGGTACCACGATCGGAGATATCGCCCGGCGGGCCGGGGTGAGCCGCAACACCTTCTTCAATTACTTCTCGGCCAAGAGCGACCTGCTCTGGGTGGATGTCGATGCGGGCCTGGACGTTCTGCCCGCCTCCCTCGCCGATTGCGACAGGGCCGCCCCGGTCACCGAATCGGTGCGACAGGCTCTGCTGCGGGTGGCCGCGGGGTTCGGGCCCGGCCGGGTGCCCTGGGCGCTCACCCAGTATGAGTTGATGGCGACGAGCAGTGAGCTGGAAGCATCCGCGCTGGCCAGATTTCTCGTGCAGGTGGGTCTCGTGCACGAGTTCGTCGGCGCCAGACCGGGGCAGGCCGCCCTGGCCGATCTCGCCGGACGGGCGTTCTCGAGCGCGGTGGTGGCGGCGGCGGTCGCGGCCGCCAGGGAGTGGGCCGCCGCCGGCGTGGGCCGCGGGGAGCTGGCCGGGTACGTTGACGTGGCGATCTCGCCGGTCTGCGCTGGATTCCACCCGGTTCTCGACCGGGTCCAGGATTCCTGACAAGATAGTATTGATCGATAGTGATTCACAGACGCAGATCCGGCTATCACCGGGGAGTCTTCGGAAGAACGTCGTGTTCGTGCCCCGGCACGTTCTCGACAAGTAGAGCCGAACGGGTCGGGCCCGTCACAGCCTTAGTTTGAGCGGTCGTTCGCTACTTCCAGGAACGGCAAGCGAGGTGGTACCGCGCAACGTCCTGTCGGGGCGAGCGTCCTCGTGGAATAGGCCAGCGACTCAACACCGCCTCGTCCAGGAGAAGCATGACGTACCCGCAGCAGCCCACAGACAACGCGTTCGGCCTCCCCGACGCCGACCCGGCCCGCTTGGACGCAGCCGTCGTTCCCTCACCGAACTTTCCGCAGATCGAAGGCGAGGTGCTGGACTTCTGGGAGAAGGACGGCACCTTCCAGGCCTCCATCGACAACCGCGAGGGAGCGCCGGAGTGGGTCTTCTATGACGGCCCGCCCTTCGCCAACGGCCTGCCGCACTACGGCCACCTGCTCACCGGGTACGCCAAGGACCTGTTCCCGCGCTTCCAGACCATGCGCGGCAAGCAGGTGCACCGCCGGTTCGGCTGGGACACCCACGGTTTGCCCGCCGAGCTGGAGGCCGAGCGGAAGCTCGGCATCACCGACAAGAGCCAGATCGAAGAGATGGGCCTGGCCGCGTTCAACGCCGTCGCCCGCGAATCGGTGCTCGAATACACCAAGGACTGGGAGAAGTACGTCACCCGCCAGGCCCGCTGGGTCGACTTCGAAAACGACTACAAGACCCTCGACATCACCTTCATGGAGTCGGTGATCTGGGCGTTCAAGGAACTGCACACCAAGGGCCTCGCCTACGAGGGCTACCGGGTGCTGCCGTACTGCTGGCGGGACCAGACCCCGCTGTCCAACCACGAACTGCGCATGGACGATGACGTCTACAAAATGCGCCAGGACCAGACGGTCACGGTCACCTTCCCCCTGGTCGGCGCCAAGGCCGAGACCCTCGGCCTCACCGCCGTTCGGGCCCTTGCCTGGACCACCACCCCCTGGACCCTGCCGACCAACCTCGCCCTGGCCGTCGGCCCCGAAATCGTCTACGCCGTCGTTCCCGCCGGCCCCAATGGCACGCCGGATGCCGAGGTGCTGCGCGAGCAGGCCGGCGCACCCGATCCCGCCACCGAGGTGCTCGGCGCCGAGTACCTGCTGGCCATCGACCTGGTCGGCAGTTACGCCAAGGACCTCGGCTACGAGAGCGCCGCCGACGCGACGGCCGCCATCAGCCGCACCGTCACCGGCCGCGACCTCGAAGGCGTCTCCTACGACCGTCTGTTCGACTATTACGCCGACGAGAGCGAGTGGGGCACCCAGAACGCCTGGCGCTTCGTGGTCGCCGACTACGTCACCACCTCCGACGGCACCGGCATCGTGCACCAGGCTCCCGCTTACGGCGAGGAGGACCAGACGGTCTGCCAGGCCTACGGCATCCCGGTCATCCTCTCGCTGGACGACGGCGGAAAATTCCTGCCCGCCGTCACCGAGGTCGCCGGTCAGCTCTGGAGCGACGCCAACAAGCCGCTCACCCAGCTGATCAAGTCGCAGGGCCGGCTGCTGCGCCAGGCCAGCTACGAACACTCCTACCCGCATTGCTGGCGCTGCCGCAATCCGCTGATCTACAAGGCCGTGTCGAGCTGGTTCGTCAGGGTCACCGACTTCCGCGATCGTATGGTCGACCTCAACCAAGAGGTCAACTGGGTTCCGGAGAACGTCAAGGACGGCCAGTTCGGCAAGTGGATCGGCAACGCCCGGGACTGGTCGATCAGCCGCAACCGGTACTGGGGCTCCCCGATCCCGGTGTGGAAGAGCGACAACCCCGCCTACCCGCGCATCGACGTCTACGGTTCGCTCGATGAACTCGAAGCGGACTTCGGCGCGCGCCCCACCGACCTGCACCGCCCCTACATCGACCAGCTCACCCGGCCCAACCCCGACGACCCCACCGGGCAGTCCACCATGCGACGCATCGAGGATGTCCTGGACGTCTGGTTCGACTCCGGCTCGATGCCGTTCGCGCAGGTGCATTACCCGTTCGAAAACCGGGAGTGGTTCGACAGCCACAACCCGGCCGACTTCATCGTGGAATATATCGGCCAGACCCGCGGCTGGTTCTACCTGCTGCACGTGCTCTCGACCGCCCTGTTCGACCGGCCCGCGTTCAAGAACGTGGTCAGCCACGGCATCGTGCTCGGCAACGACGGCCAGAAGATGAGCAAGTCGCTGCGCAACTACCCCAACGTCAACGAGGTCTTCGACCGCGACGGCTCCGACGCCATGCGCTGGTTCCTGATGAGCTCCCCGGTATTGCGTGGCGGCAACCTCATCGTCACCGAGGAGGGCATCCGCGAGGGCACCCGCCAGATGCTGCTGCCGTTGTGGAGCACCTGGTACTTCTTCTCGCTCTACGCCAACGCCACCGACTACACCGCCACCTGGCGCACCGACTCCACCGATGTGCTCGACCGCTATCTGCTGGCCAAGACCCGCGACCTCATCGAGGACGTCACCGGCGACCTCGAACGCCTCGACAGCACCCTCGCCGCCTCGCGCCTGCGCGACTTCGCGGACGTGCTGACCAACTGGTACGTGCGCCGGTCACGCGACAGGTTCTGGGCAGGCGTCACCGCCGACGGCACCGGAGCGGATGCCTTCGACACCCTGTACACGGTGCTCGAAACCGTGACCCGCGTAGCCGCGCCGCTGCTGCCGCTGATCAGCGAACGCATCTGGCAGGGCCTGACCGGCGGACGCAGCGTGCACCTCACCGACTGGCCTGACGCCACGGTGTTCCCGGCCGACCCCGGCCTGGTCACGGCCATGGACCAGGTGCGCCTGGTCAGCTCCACAGTGCTGTCGCTGCGCAAGAAGGCCGGCCTGAGGGTGCGGCTTCCCCTGGCGAACCTCACCGTGGTCACCACCGCCGCGGCCGCCCTGGCCGGCTTCGAGGGCATCCTGCGCGACGAGCTGAACGTCAAGGCCGTGACCCTGGTCGAGCAGGAGGCCGACAGCGCTGAGAGCTACGGCATCACCTCCAAGCTCACGGTGAACGCCCGCGCCGCCGGCCCGCGCCTGGGCAAGCAGGTGCAGCAGGTCATCAAGGCCGCCCGCACCGGCGACTGGTCCGAAACCGACGGTGTCGTCACCGCCGGCGGCATCGAACTGGTCGCGGGGGAGTACGAACTGGAACTGCAGGCCGCCTCCACGGCCGCGGACCCCGAGTCGGTGCTGAACAGTTCGGCGCTCGCCCTGCTCGCCGGCGGCGGATTCGTGTTGTTGGAAACCACCACCACGCCCGAACTCGAGGCGGAGGGCCTGGCCCGCGACCTCATCCGCGCCGTGCAGGACACCCGCAAGTCGGCCGGTTTCGAGGTCAGTGACCGCATCCGCCTGGACCTGGTCTTCTTCGACGAGGCCGACGCCGCCACCTTCTCGTTGGCGACAGGCGTCGACGTCGCCGGCGAAACCTTGGCCATCCGGTTCAGCACGCACTCGGCACCGGCCGATGCCGCCGGCACCCCGTCCGAATGGCTGCCCGGTCTGACCGGCTCGATCGTGGAGCACTACGTGCGCTTCGAGGCCAACCACTACGCGAACCACGGACCGGTCATCGTTGCCGTCGCCCGCGACAAAGGAACCATCAATGTCTGACGATTACTACCCCGACGAATTCCGTGACGCCGGCGACGCCGTGCTCGCCGCACTGCTCGAAAGGGTGGGCGAGGGATCTCCGCAGCCGCGGCTGCAGGCGACCCGCCGGGCGGTCGAACTGCTCGGCGACCCGCAGAACTCGTACCCGATCATCCACGTGACCGGCACGAACGGTAAGACCAGCACCAGCCGCATCATCGAGAGCATCCTGCGCGCCTACGGCCTGCGTACCGGCCTGCTGGTGAGCCCGCACCTCGTGCGACTCAACGAACGCATCGTGATCGACGGGCAGTCCATCACCGACGAGGCCCTGGCCGCGAACTGGGCCGACATCCAGCCCTACCTGCTCATGGTCGACGCCGAACTCGCCACCGCCGGTGACGAACCCCTCACCTTCTTCGAGGCCCTCACCGTTCTGGCCTTCGCCTGCTTCGCGGATGCGCCGGTCGACGTGGTCGTGCTCGAGGTCGGCATGGGCGGCGAATGGGACTCCACCAACGTCGCCGACGGCCAGGTGGCCGTGTTCACCCCGATTGCCCTGGACCACACCAAGCGGCTCGGCAGCACCATCGCCGAGATCGCGCGCACCAAGTCCGGCATCATCAAGCCCGCGGCGGCCGTCGTGACCGCAGCGCAGCCGCCGGAGGCCATGACCGAGCTGACCCGGGCCGCCGAGCTCACCGAGTCGACCCTAGTGGGCGAGGGCAGCGAATTCGCCCTCCTCGCCAGCCACGTGGCCGTCGGCGGCCAGCTCATCTCCGTGCGCGGCATCGCCGGCACCTACTCCGAACTGTTCCTGCCGCTCTACGGCACCCACCAGGCCCAGAACGCCGCCGTGGCCATCGCCGCCGTCGAGTCATTCCTCGGCGCGGGCAGCCAGGCCCTGGTCGAAGACATCCTGGTGGAAGGACTCGCCACCGCGACCTCGCCCGGACGGCTGCAGCTGGTCGGCATCGAGCCGACAGTGCTCGTCGACGCCGCGCACAACCCGCACGGGGCCCTGGCCCTGTCCGCGGCGCTGGAGAGCTATTTCGACTTCGACGAGATCGTCGTGGTCGTCGGCATCCTCGCCGACAAGGACGCCGCGGGCATCATCGAGGCCCTGCGTCCCGCCGTGGCCCGCTTCCACGTGACCCAGTCACACTCCGAGCGGGCGATCCCGGTCGACGACCTCGCCGACCTCGTCGCTGAACACGTCGGCGACGCGGACACGTTCAGGTTCGGCGACCTCGCCCAGGCCCTCGACGCAGCTCGCGGCTGGGCCCAGGACGCCCCCAAGCGCGCCGTGCTCGTCGCCGGGTCGATCACCCTCGTCGGTGACGCCGTCGCGTTGGCCGACGCGGGGGACTGGATGACCACGTGAGAAGCGGATCGGTTCGACGATCACTCGCCTCGATCGTGCTCGGCTTCGAGCTGATCGTGGTGTTCCTGGCCACCCTGGTGATCTTCGGGCTGAGCGATCTGCCAGCCTGGGTCACCCTGGGCGGGGGAGCGTTGCTCTGCCTGATCATGGTCGCCACCCTCGGGTTGCTACGGTTCAACTGGGCCTACCTGATCGGTTGGGCAGTCCAGGTCGTCGTCGTCGCCACCGGATTCCTCAACCCGGCGATGTTCTTCGTCGGGGCACTCTTCGCCGGCATGTGGGTCTACTGCATGATCACCGGCACACGGATCGACAGACAGAACGTCGAAAGACAGAACAAGGAGAACTCATGACGAACGTTCAGGAAACACTCGTATTGGTCAAGCCCGACGGCGTGGCGCGCAACCTCTCCGGCGAGATCCTTCGCCGGATCGAGGCGAAGGGGTACTCCCTCGTCGACATCAAGCTCGTGCAGGCCGAGCGCTCGCTCCTCGCCGAGCACTACGCCGAGCACGCCGGCAAGCCGTTCTTCGAACCGCTCGTCGAATTCATGGAAAGCGGATCGATCCTGGCCCTGCGTGTTGCCGGCGACCGCGTCATCGAGGGCTTCCGCGCCCTGGCCGGCACCACCGACCCCACCACGGCCGCACCGGGAACCATCCGTGGCGACCTCGGCCGGGACTGGGGCCTGAAGGTTCAGCAGAACCTCGTGCACGGTTCGGACTCGCCCGAGTCCGCGGCCCGCGAGCTGGCCCTCTGGTTCGCCTAAACACCTCCCGAACCGCGAGAAAGGCCCCGAAAACGTCGAGTTTTCGGGGCCTTTCTCACGTCTTGCGGGCTGGAGAAGCCTCAGAGGCGGTGAAGGAAGTCCATCTGGAGTTGGGCGATCGTCGCGGCGACGAGGTAGCAGGCGATCGTGATGACGAAGATCCACGAATAGGCGCCGGCCGCGAGGCGCCGCACCCGCGCCGAACCCGGAATGATGCCGGTCTTGAGGTTGTACAGGGTCACGGCGAGGAACACCGGGATCGTCACCGTCCAGGTGACCATGCACCACGGGCACAGCACGTCGAGGACGAAGAAGCTCTGGCCCATCAGCCAAATGACGAAGGCGAGCGCACCGGCGACCCCCAGGTTCAGGCCCAGCCAGAACCACCGGGCAAAGCGGGCGCCCGAAAGGATCGCCGCCCCGATGGTGATCACCACGCTCCAGCCCGCCACCCCGATCAACGGGTTCGGGAATCCGAACACCGCGCCCTGCCAGGAGCCGAGGTTGGTGCTGCAGCCCACCAGGACACTGAAGTTGCAGGACAGTTGCGCCGCGGGATCCGCCAGCATCGTGAACTTGTCCAGGGTGAGCGCGAATGCCGCCGCGAAACCGATTGCCCCCGCGAGAATCAGGAAAACGGCGAGACCGATCGGAGGCTTTTTCGACGTGGTGAATGGCACATTCGGATTATGCCATGTGTCGCGTGCGCGTCCCTGGGAATGCGTGCGATAATCAAAACAGTCGTTTGAGCCGCGCTCAAACCGATGCCATAAGGCTTAATGGGCGGCATTCGCCCAGATTCATTGGTCCTAGACCAAAGGTATTTGCAACCAGAGCCAAGAGCCGGTTGCGGCACGCAATAGGATTCGCGGGGTTTTCGCGCAAGCGAGAGCAACGCACGAGAGAGTAACCGAGTGGGTGGCGCGGTCATCCACAGCGGTCAAGGAGCGCACCAGTGATGGTGGAAGACAACGACAACAAGAAGCGCAAGGGCCTGTTCGGCACTCGCAAAACAACCAGGAAGGCGGCACCGGCCAAGCAGCTCGAACCGATCGGTGACACGCCCCGTGTACCCGTTCAGGACGACCCGGCCGTGACGCCGGAGTCACCGTCGGCTTCGGCCGACCGAGTGGCTTCCGACCAGGTGCCGTTCGGCCAGGCCTCGTCCGACCAGGCGGCAGCCGCGGCGGACCAGCCGGTGGCATTCCCTGCCCTGCCGACACCCTTCGACGAGACCGTCGAGGTCGTTCGCCGGCCGACGACGTCCCTGATCTTCCAGGCCCCGGCGATTCTGCCGGCCCCGGTCCGGTCCGGCGGCCGTCAGCTCGACGACGAGGATGACGACCCCGAAGAGGGCTCGACGGTGCGCCGTCGCGCGCGCCGTCGCACCGGTGAAGAAGGCCGCAGCGACGACCCCGCCAACACCGTGGTGCGGGTGCGGACTCCGCGCGAACCCGAGCTGATCACCGAGCCCCAGCGGATCAAGGGCTCCACCCGCCTGGAGGCCAAGAAGCAGCGCCGCCGCGACGGCCGCGACGCCGGCCGCCGCCGCCCTGTCATCACGGAGGCCGAGTTCCTCGCCCGCCGCGAGTCGGTCGACCGCGCCATGGTCGTGCGGGCCAAGCACAACAAGATCCAGATCGGCGTTCTCGAAGACGGAGTGCTCGTCGAGCACTACGTGGCCAAGAACCAGGATGCGTCGCTCATCGGCAACGTCTACCTCGGTCGTGTGCAGAACGTGTTGCCGAGCATGGAAGCCGCCTTCGTCGACATCGGCCGCGGCCGCAACGCCGTGCTCTACTCCGGTGAGGTCGACTGGGACGCCGCCGCGGTGAACTCCCCGGGTGCGAGCCAGACTCGCCGTATCGAGCTGGCGCTCAAGCCCGGCGACAAGGTGCTGGTGCAGGTCACCAAGGACCCGATCGGTCACAAGGGCGCCCGGCTCACCAGCCAGGTGTCGCTGCCCGGCCGCTACCTCGTCTACGTGCCCAATGGGTCGATGAACGGCATCAGCCGCAAGCTGCCCGACACTGAGCGCGCCAGGCTGAAGAAGATTCTCAAGGAGGTCCTTCCGGACAACGTGGGTGTCATCGTGCGCACCGCAGCCGAGGGCGCGACCGACGAACAGCTCACCCTCGACGTCAACCGCCTCACCGCGCAGTGGGCCTCCATCGCCAAGCAGGTTGAAACGGTGTCCGGTCCGGCCCTGTTGCACAGCGAGCCTGATCTGCTGATCAAGATCGTGCGTGACGTCTTCAACGAGGACTTCCACAAGATGGTCATCTCCGGCGACGACGCCCAGGAGGTCATCGAGTCCTACCTGCGCCAGGTGGCTCCCGACCTCGTCGAGCGCGTCCAGCGCTACGAGGGCGAGCGCGACGCGTTCGACGAATACCGCATCTCGGAGCAGATCGAAAAGGCACTGGACCGCAAGGTCTGGCTGCCGTCGGGCGGTTCGCTCGTGATCGACCGCACCGAGGCGATGACCGTCGTCGACGTCAACACCGGCAAGTTCGTCGGATCCGGCGGAAACCTCGAGGAGACCGTCACCAAGAACAACCTCGAAGCAGCCGATGAGATCGTTCGGCAGCTGCGCCTGCGCGACATCGGCGGCATCATCGTTGTCGACTTCATCGACATGGTCCTGGAGTCCAACCGTGACCTGGTGCTCCGTCGCCTGGTCGAGTGCCTCAGCCGCGACCGCACCAAGCACCAGGTGGCCGAGGTCACCTCGCTCGGGCTCGTGCAGATGACTCGCAAGAAGCTCGGCTTGGGCCTGCTCGAATCGTTCAGCGAGAACTGCGAGGCCTGCGCCGGACGTGGAATCGTCATCCACCACGACCCCGTCGTCAAGCACCGCCAGACCGCTCAGCCCACTCAGGAGCGCCGCCCCCGCAGCAAGTCCAACGGCAACGGCGGCTCCGGCCACGACGCCGGCAACTCCGGTCAGCGCGGCAACGGCAACCAGAATTCCGGTCAGGCGCATGGTGCGCCCGTACAGACGGATGCCACCAAGGCCGGCCACGGCACGCACGGAATCACCGAGGACGCCAAGCACGCCCTCGCGCTGATCGCCGCGCGCACCATCAGCCGCTCACTGACCGGTTCGATCCCCGTGCTCGCGCCGACCGAGACGGCTGCCCCGGCCGCCGCCCCGGCTGCTGAGGCCGACGCCCCGACCGCGGCCGAGAGCGTCGACACCGCGCCCACGGCCCGTTCGAACTCCCGGGGCAACCGTTCGGGCAGTCGTTCGGGGGGCCGCACCGGCCAGTCGACCGACAGTGCGCCCGTCGTGCAGCCCGACCGGGCGTCCACCGACCCGTTCGGCGCAGAGCCCGAGACCGCCGCCCCGGCGGTTCAGGCGCCTCTCCTGGCTCCGGAGGCCGTGCCGGCCGACTCGGCCGACGGTGTCGCTATTCTCGACATCCCCGTGCAGAAGTCACCGCGCAGCCGCCGTCCGGTGAGTAAGCAGGTCACCGACCAGCTGCTCGATTCGGTGCTTGAAGCCCTGCCGGAGCCCAAGCAGCCCGGCCAGGGTCGTTCGCGCAGCCGTCGGGTCACCACCGCCGGCGGTCCGACCGCCACCGTGCAGCCGATCGTGGCTCCCACGCAGGACAACGCCTAACGGTCGACGGCCTCATCGGCCCTGCAGCGGTGCCGCCCGATTCGGGCGGCACCGCTGTTGTCGTCCGGGGCCGGTCGACCTGGCCGGTCGACCTGGCCTGTCTGGTTGCCGCACTCCGGTAAGATCGATGGATGCACAGGGATCGGGGGACGGTGCGGCGCGTGCCCACCGGACTCATTCTCGGTGTGGTCCTGGTCGCCGCCGCGTTCGCGCTCCGTGCCGTCAGCCCGGCGTTCGCCGGCTGGGGAGTGCCGGACCGCGTCCAGGACACCATCACCCTCGCCCTGAGCGTGATCATCGAGTCAGCGCCTTTTGTGTTCCTCGGCATTCTGCTGTCCACGGTGGTGCAGGTGTGGCTCCCACACGGCTTCATCACCCGATTCCTGCCCCGCCAACCAGTGCTCCGCCGCGCCTGCATCTCGCTGCTGGGCATGTTCTTCCCGGTCTGCGAATGCGGCAACGTGCCCTTGGCCCGCGGGTTCATGGTGGGCGGCTTCACGGTGCCGGAATCGATCACTTTCCTGCTCGCCGCGCCCATCCTGAACCCGATCACGATCATCACCACCCACCAGGCGTTCGGCTGGGGAGACGGGATCCTGATCACCCGCATCGTGGCCGGCTTCGTGATAGCCAACGTTATCGGGTGGCTCTTCAGCCGGCACCCGGACCCGGACAGCCTCCTGACCCGCACCTTTTCAGCGTCCTGCGAACGGCCGGACGCGCCGGTGAGCAATGGCGGGCATGACGGCGGGTTGCACGAGGGGCACACTCACCCGCACGGTTCCCGGCCGGGCCGTATCGAGCGGTCAGTCGACCTGTTCACCCGCGAGACCGCGGTGATCATGCCCGCACTGTTCATCGGATCGCTGATCGCGGCGCTCGTCCAGGTTTTTGTGCCCCGCTCGGTGCTGCTGGCGCTCGGCAGCAACCCGGTCTGGTCGGTGCTGGCCATGATCGCCCTGGCCTTCATCGTCGCGGTGTGCTCCAACGTCGACGCCTTCTTCGTGCTGTCGTTCGGCAGCACCTTCATGCCTGGCGGCATCGCCGCCTTCCTCACCTTCGGAGCCATGATCGACGTCAAGATGCTCGCCCTGATGCGCACCACCTTCACCACCCGCACCCTCGTGCAGATCACCGCGTTGGTGGCCCTGATGAGCGCGGCCGCCGGCCTGTTGGTGAACTATGTCGCATAAGGAAATGTCGCATAAGGAAATGTCGCGTAAGGGCACGTTGGCCGGCTACCTGGCCGAGCGCTGGCGCGGCATCGGCCTGAGCCTGGTGATCGTGGTGGCCACCATCTGGCTCGGCGCCACCGGGCAGCTCGGGTTGTACATCCACCCGCGCTACTTCATCTTCACCACCGTGATGGCCGTTGTCGGCCTCGTCTTCGTAGTGGCCAGCTTCGTGTTTCGCACCCCGGCGGCAGGGGAGTCGGAGCCGTCCGGCCACAGGTCCGCCGGCCGGCGGACCTGGGCATTGAGTGGCAGCGCCCTGCTTCTGGCCATCGCGACGGTCACGGTGCTGGCCCTGCCCCCGGCCACCCTGACCAGCGCCACAGCCACCCAACGGGAGGTCAATTCCGGCGGGCTGGACAGCGAGGCCGCAGCGGAGGAGGCGGCCGCCCTGGTGGGCACCGGCGACTACGAACGCCTGAGCGTGAAGGAGTGGGTGTCGCTCCTGGCCCAGTCCGAGGATCCCGCCCTCTACGCCGACAAAACGGCCAGCATCACCGGCTTCGTCCTGCCGGACGCCGCAGACCCCGACAACGTCTTCTACGCCGCCCGGTTCGTGGTCACCTGCTGCGCCGTCGACGCCCAGCCCATCGGCGTTGCCGTCTACCAGCCCGGCTGGCAGGCCAGCTACGACACCGACGACTGGGTGCAGGTGACCGGCACCTTCGTGAGCAACCCAAGCGCCCGATCCGCAGACACCCTCGCCGTGCTTCCCACCACCATCGAGCCCGTCGACCAGCCGAGCGACCCGTATGTCTACTGACCTCACGTCTGGGCAGTTTTCGACAGCCGACCCGGACACCGCAGCCGGTGGCCGGCGGTTCCGCCGCACCCTCGCCGCCCTCCTCACCGGCCTGATCGTGCTGTGTCTGGCCCTGGTGGCCGTCAACGTGCTCAACGGGCCCCGGCTGACCGGTTTCCAGGTCGACACGAGCGCCGTCGTCACCACGGCCAACCAACGGCTCGTCCTCGACACGAACCAGCAGCTCGCCGAGGTGAGCACGGACCAGATCGCCGTCAGCCCGGCCGGCGTCGTCGACGTGCAGACCAGGAACGATTCCATCGTGATCGTCTTCCCCCAGCCGCTCGCCTACGACACCGAGTACACGGTGACCGTCAACGACGTCACCGGCCCGTTCGCCGACAGGTCGAGCGACCTCGCCGTCTCCTTCCGCACCGACGAAGCGCCGCTCTACCTGCTCAGCCGGTCCCCGGCGCAGCCGAACGAGCCGACCAAGGCGCCCGACCGGATCGTACGCACCACCGTCGGATCCGCCGAGACGAGCGTCGCATTCAGCGCCCCATACATCCAGTCGTTCGTTCCTGTCGGCGACGAACTCGTGGTGGTCACCCTCACCGAGGACCTCACCAACACGCTCAGTCTGGTGGACCGTGACGGCCGCGCCGCCGAACTCACCATGCCCGGCACCGGAACCGTGCACGACCTGCAGGCCTCCCCGTCCTCGAGCACGATCGGCTTCCGCTTCACCAGCGCAGCAGGAGCAGGAGGCCACGTCTACGACAACACCCTGTTCCTGCTCGACCTCACCCGCGGCACCGTCGACACCGTGACCGGGCTCGATGGTGAGCCCGTGCAGGCCATCGCCTGGGGGTTCATGGCCAACCGCGCCGAGGTCGTGGCTCAGCTCTTCGACACCACCCTGCTGCTGATCGACCCCCGAGCAGGCACCGAAACCGTACCCATCCCCATCGGCCAATTCCCTAACCTCAACGCGTTCGCCCCCGACGGGCTGCGCATTGCCGTGTCAGACCAGGACCGCCAGTACATCCTCGACCTGTCCACGGGTGCCGAGGCGGCGATCGTGCCGCAGGATGTCGCCGGCACCACGCCGTATACAGCCGAACTGCGCTTCCTCACCGGGGGAGAGGGGTACGTGCAGAGGGTGGCCGAATTCGACCAGGCGACCGGGCGCGTGGGACAGTCGCTGATCCTGGTCACGGGCGACCCCGCGACTCCGACGACGCGGGTGGTCTACGAACCGGTGCTACCCAACGAGACCATCGTGGGCTTCGCCATCTCACCCAACGACCAGTACCTGGCGATCCAGACCGTGCCGAACAGCCAGACCCAGGTGACGGATGGCTACCCCGTCGACCCGCAGGCCACCACGGCGACGACACTCTTCGTCGACCTGTCAACCGGGGCCATCACTCGCAGCATCGTGGGCATCGACGCGACCTGGTGAGCGTCTGTCAGCGGTCCCTGGCCTTGACCCGCAAGCCGCTCGCCCGCAGCCGGGTGACGAGACCGCGAAAGTCGACCGGCTCCGCTCCGGCCGCCACCAGGGAGTCGTAGCGGTCCTGGGGCACGTCGTAGTGGTCCAGATCGAATCCGCGCCGGGGGATGCCCTGCGCGGCCGCGAAGGCGTGCAGCTCCGCCAGCGAGGAGTCGCTCACCAGGTGAGACCAGAGCGTGCCATGGGCCGCCCAGGCCGGCTGGTCGATCAGTATGCCCATGCTGAAAGTGTATGGACAATCGCGGCCCTAAGCTTGTCCAGGGCGTCGCCATCGAACCGAGGGCGCGACACGCCCTCTCGAGGTGGTTTGACCGGGGCATTCCGATCAGCTAAAGTCGAGTGTTGGTGTGCGAAGGACTCTGTCCACGTAGCGCCCAAGGTTTTCTGAAGTGACATGGTCCGACTTGGTCCATGTGCACTCGGTAACTTTCCATCATAGGAATCGGAGCCCCCGGGGTTCCCCAGAGATAGGTACGTAAAGTGGTTTACGCAGTTGTGCGCGCCGGTGGGCGGCAGGAGAAGGTAGAGGTCGGGACCATCGTAACGATGGACCGAATCAAGGCTGACAAGGACGGCAACGTCGAGCTGGCCGCCGTGCTTCTCGTCGACGGCGACAAGATCACCTCTGACTCGACGTCGCTGGCCAACGTCAAGGTCACCGCCGAGGTCCTCAACGACCTTCGCGGCCCGAAGATCGTCATCCAGAAGTTCAAGAACAAGACCGGTTACAAGAAGCGTCAGGGGCACCGTCAGGAGCTCACTCGCGTTCAGGTCACCGGCATCGCCTAGGCCCGAGGAGAATAACTAATGGCACACAAAAAAGGTGCGAGTTCCACTCGCAACGGTCGTGACTCCAACGCTCAGCGCCTCGGCGTGAAGCGCTTCGGTGGTCAGGTTGTCGGCGCGGGCGAGATCATCGTCCGTCAGCGTGGCACCCACTTCCACCCCGGCGTGAACGTCGGCCGTGGCGGCGACGACACTCTCTTCGCCCTCGAAGCCGGCTCGGTCGAGTTCGGTGCCAAGGGTGGCCGCAAGGTCGTCAACATCGTGGTAGCTGCCGCTTAGGCATCCACACAGCTTTTCAGCATGAGGGCGGGCTTCGGCTCGTCCTCATGTTTGTTTGTATCGCCACCTGAAAGGGGCATTCCCATGGCCACGTTCGTTGACCAAGTCACGCTGCACCTGCGAGCGGGCAACGGAGGAAACGGTTGTGTCTCGGTCAAACGCGAGAAGTTCAAGCCTCTCGCCGGCCCCGATGGCGGAAACGGCGGAAACGGTGGCGACATCGTTCTCGTCGCCGACCCGCAGGTGACCACCCTGCTCGCGTTCCACCGTTCACCGCACCGCAGTTCCGCGAACGGCGGCCCCGGCATGGGTGACCACCGCAACGGGTACGGCAGCGACATCATTGAGCTGAGCGTGCCGCTGGGCACCGTCGTCAAGGATGCGGAGGGCAACGAGCTCGCCGACATGACCGAGCCCGGCTACCGCATCGTCGTCGCCGCGGGCGGACAGGGCGGACTCGGCAACGCCGCGCTCGCCTCCACCAAGCGCAAGGCCCCCGGCTTCGCGCTGCTGGGCACCTACGGCTTCGAGGGCGATGTCTACCTCGAGCTCAAGACCGTGGCCGACGTCGCACTCGTCGGCTACCCGTCGGCCGGTAAGTCCAGCCTGATCGCGGCCATCTCGGCGGCCCGGCCCAAGATCGCAGACTACCCCTTCACCACCCTGCAGCCCAACCTCGGCGTAGTGGATGCCGGTGAGGTGCGTTACACCGTCGCCGACGTGCCCGGTCTCATCGAGGGCGCCAGCGAGGGCAAGGGGCTCGGCCTCGAATTCCTGCGCCACGTTGAGCGCTGCACCGCATTGCTGCACGTGCTCGACTGCGCCACGCTCGACCCCGGTCGCGACCCGATCAGCGACCTGGACATCATTCTCGGCGAACTCGCCGCGTACCCGGTGCCCGAGGGCCAGACGCCCCTGCTCGAGCGTCCCCAGCTGATCGCGCTGAACAAGATCGATGTACCGGAAGGCCGCGAACTCGCCGCCTTCGTGAAGGCCGAACTCGAGGAGCGCGGCTACCGCGTCTTCGAGATCTCCACGGTCAGCCACGAGGGACTGCGCCAGCTGAACTTCGCCCTGGCCGAGACCGTCGAAGCCGGCCGGATCACGAGCGCCGAAGCCGCGGCCCTCAAGCCGCGTATCGTCATCCGCCCCAAGCCCGTCGACGACAGCGGTTTCATCGTGCGAGTCGAGGGTGGTTCGTTCGGCAACATCTTCCGTATCCTCGGCGCCAAGCCCGAACGCTGGGTGCAGCAGACCGACTTCAAGAACGACGAGGCCGTCGGCTTCCTCGCCGACAGACTGGCCAAGCTCGGCACCGAGGACGAACTGTTCAAGGCCGGCGCTGTCGCCGGTTCGACAGTGGTCATCGGCCCTGGCGACGGCATGATCTTCGACTGGGAGCCCACCCTCACCTCCACAGCCGAGCTGATCACTGCCCCGCGTGGTACCGACAGTCGGATGGACGACTCCAAGCGCCGCACCAGCAACGAGCGTCGTGAGGAATACCTCAAGCGCATGGACGCCAAGTCCGCCGCGCGTGCCGAACTCATCCGTGAGCGCGAGGCCGGTATGTGGTCCACCGGTGAAGAGGAGTTCAACGCCGGCGAAGGCGAAGTCACCGAGAACAACGCCGCCCGCCGGCGCGTCAAGGAGGGCGACTCCGAGTGACCGGAGGAGCGAGGCGGCCGCTGGAGCGCAGCGGCGTCGGCACTGCGGCACGGATCGTCGTGAAGGTGGGATCGTCCTCGATCAGCGGCGCCAATGTGGGGCAGATCGCACCCCTCGTTGACGCCCTGGCGTCAGCGCACGGCCGCGGCGCCGAGGTGGTACTGGTGTCCTCAGGCGCCATCGCCACCGGGATGCCGTACCTGCAGCTCGACGAGCGTCCCACCGACCTCGCCACCCAGCAGGCCGCAGCGTCCGTGGGGCAGAACTTGTTGATCTTCCGCTACCAGGACAGCCTCGACCGGTACGACATCGTCGCCGGCCAGGTGCTCCTCACCGCGGGTGACCTCGACAACGCGTCGCCGCGCAGCAACGCCCAGCGCGCCATGGAACGGCTACTGGGCCTCCGCATCCTGCCGATCGTGAACGAGAACGACACCGTCGCCACCCACGAGATCCGGTTCGGCGACAACGACAGGCTCGCGGCCCTCGTCGCCACCCTCGTCAAGGCGGACCTGCTCGTTCTGCTCAGCGACGTTGATGCGCTGTACACCCGGCCCCCACACCTGCCCGGAGCGGAACGAATCGAGCACGTGGCTCTGGGCGATACCCTCCCCGGCGTCGAATTCGGCTCCTCCCAGTCCGGCGTGGGCACCGGCGGCGCCGGCACCAAGGTCTCCGCAGCCCGGATCGCCGCAGAGGCCGGAACCGCGGTCCTGGTGACGTCGACGGCGCTGGTCGCCGAGGCCCTCCGCGGCGACTCGATCGGCACCTGGTTCGAGCCGGCCGACCCGACAACAGTGAGGCGTTCTGCCCTAAACTGACGGCATGTCGCAGACCCTACCCGCCACGGCCGTGCCCGGTTCCAGCCCTGACGGGTTCACGGCGATGCTCGTCGCAGCCCGGACGGCTTCGCTCGCACTGGCGTCCGCGCCGACCCGGCTGAAGAACACGGCGCTCCAGGGAATCGCCGTGGCATTGCGCGAGAACGTGGCGCAGATCGTCGCCGCCAATGCCCTCGACCTGGCCGCCGGTGCCGAGAACGGCCTGACTGCCGGACTTCTCGACCGGCTGCGCCTGGACGAGGCGCGCATCCGCTCGTTGGCCGACGCCGTCGACGAGATCGAAGCGCTGACCGACCCTGTCGGCCAAGTCGTGCGCGGCAGCAGCCTGGCCAACGGCGTCAAGATCAGCCAAATACGCGTGCCCTTCGGTGTCGTGGGTGTCATCTACGAGGCCCGCCCGAACGTGACCGTGGACATCGCCGCTCTCGCCCTCAAGAGCGGCAACGCCGCCGTGCTGCGTGGCGGGTCCGCCGCCGAGAACTCCAATCGGGTACTCGTCGGCCTGATCCACGAGGCGCTGGTCGCCGCCGGCCTGCCGGGGGAGTGCGTGCAGACCATCGACCCGTTCGGACGGGCCGGGGCGACGGCGCTGATGCAGGCCCGCGGGCTGGTCGACGTGCTCATTCCGCGCGGCAGTGCCGGGCTGATCCAGGCCGTCGTGACCGAGTCGACGGTGCCCGTGATCGAGACCGGGGCCGGTGTCGTGCACATCTTCCTGGATGCCTCCGCCAACGAGCAGTGGGCCGCGGACATCGTGCACAACGCCAAGGTTCAACGACCCAGCGTCTGCAACGCCGTCGAGACCGTGCTCGTGCACGAGCAGGCGGCCGCGCGGGTGCTGCCAGGGGTGCTCGCCAAGCTCGCCGGCGCCGGGGTCACCATCCACGGCGACGCCGCGGTGCGAGCACTCTACCCGGCGGCGGTTCCCGCGACCGACGAGGACTGGGCGACCGAATACATGAGCCTGGACCTGTCCGTCAAGGTGGTGGCCGACCTTGACGCCGCGATCGCGCACATTCGTCGGTATTCGACCGGGCACACCGAATCGATCATCACCAACGACATCGTCAACGCGGAGCGCTTCCTCAACGAGGTCGACTCGGCCGCGGTCATGGTCAACGCGTCCACCCGGTTCACCGACGGCGGTGAGTTCGGGTTCGGCGCGGAGGTCGGGATCTCGACCCAGAAGCTGCACGCCCGCGGACCGATGGGTCTGCCGGAGCTCACCAGCACCAAGTGGATCGTGCGCGGTACCGGCCAGATCCGCGACTAGCGCCGGTGCCGCTCACCGGCACGGGCGGAGCGTCCCGCTAGACTGGTCGCGGTACCGCTGCCGCCCGCCGATGCAGCGCGAAAAAGTATTCCTGAACGGAGATTCCATGTTGTTCGTGACCGCTGTCCTTGCCGAGGTCGAGCACACCCAGCTGCCCGTCGCGACCTGGGTCTACGGCCTCGTGGCCCTCATCGTGTTCGCCGCCCTCGGGTTCGTCGTCTGGAGCTTCCGCGACGTCGCGAACCGCCACAGCGCCAAGGCCAACGCCTATGCCGCGGCTCATGGTGGCGCAGCCAGCCACAACGGCCACTGACAATCGGCGCCGTGACCCCGAACCGCCCGCGCATCGGCGTGATGGGCGGCACCTTCGACCCCATTCACCACGGGCACCTCGTCGCAGCGAGCGAGGTTGCGCAGAGCTTCGACCTCGACGAAGTCATTTTTGTGCCCACCGGGCAGCCCTGGCAGAAGACCGACGTGACGCGGGCCGAACACCGGTACCTGATGACCGTCATCGCCACGGCGTCCAACCCGCGTTTCACGGTCAGCCGCGTCGACGTGGACCGGACCGGCCCGACCTTCACGATCGACACCCTCCGCGACCTGCACGCCGAACGCCCGGATGCCGAGCTGTTCTTCATCACCGGCGCAGACGCGATAACCCAGATCCTGGGTTGGAAAGACGTCGCCGAACTATGGAAACTGGCCCACTTCGTGGCTGTGAGTCGCCCGGGACACGACCTGAGCATTTCAGGATTGCCTAACCAGGACGTAAGCTTGCTGGAGGTTCCGGCTCTGGCGATCTCGTCTACTGACTGCCGGGCACGCGTGAACCGGGGTTTCCCGGTCTGGTACTTGGTCCCCGACGGGGTTGTCCAGTACATCTCAAAGCACCATCTGTATCGGAGTGTGGCATGACGTTGGGTAATAGCCCGCAGCCACTGACGCGACGACAGTTGCGCGAGTTGGCTCGGGAGCACGAGCCGGCTGTCACAGAGACGCCTTCTGCAGAGGAGACTGCCACAGGCGACATCGTTGCGCCCGTCGAGGCTAAGCCCGTCGAGGCTAAGCCCGTCGAGTCCGAGCCTATCGAGTCCAAGCCTGTCGAGTCCGAGCCGCACCACTCGCGGCACACGTCTGTGGCCCCCGCCCCGCTGCCGGTCCCCGAGGCTCCGGCCGTCGCCGACGCCGGTCGCACCCTCACCCGCCGTGAGCTTCGTGCCCTGCAGGCCGCCTCATCCGCGAGTGCCGCCGACGAGGTCTCCGGCCAGGCACAGGCCGCACCTTCTCAGGCCCCACCGGCTCCGGTCTCCGCACCCCGCTCCGCCCTCGCTGACGACCAGCCCCGAACCGAAGCGCCGGCCGCGGTCAACTCTCTGCACCCGCCGATCGGCCACTGGTCGATGGACCGCGAGGACGACAGCCACATCGAGACCATCGGGCGCCGCGACGACGCGACCTTCGACGACCTCGTGGGCCGCGGCGTCGGCGCCGGCGGCATGCCCACGACCACCAACGCCCTGATCCTGCCGTCCATCCCGCGTCAGGGCCCCGGCGGCCCCATCACCAGCACCGGGGAGATCATGATCACGGGATCGATCGACCTCCCGCGAAGCCTGGGCGCTACCGGTCAGCACCCGAACCTGTTCGACTCGTCCGAAATGGACCGCATGCTCGACCAGCTCGACGAGGGCGGTCACCACAACGATGTGGCACCCGTGAGCGCCAGCCGCGCCGTGAGCACCCACACCTCCACCCGGGGCGTGATGACGCCGCCTCGCAAACGCGGCGCCTCCCTGCCAACGGTTCTCGCGATCACAGCCGCGGTGCTCGCCATCGGTGTGCTGTCGCTGTTCGTCGTCGGCTACGCCCTCAATATCTACTAACCCCGAATATCCACCAACCCCATATCTCCTCATGCCATCTTTTTCGCTTTTACTAACTCAGGGATTCAATCGATGACCGCTTCTGCCCACGCTCTCGAGCTCCTCAAGGTGGCTGCCGCCGCCGCCGACTCGAAAGCGGGGGAGGACCTCGTTGCCATTGACGTTTCCACCCCGTTGCCGTTGGCCGACATCTTCCTCATCGTCACGGGACGCTCCGAACGCAACGTCGTCGCGATCGCCGGCGAAATCGAGGACAAGCTGATCGAGGCCGGCTACAAGCCGCTTCGCCGCGAGGGACGCGCCGAAGGGCGCTGGATTCTCGTTGACTTCGGCGACCTCGTCGTCCACGTGTTCCACGAGGAAGAGCGCGTCTACTACTCCCTCGAGCGCCTCTGGAAGGACTGCCCGGTCATCCCCATCGACCAGGCCAGTGCCCGCGCCATCGACGAGGCCGCCTCGTCCGACGAGTCCGTCGACACCTCCGCAGACGGCGCCGCAAACACGACCGTCGACGCCGCGGATGTCGAATCCACCGTGGAAATTGACGCCGCGGACTAGCGTTTGGTTCGCGAGCACTCAAAACATGTAGTAACCTAATGAAGTTGTTTCGGAGGAATTCGAAACAAAGTCTGGGTCCGTGGCGCAGCTGGTAGCGCACCTGCATGGCATGCAGGGGGTCAGGGGTTCGAATCCCCTCGGATCCACCAAGCACAAGGAAAACCCCCGATGACAGTAGTCATCGGGGGTTTTTTCGTCGTGCTGTGAACCCGGGTGAAAAGAATTTCCGGAAATATTTCTGGGGAATTCTTGCCGGCTCTTCTCACCCGGCGTTGGCGAGTTGGCGGCACGCTTCAGGGGGCTTCAGGACCTGGCCCGGTCGGACCATTCCCGATACTGAGCCACGCGTCCGGCCCCGCTCCCCGAGACCCGGCCGGCCGGCCCTGGCGTGCCGTCCTGGCATCCTTCATGGCTCGCAATTGCCGCTCAACCTCTGCCGAGGTCGCCCCGGACGACAGCTGGCGCTCCAGGTCGGCATCCGGTGGGGCAGTGAGATCGGTGAGGGCGCCGCTGGCGAGCAGTTCGTCGGTCGCGGCGGCGCGGGCCTGCATCTGAACGATCCGGTCCTTGGCCCTGTCGAGGCTGACACCGACCTCGCTCATCTGCGAGCCGAGGCCGGCCGCGGCCTCGTTCGCCTTCACCTGCGCCTGCGAGGCGGCGTAGCTGGCCTTGATGCTCTCCTTCTCGGTGCGGAACGCGGCTACCCTTTCGGCCAGGCGCCGTTCGTTGTCCTGCAGCTGCCCCTGCTGCTTCTGCAGGAGGGTGTACTGGTCACGGAGTGCGGCCACCTGGCCCTCCAACAGGGAGCGGCGTTCCAGAGCGGTCCTGGCCAGGTCTTCCCGGCCCTGGTTCAGGGCGGAATCGGCCTGGTCGGCCAGCCGTTGGTGCCTGGCGCCCATCTCCTGGCCCTGCAGCTCGATCCGTTTCTTCGCGGTGGCAACCTCGGCCAGGCCCAACCTCACGTCCTGCAGCATCCGCACCAGCTGCTCGTAGCTGTCGTCAAGAGCTTCACGCGGGTCCTCCAGTCGGTCCAGGGTGCGGGAGGCCTTGCTCCGGAAGATGACTCGCAGTCGGTTGGTGAAGGTCATGGGGTGCTCCTTTTGTCTAGCCGGTGCGCCGAGGTTTGCTGCATCGAGGTCCGCTCCGGCGTGGGCAACCCGTCCAGCAGGGTGAGGGCGTGCAACTCCGCGACACCGGCGTCGACGGCGGCGATCTCACGGTCCACGTCGGCGCCCAGGGTCGTGAGGGTGTCATCGGTGCGCACACCGAGGCCGGCGGCAACGACGGAACGGACCCGCCCCACCAACCCGGTGATCTGGTCTACGCGCCGACTGGCCACCGGGAGAGTCTCTCGGAGCACGACAGGGTCCCGTTCGGTGGCCAGCAACAGCAATTGCGACTCCACTCTGGTGCCCTCGTTCTGCAACCGTCCGACGAGCCTCTGCAACTCACCATGCGGGCCTCCGCTCTGCACGGCGAGGTCAACCGCGGCCTGTCCACTGGCGAGCGAGTCCCTCAGACGCAACCGAAGGCGGAGGATTTCGTGGTTCGGGCCGACACTCACCCGCGTGCGCACACGCAGCACGGCACCGTTGAGAGCCCGACTTCGCCGTAGCCGCCTGTACAGCACGCGTGCAATGACGATGACCGTGACGGTGGACACGACCATGATCGCCGCGAGGGCGATCAGGATCTCAGCGAGGACGCTCACGTCAACCACCCGCCTCGTCCGCTCGCCAGTGGCGGATTCTTAAGGACGTGCAGGGTCATATCTCCACCTTCATCCCAGGGCTGGTGCGGTGCCGTCCCGAACGACGGCACGCTCTACCGGGCAAAATACGCTCATTAGCGTGGAGTTGTCGGGGAATGCCCTGTTCTTGTCTGAACGCTCTCGTCAACCCGCGGCGACGCCAACGTCTCACCGCGGGCGGGACCATCGACTCTGGGCCCCCGCTCTACGATGGGGAGGTGAATGAGACCCTGCCGCCGTGCCCGGAATGCTCCAGCGAACTGACCTACGAGATGGGGGCGCTGCTGGTCTGCCCACTGTGCGGGCACGAGTGGGCGGCAGGGGCCGCCTCCGCCGGTGAGCCGGTGCAGGATGCCGCGATCACCGACGCTCACGGCAGCGTGCTGGCCGACGGCGATTCGGTGACCATCATCAAGGACCTCAAACTCAAGGGCAGCTCTACCGTCATCAAGGTGGGCACCAAGGTGCGCGGCATCCGCCTGCGCCAGGGTGTGGGCGATCACGACATCGAATGTCGAATCGAGGGAGTGAGCATGCAGCTCAAGTCCGGGGTCGTCAAGAAGGCCTAGCCCTCGGCTCGGCAGTCAAGGGGGTCACGATTACAGCCCCAGATTCCACCCCCAGATTCCACCCCCAAGTGGGGGCCTTCGGATTACACTCCCCGATATGACCGAGCAGCAGCAGTACACCGTGGTGCGGGCCTTCCCTGGCTTCGATGTGCGCCGTTATCCGGACTGTGTTCTCGTGCAGGTGCAGGTCGACGGGGGCTTCACGCGGGCGGCGAGCCGGGGCTTCCGGCCGCTGCAGAACTATCTCGCCGGCAACAACCTGTCGGCAACGACGATCCCCATGGCGCCGCCGGTGCTGCACGAGCGGGCGGGGGAGTCCGCGCACCTGATCAGCTTCGTGCTCCCGGGTGAGTCGGACCCGGACCGTGCGCCCCTGCCACTGGACGAGAGGTTGCGGATAATCGTCCTGCCCGCCCACGAGGCCGCGGTCCTGCGGTTCGGCGGGGGCTGGAGCACAAAGAGATTCACCGATCACGGGCGTTCCCTGCTCGGGTCGCTGGAGGCCGCTGATCTCCTGCCGGACGGGCCGGTCTACTACGCACGGTTCGACCCGCCGTTCCGGCCCGGACTCCGGGGGCGCAATGAGGCGTTGGTGCGAGTGACCTCGGCCTGACGGGCGTCGATAATGGCTGGATGCCCCCTTCAGCATCTGCAGCCCGTTCAGACCAGCCATCGATCCCCGCCGCTCCCGTACGCTGTCCGTGCGGCAGCGGCAACAGTTACGACGACTGCTGCGGGCGCCTGCACCGCAGCGACGCCCGAGCCGCCACGGCCGAGCAGCTCATGCGATCGCGCTACTCGGCCTTCGCGGTCGGCGACGCAGGCTATCTCCTGCGCACCTGGCATCCGAGAACTCGGCCCGACACCATCGAGCTGGACACGACGGTGCGGTGGATGCGGCTCGACATCGACCGGACCGAGCGGGGAACCCTGTTCGACACCGAGGGCGTCGTGGAATTCACCGCACACTCGCGTCAGGACGGCCGGCGGGCTCAGCAGCACGAAGTCAGCCGATTCGTCAAGGTGTCCGGCGCCTGGCTGTACCTCGACGCGGCCGACTGAGCAACGGAATCGACGGGGCGTCGGGCGCGTCACGTCCAGATGGGAAACTGGACCCATGACCGCAACACTCGTCGCCAAGGCCCTGGCCGGTGGCTACGCCCACCGCACACTGTTCGATTCCCTCGACCTCACCGTCGCACCCGGCGATGTCGTCGGTATCGTCGGCGTGAACGGTGCGGGCAAGTCCACCCTGCTGCGCCTGCTCGCGGGCCTCGACGAGCCGCAGGGCGGTTCCGTTGCCCTGTCGCCGGCGGATGCCTTCGTGGGCTGGTTGCCCCAGGAACACGAACGGGTGCCAGGGGAGACCGTGGCGGAGTACATCGGTCGTCGCACCGGCTGCGCCCAGGCGACCAGGGAGATGGACGCCGCCGCCGCCGCCCTGGCCGAACCAGCCGCACCGGGCGGGGCTGACCCGGCCGATGTCTACTCGGTGGCCCTGGACCGCTGGCTGGCCAGTGGTGCGGCCGACCTCGATGACAGGCTCCCTGCCGTGCTGTATGACCTCGGTCTTTCCCTCGACGCCGACGTGGCCGCGGACGCGTTGATGACATCGCTCTCCGGCGGCCAGGCCGCCAGGGTGGGACTGGCCGCCCTGCTGCTGTCCAGATTCGACATCGTGCTGCTCGATGAGCCCACCAATGACCTCGACCTCGACGGGCTCGAACGCCTGGAAGGCTTCGTCACGGGCCTTCGCGGTGGAGTCGTGCTGGTCAGCCACGACAGGGAGTTCTTGGCCCGCTCGGTCACCAAGATCCTCGAACTGGACCTCGCCCAGGGCGCCAACCGGGTTTTCGGCGGCGGCTACGACTCCTACCTGGAGGAGCGCGAGACGGCCAGACGGCAGAAGCGCGCCGACTACGACGAATTCGCCGAAAAGAGGGCCGATCTGGTCGGCCGGGCCCGGACCCAACGGGAGTGGTCCAGCCAGGGTGTGCGCAATGCCATGAAGAAGTCTCCGGACAACGACAAGATCCGACGCAAGGCCGCCGCCGAATCCAGCGAGAAGCAGGCGCAGAAGGTACGCCAGATGGAGAGCCGCATCAGTCGTCTCGACGAGGTCGACGAACCGCGCAAGGAATGGCAGCTCGAGTTCACCATCGGCGCCGCACCGCGCTCGAGCAGCGTGGTCTCGGTCCTGAACGAAGCGCTCATCCGCCAGGGTGACTTCGTCTTCGGTCCGGTCTCCCTGCAGGTCAACGCGGGGGAGCGCATCGGCATCACCGGACCCAACGGCGCCGGCAAGACCACGCTGCTGCGCGCCCTGCTCGGCCGCCTGGCGGCCGATTCCGGTTCCACAAGCCTGGGCGCGAGCGTCGCCGTCGGCGAGATCGACCAGGCCAGGGCCAGCGTCACGGGCGAGCAGACCCTGGTGGCCATCTTCGAGCAGCGGCTGCCCGAGCTCTCGGCCGGCGAGATCCGCACCCTGCTCGCCAAGTTCGGCCTCACCGCCGACCACGTCAGCCGACCCGCCGACGCCCTGTCACCCGGTGAACGCACCCGCGCCGGTCTCGCCCTGCTGCAGGCCACGGGCGTGAACCTCTTGGTGCTCGACGAACCAACCAACCACCTGGACCTCGCCGCGATCGAGCAGCTGGAGCAGGCACTCGAGTCCTACACGGGCACCCTGTTGTTGGTGACCCACGACCGACGGATGCTCGCCACCGTGCGCCTCGATCGGCACTGGGCGGTCGAGGATGGGCGGGTGACCGAGTCCGTGTGACGGAAACCGTTTGACGGAGGCCGTGTCATCGAAGCCGTGACAAGCGTTGCGGCCGGGCTCTGAGGGTGCTGTCATGGATGTCGACCCGTGATGTAGATCAACGGAGGACTCCCGATGACATCGAGCACCTTCCCCGAGAACGGCACAGATCCCCGCCGGCTGGTTGAGGACCTGCGCACCGACGTAGAGGCAGACCTGATCGTCGACACCGACCCCGGCTACGACGACGCGAGGCGGGTGTGGAACGGCATGATCGACCACCGGCCCCTGCTGATCGTGCGTGCCCGTGCTACCGGCGACATCGCGCCGACCCTGGCCCTGGCTGCCAGGCACCGGCTGCCCCTCGCCGTGCGCGGCGGCGGGCACAACGTGGCCGGCAACGGCACCGTCGACGCGGGGATCGTGCTCGATCTCGCCGCCCTCAACACCGTCGAGGTCGACCCGGACGCCCGCACCGTGCGGGCACTGGCCGGGGCGACCATGGCCGACATCGACCGGGCAACCGAACCCTATGGGCTCGCCGTGCCGCTGGGCGTGGTCTCCGCCACCGGCATCGCCGGTCTCACCCTCGGCGGCGGCGTCGGCTGGCAGACCAGGGCACACGGGCTGACCCTAGACGCCATGGTGGCGGCGGATGTCGTCACGGTGGCCGGGACGAGAGTGCGGGCCAGCGCGACCGAGAACCCCGAGCTGTTCTGGGGGCTGCGCGGCGGCGGCGGCAACTTCGGCGTGGTGTCCTCGTTCACCTTCCGGGCGCATCCGTTGCCGCCGCGGCCGGTGACCGGCAATTTCGTCTACCCGAAGGAGCAGTGGGCGGCGACGCTGGCGGCCTACGACGAGTGGACCAGGGACCTGCCAGACGAGCTGACCTCCATCCTCAGCGTGCTGGTGCCGCCGCCGGCCATGGGGCTCGGCTCTGAGCCGCTGATGCTGCTGGGCTTCGCCTGGGCCGGCACCGACACCGACAGGGCCCGGGAGGTCATCGACCGGATGCGCCGCGCCGCCCCGCCCGCGGTCGAGGCCGACGAACCGATGCCGTGGACCGCGTGGCAGTCCGCCGTCGACGGGGTCTTCCCCAAGGGTGTGCGCGGCTACTGGAAGAACACCTCCTTCGACAGTCTGGATCCGGCGGTGATCGATACCCTGCTGCGCCGCGGAGCGGAGCAGACCTGGCTCGGCACCGCCTTCGATATCCACCACATGGGCGGCGCCTTTGCCAGGGTGGCCGAGGACGACACGCCGTTCCCGAATCGGGGAGCGCGGTTCTGGCTCAACATCTACGGATTCTGGACTGACCCTGCCGACGACGCCGAGCGAGTGGCCTTCGTGCGCGAGTTCGGCGCGGAGATGGCGGTGCTGGGCTCCGGCGGCACCTATGTGAACTTCCTCGGCGCGGAATCCGGCACCGACCCGGTGGCCCAAGCGCTGGCCGTCTACGGGCCGGCCAAACTGGAGCGACTCGCCGCCCTCAAGCGCGAGTACGACCCCGAGAATCTGCTGAGGCTCAACCACAACATTCCGACGACGGTCACCCGCACTGGGTCGCCCGGCGACACCGCGACCGGCGACACTCAGTAGCGACGCGGAATAGAACGCCGGTGCGCCCCGTTGAGCCCTAGTATGCGTATGCATACAAACTGATCGGAAGGGCGCACTACACATGGCACCGACACTGGAACTGGGTCTCGACACGTTCGGCGACGTCACCTACGCCGCGGACGGCAGCCTGCTCAGCCACGCCCAGGTGCTGCGCAACGTCGTCGCCGAGGCGGTGCTCGCCGACCAGGTGGGCCTGAGCTTCTTCGGTATCGGCGAACACCACCGCGAGGATTTCGCCGTCTCCGCCCCCGAGGTCGTGCTGGCCGCCATCGCCGGTCAGACCAGCACCATCAAGCTCGGCTCCGCCGTCACCGTGCTCAGCTCCGACGACCCCGTGCGCGTCTTCCAACGCTTCGCCACCCTCGACGCCGTCTCCAACGGTCGCGCGGAGGTCATCCTCGGCCGCGGGTCGTTCACCGAATCCTTCCCCCTGTTCGGCTTGGAGCTCAGCGACTACGAGCAGCTGTTCGAAGAGAAGCTCGAGCTGTTCGCCGAACTGCTCAAGGAAGCGCCGGTGACCTGGTCGGGTAGCACCCGCGGCTCCCTGACAGAGCAGCGGGTGTTCCCGCCGACCGAATCCGGCTCCATCCGCACCTGGATCGGTGTCGGCGGCAGCCCGCAGTCCGTGGTGCGCGCCGCCCACTACGGTCTGCCGCTGATGCTCGCCATCATCGGTGGTGAGCCTCTCGCCTTCGCCCAGTTCACCGACCTGTACCACCGGGCGCTCGACCAGTTCGGCAAGGACCCGCAACCCATCGGCGAGCACTCACCCGGCTACGTCGCCGCGACGGACGAGCAGGCACGCGAAGAGATGTGGCCGCACTACCGCGCCATGCAGGACCGGATCGGCCGCGAGCGTGGCTGGGGCCCGGCCACGAAGGCCAGATTCGAGCAGGATGCCGGCCCCGACGGAGCCCTGTTCGTCGGCTCCCCGCAAACCGTCGCCACCAAGATCGCCAAAATGGCCACCGGGCTCTCGCTGTCCCGTTTCGACCTCAAGTACAGTCTCGGTACCCTCTCGCACGACAAGCTGCTGACCAGTATCGAGCTCTACGGCACCGAGGTAGCCCCTCTGGTACACGAAATGATGGCCTGACGGGAATTTGGCGTGCCCCGGACGGGGTAGCGTGAACACGTGGGCCCGGCTCGGGCAAACCACCCACCTTCATCCTTTCGTTCTGACCTTCCTCGAGGAGTACACCGTGGAAACCTGGCCCGGATCTGCCTACCCGCTTGGCGCAACCTATGACGGAAGCGGCACCAACTTCGCTCTGTTCAGTGAGGCCGCCGAGCGGGTGGAGCTCTGCCTGTTCGACGAGAACGGCGCCGAGACCCCCGTCGAAGTCCGGGAATCCAGCGCCTTCGTGTGGCACTGCTACCTGCCGGAGGTGCAGCCGGGCCAGCGCTACGGCTACAGGGTGCACGGCGAATACAACCCCAGCGAGGGCAAGCGCGCCAACCCCAACAAACTGCTGCTCGACCCGTACGCCAAGGCCACCTGCGGCGTCATGGACTGGGACCAGGCACTGTTCTCGTACAACTTCGGCGAACCGGACTCCCGCAACGACGAGGACTCCGCCCCGCACATGATGCTCGGCGTCGTCGTCAACCCGTTCTTCGACTGGACCGGCGACCGCTCCCCGCGCACCCCGTACAGCGAATCGGTCATCTACGAAGCGCACGTCAAGGGCCTCACCCAGCTGCAGCAGGAGGTGCCGGAATCCCAGCGCGGCACCTACGCGGCCGTCGCGCATCCGTCGGTCATCGAGCACCTGCAGAAGCTCGGCGTCACCGCGATCGAACTGATGCCCGTGCACCAGTTCGTCAACGACAGCACCCTGCAGGACCAGGGCCTGAGCAACTACTGGGGCTACAACACCATCGGCTTCTTCGCCCCGCACAACGCCTACTCCTCCAGCGGCGACCTCGGCCAGCAGGTGCAGGAGTTCAAGGGCATGGTCAAGAACCTGCACGCCGCCGGCATCGAGGTCATCCTCGACGTGGTCTACAACCACACCGCGGAGGGTAACCACCTGGGCCCGACCATCTCGTTCAAGGGCATCGACAACGCCGCCTACTACCGGCTGATGGACGACGACGGCCGGTACTACATGGACTACACGGGCACCGGCAACACCCTCAACGTGCGCCACCCGCACTCGCTGCAGCTGATCATGGACTCGCTGCGCTACTGGGCCATCGAGATGCACGTCGACGGTTTCCGGTTCGACCTCGCCAGCGCCCTGGCCCGCGACCTCTACGACGTCGACAAGCTGTCCACCTTCTTCGAGCTCGTGCAGCAGGACCCGATCGTCTCCCAGGTCAAGCTGATCGCGGAGCCCTGGGACGTCGGCCCCGGCGGCTACCAGGTCGGCAACTTCCCGCCGCAGTGGACGGAGTGGAACGGCAAGTACCGCGACACTGTGCGCGACTTCTGGCGCGGCGAGCCCTCCACCCTGGGCGAATTCGCCTCCCGCATCTCCGGCTCCGCCGACCTCTACGAGCACTCCGGCCGCCGCCCCGTCGCGTCGATCAACTTCGTCACCGCGCACGACGGCTTCACCCTCAACGACCTCGTGTCGTACAACGCGAAGCACAACGACGCCAACGGCGAGGACAACAACGACGGCGAAAGCCACAACCGGTCCTGGAACGCCGGAGTGGAGGGCCCCACCGACGACGCCACCGTCCGCACCCTGCGCGGCCGCCAGCAGCGCAACTTCATCGCCACGATGCTGCTCTCCCAGGGCGTCCCGATGATCCTGCACGGCGACGAACTCGGCCGCACCCAGCACGGCAACAACAACACCTACGCCCAGGACTCCGAGCTGAGTTGGATCCACTGGGACGAGGCCGACCAGCCCCTGATCGAGTTCACGTCCGCTGTGGTCCGCCTGCGCAAGGAGCACCCCACCTTCCGTCGCAGCCGGTTCTTCGACGGGCACCCCGGCAAGCGCGGCGAGGGCGACCCGCTGGCAGATATCGTTTGGCTGAACACCGACGGCCAGGAGATGCGCGCGGAGGACTGGGACGAAAGTCGGTCCCGCACCGTCAGCATGTTCCTGAACGGCCAGGGCATCCGGGAACGCGACTCCCGCGGGCGCGAGGTCACCGACGTCAACTTCATCCTGCTGTTCAACGCGGATGCCGAAGACGTCGAATTCACCCTGCCGAGCGCCGAGTACTCGCCCGCCTGGGAGATCGTGATCGACACCGGGGGAGAGGGCGCCGATTCGGAGCCCCGCCCGGCCGGTGCCACCCACACCGTGATGGGACGCTCACTCGTCGTGCTGCGCGAGTACCACGTGCCCGAGGTTGCTCCGGACCACTCCGTTGCCGCGTCGCTGGCAAGCCACCCGTCGCCGCCGACGTCCACGCTGACCCTGCCGGTGCTGCCGGACCCGTACTCTTCGACCGAAGGACACGAGTAACCACCATGAGCATCCCCGTCTCCACCTATCGCCTGCAGATCACGTCGGCCTTCGATCTGGATGCGGCGGCGGGTGTGCTCGATTACGTCAGCCGGCTCGGCGCGGACTGGCTCTACCTTTCGCCGCTGCTCACGGCCGAGGAGGGCTCCGACCACGGCTACGACGTGATCGACCACGGCAGCATCGACCCGGCCCGCGGCGGCCCCGAGGCGCTCGCCCGACTGTCGGAGCGGGTGGCCGCGGCCGGCCGCGGCATCCTGGTGGACATCGTCCCCAACCACGTCGGCGTCCAGACGCCGCACAGCAACGCCTGGTGGTGGGACCTGCTCCGAGCCGGGCAGGGTTCCCGCTATGCCGAGGCCTTCGACGTGGACTGGCCCGCCGGCAACGGTCGGCTGCTGCTGCCCGTACTCGGTGACGGCGACACCGAACTCGACCAGCTCACCGTGGTGGGCGACGAACTGCACTACTACGACAACCGGTTCCCGCTCGCTCCCGGCACCGCGGACGACGGCGCCCCCGCCGCCGTCGTGCACGACAGGCAGCACTACGAACTGGTCAGCTGGCGCCGCGCCGACACCGACCTGAACTACCGCCGCTTCTTCGCCGTGAACACCCTCGCCGGTGTGCGCGTCGAGGTGCCCTGGGTCTTCGACGAATCCCACCGCGAGATCCTGCGCTGGGTGCACACCGGCGAGGTGCAGGGCCTGCGAGTCGACCACCCGGACGGCCTCGCCGACCCGGCCGGCTACCTCGACAGGCTGCACGCCGCCATGCCGGACGGCTACCTGCTGGTGGAGAAGATCCTGGAGGGCCGCGAACAGCTGCCCAGCAGCTGGTCGGCCCACGGCACCACCGGCTATGACGCCCTCGCCGACTTCGACAGGGTCCTGGTGGACCCGGCCGGCCAGGACGCCCTCGACACCCTGGAGGCCACCCTGCAGGGCGGCGCCGTCTCCTGGACCGAACTGGTCTACACCGGCAAGCGCGCCATCGCCGACGGCATCCTGCAGAGTGAGGTGCGCCGACTCGACCGTTTGATCCCCGAGGTCCCCGATGCAGCCGACGCCCTCGCCGAACTGATCGCCTGGTTCCCGGTCTACCGCTCCTACCTGCCCGTCGGCCGCCACGAACTCGACACCGCCGTGCGACTTGCCCGGCAGCGCCGGCCCGACCTCGACACCACCATCACCGCCCTGCTGCCGTATCTCACCGACCCCGCACACCCCGCGGCCGTGCGCTTCCAGCAGACCTCGGGGATGGTGATGGCCAAGGGTGTCGAAGACACCGCCTACTACCGCTACAGCCGGCTCACCTCCCTCAACGAGGTCGGCGCGGACCCGAGCGAGTTCGCGGTGCCGGTGGAGGAATTCCACCGCCGCCAGCAGACCCGGCTGGCCGTTGCGCCCGCCTCACAGACCACGCTGTCGACCCACGACACCAAGCGCGGCGAAGACGTGCGGGCCCGCATCTCGGTCCTGGCCGAGATCCCGGATGAGTGGACCGCTGTGCTCGGCGAGCTGCGTGCCCTGGCCCCGCTCGGCGACGCACCGTTCGAAAACCTGCTCTGGCAGGCCATCGTGGGTTCCTGGCCCGCCTCCACCGACCGTCTCATCGGCTATGCCGAGAAGGCGTCCAGGGAAGCGAACCTCTCCACCACCTGGACCGCGCCCAACGACGACTTTGAAAACCGGATGCGCGCCCTGGTTCGGGAACTCGCCGAGGACGGGCCCCTGACCCGCACCGTTACCGCCTTCGTCGACAGGGTGAAGCAGGCCGGGTGGAGCAACTCGCTCTCCCTCAAGCTCATCCAGCTCACCGCGCCCGGTGTACCCGACGTCTACCAGGGCAGCGAACTCTGGGAGATGTCGCTCGTGGACCCCGATAACCGCCGCCCGGTGGACTACACCGTGCGCCGGGACTACCTGGACCGCGTCAGCGCGGGCTGGCTGCCCCCCATCGATGAAACCGGCGCCACGAAACTGCTCGTCACCACCAACGCCCTGCGCCTGCGCCGCGATCGGCCGGAACTGTTCGTCCGGCACGCACCGGTCGAGGCATTCGGCCCGGCCGCCGCCCACGTGGTGGCCTACGACCGCGGCGGCGCCGTGACCGTCGCCACCCGGCTGCCCGTCGCGCTCGCCCGCACCGGCTGGGGTGACACCACGATCATGCTCGCCGGGCACGACTGGCATGATGCTCTCACCGGTGTCCGCTTCGCCGGCGGCCAGGTGCGTCTGGCCGACCTGCTGTCGAGCTATCCGGTTGCGCTGTTGATCCCCGCGAGCGTCGCCGCACCCACCGCTATCGAGGAGGCCACCCCGTGACGACAGACAACCCCGACATCGTCGCCGTTCCGATCGACGTGTGGGCGCCCGCCGCCGAGACCGTCGGGCTGGTCGCCGGCGACGCCACCGCGCCGATGACCCGCGGCGACGCCGGCTGGTGGCACGGCAGCCTGCCCGGCAGCGCTGACGGTGTCGACTACGGCTTCCTGCTGGATGGCGCCGGCCCGTTCCCCGACCCGCGATCCCGCCGCCAGCCGCACGGCGTGCACAACCTCTCCCGCAGCTTCGACCCGGCCACGCACACCTGGCAGGACGACGCCTGGACCGGTCGTCAGCTCGCCGGTGCCACCATCTACGAGCTGCACATCGGCACGTTCACCCCCGAGGGCACCCTGGAGGCCGCGGCCGGCCGGCTCGACCACCTCGTGTCACTCGGCGTGGACTTCGTCGAGCTGCTGCCGGTGAACGGCTTCAACGGCACTCACAACTGGGGCTACGACGGTGTGCTCTGGTATGCCGTGCACGAGGGCTACGGCGGCCCGGCGGCGTACCAGCGGTTTGTCGACGCCTGCCACGCGGCCGGCATCGGCGTGATCCAGGACGTCGTGCACAACCACCTGGGCCCCAGCGGCAACTACCTGCCCAACTACGGGCCCTACCTCAGCGACGCCGAGGGCAACACCTGGGGCGCCTCGGTCAACCTCGACGGCCAGGACTCCGACGAGGTGCGCCGGTACATCATCGACAGCGCGTTGATGTGGCTGCGCGACTATCACGTCGACGGCCTGCGGTTGGACGCCGTGCACGCCCTCAAGGACCACTCCGCGGTGCACCTGCTGGAACAGCTCGCCGGCGAGGTGGCCGTGCTCAGCGCCTCCGTGGGCCGCCCATTGACCCTCATCGCCGAATCGGACCTCAACGACCCCAAGCTGATCACCCCCCGTGAAGCCAACGGGTACGGACTCGACGCCCAGTGGAGCGACGACTTCCACCACGCCGTGCACGTCGCCCTCACCGGTGAGACCGTCGGTTATTACGCCGACTTCGCCCCCCTCGGCGCCCTGGCGAAGGTGCTCACCCGCGGGTTCTTCCACGACGGCACCCTGTCCACCTTCCGCGGCCGCCACCACGGCCGCCCTGTCGACACCGAACGGATGCCGGCCTGGCGGCTGGTCGTCGCCTCGCAGAATCACGACCAGATCGGCAACCGGGCCATCGGCGACAGGCTCAGCGCCCAGCTCGACACCGGCCAGCTGGGCATCGCCGCCGCACTCACCCTGCTCGGCCCGTTCACCCCGATGCTGTTCATGGGCGAAGAGTGGGGGGCGCGCACACCGTGGCAGTTCTTCACCTCGCACCCAGAGCCCGAACTCGGCCTGGCCACCGCAGAGGGCCGCATCGGCGAGTTCGCCCGGATGGGCTGGGACCCGGCCGTGGTGCCCGACCCCCAGGACCCGGCCACCTTCGAGCGGTCAAAACTGGACTGGTCCGAACTGCAGCGTGGCGATTCCGGTCGTCTCCTGGCGTTCTACCGTGACCTCGCGGGTCTCCGTCGCCGGCTCGCCGACCTGACCGATCCACGGTTCGCGCGGGTCGCGGTGGCCTATGACGAGGCGGACGGCTGGCTGCTGCTGTGCCGCGGCGAGACCGAGCTCGTGATCAACCTCTCCACGACCGCTCGGTCCGTTCCGGTTGCCGGGCAGAGCGTCCTGCTCGCCTTCGCGAACAACGCCGATGCGAGCCCCCGGCTCGACGCCGGCTGGGTGTTGCTGCCGCCGCACTCGGTCGCGGTGCTCGTCTAGGTCCATCTATTCACCAGCTCCACTCGCCAGTACTACCCGCCAGCTCCACTCGCCAGTACCACTGACCATCGAGGAGGACCCATGGGCCATTTCCTATCCGCGGAGACGGCGGCCGCGCTGGCCCGGCTGACGGAGCTGGACGCCAACGCGGCGGCACCGCCGCTGGAGCGGATGCGGGCCATTCGTGCGGTACTTCACCACCTTGACGCCGACCCGGCCGCGCTGGCGAGCGTACGCGACGCCCTGTCCGATGGAGCGGGCTGGCCCGAGATCGCGGATGCCGCCGGGCTCAAACCCACCGCGGCCAAGTGGCGCTGGCAGGGCACCGACTCCGACATCGCGGCCCGCCTGGATGCCGGACGTAAGCGCAGCGCGCGGCCCAGCAGCGTTCCGACCGACCTGCCCGGGCACTCGGTGGCCGAGGCTGCCGGATTGCTCGGCGTCAGCGTTCAAGCGGTGTACCTGCAGGTGAGCAGAGGTAAACTGGCCAGCCGCACCGTCGAGCTGGCGGATGGCCGCAGTTACAAACGCGTCATCCTTCCCGGGGACGCGCTACCCTCGACGACAGAATCCGCGGAAACTGACCCCGAAAAACCAACCCCATAGACGACGACCCCCGCAACGACGATCCCCTCAACGACAGAGCCTTGAGACATCACCCGAGCTACCGAAACCCACCCACGGAGTGACCATGACCGATCAGAGCTATGACCCGTTCGACCGAACGTTCCCCCTCGACACCTCGACCACCACAGAACGCCTGCCGATGCCGGGCACTCAGCCCGCCGGCGACGGGCCGACGGGTGAGGGGCCGGTCGAAACCGCAGTGTCCCCGGTCCCCAACCGGACCAAAACCCGAAGCCGCACCCTGCTCTCCGACCTCAGAACGGGACCGCCGCAGCGGGCCGCACTGGTCGTTCTCGTAGGCATCGCCGTTCTGACGATCGCGTTCATCATCATGATCTTCGTGAACGTCTCCAACGAGAGCATCATCGCCTTGGCCGTCATCGCCACGCCGATCGCCTCGATGGTGGCGGCGTACTACGCCGTCACCCTGAGCATCCAGCAGGTTGCCACTGAGCGTGCCGACAAGGAGAAGGCCCTCGCCAGGCTCACGGCCGTCGAGGCCGGTGCCCGCGAGACCGAGGTGTGGGCCTCCCAGATGGAGTCCGGGCTTCGGGTCGCAATGGCCAAGCTCGATGGCGCCGGTGTGTCCACCGTCGCGGTGACCCGGGCGGCCGGCACCCCGGACGACTTCTTCTAGGCGGTTCAGCTCAGCCCAGTCAACGCCCGTCGGCGCCGCCAGGTTGCCCGGTCGCGCGATCCCTCGCCGCGAGGGATCGGCCGGCACGAAGGTAGTGCCGCATGGGGGCCTGCCGCAGCCGCGTCGGCAGGCGCGGATAGATCAGACGGATGACGCCGATCACGGCGTTGTACCTGCGCTGGCGTCCGGGCGACCAGGGCAGGTCGAAGAGGGCTCGTTCGTCGGGCTGCAGGAGCCCCGTGGTGACCAGGCGTCCCAGCGGCATCGCCAGGCGCAACCAGACCGGTCCGGTGGTGGGGTGCAGCAGTTGCCTGGCCACCGATCGGGTCGTCTCGTCGGTCGCCAGACCGGACGTTGCGCGGCTCCAATACGCCGCGAAAGCCTCCCGGTCCGCGGGCCACAGCCCGGGCGGTACCTGTAGGGCGGTGCCGAGCACGCCGTAGTCACGGTAGACGGACTCGGCGTCGGCATCCGTGAGCGGTCCGTAGACCAGCTCGTGCACACGGGTTGCGGATTCGTACAGGGTCGCGGCAACCCAGAGCTGCAACTGCGGATCGAAAGCGTTGTACCCCGGGGCGCCGACGCTCTGGGTGCCGTGCACCGGGCGATGGGCCAGGGAGACCCGGCGCACGGCCGCGGCCCGGTCGATGGGCGAGCCGCAGGTGACGGCGTATACGTAGGAGAGCGTGCCGCTCAGTCGACTCAGCGGTCGGGTCGCGAAGTCGCTGTGCCTGGCGACGCCGTGCCCGACGGCGGGGTTCGCGAGCTGTAGGAGGATGGCGCGACCGCCGCCGAGAACCAGAACGCTTTCCGGGGCCACATCGCGGATGCTCAGTGCCGGGCTCGACAGGGACGCCGGACTGGACGGGGACGCTGTCGGCATCGTGGACTCCTCTTGACAGGCCGAGCCTACTTCCCCGCCGAGGAGTCGGGTTCTCCGCGCGTTCCTGAATCGTTCACATCTTTTCTGGTCGGTGATGGAATATCCTGTAGTCCTATGCGCTTGCATATACCTGAGGGCAGCGAATCCACCGCCCCCACGGACTTGAGGAGCACCATGAGCGACATCACCACCACGACCATCCCGGGCTACAAAGCGGGAACCTGGACCATCGACCCCACGCACAGCGTCGTCGGCTTCAGCATCCGTCACATCATGATCAGCAAGGTCAAGGGCACGTTCGAGACCTTCAACGCCACCTTCGTCACCACCGAGAACCCCCTCGAGACCAGCGTGACGGCGTCCGCCGTCGTCGCGTCCATCAACACCAACGAGGCCAACCGCGACGGCCACCTGCGCACCGGCGACTTCTTCGACGCCGAGACCTACCCGACCATCGACTTCGTGTCGACCGGAGTGCGCGTCGTCGGCGGCGACTACCTCGTGGACGGCAACCTCACCATCAAGGGCGTCACCAAGCCCGTCACCTTCGACTTCGAGTTCGGTGGCTTCGGCGGCGACCCCTACGGCAACTACAAGTTCGGCGCCACCGCCACGACCCAGGTCAACCGTGAAGACTTCGGTCTCACCTACAACGCGGCCCTCGAGACCGGCGGCATGCTGCTGGGCGACAAGGTCACCATCACCCTCGAACTGCAGGGTGCCCTCCAGGCCTAAGCACTCGGCAGCGCGCAACGGGGATCCCACCAATGGGGTCCCCGTTGTTGTGTCTGGGTTGTGTTGTCTCTGTGTGCGGTTCCGCCCGTCACCCGGCCACCGGTTCGTCCGGCGTCGGCCGCAGGACCCCGATTCGTCGCAACACCAGGGCGATGAGCGGATCAAGGGCGAACAGGAAGAACGCGGGGGAACCGACCAGCGTCGCCAGCAGTACGACGGCGAACGACTGTGCGAGCGCGCTGACATTGTTCACCCGTGCGTTATGAACGGCGGTGGCGGATGCGCCATGCACGAGCTGTCTGCGGGGAGAGCTGGCGTGGAACCACTGCCAGGTGCTGAAGAGCAGGATCACGAAGAAGTTCAGGGGTAACAGCGTGCGGCCCAGCAGGTACCGGCTGAGTTCGTCGTTGAGACTCGTCGTGAACGGAACCAGGACCACGCCGAGAAGGCGGAAATTGTTGAGCCAGATGATGGTGGTATCCACACGGGGGATGAACTCGAACTGACGCACGTGAATGAGCCACAGCAGGCTGAGCAGCAGAAAGCTGATGACCACGTTCAGGATGCTCGGTGCCAAGGCGTTGACCTGCCGCAGGAACTCGGCGTTCGACGTCACGACGCCGATGCTGTCCACGGAGACGTTCAGCACAAGCAGCGTGGCCGCGATGGCGAAGACGCCGTCAGTGTACGATTCCAGCCGCCGGGTGGACAGAACCGTTCGCCGGGCCGTCGTCGCCGTGGTCGGCGCAGCGTGGCGCTCGGGCTCCGGGCTGCTCGACATGCGGGCAGCCTACTCGCCGGTGATCTCCTCGCGCACCCGTCGCAGGTCCTCCATCAGGGCGCCGATCAAGATCCAGTGCTGGGGATGTGGAGTCATGATCATCAGCGGCGCCGTCAGGGCGAGCGGCTCGATCCCCGGAGCCGCCGAGGCGGACGGCTTCCCATCCGCCGGCACGGTGAGCAATCGCAGATCGTGCGCGGCCCTCTCCAGCTCGATGGCGAAGGCCTGCACGGTGGGCTCGAGGTGCAGGCTATCGTCGTAGTGGTCCCGCAGCGCTCTCGTCATGCCCAGTGCCCGGGTGACCAGGGGCACCAGGCGGGCGTAGAGGTCGGTGTCGGCGTCGAGAACCTCGCGGTGCCTGCTTTGGCGGGGATTGAGTGTCAGGCTCTCCTCGGCCTGGCTGATGGCCCGTTCGGCCTTGGCCAGCATGGGCCGCAGTAGTCGGGCCTGGATCATCAGGCTCTCCAGATCGGCGTACTTCTGCGGGCTCAGCAGCGCGGTGGCCACCCGGTCGAAGGTCGCGGCCACCTCCAGGGTGAGCCGGGTCACCGCGTCGTGTGCGGGCGTGAGCAACACCGGCGGAACGATCAACGCGTTGACGATCACGGCGATCGCGGCGCCCAGGATGGTCTCGATGATGCGGTCCCTGGCGTAGGTCGGTGTCGCGGCACCCAGCACGAGGACGAGCATCGCGCTGATCGGGATCTGATTCGCCGAGCCAGGCGACAGCTTCAGGGCCCAGGCCAGCAGGATGCAGAGCACGATCGCCCCCAGGACGATCCAGCTGTCCTGTCCGAACCACAGCCCGATGCCCAGAGCAACCAGGACTCCGCCGACGACGCCGAGGCTGCGTTCCAGGGCCCGTCCCAGGGACTGGTTGATGCTGGGCTGCACGACGAAGATGGCGGCCATCGCGGCGAAGATGGGCAGCTCGCCGGGCAGGAGCCACAGCGAGATTACCCAGGCCAGGACCACGGCGACCGAGGTCTTGAGGGTCTGCAGCAGCGGGATCCGTCTGGATACTCGCAGGCTGGTCGTTATTCGCACTGTCATAGGGTACAAGGCCCGACGGACCGGACCGATCACCGGTCTCACCACGGCAGGCTAGGGCGCGGCGGGCACGGTCGGTGGGGCCGGAAGTACCTGCACCGGGCGGCCGAGGAAGCGGGCGTATTCGTGAAGGGCCCGATCGGTTCCCGGGAACGATGCGGCGCCCTGCGGGGTGAACGGCGCGGGGTGCACCGTGATCGCCCGGGGCTGCCATTCGCGCCGCCAGGTGCCGAAAATACGGCCGCCGCGAACCAGGATGGGCAGGAAGATCCCGTTCTTGCCCGGGACGACCCTGGTCAGGTTCTCGGGTTCGATCGCGAAGCTGCGATCCCGATAGCCGAGCAGGTATTCATCGAAGCCCGGCAGGGCCAGCACGGCACTGGGACCGCGCCCCGGCGCGGCGCGGCTCAGCGGTCCGAGATCTGAGCTCTGGGGGAGCAGGTGGCTCACTCCGTCGACGTCGAGGGTGTTGAGCTGCCCTCCACCAACGGCCAGGGCCGTCTTGGCGTCGCTCATGGTGAGCTGGGACCACCAGGCGAAGTCGGTCAAGGGAGCCGGCCCGTGTCCGGCCAGGTAGCGCAGCAGGTATTCGCCCAGTGCCTGGTCGCGTTCGAGCTGCCGGGGGTGCGGGACCCAGTCCGAGAGCAGCACGAGCATCTGTTGGGCGTCGAGCTGCCGGCCCCAGCAGAGGGTTCCCGACTGGGCGAGGTGCCAGATGAGGTGATATCCCCGCTGGCCGTCTGTGCCGATGCCGTGGCGCTCCAGCAGTGCCAGGAAGGCTGCCCTGGTGAGCTCCCGTCCGCCGCTGAGAGCATTCTCGGCCACGGTGCGGGAGCGTTCGATGGTCGCCTCGTCCAGGCCCAGGTCGCGGCGCCGGGTTGCCGCACCGGCCCAGAGCCTGGCGGTGGTGAGTCCGAGCATCCAGCCCAGGTCCGGCCCCGGCACCAGATGCAGGGTTCCCCGCATCGGCCAGGAGCGCACGATCCTGGCGGAGTCGATCAGCGTGTCGATGTCGGCGGAGGTGCTTCCGGGGGCCCGCACGGCAACGGCCCACTTCGCCCAGCGGAGGTCCTGCGCCTGCAAGGCCAGCATGCGGTCGACGACCTGGGCGGGCTCGGTGATCGACCCGGTCAGCGCCTGGTTGGCCAGGCGACGCCGGGTGATGTCGGAGCGGGAGGCACGCGTCATGGAACCGCAGCCTATGACTCAGGTGAGGATCAGGCCAGGTCGTCGTCGGTTCGTGCGCCGAAGACTATCTCGTCCCAGCTGGGCATCGATGCGCGGCCGCGGCGACCGGTCTGACCGGTGCGGGGTTGGCCCGTGGCGGCCTGAGTGGCCCACACGTTGCGGGTTTCCTCGGGGGCTGCGGTGGCAGCCTCGGCAACAGGGGGAGCCTCGTTGACCAGGCGGATCCCGGACTCGGCCGGTGCCCGCTCGGTACGGCGGGTATCCACCACTGGTGTGACGGGCGTTTCGGTCTCTCCGGCGGCCGCTTCCCGTTCGCCGCGGCGGCGGCGAAGCGACTCGAGCAGGTCCGCGGTCTCGCTCAGGCTCTGCGGCGGTTCGGCCGCTCGCTTGATGGCGGCCTTGGACACGGCCTCCGTCGTACCGGCGGAACGGGCGTATGGCACCGGATCGTGCAGCGGAGCCGTGTCGTTGAGGATGTCGTCGGCCAGGGATTCCTTGAACGTGAAGGCGCCGCTGTCGAACCGGCTCACGTCGGCCAGGCTGGTTTCGGCGCCGACGGCACGCAGCCGGGGGATCAGGGCACCCTTGAGCTCGCCCTGTTGGGAGAGGGCAATGGCCTCACTGCCGATCGGCGAGAGGGTGTTCTTCTTGGGTTCGAAGCCCCACCGGGCGTCGTGGTCGATGTCGTCAGCCGTGAAGGCGAGTTTGACGATCCACCCGGCGCCGGGTTCCTTCCAGCTGGCCCAGCGTTCGTTGGACGCACCCAGGGACGCCAGGCGTTCCCGGATGACGCTGCCGAAGTTGGCCTGCTCGTCGATGGGATCGGGGTCGATCGCGGTGTGCACGGGCACGCTCAGCGCGCTCGACACTATGTATTCGCGTTCGGCGACCACCGGTCCCTCGAACCGCTTGACGAAGTCCAGCGACGCGCCGGTCACTGCAGCGACGTCCTCCGCGGACATGCCGGCACGGATGTGCGCCTGCACCTCCCGGGGCGACAGTTTGGGCCGAACGGACGCATCCGTTTGGGTTTGGCGAAGCCGGGACTGGAGAACCGCATCGATGGGGATCCGAAAGCGATCACCCTCCTCTGACGCTGCAAGCAGCGCGCCGTTCTCGACTCCGATAACTTTCAAATCCTGCATGGCGAAAGCCCTCTCGCGATTACTGATGGCCCAACCCTGCCATGCAATGTGGCATTTTTCGGGGAATACTGCGGGCGTGCCGGAAGTTGCTCCCATTGCCAACCTGAAAGGTTGGCGATTGGTTTGCTATTCCGCACGGATTGTTGCAAACTATGGCCGCCGATTTCGTTTATCGGCGTTAATGAAATGGATGGGCATGGCAACCGATTACGACGCACCGCGAAAGACCGAAGACGACTCAGAGTCGATTGAGGCCCTCAAGGAGCGTGTACCCGACAAGATGTCTGGTGTCGTTGATGTTGACGACTCCGACAACCCCGGTGGCTTCGACCTCCCGGGCGCCGATCTGTCCGACCTCGACCTCGACGTCGTCGTCCTGCCCCCGCAGGCCGACGAGTTCACCTGCGTGGAGTGCTTCCTCGTGAAGCACCGTTCGCAGATGTCGCACGAGACCAAGCTCGGCCCGGTCTGCCTGGAGTGCGACGCCTAAGCGCGCTTAGTTACTTGATGCTGGCCGTCGCGATCCATTGATCGCGGCGGCCATTTTCTGCGGCCGGCGGCTGGAGACCAGCCAGTACGGCGCCGGATCGGTCGGGTCTTCAAGCGGGATCCGCACCACGGGTGCGATCCAGCCACGGATCAGCAGCCACGCGCGGGCATCCAGCTTCTGGCCACGCTCGAGAGTGGCATCCGCAGCCTCGAGGGGGACGGCCTCACCGAGCAGGCGGGTTTCGATGCGCGCCCGGCCGGCGGTGAGGACACCGTCGGACACCGAAACCGTCGGCGACGCCAGCACCAGCAGCAGGGCGCTGCCGAGGTAGAGGCCGGCGCCGGTCAGGATCCCCGCCAGCACCGAGATCGGCAGGAAGACCAGGAGGCTTGCGGGAATCACCAGCGCAGTGATGATGAAGAGCCATGGGGATGGCCAGAGTTTTTCGCGATAATCGGGCATGGGTCTATTCGACCAGATAACTGCACTACCCTCGACACGTGGCTGAAAGCGTCGAAGTCCTGATTACCGCGTCCGTTCTCCCGACCTACGCCCATCCGGGTGACGCCGGAGCCGACCTGCACGCCTCGGAGGCCTTGGTCCTGGCTCCCGGTGAACGGGCCCTCGTCGGCACCGGTGTGTCGATAGCGTTGCCGGACGGATACGCGGCCTTCGTGGTCCCCCGCAGCGGACTGGCCGTCAAGCACGGAATCACCGTCGTGAACTCGCCGGGGACCGTTGACGCGGGCTACCGGGGCGAGGTCAAGGTCTGCCTGCTCAACACCGACACCGTCACCCCGTTCCCCATCAACATCGGCGACCGCATCGCCCAACTCATCGTGGTTCCGGTGGCCCGGGCGGTCTTCGTGCCAGTCGAGCGGCTCCCCGGCAGCATGCGTGGCGAGGGCGGCTTCGGCTCGACCGGCGTCGCGCCGGGCGCTCCTGCGGACCGCGCCCCCCAGACCGAATCGTCCGCCCCGACGGACGCCCACCGAAGCGGAGAAACCCTGTGAGTGACAAAGTGAACCCCGACACGCGCTCAAGCACCGACGAGATGGCCGGCACCGACAGCACCGAACTCGCCGGAGCCGAGCAGCAGGTCCCCGACATGCACGCCAAGTCAGCTCCGGTCGACCGTGACGTGGACGGCCCCCTCGACGAGTCTGAGGCGAACCCGGTCCGCCCATACGTCGATCTCGGTGGCGTGAAGATCCTGCCGCGCGAGGGCCTGCACCTCCGGCTCGAGATCGAAGAGGGCTCCAAGCGAGTCGTTGCCATCGGCCTGGACTATGCCGGTTCGACCCTGCAGGTGCAGCCCTTTGCGGCGCCGCGCTCCAGCGGCCTGTGGCAGGAAATCCGCACCCAGATCGCCGACCAGATCGCCAAGCAGGGTGGCTCGACCACTCCGCGCGAAGGTCCGTTCGGGCCCGAACTCGTCGCCGAGATCCCCGTCGCAGCCGGCCAGGGTCCCGCGGGCACCACCCGGTTGGCCCGTTTCATCGGCGTGGACGGACCGCGCTGGTTCCTCCGCGGCGTCATCGCCGGCGAGGGCGCCATCAACCCCGAAGCCGCAGCGCAGATCGAAGACCTGTTCCGCAGCATCGTCGTGGTGCGCGGTTCAGCCCCGATGCCGCCGCGCGACCTCATCCCGCTTCGGATGCCGGCCACCCCGGCCGGTAAGCCCGAACCCACCGGCACCTGATCCGTCAGGTGCACTCACCGAAAGTCACCTGATGACGGATTCCCTCTCCGGGCCAGAACCCGAACCGCGTAAGACGTCCGACGGCACCGACGGCACTGACAGTGCCGCCAGAGCCGGTGCCAGCAGTGCCGGCAGCCCGGCAGAGCCCGCCGGCGCCCTCGCCGACAGTATGGCCGCGGCGGCCCGCCGCGCCGGATTCAGTCCGGCCGCAGACGGGGAACCCATCAGCGGCCACGCGCTGCTGGCTGCCATGGGCGGCATCCGCGGCCTGGTCGAGGCCGTCCTGCCGGGCCTGGTCTTCCTGGTCACCTATACCCTCACCCGTGAGCTGATTCCGTCCCTGATCGCTCCGGTGATCATCGGTGTGATCTTCTTCGCGCTCCGGCTGGCCCGTAAACAGACCGTCACCCAGGCCGTCGGTGGACTCGTCGGAATCGGCCTCAGCGCCGTGCTCGCCCTGTTCACCGGCCGCGCCGAAGACTTCTACCTGCCGGGCTTCTGGACCAACGGTGTGTACGGAGCGGCCCTGCTCGTCTCCGCACTGATCGGCTGGCCGCTCATCGGTGTGGCCGTCGGGTTCCTGATGGGGGAGCAGCTCGCCTGGCGGGCCGACCCGTCCAAACGACGGGTGCTGACAATTCTCACCTTCATGTGGGCGGGACTGTTCATCCTGCGCCTGGCCGTGCAGCTTCCCCTGTACTACGCCGGCAACGTCGAGTGGTTGGGCGCGACCAAACTGCTCATGGGGATCCCGCTGTATGCGCCGCTTCTTGTGGTCTCCTGGCTGATGGTGCGTTCCGTGTACGCGGCCACCGCCGCACAGCGGCCGGTGCTATAGTTATCTCGACGTCAAGATAGTTTGCGGTAAGGCTACCCTTGCTGGCAGAACTCGGCGTCAGTTGGTCAGGATTGAGGATCGCGGACGGGTTCCCGTCGGTTTCCACAAAGGAGAGGGCATCGTGTCTGCTGTTAATAGTTTTGGAGCTCGGGACACCCTGCGCGTCGGTGCGACGGACTACGAAGTCTTTCGCCTGGACGCCGTCAAGGGATACGAGAAGCTGCCGTTCAGCCTCAAGGTGCTGCTGGAGAACCTCCTCCGCACCGAAGACGGCGCCAACATCACCGCGGATCACATCCGCGCACTCGGCGCGTGGGTTCCCACCAGCGATCCCGACACAGAAATCCAGTTCACGCCAGCTCGCGTGATCATGCAGGACTTCACCGGCGTGCCGTGCATCGTCGACCTCGCCACCATGCGCGAGGCCGTCGCCGACCTCGGCGGCGACCCCAACAAGATCAACCCGCTCGCCCCTGCCGAGCTCGTCATCGACCACTCGGTCATCGCCGACCTGTTCGGCAGCGAGAACGCCCTCGAGCGCAACGTCGAGATCGAATACGAGCGCAACGGTGAGCGTTACCAGTTCCTGCGCTGGGGCCAGACCGCGTTCGACGACTTCAAAGTCGTCCCGCCGGGAACCGGCATCGTGCACCAGGTCAACATCGAGTACCTGGCCCGCGTCACCTTCACGCGCGAAGTAGGCGGCGTCCTCCGCGCCTACCCCGACACCTGTGTCGGCACCGACTCGCACACCACGATGGTCAACGGCCTGGGCGTGCTCGGCTGGGGCGTCGGCGGCATCGAAGCCGAGGCGGCCATGCTCGGCCAGCCCGTGTCGATGCTGATCCCCAAGGTCGTCGGCTTCAAGCTCAACGGCTCCATCCCCGCCGGCGTCACCGCGACGGATGTTGTGCTCACGATCACCCAGATGCTGCGCCGCCACGGCGTTGTGGGGAAGTTCGTCGAATTCTACGGCGAGGGCGTCGCCCAGGTGCCGCTGGCCAACCGCGCCACCATCGGCAACATGAGCCCGGAGTTCGGCTCCACCGCTGCCATGTTCCCGATCGACGACGTCACCCTCGGCTACCTGCGTCTCACCGGCCGCAGCGAAGAGCAGGTCGCACTCGTCGAGGCGTACTCCAAGCTGCAGGGCCTGTGGCACGACCCCGCACAGGAGCCCGTCTTCAGCGAGTACCTCGAACTCGACCTGGGCACCGTCGTTCCGTCGATCGCCGGACCCAAGCGCCCGCAGGACCGGGTCGAACTCAGCAACGCGAAGTCGCAGTTCGAGATCGACCTGCAGAACTACGCCACGCACGACCTGTCCATGGTGGACGCGGCCGTCGAGGCATCCTTCCCCGCCTCTGACCCGATCGGTTTCACCGCCGAGGACGAGCAGAGCGCCCACCAGGTTTCGCACCAGCACGTGAGCCACGCTCCCGTCTCGGTGTCGAGCCCGGTTCCGATCACCACGGCCGACGGGGCGAGCTACACGCTCGACCACGGAGCCGTCGCCGTTGCGGCCATCACCTCCTGCACCAACACCTCGAATCCGTCGGTCATGCTCGCCGCGGGCCTGCTGGCGCGGAACGCCGTGAAGAAGGGCCTGAAGTCCAAGCCCTGGGTCAAGACCACCCTGGCGCCGGGCTCCAAGGTCGTCACGGACTACTACGCCAAGGCCGGCCTCACCGACGACCTCGAGGCCCTCGGCTTCTACACCGTCGGCTACGGCTGCACGGTCTGCATCGGCAACACCGGACCCCTCATCAACGAGGTCTCCGCCGCGATCAACGACAACGACCTCGCTGTCACCGCGGTGCTCTCCGGAAACCGTAACTTCGAGGGCCGCATCAGCCCGGACGTCAAGATGAACTACCTGGCCAGCCCGCCGTTGGTCATCGCGTACGCCCTGGCCGGATCGATGAACTTCGACTTCGACACGGATGCCCTCGGCCAGGACGCCGAAGGCAACGACGTGTTCCTCAAGGACATCTGGCCGGACTCCGCCGAAGTGCAGTCCACCATCGACAGCTCGATCGACACGGCCATGTTCACCAAGGAATACGGTGAGGTCTTCGAGGGAGATGAGCGCTGGCGTTCACTGCCCACGCCCGACAGCGAGGTCTTCGAGTGGGACCCCAAGTCCACCTACGTGCGGAAGCCCCCGTACTTCGACGGTATGACGCTGGAGACCAGCCCGGTCGCCGACATCGTCGGCGCCAGGGTGCTCGCCAAGCTCGGCGACTCGGTCACCACCGACCACATCAGCCCGGCAGGCAACATCAAGGCCGACAGCCCGGCCGGTGCGTACCTGATGGAGCACGGCGTCGACCGAAGCGACTTCAACTCCTACGGCTCGCGCCGCGGTAACCACGAGATCATGATCCGCGGCACCTTCGCAAACATCCGGCTGCGCAACCAGCTGCTTGACGGCGTCGAGGGCGGTTACACCCGCGACTTCACCAAGCCGGATGCGCCGCAGTCCTTCATCTACGACGCCAGCCAGAACTACCAGGCCGCCGGCACCCCGCTGGTGATTTTCGGCGGCAAGGAGTACGGTTCCGGCTCGTCTCGGGACTGGGCGGCCAAGGGCACGAGCCTGCTGGGTGTCAAGGCCGTCATCACCGAGAGCTTCGAGCGCATCCACCGCTCGAACCTGATCGGAATGGGAGTGGTCCCGCTGCAGTTCCCCGCCGGCGAGTCCTGGGTGACCCTGGGCCTGGACGGTACCGAGAGCGTCTCGATCACCGGTATCGAGGAACTCAACGAGGGCCGCACGCCCAAGACGGTGCACGTTGTCGCCACCCCGACCGAGCACTCCGCTCCGGGCAAGGCCGTTGTCGAGTTCGACGCCGTCGTGCGCATCGACACCCCCGGCGAAGCGGACTACTACCGCAACGGTGGCATCCTGCAGTACGTGCTGCGCTCGCTCGTCGTCTAACCGGGAATTCGCAGAATCGCCGCAGACTGGCGCGTAGACTCGGGGAATCCGAACTGCGCGCCAGTTCTGCGTCGGCGTGAGCCGTTCGTTGCAACAAACGTGAAAGGTAGTGCCCATGACCCTTCTGGAGACGATCCACGGTCCCCGGGACCTTGACGGCCTCACGAAGGACCAGCTGGAAGAGCTGGCTGCGGAGGTCCGCGCCTTCTTGGTGGCGGAGATCTCGAAGACGGGCGGGCATCTGGGCCCCAACCTCGGCGTGGTCGAGATGACCATCGCCATCCACCGGATCTTCGATTCGCCGCGTGACGCCATCGTCTTCGACACCGGTCACCAGTCCTATGTGCACAAGATGCTCACCGGACGGCAGGACTTCAGCCGGTTGCGCCAGTCCGATGGTCTGGCCGGCTACCCGCAGCGCAGCGAATCCGTGCACGACATCGTCGAGAGCTCCCACGCGTCGAGCTCGTTGTCTTGGGCCGACGGGATCTCCCGCGCCTTCGAGATGACCGGGCAGAGCGACCGGCACGTCATAGCCGTCGTCGGCGACGGCTCGCTCACCGGCGGTATGACCTGGGAAGCGCTGAACAACATCAGCGACGACAACAACCGGCGCCTGATCATCGTGATCAACGACAACGGCCGCTCGTACGCGCCCACCATCGGCGGCATGGCCAGGTTCCTCAACACCGTGCGCCTGCGCCGCAGCTACCGGGCCGCCTACCTCTCCAGCCGGGAGGCCTTCGACCACATGGGCGCGCCGGCTCGCGCCATCTTCCGCGGCGTGCGTGGCGGTCTGCACGGCTTCCTGAGCCGGTTCTCCAACAACGAGGCGCTGTATTCCAACCTCGACATCAAGTACATCGGGCCGGTGGACGGCCACGACATGGAGGCCATGCTCGAGGCGCTGCGCCAGGCCAAGGACTACGGCGCTCCCGTGATCGTGCACACCATCACACAGAAGGGCAAGGGTTACGACCCCGCCGTGCAGGACGTCGCCGACCAGTTCCACGCCGTCGGCGTCATCGACCCTGAGACCGGTGAGCCCACCGAATCCGCGGGAGCACCGTCATGGACCTCGGTCTTCGCCGATGAGCTGCTGAGCCTGGCCACCGACAATCCGAAGCTGGTGGCGATCACCGCGGCCATGCTGCGCCCCACCGGTCTGCACAGGATGGCCGAGCGGTTCCCCGAGCGGGTGCACGACGTCGGCATCGCCGAGCAGCACGCGGTGACCAGCGCCGCCGGGCTCGCGTTCGGTGGCCTGCACCCCGTGGTCGCCCTCTACGCCACCTTCATCAACCGTGCCTTCGACCAGGTTTTGATGGATGTCGCCCTGCACAGGGCCGGCGTCACCTTCGTGCTCGACCGGGCCGGGGTCACCGGGCCGGACGGTCCGAGCCACCACGGCATGTGGGACCTCGCAATCCTGCAGGTCATCCCGCACATCCGACTCGCCGCACCGCGCGACTCCACCCGACTGCGGGAAGAGCTCGCCGAGGCGGTCCTCGTGGACGACGCGCCCACGGTGCTGCGGTTCCCCAAGGGCAGCACGGGCGTCGAGTTCGACGCCCTCGAGCGTCTGTCCGACGGTGTCGACGTACTCCTCCGCAGCAGCCAGCAGGACGTGCTGATCGTCACCGTCGGTCCGATGGCCGGAATGGGCCTCGAGGTCGCCGAGCGGCTCGCCGCCCAGGGCATCGGTGCGACCGTCGTCGATCCGCGCTGGGTGGTCCCGGTGCCCCAGAGCATCATCGAACTCGCCGCCCAGCACCGCATCGTGGTGAGCATCGAGGACGGTATCCGGGTGGGCGGCATCGGCACCCGCATCCGTCAGGACCTGCGCGAGGCCGGCGTCGACACCGCCGTCACCGAGCTGGGTCTGCCTGACGAGTTCCTGGACCACGGCACCCGCGCCGAGATCCTCGAGCGGGTCGGCCTCACGCCGCAGCACATCGCCAGGGACGTCGTCGCGATGGTCCTCGGCAGCAAGCTGCCGCACGCCCGCCCCCTGCCGGCCGACGCCGACCGCCCCGAATCCGGCACCGTCCCCTTGCAGCGCGCCCCCCGCGACTGACCGCCTCACCCGCCGCCCGTCGGTATGTTCCGCGAAAGCGGCCCTGTGGTCACCTCCACAACGTTGAGGCGACCACGCGACCGCTTTGGCGGATGGCTATGGCCGGATCAGGACACCGCTTGACTTAGAGTGCGCTCGAGGTTTTAGGGTTGCAGCATGACCCCACCCGACGAACAGCTTTCGATCTCCGAGGTCGCCGAGCGCACCGGGCTGAGCGCCCATACGCTGCGGTACTACGAGCGAGCGGGCCTGATGCTCGCACCCATCCATCGGGCTGCCTCCACCCACCGGGCATACTCGGCGCGGGACGTGACCTGGATCATCTTCCTGACCCGCCTACGCAGCACCGCCCTGCCGATCGCGCAGGTCAAGGAGTACGCCGACCTCGCCCGGCGCGGCGAGGACACCACGCCGGAGCGCCTCGAGCTGCTGCAACGCCACCGGATCGCCGTCGTGGCACAGCTCGCCGAGATGCAGGCGAGCCTCGCCGCCATCGATCACAAGATCTCCCTCTACGCCGAAAGGACCAGAGCATGAAGCACATCACCCTGGGTACCAGCACTCCACTCGAGGTCGGCCGTCTCGGCCTGGGCTGCATGGGAATGTCAGCGTTCTACTCCGGCGCCGGCACCGACGATGCCGAGTCGATCCGCACCATCCGCACAGCCATCGACCTCGGTCTCACCCTGTTCGACACCGCCGAAATCTACGGCCCGTACCTCAACGAGGAACTCCTCGGCCGGGCGCTGACCGGGCGCCGCGACGACGTGGTCATCGCCACTAAGTTCGGTACCATCCACCACCGCACCGACGGCTCCAGGGGACTGGACGGCAGTCCGGAGAACGTGCGCTTGTCCGTCGAAGGGTCACTGGCCCGCCTCGGTACCGATCACATCGATCTCTACTACCAGCACCGGATGGATCCGGGCGTGCCCATCGAGGACACCGTCGGTGCCCTGGCCGAGCTCATCAGCGCCGGCCTGATCGGTCACTACGGCCTGTCGGAGGCGGCGCCGGACACCATCAGGCGGGCCCACGCCGTTCACCCGGTCACGGCGCTGCAGACCGAGTACTCGCTGTGGAGCCGCGAGCCCGAGACGGAACTGCTGCCCCTGGTGCGCGAGCTCGGGATCGGTTTTGTGCCGTACTCGCCGCTCGGTCGGGGCTTCCTGACCGGCGCCATCCGTACACTCGACCAGCTCGACGAGGATGACTTCCGGCGCAGTAATCCCCGGTTCGCCGGCGCCAACCTCGCCGCCAACATCCGCATCGTGGAGCAGGTCGACGCTGTCGCGACGGAACTCGATGCGACGCCGGCCCAGGTGGCCCTGGCCTGGCTGCTCGCCCAGGGCACCGACATCGCCCCGATCCCCGGTACCAAGAGGGTGGACCGGCTCGAGGAGAACGTCGCGGCGGATGCGCTTGTGCTCAGCGCTGCCCAGCTCGCAACCCTGTCCGCGATCGACGCCCCGGTCGGAGACCGTTACGCCGACATGAGCCCGCTGAACCGGTAGCCCGCATCTGTTCCCGAAACGGACAATTGTGGCCGGCGCACCGGCCACAATTGTCCGCACGGGCGACAGTTGTTGTGCCCTGAGCGGCTAACTCAGCACGGGAGTGCTGCTCGCCGTTGCCGCGGAGCCGACGCCGCGCACCATCGGGGTGTGGAACGTGCCGCCGAAGACCCGCTCGCTGGCGCCGACCCTGTCGAGGTACGGAGTGATCCCGCCCATCTGGAAGGGCCAGCCGGCGCCGAGGAGCATGCACAGGTCGATGTCCTCCGGCGCGTGCACCACATCGTCATCGAGCATCCGCTTGATCTCGTCAGCGAGGCCGTCCTCCACCCGGCGCAGGATCTGCTCCGCCGTGATGGGCGTCGTGCCGCCTGCGACGATCTTCACCGCACCCTTGTCGAAGCCGGTGACCTTGCCGCTGGAGTTGCGCTCGAGGATCTTGCCGTGCTCGGCCAGACGGTGCAGGTTGGTGCTCTCGAAGAACCGGTCGGGGAATGCCGCGTGGTGGGTGTCCAACACGTGCGCGCCGACCTTGAGGCCGACCAGCTCGAGCAGCTCGAACGGGGTCATCGGCAGGCCGAACGACGCCAGGGCGCCGTTGACGACCTCGAACGGTGTGCCGGTGTCGACGGCGTGCATGGCCTCGCCGAGCAGCTTGGCCAGCACCCGGTTCACCACGAAGCCCGGGGTGTCGCGGGTGATGACGGCGTTCTTCCGCAGCTTGGCGGCGATCACCATCGCGGTTGAGAGGGTAGCGTCATCGGTCGCGGGGGTGTTCACGACCTCGATGAGCGGCATCACGGCGACTGGATTGAAGAAGTGGAAACCGACCAGCCGTTCGGGGTGGGCCAGCTTCGCGCCGATCTGCTCCACCGACAGCGATGACGTGTTGGTGGCCAGCACCGCGGTGGGGGAGATGTGCTTTTCGATTTCGGCGAAAACGTCCTGTTTCACCCCGAGCTCCTCGAAGACCGCTTCGATGACCCAATCGGCGTCGGCGAAGTCGGCCTTGTCGGTGGTGCCTGTCACCAGGGCGCGCAGCCGGTTCGCCTCGTCGGAGCTGATCCGGCCCTTGTCCTGCAGGGTCTGGATCTCACCGTGGATGTAAGCCACTCCCTTGTCGACCCTGGCCTGGTCGAGGTCGGTGATCACGACGGGTACCTTCAGCCGGCGCACGAACAGGAGGGCGAACTGGCTGGCCATCAGGCCTGCGCCGATGACACCGACTTTGCCGATGGGGCGTGCCAGGGTCTTGTCCGGGGCGCCGGCCGGTCGCTTGGCGCGCTTCTGCACCAGATTGAATGAGTAGATGCTCGCGGGCAGCTGATCGCCGGAGATGAGGTCGGCGAGGGCTTCGTCCTCCCGGGCGAAGGCCTCGGCCTTGGTGCCGGTGCGGGCCGCCTTGATCAAGTCCAGTGCCGCGTACGGCGATGCCGCGACGGTGCCGATGCGGGACTCGAGCATCTTGCGGGCGATACCGACGGCCGCATCCCACTTGACCATGCGCTCGATCTTGCCGGGCGCGTTGGGCCGGCTCACCGAAACGCTGCCGGCGATGACACCGTCTGCCCACCGGATGGAGTCCTCCAGGAAGGACACCGACCCGAACATTCGGTCGGCGATGCCCAGCTTGAGTGCGTCCGCGCCGGTCAAGGTGCGGTTGTTCTTCAGCGGGTTCTCAACGATGACCTTGAGGGCATTCTCGATGCCGATCAGGTTGGGCAGCAGGTAGGAGCCGCCCCAGCCGGGGATCAGGCCGAGGAAGACCTCGGGCAGCGCTATGGCCGGGACGCTCGCGTCGACGGTGCGGTAGTCGGCGTTCAAGGCCACCTCGAGGCCGCCGCCGAGGGCGAGACCGTTGATGAACACGAACGACGGCACCCCCAAGGTGCTCAGCTTGCCCAGGGCGAAGTGACCGAGCTGAGCGAGCAGCTTGCCCACCTCGCGGGACGGGATCTCGCTGACTTTACTGAGATCGGCTCCAGCGGCGAGGATGAACGGCTTGCCCGTTACGGCCACGCCGTGGATCTCACCGCGTCCGGCGCGGGCGGTGAGCTCGTCCATGACGGCGCTGAATTCCAGGAGGGTGACCGGGCCGAGCGTGTTGGGCCTGGTGTGGTCCCGCCCGTTGTCCAGCGTCACGAGGGCGAGGGTGCGGCCGCCGGAAAGCGGGACGTCCCGGACGAGCGAGTGGGTGACGACTTCATCACCGGACACCACGATGAGCGGGGAGAAGTCCACGGTGGCGTAGTCGATGGGGGTGCTGGTCTTGTCGGTCATCGCTTGGCTGCCTTCTTGTTGAAGTGCGGGTTTTCCCAGATCACAGTGCCACCCTGGCCGAGGCCTATGCACATGGCCGTGAGGCCGTAACGCACCTCGGGGTGTTCGGCGAACTGGCTGGCGAGCTGGTTCATCAGGCGCACGCCCGATGATGCGAGCGGATGCCCGATGGCGATGGCGCCGCCGTACTCGTTGACGCGGGGATCGTCGTCGTCGATGCCGAAGTGGTCCAGGAAGGCGATCACCTGCACCGCGAACGCCTCGTTGAGTTCGAACAGGCCGATGTCGGTGATCGACAGACCGGCCTTACGCAGCGCCTTCTCCGTGGAGGGCACGGGGCCCAGCCCCATCACCTCAGGCTCGACACCGGCGAAGGCGAAGCTCACGAGCTTCATCTTCACGCTGAGCCCGAGCTCCTTAGCTGTGGCACCGCTGGCCAGAAGGCAGGCGGTGGCACCGTCATTCAGGCCGGACGCGTTGCCGGCGGTGATGCGGCCGTGCGGCCGGAACGGCGTCTTCAGGCCGGCGAGGCCCTCGAGGGTGGTCTCGGGGCGCGGCGCCTCGTCGCGGGTGGCGAGGCCCCAGCCCGCGGCGCTGCGGGTTGCCACGGACACCAGGTCCGGCTGAATCTTGCCCGCTTCGTACGCGGCCGCGACCTTCTGCTGGCTGCGCAGGGCATACCGGTCGGAACGGTCCTTGGTGTACTCGGGGAACCGGTCGTGGATGCGCTCGGCGGTCGCGCCCATGTTGAGGGCGTCCTCACTGACCAGGCGTTCGCTGAGGAACCGGGGGTTCGGGTCGACCCCGGCGCCCATCGGGTGGCGACCCATGTGTTCGACTCCGCCGGCGATGGCGAGGTCGTATGCGCCGAAACCGATCGCGGCGCCCATGGTGGTGACCGAGGTCATCGCCCCGGCGCACATGCGGTCGATGGCGAAGCCCGGCACCGAGACGGGCAGGCCCGCCAGCAGGGCCGCGGTGCGACCGAGAGTCAGCCCCTGGTCACCGGCCTGGGTGGTCGCCGCGATGGCGACATCGTCGATGCGTTCGCCCGGCACGTTCGGGTTGCGTTCCATCAGTCCGGTGATCGCCTTGACGACCAGGTCGTCGGCGCGGGTATTCCAATACATACCCTTCTCGCCGGCACGACCGAACGGGGTGCGAACCCCGTCCACGAAGACGACTTCAGTTCTCTCGGCCACTTTGCCTCCATCACTCAAAACAGGTATCGCACGATCCTAGGGTGACGGAATAACCGGTGTGAATCCTTTGACTGTTCCTACGACTCAGCGTCGGCGGCAACGGACGCGCTTTGGTGGACTTCCACAAAGGCATCAGCGATTAGTTGTGCAGTGGCCTCAATCTGCCAGGTTCTCGCACCGAGACCGGCGAGGGCCTCGCCCACGGCATCGGCACCGGCAGGCTCCGGCGGCTGCCAAGCCACGCGACGCAGGTGGTCGGGAGTGAGGAGGTTCTCCAACGGCACCGCGCGCTCCTCCGAGGCCGCCGTCAGGGCGGCCCTCGCGGCCTTGTACCGCAGGTCGGCGTCGGGATTGCGGTCAGCCCAGGCGCGGGGCGGCGGCAGTGCGTCGCCGTTCGCCTTCACCGAGGGCAGGTCAACGCTGGCGAGGCCACGCAGGATGGCCTGCCACCACCTGTCGAGCTCGGTTCGGCTGGCGCGACCGTTGAACTCGCGAAGCTCGGCGAGAACGTTCCGGTTCGCGGGCAGCAGACGTGCTGCGGCCACGAGCGACGCGTCGGGAACCAAACGGCCGGGGGAGACGTCGAGCTCCTGGGCGAGGGTGTCCCTGGCGACCCACAGCTCGCGGGCCACGGCCAGGTTGCGCTGGCCACGCACGGCGTGCAGGCCGGACAGGCGGCGCCAGGGCTCCGCGCGGGCCGGCTTCGCTTCCTTGGCCAGTACCGCGGCGAACTCCTGGTCGGCGATCTCGGTCTTGCCGGATTCCACGAGCAGGTCGACCATGCTGTCACGGAGGTCCGGGAGTAGCTCCACGTCCAGGGCTGCGTAGACCAGCCAGCTTTCGGGCAACGGCCGGGTTGACCAGTTGGCGGCGGAGTGTTCTTTGGCTAGGTGAATGCCGAGGAGTTCTTCGACCACGGTGCCGAGTCCCACGCGGGGCAGGCCGAGCAGGCGTGCGGCGAGCTCGGTGTCGAAGATGCGGGTGGGGTCGAGGCCGACCTCGCGGAGGCAGGCGAGATCTTGACTTGCTGCGTGCAGGATCCATTCCTCGTCGGCGAGGGCGTCGTTGAGTTCGCTGAAGTCGCCGATAGCCGGTGGATCGAACAGGAAGGTGCCCGCATCCCGGCGGAAGATCTGGATCAGGTAAGCACGCTGGGAGTAGGTGAAACCCGATGCCCGTTCCGCATCGATGCCGATCGGCCCGGTTCCCTGGGCGAGCACGTCGAGTGCCGCCAGATAGGCTGCGCGGGAGTCGATGACCTGGTGGGTGACCACGGGTCGGTCAACCACGGGATGCACGATGTGCCGAGAGATACGCAACGCTGGTGAGATTCGGCGCCGTGCTGGTCAGAGGCGTGTTGCCCATGCCTAACGCCGTGTTGCTCAACGCCCCGGGGTTCATCCCCGGGCTGGTTTCGGTTCCGACTGCATTTCCTGCCATGACGTTCATTCCCGAGGTCTCCCTGCCGGCGCGTTCAGCGCCCGGCGCATCGAGGCCGGCCAAATCACCACCGGCCGTTTCCCTGCCGGCAGACTCGCGGCCGCCGGCGGCCACTCCCAGCGTATGCAATCCCGGGCCTGTTCGCAGAACAGACGAGGCTGACGGCCCGATCTGGTCCACCGGGCCCAGCGTGATTCCTGAGCTGCCCTGTTCTTTCGAGCCCTGTTCTGTCGAGCCCTGTCCTGTCGAGCCCGATCCCGTCGAGCCCGGTCCTGACACGCCATGGTCTGCACCCGGTTCAGAGGAACGGGGTACCTCAGCGCTGGAGGGACGCCCATGCCGAGCGGAGGAGGACGAAAAGGACGAGGAACGGGAGGAAGAAGGGTGGCCGTGGCGGGGCGGGGCGGGCAGCTCGCTGGCGGGCGGGAGGCCTGCGAGCATGCACAGCAGCTCACCCCAGCCTTCGACGTGTGCGGCGAGGTCGTTGTCCAACGGACTCCATGACGCCCGCAGCTCGATCTGGGCGCCATCGCCCTGAGCGGCGAGCTCACCGAAGCCCGAGGAGAGAATCTTGGTGGCGGTGCCGGAGGCGGCGGTGTAGTTCGCACCTCGGGTGTCCAGGGCATCCACCAACCAGGCCCAGGCGACCTCGGCGAGGAACGGATCGACTCCGATGTCGTTCTCGAGGGGTGCCTGCGCGAAGCAGACGACGCGGAAGGGTCCGCCCCAACTTTCGGGTTCGTCGGGGTCGTAGAGCAGAATGAAGCGTCCGGTACCGAAGTCGGAGTCGCTGCCGTGTCGCACCGGCGTGACATCCGCAGACAGTGCCACGGCATACGGAGCGAGGTTTCCGGGGGCCGAAATCTCGGTGACCACCAGCTCCGGGCGCGGGCTGGAAGAACGGATAGCGTCGAGCGCCGCGGCAAACTGCGCAGGGCGCTGGGGCTGATCCTCTGAATCGGGCACGTCTGCAGACTAGAGTTTTTTCCGTGGGGCTGGTGCGAGGCACGCCGAACAGCGAAGAGGTAGGCATGACAGGGATCGGTACACGAGCGGAATCCACGCGCGGCCTGGCGTCGGCGGGGCTGGTGATCGCGGGCGGCGCCGTTGCGGTGAGTGCCGCCGCAGCTCTGGCGGTCGGTGTGCTGGCCGGTGTCATGGCGCGCCGCATCGTGACCCCGCCCACCAAACGCGCCGACGATACGAGGGTGTTCGACGTCGACCTCGACGCCGGCACCATCACCCTCGAAGCGACCAAGGACGCGGTCCTTCCCGGTGATTACAGCTTCTGGTTCGCCGGTGACTCCGGACACGCGCGCCTGGGTGCCATCGAGTCTCGCGCGGCGAAGACCGTGACCCGCCGCATCCTGACCGTGGACTTCGGTGACCTCGGCTCGGTGACCTCGGGACGGCTGGGCGGCTATTCCTTCCTCGGGCCGTGGGACCTCGGGCTCGAGTTCTCCAACGTGACGGTGCCGACCGAGCTGGGTGATGCTCCCGCCTGGCTGATCCCCGCGTCAGAACCCTCCGGGCGCTGGGTGATCCAGGTGCACGGCCGTGGGGTCCGTCGGCACGAGACGCTTCGGGCCGTTCCCGTGTTCAACGCCGCCGGTTACACCTGTCTGCTGGTCTCCTATCGCAACGATGGTGAGGCGCCGCCGAGCGCCGACGGCCGGTTTGGGCTCGGCGACACCGAATGGCGGGACGTTGAGGCCGCCATCCAGTTCGCCGTGGAGAACGGAGCGACCCAGATCGTGCTGATGGGCTGGTCGATGGGCGGGGCGATCGCCCTGCAGGCGGCTACCCGCGCGAAGCACGACGGTCGGCTCACCGGCATCGTGCTCGATTCGCCCGTGATCGACTGGGCGGATGTTGTGGCCTACCAGGCGCTCACCCTCCGGCTGCCGAGGGCGGTGGTGCGCGGTGCACTGGTGGTGATGGGGCGCCCCTGGGGACGAATGGTCACGGGGATGCATCTCCCCATCGACTTCCCCCGACTGGACTTCGTGTCCCGGGCGAACGACCTGAGCCTGCCGATTCTCATCCTGCACAGCGACGACGACGGCTACGTGCCGTCAGCACCGTCCCGAGCCCTGGCCGAACGGCGACCCGACATCGTCACCCTGGTGCCGTTCGAGGTGGCCAGGCACACCAAACTGTGGAACTACGATCCGGCCGCCTGGAACGCGGCCATCCTCGGCTGGCTCGGCACGCTCGGGTCGGCACACCCCGCCGTGACGGCGGCCGGATACACCGGCGACCGGTAGGCCTCGGCCCTCGGCGGGCGCAGGCCACGCTAGCCCAGGGCGGCCTGCCGTTCGCGCAGCTGACGCTTGGTTCGACCCAGCATGGCGGTCATGCCACGCAGCCGGAGCGGCGAAACGGCCTGGGTAAGGCCGATCGACTGCGGATAGTCATCCGGAACGGCCAGGACCTCGTCGACGCTGAGGCCGTCCAGGCCCTGAGCGAGGATCGAGGCGAAGCCCCGGGTTGTGGGCGACTCCGCAGGCGCCGTGGCATAAAGGTGTACGGAACGGTCGTCGTCAACCTCGACGAAAATGAACACCGGCGACTGGCACTCCACGACACGTTCGAACAGGTCGGGATGGTCCCGGTACTTCTCGGGAAGGTCCGGCAGCTCGTTGGAGAACTCCAGCAGCAGCATCAGGCGATCCGGTTGTTCGAGCGCGAGGAAATCCTCGCGGATCTCGGCAAGCTGGCTGGGAAGGTCGACGGTGCTCATCGGGGTTCCGGGGCGGTTCCGGGGGCTGTGCCCTGCACGATCGGGACCCGTACCGCGCTGCCCCACTCTGTCCAGGAACCGTCGTAGTTGCGCACGTTCTCGAGTCCGAGCAGGTGGGTCAGCACGAACCAGGTGTGGCTGGATCGCTCGCCGATGCGGCAGTAGGCGATCACGGGCTCGTCGCCGGTGATCCCGGCCTCGTCGCGGTAGATGGCGTCGAGCTCGGCACGGGGCCGGAAAGTGGCGTCCTCGGCCGCGGCACGGGCCCACGGCACCGACACCGCCGAAGGGATGTGGCCGGCCCGGAGGGATCCCTCCTCGGGGTAGGCGGGCGCGGTGGTGCGTTCGCCGCTGTATTCCTCGGGCGAGCGCACGTCGATGAGCGGGTGGCCGAAGTGGGCGAGAACGTCGTCCTTGAACGCGCGGATGGGGGCGTCTGCCCGCTCGACGACAGGGTATTCGGCCGGTTCGGCCGCCTCGCGGTCCGTGCTCAGTTCGCGGCCCTCGGCGATCCACTTCGCCCGGCCGCCGTCGAGCAGGCGCACGTCGTCGTGGCCGAACAGGGTGAACACCCAGAGGGCATATGCCGCCCACCAGTTGCTCTTGTCTCCGTAAATCACCACGGTGCTGTCGCGGCTGATGCCCTTGCGGCCCAGCAGGGCGGCGAAGCCGGCCCCGTCGATGTAGTCGCGCTCCACGGGGTCGTTGAGGTCGGTGTGCCAGTCGATCTTGACTGCGCCGGGAACGTGGCCGGTCTCGTACAGAATGACGTCTTCGTCGGATTCGACCACGACCAGGCCGGGGTCGCCGAGGTGGGCCTGCAGCCAGTCGGTTGACACCAGGCGTTCGGGATGCGCGTACGCCGCGAACGTGGCTGACGGATCTGTTTCGACGGTCATGGTTTCCTCCCGGAGGGCTCGTGAACCTGGACGACGGCGCGGCCCTGGTGTGCGTGCATTTAGGCTGGTGGACAACCTGCGCGCAGGTCTCCAAGGTACAAGGCAGAACCCCACACCGAAATTCCACCAGGATGTCGGGGACAGACAGGAACCGGATGTCAAACATGGTCAGTGCGACCCAAAAGTTGCCCCTTCGACTCGTCGACAGGTCGCCATCCATCACCGGTGCGGAGATCGTCTCGGAGCTGGTGCCGCCACCGCAATTCGAACACGCCTCATTCGAGTCCTACCGCCCTGACCTGGACTATCCGTCCCAGCTCGAGGCGGTGGAGCGGCTGAACAACTTTGCAGCGTGGCGGGCCCGACCGGGCGGTTTCTTCTCCCGCACCCGCAAGGCCAAGGCCGAGTTGCCCGGCATCTACCTCGACGGCGGCTTCGGCGTCGGCAAGACCCACCTGCTGGCAGCGCTCTGGCACGGCGCACCCGGTCCCAAGTATTTCGGCACCTTCATCGAGTACACGGCGCTGGTCGGCGCCCTGGGCTATGCCGAGACCGTGACCCAGCTCTCCGGCGCGAAGCTCATCTGTATTGACGAGTTCGAGCTCGACGATCCGGGGGACACCATGCTGATGACTCGGCTGCTGGGCGAGCTGATCGCCTCCGGCACCCGGGTCGCCGCCACCTCCAACACCCCGCCGAACTCGCTCGGCGAGGGCCGGTTCGCGGCAGCTGACTTCCTGCGAGAGATTCAGGCCATGTCCGCGAACTTCGAGACCGTGCGCATCGACGGCCTCGACTACCGCCGCCGGGATGCGTCCGGGCACGCCGAGGCCGTTCTGCCCGAGGAGTTCGACCGCCTGAACGAGGCACTCATCGAGCGGGGCTCCAGGGTGACGTGTGACGATTTCGGTGCGCTGATGCGCCATCTCAGCACCGTGCATCCGTCGAAGTACATCAAGATGATCGCCGACGTCGACGTGATCGCCCTGCGCAACGTCTACCTGCTCACCGACCAGACCGATGCGTTGCGCCTTGTGGCCTTCATCGACCGGGTCTACGACGCCGAGATCCCGATCATCGCCAGCGGACTGCCGCTACACGACGTCTTCGATGCCGAGATGCTGGAGGGCGGCTACCGCAAGAAGTATCAACGCTCCCAGTCCCGGATGGTGGCTCTCACCACGGGCGAGCTGCCGCCGCACGCGGAGTGAGCGGGCTGCAGCGAAACACGCTCTTAACGTTCTCGCCGATTGCGTAACCTCCCCGAAACACGACGGTACGGCTGGTGAAACGTCTGGGTCGGAGACTGAGTTGCGTACCCAGGACTGCCCGGCACACTCGTCTGCGGCTTTCGCGGTACTCCGGCTAACTAGGTGTGAGGACAGATGATGGACACTGGCAGCATTGCATGGGGGTTGACGGCAACCGCGCTGGTTCTGTTCATGACTCCGGGAGTCGCGTTCTTCTATGGCGGCCTGGTCAAGGCCAAGAGCGTCGTCAGCATGATGATGATGAGCTTCGGCGCACTCGGGCTGATCACCGTCCTCTGGATCCTGTACGGATTCAACATGAGCGTGGTCGACGGAGCCAGCCAGTTCGCGGGCAACCCGTTCAGCGACTTCGGACTCGGGTCACTGGCCACGGGTGAGACCGGCAACCTCGATCTCCTTGGTGCCACCTACGGGGCGACCTTCGCGATCATCACCGTCGCCCTGATCTCCGGAGCCGTGGCCGACCGCGCCAAGTTCGGTTCCTGGATGATCTTCGCCGGTGTCTGGGCCACCCTGGTCTATTTCCCGGTCGCGGCCTGGGTCTGGGGCGGCGGCTGGATCATGAGCCTCGGCGAGACCCTCGGCCTGCCCGGCGTCATCGACTACGCCGGCGGTACCGCCGTGCACATCAACGCCGGCGCTGCTGCCCTGGCCCTTGCCCTCGTCCTCGGCAAGCGGATCGGCTTCCAGAAGGGCATCACCAAGCCGCACAACGTGCCGCTGGTTCTGCTCGGTGCCTCGATCCTGTGGTTCGGCTGGTTCGGCTTCAACGCCGGGGCGGAGTGGCTGAACGGCCTCGCCAACGTCGGCCTGATCGTGGTCAACACCCTCGGTGCGACCGCCGCCGCCATCCTTGGCTGGCTCATCGTCGAAAAGATCAAGGACGGCAAGGCCACGTCGGTCGGCGCCGCATCCGGTGCCGTCGCCGGCCTCGTCGCCATCACACCGGCCTGCGCCAATCTCGAACCCGGTTGGGCCCTGCTCCTCGGTGTCGTCGCCGGTGCCGTCTGCGCCATGGCCATCGAGATGAAGTTCAAGTTCGGCTTCGATGACTCGCTCGACGTCGTGGGCATCCACCTCGTCGGTGGCCTCATCGGCACCCTGTACCTGGGCTTCTTCGCGATCGGCACCGGCCTCTTCGTCGGTGGCGACCTCGGCCAGCTCACGGTCCAGGCCATCGCGGCCTTCGCGGTCCTCGTCTACTCGTTCGTCGTCGCCTACCTGCTCGGTCTCGCCATCGAGAAGACCATCGGCTTCAGGGTGAAGAATGAAGACGAAGTTGCCGGCATCGACACCTCGGTGCACGGCGAAGAGGGCTACGCCCTCGCCAATGTCTAGCGCTTGGACAACAGACCACTGAGGCAGCAGAGCTGAGGCATCTAGGGGACCAGGGCGGTGGGGTAGTGTTCGGGTGTGTTCCGCACTCGGCACCTCCTCACCGCCCTTCGGTCTGCCCTCTTCGGCTCCCGGACCGTCGGAGTGCCGCGCACGGGAACCGCCCCCGGCCAATCCGGTCCTGACGCCACGATCGAACTCGATCCGACGACGGTGCGACGCGCGGGCTGGGGCTATGCGCCCGAAACCGACGGCGCCCTGGACCCGGGCGAGATCGTCTGGACGTGGGTTCCCTACGAGGAACTGGACGGTCGGGGTAAAGACCGGCCGGTGGTCGTCATGGCGACGCTGTCCGAGGGCAACATGCTGGCGGTGCAGCTGACGAGCACTGACCGTTCAGGCAACGCGGACTACCTGCCGCTCGGTGAGGGGTCGTGGGATCCCGCACGGCGGCCGAGCTGGGCGGGGCTCGCCCGGGTGTTCCAGGTGCACCAGGGCGGGGTCCGCCGTGAAGGAACCGTCGTGGATGCCGCACGGTACCGGATGATCGAGCGGGCGCTGCGGACTCGGTACGGCTGGCGCTGACCGCGCTCGGTGTTGCACCAGCGAGTCGGGCCGCCCCTTGACCAGGCCCGGCCACCGCGGCATTATCACCTCACTGGCGGTGACCCGAACACCGCGAGAACTCCGTCAAGGTCCCGGTTCGCCGGGGCCTTGACGGGGTAGCCATGTCCCACGCAGCTGCTGCGCCACTATTCCTGTCGCCGCGGCTGATGTTGTGGCTGACGTAGCGCAATGGATGCAAATCGAGGACGTTTCCCGATGGCCCCCCCACTCACTCCGGTCCCGCCTCTGAATCCCGCCCCGCCCCGCACGCCGGCAGCTCCAATCGCGTCGGCCGTGTCAAGCCTGTCCCCGGCCCTGTCCCCAGCTGTGGAGCTCGCGATACCGCAGGCCTCCCCGTTGCCCGCCGGGCTCGCTGCCGAACCGGCGTGGTACCTGCACCGCCCCCGACTGGATTCTGTGCTTGAGCGGCTGACCGGGCCTGACGCCAGGGTCCTCGTCCTCTGGGACTCCGCGGGGTCGGGCAAAACCACGCTGATGGCGGGCTGGGCGCGGCGGCTCAGAGCTGAGACCCAGACTGTGCGGTGGTTCAACGGCGCCGCGCTCCGCGACGCCAGGGACCCTGACGAGATCCGGCAGCGGCTGCTGGCGGGCGGAGACGGACCTGACGCCTCCGGGCCGGGCCGGACGTTCGTGTTCGTCGACGACCTGCACCTTGCCGAGCGGCCGTCGTCCCCGAACCGCACGAATCTTGATGGCATCCTCGAGGCGCTGGTCGATATGTCCCCGGGGGTCCGCATCGTCGTGTCCGGCCGTCACCGGCCCGTGGCGGGGATAGCGCCGCTGGAGGCCGCCGGCGTGCTCATCGAGTGCGCCGGGGACAGCCTGGCCTTCACGCTCGAGGAGACCTTCAACCTGGCGGCGCAGCACCATATCGACCTGCCCGCCGAGGACGGTGCCATCCTCAGGCGCCGGACCGGCGGCTGGGCAACCGGCCTTGCGCTCGCTCTCACCTGGCGAGAATCCGAGGGAGCCGCGCTGGACCTCAGTCGCTTCGACGGCGACAACCCGGCGGTGGCGGACTATCTTGCGGCCGAGGTGGTCACGGGCCTGGACACCGGCGATCGGGAGGTCCTGTTGGCGTCAGCGCTGAGCGAGGTGGTGCCTCTCGACTTGGCGGTGGCCGTGACAGAGCGCGCCGATGCGGGCGAGGTGCTCGAGCGGCTGGCCCGCCACAACATGCTGATCGGGCGGGAGCCTGCTGCGCCGGGCGGGGCCGGCTACCGATATCACCCGATCCTGCTCGCATACCTGCAGGGAGAGGGACGTAGGTTGGACGCCGGCGCCGCGACCGCCAGGCATCTCCTGGCCTGTCAGTGGTTCGCGGACCGGGCCTGCGCGCCGGCAGCGGTAGAGCAGTCGCTTGTGGCGCACGATCCAGAGCTCGTGGGCGCGTTGCTCGAACGGTTCGGCCTCGTGCTGGTCCTGTCCGGTGCGACGGATCTTGTGGGTCGCGCCCTGGACGAGATCGAGGGCCGCGTGGTGTCCACCGCGACACTGTGCCTGCGACTGCTCCTCGAGCCCCCGTACGTCCCTGCCCGGCGGCGGGTGCAGCAACTCCTGGTGGCCGCCGCTGCGGCCGCCCGGGACTTTCCCGAGCATGACCGCACCGATGCGAGCACGACTCGATGGACGTTTGTGGTCGCCATTCTGCAGGCGTTCCACGCTACTGAGCGGCCCGACATCGAGAATCGTTTGGCAGCCCTGCAGGGCGATGCGCCATCGGCCGCGCGGCAGGTCCTGGCCGTCGACCTGTTAGCCGCAACGGCCCAGGGCCGCTGCCGGGACAAGCTCGGTGAGCCCGGTCCAGCGGAGGACATTCTCAGAGAGGTTGCGGACTCGGCCAGGGACGTTGGTTTGAACTGGTTGTTCCTGTTGGCCTGTGACCTGGCGGCGACGGCGGCGGGGCATGCCGGCAACTGGGTGCACGTGGCGATGCTCGAAGGCCAGATGGCCACGACGGCGTCAGAGATGGGAGCTCTCGTGGGAGCCGAGCGGCCCGTCGACCACGCCGCCGGCAGGGCGCTGCTCTACGCGATGATTCACCGGTACGAAGCCTGCCAGCCGGTTGACCCGGTAATTCTTGAGGCCTTGGCAGCACGAGAGGACAGGGGCTCTGATGCCGGCATCAGCGTACCCGCAGAGGTGCTGTTGCTCTTGAGCCAGCTGGACAGCGCGGTACGTTCACGCCAGGCCCTCGACAGGTTGATGCTTCTGATGCGTGAGGTCGGCACTGAGCATCCGCGGGCCCTGAGCCTGTGCTGCATACCCTTGATCGAACTGAGCGGCGCACTGGACGGACGGCTGGAAACCCAGTTGGTTGTTCGCCTGATCGAACGGGCGCTGGGGGAGGACTCTCTGGAGTCGCTGCTGATCAGGTTCCTCCTCGTCCCACCCACCAGGGCCGGCCATCCCGCTGAGGAACGGCTTCGCGGAGCGGCCCTCGAGGAACGCACCGCATGGCGCGGTGCGACGATCGTCAGCGCCTGGATCGCTCTGGCCCATGTGGCGGATGTGTCAGGCCGACACGTCGAGGCGGACGCCCGGCTGCTTCGAGCCCTGCGGCTCGCGAGCAGGATCGGCTGTGAACGGGCATTCCTGGCCGTCGGTGGGCAGGGCACCGCTCTCATCCGCGGTCGCCTCGGCCGACTCGGTGATCTCGACGACTTCGCCCGGCACATTCTCCGCGCTGCTGACGCGCTGCACCTGCACGAGCGTCCGCCCGCGCTCGACCACGGCCGGAACAGTCCTGCGCTCACCCAACGAGAGCGAGAGATCCTGCGGGAGCTGCCGTTCCACCAGTCCGTGGCAGACATCGCGGGCAAGCGCAACGTCAGCCCCAACACCGTGAAGACCCACCTGCGCAACATTTACCAGAAGCTCGAGGCCACGAACCGGGCGGACGCGGTGGCGATCGCCCAGGATCGCGGGCTGCTCTGACCGGGTCAGGTCCAGATTCACCCTTTCCGGGTGACTCGACCCCGGGGGTGCACGGCGACACTGAGCCCGAACCGGGTGGCGGTGCGTCTGCCCGCACGTTTGACGAAGGGACACTCGATGGCGGAATTCACGTACGGACCCGTGGAGATTCTCCTGATCTCCTTTGACGGCGAGAGGCCGGGTGCCGCTCTGAGCGAGGCACTGCGAGCCCTGATCGATGAGAAGACAGTCACCCTCCTCGACCTGATCTTCGTCTCTCGCAGCGTCGAGGGCGACCTGCGGATCGTCGAGGTGGAAGATCTGCCCGAGAAGGCGCAATTGCCGGACCTGGCACTGGGAGAACTCGGCCTCGCCGGACTGGACGATGTCGAGGAACTCGCGGTGGACCTGCCGCCTGGTACCTCAGCCGCGGTTCTGGTCGTGGAACTGACCTGGGCCCGGCACTTCGCTTCCGTACTGTCGGCATCGGGGGGAGCGGTGCTCCATCAGGAGCGGATTCCCGCGGCCGTCGTGAACGCGGTACTCGACGCCGCGGTTTGACCTCGCCGACATCGGATCCGCACCAAACCAGAGCCATCGACGCGTTCATCCACGAACAGTCATCCACGAACAGCCATCCACGAACAGTAAGGACCAGATCATGTCACCACTTCGACGGGGTCGCCCCGGACTCCTGGGCATGGCCGCGCGAACAGCGGTCGTCGCCGGCACCGCCACAGCCGTGAGCGGCAATGTGCAGCGGCGGCAGCAGGGCAGGGCCCAGGACGCACAGGCCCAGGCCGATGCCGATGCCGATGCCCAGGCACAGGCTGATGCCCAAGCCCAGGCCGAGTACGACGCCCAGCAGCAGCAGCAGGCGGCTGCGCCGCCGGCCTCGGGAGATTCCGCCCTGCTCGACCAGCTGAACCAGCTGTCCCAACTCCACAATGCTGGGGTGCTCAATGACACTGAGTTCACGGCGGCGAAGGCAAAATTGCTGGCCTGAGAAGTCAATCGACCCTTCCGACCCCGCACGCCGGGGCGCGGGAGCGCTAGCCTACGTGGAGGGAGCGGGGCCCTTCTGGCTGCGCGACGTGACGTTCGCCTGGCGCGGACCGGAAGGTACACATGTTAGAACTCCTCAGTCCGATTATCGGTATCGTCTTCCTCGTCATTGTGGTGGGTGTGATCGTGCTCGTCTACGCCCGCTCGGTGTACAAGAACGCCGGGCCGGACGAAGCCCTCGTCATCACCGGCAAGAAGTCCAAGAAGACCATCGTCGACGGCGCCACCCTCGAGGAGTCCGGCCAGCGTGTGGTTCACGGCCAGGGTGTGTTCATAACCCCCTTCTTCCAGAAGGCGTTCAAGATCAGCCTGCGCAGCCGGGCCATCGAGATCACGGCTGTCGCCCAGGACCGCAACGGAATCACTCTCACCGTCGAAGCCGTCGCGATCGTCAAGGTCGGCGACGACCCGACCGCGATCCGCGCTGCTGCCCAGCGTTTCACCGGCCAGGACAAGAACATCGACAACTTCGCCCAGGAGGTGCTCAGCGGTTCCCTGCGGTCCTCGATCGGCGCCACCGACGTGATGACCATCATCCAGAAGCGTGATGAGCTCGGCACGTCGGTGCTCGCCACCGCCCGGGAATCCCTCGCCAACCAGGGCGTCGACGTCGACTCGTTCGAGATCAAGGGCATCACCGACGCCAACGACTACATCCGCGACCTGGGTCGTGCCGAACAGGCCAAGGTGCGCCGACAGGCCGAGGTGGCCGAGCACCAGGCCAACCGGGAAGCGCAGGAAGCTTCGATCATCGCCGAACAGGCCGTGGCCGAGGCCCAGAACACCCTGGCGCTGCGCAAGGCGGCGCTCCAGCTCGACACCGACAAGGCCTCCGCCGAGGCCGCTGCGGCCAAGCCGCTAGCCGAGGCGAAGGCCCAGCAGAACATCGTTCAGGAGCAGGAGCTGACCGCCAAGCGTCGCGCCAGCCTGCGAAAGGCCGAGCTTGACTCCGAGGTCAACGCCGTGGCCGATGCCGACGCGTACCGCGTGCGGGTCTCCGCAGCCGCAGCCGCCGAGGCCCGCGTCGCGGCCGCCAACGCCGACCGCGACAGCCGGGTGGCGTCCGCCGAGGCCATCCGGGCCGAGGGCCAGGCCAACGCCGACGCCATCCTGGCCCGCGGCTCGGCAGAGGCCGAGGCTACCCGCCTCAGCGCCCAGGCCGTGGCCGAGCAGTCCGAGGCGCTCATCCAGTTGCGCCTTGTCGAGATGCTGCCGAAGATCGCGCACGAGCTGGCCGCGCCGATGGGCAACATCGACCAGCTCACGGTGATCTCCACCGACGGTGCGAGCCAGCTCAGCAAGAACGTCGCCTCCGGCTTCTCCGAGGTCGACGCCGTGCTCAACTCCACCATGGGCGTGGGCATCAAGGACCTGCTCGGCGGCCTGATCGGTGGAACCGCTGCCGGTACGGCACTGGCGAGGGCCCAGGCCGGCGACGGTTTTGCGCCCGCACAGGTGCCGGTTTCTGCCGACGCTGACACGGTTCACAGCGGCGCCGTTCACACCGACGCCGTTCACACCGACGCCGTCTAGCCACCCCGTGTCGGAACCCTGGCCGATCACGGCCGTCGCCCCGCCGCTTGTCGGCCGGGCGACGGCCAGTCAACGCTGGTCAGATCTGGTTTTCCTGCATTGGCGGGTCGACGCCGACCAGGTGGCGCCACTGCTCCCGGAGGGCCTCCGGCCCGACGTCTACGACGGCTCCAGCTGGGTCGGCCTGATCCCGTTCGTCCTGGACCGAGCCACTGTGTTCGGCAGCGCGCCGATCCCGTATTTCGGCTCGTTCGTCGAGGTCAATGTGCGTCTCTACGCGGTCGACGACCGCGGGCGGCGGGGTGTGGTGTTCGTGTCACTCGAGGCGTCCAGGCTCGCCGCGGTGCTGGCCGCCCGCGCGCTCTTCGCGCTGCCCTACATGTGGTCACGCACACGGGTGGAAGTGGAGGCCGGCGAGTACCGCTACTCGTCCACCCGCCACCTCGCCGCGCACGCGCGCACTCAGATCGTCGTGCGATCGACGGGTCAGCCCGTCGTAGAGGATCCGCTGGCCGACTTCCTCACCGCGCGCTGGGCGCTGTTCACCCGGGTCCGCGGCCGCACCATCCGGCTGCGCAACCACCACCAGCCGTGGCGGCTGTTCACGGCGCAGCTGATCTCACTGGACGACAGCCTGCTCTCGGTGGCCGGTTTCCCGGGGCTGGCAGGATCCCGGGCACCGGATTCGGTGCTCTACTCACCCGGAATCACGACCTGGTTCGGCACCAGGGACTGACCGGCCGCGAGAGCGACCACAGCAGTCCCGTTGGACTGGCCGACGTGGACGTTATCGGCTCTGTCCTTCCCGAGCCGGTGTGTGCTCTGGATGAACCCCGTGTCGGCGATCGCCGAGCACCGAGTCGCTGTTGCGGGCCTCGTTGGCGGTCGAGAACGGGCTGCGGTAGGCCGTCACAGCGGTCTCCACCTCCGCCGCTATGAGGTCGGAGTTGATCATCGTGGCAACGCCGAGTCCGGCGGCGGCGGACACGACGACCTGCGCCATCAGGTTGGTGGCGTTACCGGCCGCCCAGACTCCGGGCACCACGGCACCGTCGTTGAGTACGCGCCCGGTCTCGTCGCTGTCCAACTGGGTGCCGACGCCGAACGGGTGCGGTGTCGAGGCCAGCCCAAGCCCGGCGAGGAAGTCGGTGCGGGCCGTGAACGTCGGGGCGACCACGAGCGCCTGCAGGGGGAACAGGCGACCGCTGGCCAGGCGAATCCCGGCCAGGGCCTTGTTCCGCACGTCGAGGCCCGCTACCGGGCCGATCACGACGCTGACGCCGCGGGCGGCGAGTTGCTCCCACTCTGCATCGGTCGGTCCGTGCAGCTCGGAAATCGTGCCGTCGGCGTCGAGCATGTCGCCGTGCAAAAAGAGAGTGATGTTCCTACTCCACTGGCGAAAGAGCAGCGCCTGGTGAACCGACTTCGGCCCGGTGCCGAGGATGCCGATGGTCTGGTCCCTGACCTCCCAGCCATGGCAGTACGGGCAGTGCAGCACGTCCCGTCCCCACCGCTCGGCGAGGCCGGGGACATCGGGAAGTTCATCGACGAGCCCGGTCGCTACCAGCAGCCGGCGCCCCGACACTGTGCTGCCGTCATCGAGGGTCACCGTGAAGCCCTGCGCCGAGCGTCGGCTGTCGACGGCCCGGCCCATGACGAACTCCACGCCGTAGGAGCGGGCCTCGTCCTGGCCGAGGCGCACCAGCTCGGCGGGGCGCAAGCCGTCGCGGGTGAGGAAGCTGTGCACGCCCTCGGCGGGCGCGTTGCGCGGATGTCCGTTGTCGACGACGACCACCGAACGTCGTGCCCGCCCGAGCACAACTGCGGCGCTGAGTCCGGCAGCGCCGCCGCCGATGATGACGACGTCGTGTGTCTGTGTCTGTGTCTGCGGATGTGGAAGACGGGGGATAGAGGGAGGCGTGCCGTTGCTGGTCATATCACCATGCTGAAGCGCCGCTCCAAGATTGACAAACAGAATTGCCGAATTAGCAAGTGCCCGCTGCTGCGCGTCCTCCGAGACGGTTGGGGGAGCGCTAGAAGGGCGGTGGATCTTCAGGCCGGTCGTTCGCCTGTGGCCGGGCCGGTGCTGCCGGTCGTTCGGGAGTGGGAGCCAGGGTGGTTTGAGTCGGTGGTGGGCGCGGCAGAGGTGGGCCAGGTTGTCGTAGTCGGTGGGTCCGCCGTGTTCTCGGGCGAGGGGGTGGTCGAGGTCGCTGCGGGATGCGGGTCTGGTGCAGCCGGGGAAGCGGCAGGTGCCGTCGCGCAGGGCGACCCAGCGGCGCAGGTCGGCGGGGGCTTTGTAGTGTTCTTTTCCGACCGAGAGCACGGCAACGGTCTCGGGGTGGGTCATCGCGTCGGCGCAGATCTGGGTGCCCCGCGTTCGGCGATCGCGGCGGTGGTCCGTGTGGTGAGGGTCTCGGGGTGCGCTCGTTCCCGCATCCGCCGGGCCTTGACGGCGAGTTTGCCGACGGTGAGGTCTTTCGCCACCGGCAGCAACTTGGCTTCGAAGGCGGCGGCTTCCGCAAGCGGGATGAAGCTGAGTTGCTCCATGAGCACCTGCCCGTGCCGGTAGCTGATGTCGCCGTGGCTCATCGCCGTGAGGGTGGCTGTCATCGGCCCGGCGAACATCGAGGATTCACCGATCAGGTTCTCCGCGGTGCGATCGGCCAGGCGCAGCGAGCAGGCGACCTCGGTCGTGATGGTGCGGCGGGCGATTTCCTGGTCTTCCCACGCCGCGATCTTCCGTGGGCTCGCATCGGCGTCGGTGAGGACCGGCCCGCGGGCCGACTCGGCGGCGTAGTCGGGGTTGAGCAGTTTCGCGGTGGCAGGTTCCCTGCTCCACCGCTGCAGCTCCGCGAGTGCGCAAGCACGTTCGCGGGTCGCCTTCGCGATCCTCCAGCGGGCCTTTCTTGCTTAGGCGACTTTCCGGGCGAGGGTGGCCTGCGCCTGCTCCTGCAGGGTGCGGCGGCGCCGGTGCGCCTGCGCGTGGGCGTCGGCATCGGGTCGCGGGCGTCGTGACCCGGGTCCTCCGGGTCCTCCGGGTCGGTCGGGAACTGCTCAGCGGGGCTGCTCATACCCCGATATTCCCACCGACCACCGACACTCCCACCCCTGCAGAACCGGGTGTGGAAAGGTACTCAAACCGGCCGCCTGTGGAGGAGCGGCCAGCCCGAATCAGGGCACAGATCAGGGCACGGAGATGAAGTGCTGCACCTCGGGGAACGGGTCGTAAAAACTGTGCAGCAGCGCTCTCCAGTCGGCGTATTCAGGGGATCCCCTGAACCCCTCGGTGTGGTCCTCCAACCGTTCCCAGTCCACCAGCAGCAGGAAGGTCGATGGATCCTCAACCGACCTGGACAGGCTGAGCCCACGGAAGCCGGGCATCGACTCGATGAGCGGCCGGGCCGTCTGGAACGCCGCAAGGAAGGCGTCTTCACGGCCGGGTCGCACGGGGAGAATGGCGTGTTCTCTGATCACCCCTTGACACTATCTCGGCTGGCGGGCCCGGCCCTGCGGGTACCATCGAGTCCCATGAGCAGCAACACGACGACCGACGCAGCCACACCGAGCACAAGCCCGAGTGCGGGTACCGGCACCGGCACCAGCACCAGTACGGTTCTCGGCGGCGAACACTATTCGGCGGAGCTGGTCGCCGCGGTACGCGCGGCGACGGTCGCGGCGGCACTGGCCGCCGAAGTCTGGTTCGGACGCGGTGACAAGAATGCGGCGGATGCCGCGGCAGTCGCCGCCATGCGCGCCGAACTGCTGCCGGCGCCATTCGCCGGGTACGTGGTGATCGGGGAGGGGGAGAAGGACGAAGCCCCGATGCTGGCCAACGGCGAGGAACTCGGCTCCGGCGAGGGACCGGCCTGCGACATTGCCGTCGACCCGCTCGACGGCACGCGACTCGTGCAGGAAGGGCTGCCAGGATCCGTCTGTGTCATCGCCCTCGCCCCACGCGGCACGCTGTTCGATCCCCGGGACGTGTTCTACATGGACAAGCTCATCTCCTCGGCGCCGGCCCGCGGCATCCTCGACCTTCTGGCCACCCCGAGTCAGAACGTGCGCCGGCTGGCCGAAGCGCTTGGGAAGCCGGTGACCGAGATCACCGTAGCCGTGCTCGACAAACCGCGGCACGCGAGCCTCGTGGCCGAACTGCGCGGGGTCGGTGCACGGGTCGTGCTCGCGGGGGAGGGCGACGTGTCCGCCGCGATCGACGCTGCCACACCCGGCGGGCGAATCGATTTGGCCATGGGGATCGGCGGCACTCCCGAGGGGGTGCTCACCGCCTGCGCGATTCGGGCACTGGGCGGATTCATGGAAGGCCGGCTCGCTCCCCAAAGCGATGACCAACTGCGCCTGGCCCTGGCCGCCGGGCACGACCTCCAGCGGGTATTGACCCTCGACGACCTCGTGGCCAGCGACACAGTGCTGTTCGCTTCGACACCGGTGGGCGCTGGGGAGTCAAGCTAGGGCGGGGCCGCGCCGAACTAACGCTGAGGCCACCGCGCCGGCCAGCCTGTTCCGGACCGAATTCCCATCGTTAACCAACGAGGCCCCCGGGTTCTCCGGGGGCCGTTTCGGTGGGCGATGCGGGACTCGAACCCACGACCTCTTCCGTGTGAAGGAAGCGCGCTACCAACTGCGCCAATCGCCCGAACCACACTCGAAAACCTCTCGACTGCGACATCTGATACTAGACCAGACCGGGGCCTGAGCGCACATCGAGGGGCCGCGACACGCGGCAATCGCTCGGTTTGAATTTGTCTCGCACTATCGGCTAGAGTCTTCAACGCACGCAGAAATGCGAGCAGTTGCGGATGTGGCGCAGTGGTAGCGCATCACCTTGCCAAGGTGAGGGTCGCGAGTTCGAATCTCGTCATCCGCTCGAATTGAATCGGCCGAAAGGCCGATTCTCTTTGGTAGTAAACCCAGCACGGTTGTAGTGAATACGGCATCAAGTACGGTGGATTGGCCGAGAGGCGAGGCAGCGGCCTGCAAAGCCGTATACACGGGTTCGAATCCCGTATCCACCTCCAACCAGAACGGTGTGCATTTTGCACTGCGAAGGATTTGGGCGATTGGCGCAGCGGTAGCGCGCTTCCCTGACACGGAAGAGGTCACTGGTTCGATCCCAGTATCGCCCACAGAGCAATGACAACACCAAGCACGAGAAGCTCCGAAGAAAACCCCCGATAAACTCGGGGGTTTTTTTGTTTTTCCGCGTAATTCCGCGGCACAGCGGGTGATTTCGACCGGGCTCGGCGCCCACTGGCGCGTGATGTGCACACGAGGTCCCCAGGATCGAGTAGAGTCTTCCAAGCACGCAGAAATGCGAGCAGTTGCGGATGTGGCGCAGTGGTAGCGCATCACCTTGCCAAGGTGAGGGTCGCGAGTTCGAATCTCGTCATCCGCTCGAAGTGAATCGGCCGAGAGGCCGATTTTCTTTGGGTATACAGGTAACAAAGAACACGGTGGATTGGCCGAGAGGCGAGGCAACGGCCTGCAAAGCCGTCTACACGGGTTCGAATCCCGTATCCACCTCCAGCCCGTGAGTACCATCCGCGGTCCTGGGCGATTGGCGCAGCGGTAGCGCGCTTCCCTGACACGGAAGAGGTCACTGGTTCGATCCCAGTATCGCCCACCGGGTAGCACAAGAGGCAGTACAGCCAAGCGCTGTCGGCAGAGTCCACACGGGCATCGCCGGCAGCGCTTTTCTGTGCCCGCGGCCCGTCACTGAGCCCACCGGCGCCCGCTAAAGTTGAAGGGTTCGCAACTCAAGGGAGTAATACACGTGGTTGACGGTTTTGAGCTTTTCACCGACCGATCCGTTGTCGCCATGCGCGTCAACGGCGAGCTCAGGGACCTCGCCACTGCGGTGACCGAGACGGATGACGTCACCCCGGTGACAATCGACTCACCCGATGGCCTCAACATCCTGCGCCACTCGGCTGCTCACGTGCTCGCTCAGGCCGTGCAGACCGTGAACCCCGCGGCGCGCTTGGGCATCGGCCCATTCGTCACCGACGGCTTCTACTACGACTTCGACGTGGCCGAACCGTTCACCCCCGAAGACATCAAGTCCCTCGAGAAGGCCATGGACCGCATCATCCGTCAGGGCCAGCGCTTCGTGCGCCGAGTCGTGACCGATGACGAGGCCCGCGCCGAACTCGCGGCAGAGCCGTACAAGCTGGAACTCATCGGCCTGAAGGGCGGGGCGGGAGACGACCCGACCCCCGATGGCGACAACGAGTCCGTCGAGGTCGGCGGCGCGGAACTGACCATCTACGACAACGTCGACCCCAAGACCGGTGAGACCGTGTGGAAGGACCTCTGCCGCGGTCCGCACCTGCCCAACACCCGCATGATCGGCAACGGCTACTCGCTCACCCGCCTGGCCGCAGCGTACTGGCGCGGTTCGGAGAAGAACCCGCAGCTGCAGCGCATCTACGGCACCGCCTGGCCCACCAAGGACGAACTGCGCGCCTACAAGGCCCGCCTGGAAGAGGCCGCCAAGCGCGACCATCGCAAGCTCGGTCAGGAACTGGACCTGTTCTCCTTCCCCGAAGAGATCGGCTCCGGCCTGGCTGTCTTCCACCCCAAGGGCGGCATCATCCGTTCGGAGATTGAGAACTTCATGCGCGAGCGCCTGCTCGCGAACGGCTACGACCTGGTCAACACCCCCCACATCACCAAGGGCCACCTGTTCGAGACCAGCCAGCACCTCAACTGGTACCGCGAGGGCATGTTCCCGCCCATGCACCTTGACGAGGAGGTCGACGCCGAGGGCCACGTCACCCGCCAGGGCCAGGATTACTACCTGAAGCCCATGAACTGCCCAATGCACAACCTCATCTTCAAGGCCCGCGGCCGCAGCTACCGCGAGCTTCCGTTGCGTCTGGCGGAGTTCGGCACCGTCTACCGCTATGAGAAGAGCGGCACGCTGCAGGGCCTCACTCGCGTGCGAGGCCTCACCCAGGACGATGCTCACATCTACGTCACCCAGGACCAGGTCAAAGCCGAGGTCACCAGCCAGCTCGAGTTCGTCTTCGAGACCCTCCGTGGTTACGGCCTCACCGATTTCTACCTGGAACTGTCGACCCGCGATCCCAAGAAGTCCGTCGGTACTGACGAGCAGTGGGAAGCCGCGACCGACACCCTCCGCCAGGTCGGCGAGGATTCGGGACTCGAACTCGTGGCGGATCCGGGTGGAGCGGCCTTTTATGGTCCGAAGATCTCGGTTCAGGCACGGGACGCCATCGGCCGCACCTGGCAGCTGTCGACGGTGCAACTCGACTTCAACCAGCCGGAACTGTTCGACCTGGAGTACACGGCGCCCGACGGCACTCGCCAGCAGCCGGTCATGATCCACCGCGCCCTGCTCGGGTCGATCGAGCGGTTCTTCGCCATCCTGCTCGAGCACTACGCCGGTGCGTTCCCGGTCTGGCTCTCGCCGGTGCAGGTCATCGGCATCCCAGTGTCCGAGCAGTACGAGGACTTCCTCTGGGAAGTCCTGGCCAAGCTCAAGACGGCGGGCGTCCGGGTCGAACTCGACTCGTCCAGCGACCGGATGCAGAAGAAGATCCGCAACGCCACCCTGCAGAGGGTCCCGTTCCAGCTCATCGTCGGTGAGGATGACCGCGCGAACGGCGCGGTCAGCTTCCGGTTCCGTGACGGCACCCAGGAAAACGGGGTTCCCGTCGACGACGCCATCCGCCGGATCATCGCGTCCATCACCACGCGCGCGCAGGTCAACGGCGCCGCCGACTTCGCCCAGGAAGGCGCACCCGTCGCCCTGGTCGTTGCGGCCGGCGCGGACCAGGCCTGACGATGACCGAAGCCACTCCGGCGGGTTTCGAGAAGGACGCGCCGCGAGACACTCCCTGGGACCGCCTGTCCGGCAGCCCGCAGGACTTCGTCGAGGGCGTCCAGGTGGAGAATTCGGGCGACTTCGCCGCCGTTCCGGACGCCTTCCAGCGACTGTGGACGCCCCACCGGATGGTCTACATCCAAGACGGTCAGCAGCCGCACCCCGACGACTGCCCGTTCTGCATCGCACCGTCGATGGACGACGAGAAGGCTCTCATCGTGGCTCGCGGGAAGTACGCCTACGTGCTGCTGAACCTGTTCCCGTACAACAGCGGCCACCTGCTGGTCTGCCCCTACCGGCATGTTGCGACGTATGACGAAGCCACCCCTGAGGAAGTCGCCGAGATCGGTAGCCTGACCCAGGTGGCAATGCGGGTGCTCAAGGCCACCTCGGGCTGCGACGGGTTCAACCTCGGAATGAACCAGGGCCGCATCGCGGGCGCCGGGATCGCCGAGCACCTGCACCAGCACATCGTGCCGCGGTGGGCGCTCGACTCGAACTTCTTCCCGATCATCGCCGGCACCAAGGCAATCCCGAAGCTGCTCGGCGAGGTGCGCCGCGAGGTCGCGGAGGGTTGGCCGGTTTCCACCGTCTGACCCTCGCTTTCCCACCTCGCTGGCACGGCTTGCAGTAACACCCGTCTCTTGACCCAGTTCTCATCACCCGTGCCCCTCGCCCCGACCAGCGGCACCAGACGCAAGGAATAGAATCGTAGCTATGACTGACACCACTTCCCCCGAGCAGGTCGACAGCGCCGCACAGTTCGGCTCGAGCCGCGTCAAGCGCGGACTCGCTGAGATGCTGAAGGGCGGCGTCATCATGGACGTCGTCAACGCCGAGCAGGCCCGCATCGCCGAAGACGCCGGCGCCGTCGCCGTCATGGCGCTCGAGCGCGTCCCGGCCGACATCCGCTCCCAGGGTGGTGTCGCCCGCATGAGCGACCCCGACCTGATCGACAGCATCCGCGCCGAGGTCTCCATCCCGGTCATGGCGAAGGCCCGCATCGGCCACTTCGTCGAGGCCCAGGTGCTGCAGGCCCTCGAGGTCGACTACATCGACGAGTCAGAGGTGCTGAGCCCCGCCGACTACGTCAACCACATCGACAAGTGGAACTTCACGATTCCGTTCGTCTGCGGTGCCACCAACCTGGGCGAGGCGCTGCGTCGCATCACCGAGGGCGCCGCGATGATCCGCTCCAAGGGCGAGGCCGGCACCGGCGACGTCTCTGAGGCCACCAAGCACATCCGCACCATCAAGGGCGAGATCGCCCGGCTGTCCTCGCTCACCAAGGACGAGCTGTACGTGGCCGCCAAGGACCTGCAGGCCCCGTACGAACTCGTCGCCGAGATCGCCGCGACCGGCAAGCTGCCCGTCGTGCTGTTCACCGCCGGCGGCGTGGCCACCCCGGCCGACGCGGCCATGATGATGCAGCTCGGCGCCGACGGCGTCTTCGTGGGTTCGGGCATCTTCAAGTCCGGCAACCCGCAGGAACGCGCCAACGCCATCGTCAAGGCCGTCGCCTTCTACGACGACGCCAAGATCATCGCGGATGTCTCGCGGGGACTCGGCGAAGCCATGGTCGGCATCAACGTGTCCGACCTTGCCGCACCGCACCGCCTCTCCGAGCGCGGCTGGTAACACCCGCTTCATGAGCGTTGGAGTACTCGCCCTTCAGGGCGACTTTCGCGAGCATGCCGACGTTCTGCGCTCGCTCGGCAGCGAGGTCACTCTCGTGCGCCGCCCGGAGGAACTGGCCAGCGTCACCGGCCTGGTGATCCCGGGCGGCGAGTCCAGCGTGATGGACAAGCTGACTCGCATGTTCGGCCTCGCCGACCCCCTGCGAGCGGCCGTCCAGGGCGGGATGCCGGTCTACGGCACCTGCGCGGGACTGATCATGCTGGCCGACAACGTGTTGGACGGCATCTCGGGCCAGCAGAGCATCGGCGGCCTGGACATCAGCGTGCGCCGCAACGCGTTCGGCTCGCAGACCGCCTCGTTCGAGACCGACCTGGACGTACCGGCCCTCGGCGAGACCCCAGTGCACGCCGTCTTCATCCGCGCCCCGGTGGTCGAGACCGTCGGATCGCGCGCCACGGCGTTGGCGACGATCGCCGACGGTCGATGCGTGGCCGTCGAACAAGGCAACCTGCTCGGCACGTCCTTCCACCCGGAGATCACGGGGGAGTACCGCTTCCACGAGTACTTCCTGCAGAAGGTGCAGACGGCCGGTTTCGGCGCCTAGCCCGGCTGCACCACACAGTCAGGCACAATGGGGGCATGACCCAGGCCAGCGCATGAGATACGTCGCCCTGTTGCGCGGCATCAACGTCGGCGGCATCACCATCAAGATGGCCGACCTGGCCGAAACGGTCAGCAGGCTCGGCCACAGCGGTGTCACGACCATCCTGGCCAGCGGCAATGTGCTCTTCACGAGCGACGAGCCTGATGCCGCCGCCGTCAAGACGGGCATGGAACGAGCCCTGTCCGAGCGATTCGGATACACGGCGTTCGTGGTGCTGCTCAGCAGAGACGACCTCGTCGTAGCCGTCGACGGCTACCCGTTCGACGACCGGGACGGCTGGCACTCGTACATCCTCTTCGGCTCAGACCCGGCCAGGCTCGACGAGCTCCTGGTCAGCGCGCCCCAGCTCGATCCGGCCGACGAGAGCGTTCTACCCGGCGACGGACTCCTGTACTGGCAGGTGCGTCGGGCTGTGGGCATCAAGAGCCCCTTCAGCGTCCTGGCAGCCAAACCCCGGTACAAATCCACCACCACGAACCGCAACCTGCGCACCCTGCACAAGATACTCGGCGTGCCCACCACCCGGTGAGCCGAAGGGCAGTCAGAGGGTGCCCGGGCTAGACTGAGAACGCACTGAGCGGTCGGAACGGTCGCGGTGCCTGCAGACGACGCCCCAAGCGCGTCGCACGAGTTAGCGCAACGACAACGCAACGAAAATCGGGAGATTCATGTCCGGGCATTCCAAGTGGGCGACCACCAAGCACCAGAAGGCTGTCACCGACTCGCGTCGGGCGAAGGCTTTCGCCAAGCTGATCAAGAACATCGAGGTCGCTGCCCGTATGGGCGGAGCGGACCTGTCTGGCAACCCGACGCTCGTCGACGCCATCCAGAAGGCCAAGAAGACCTCGGTCCCCAACGACAACATCGACCGCGCCGTCAAGCGCGGCGCTGGGCTGTCCGGTGAAGCCGTCGACTACACCACGATCATGTATGAGGGCTACGCCGCCAACGGTGTCGCCATCATGATCGAGTGCCTCACCGACAACAAGAACCGAGCCGCGGCCGAGGTGCGCACCACGGTCAGCCGCAACGGCGGCAACATGGCCGACCCGGGCAGTGTCGCCTACAACTTCCACCGCAAGGGCATCGTCGTGGTGCCCAAGGGAGACGCAACCGAAGACGACGTGCTCGCTGCGGTGCTCGACGCCGGCGCCGAAGAGGTCGTCGACGACGGCGAGAAGTTCGAGGTCTTCAGCGAGGCGCACGATCTGGTCGCCACCCGTACTGCCCTGCAGGCGGCTGGAATCGACTACGACTCCGCCGACATCGCCTTCGTCCCGCAGCTCAAGATCGAGGTCGACGCCGAGACCGCCCGCAAGGTGTTCAGGCTCATCGACGCTCTCGAGGAACTCGACGACGTGCAGAATATCTACAGCAACTACGACGTCTCGGCCGAGGTCCAGGCCGAGCTCGAAGCAGACAGCGAATAGCCCACCGATGACGGTCAGGGTGCTGGGCATCGACCCGGGCCTGACCCGCTGCGGCGTCGGGATCGTCGACGTCGCAGCGAACCGTTCGGCGACCCTTGTCGACGTGCAGGTGCTGCGCAGCTCTCCCGACCTGCCCCTCGAACGCCGCCTGCTCCTGATCAGTGAGGGCCTCGAAGAGCTCCTCGACCGGCACCAACCGCACTTCGTGGCCATTGAACGGGTCTTCGCGCAGCAGAACGTGAGCACGGTCATGGGCACCGCCCAGATCAGTGGGGTGGCCCTCATGCTCGCCGCCAAGCGCGGACTGACGGTGACCCTGCACACCCCGAGCGAGGTCAAGGCCGCCATCACCGGGTACGGCTCCGCGGACAAAAAGCAGGTCGGCACAATGGTCGCCCGGGTGCTGGGACTGGCCGAAATCCCGAAACCGGCGGATGCCGCCGACGCCCTCGCGCTGGCCATCTGCCACGCGTGGCGAACCGGCGCCGCCGGCGGTGTACTCCCCACCAGCGGCACGGTCGCGGCGGGCAACCGGTCCACGCCCGCGCTGAGTCCCGGCTCGCTCACTCCGGCGCAGAAGGCCTGGCGCGACGCCGAGCGCGGCAACGCGCCGGGGTCGGCGGCGGCAGTGTCTGCGGCGCACCGTAGGCTGGCTAGGTGATCTCTTCAGTGCGTGGCCCAGTCCTTTCAGCCCTGGGCTCAACCGTCGTGATCGAGGTCGGCGGAGTCGGACTCGCCCTGCAGGTCACCCCGTCCACGGCCCTGGCCGCGAGGGTCGGCACCGAAACCCGCCTGGCCACCACCCTGATCGTTCGTGAAGACTCCCTGACCCTCTACGGCTTCCCTAGCGCCGAAGAACTCGCAGTGTTCGAGCTTCTCGTCGGCGTCACCGGCGTCGGTCCCAAGTCCGCGCTCGGCGTGCTCGCCGTGCTCACCCCCAACCAAATCGCCCTCGCCGTCAACGCCGAGGACGATGCCGTGTTCCGCAAGGTCAGCGGGATCGGACCGAAGACCGCCAAGCTCATAGTGCTGTCACTGGTCGGCAAGGTCGCCGTCACCAGCGCCGCCGTTGCCCCCGGACGCGTCGGCGTCGCCACGGCCACCGTCGGCGCCAGCGTGCAAGCAGCGCTGATCGGCCTCGGCTGGTCGGAGCGGATCGCCGTCCAGGCCGTTGAGGAGATCCTCGCCGGCAGCACAGCCGAGTTCGACGCCGAGGAAGCCGGGGTCGGGGCCGTGCTCCGCCTGGCCTTGGCCCGGCTCGGTCCTGCCCAGCATTCGGGTGCCGCCAATGCCGCTGGTCGCAACTCATGACCCAGGATCCCGGCGTCGACCTGACCAACCCGGCACTCGAGGGCGACGCGGAGCTGGCCTTCGAGGGCGCCCTGCGCCCCAAGAGCCTCACCGAGTTCGTCGGCCAGCAGAAGGTGCGCGGTCAGTTGCAGCTGCTGCTGACCGCGGCATCGATGCAGCAGCGCACCCCTGACCACATCCTGCTGGCCGGCCCGCCAGGCCTCGGCAAGACGACCCTGGCCATGATCATCGCCTACGAGGGCAATCGGCCGCTGCGCATGTCCAGCGGCCCCGCGATTCAGCACGCCGGCGACCTGGCTGCAGTGCTCTCCTCCCTCGTGCCCGGCGAGGTGCTCTTCATCGATGAGATCCATCGGATGGCCCGCTCCGCCGAAGAGATGCTCTACTTGGCGATGGAGGACTTCCGCATCGACATCATGGTCGGCAAGGGGGCCGGAGCCACGTCGGTACCGTTGGACCTGGCGCCGTTTACCCTGGTCGGGGCCACCACACGTTCCGGCATGCTCCCGAACCCACTGCGCGACAGGTTCGGCTTCACGGCCCACCTGGAGTTCTACGCCGACGCCGAACTCGAACTGGTGCTGGTGCGCGCCGCACGCCTCCTCGGACTGGTCATCGACCGGGAGGCCATCGCCGAGATCGCCGGCCGGTGCCGGGGGACTCCGCGAATCGCCAACCGGCTGTTGCGCCGGGTGCGCGACTACGCGCTCGTGCACGGCGGAGACGCCGACCTGGCGGCCGTGCACGCGGCGCTGGAACTCTACGACGTCGACGAAATCGGACTGGACCGGCTCGACCGCGAGGTCATGAACATCGTCCTCACCCGTTTTGGGGGTGGACCGGTTGGGCTGAATACACTGGCCGTCTCGGTGGGGGAGGAGCCCGAAACCATCGAATCGGTCGTAGAGCCCTTCCTGGTGCGGATAGGCTTCCTCACGCGTACCCCGCGCGGGCGGGTTGCTACTGCCGCAGCGTGGCGGCATTTCGGCTTGAGCAATCCTCAGGCTGTGCTCACCTTGGATGTTCTATAATTCAAGCTGGTCAGGCACGCACCTTCTGCCGGCTTCCCCCAGCCACTCCCACAAAAAACTTCGTCGCGACACCACGCTCGCACGGGAAGGTTTCACAGTTCTATGGATCCGTTGACTCTTGTCATGCTCGCCGTCTTGGCGTTGCTTGTGTTCTTCATGTTTCGCAATGGCCGCAAGCGCCAGAAGGACACCTTGGCCCTGCAGTCGAAGATGGTCGCCGGAGCAGACGTGATGACCAACTTCGGCCTCTACGGCACCATTGTGTCGATCGATGAGGAAGAGAACAAGGTCGCCCTCGAGATCGCACCCGGCACCATTGTGCAGATCCACCGCCAGACGATCGCCCGCGTCGTCGAGCCCACAGTTGCCGGCGATGACGTCGTCCTCGACCAGGCCGTTGACACCGACGCCGGCACGCCGGCCGTTGTCGGCGAGCCCGAGTACGGCCAGCGTGCCGAATTCAAGCCGACGACCGACGAGGTCGCGCCCGACACCGACACCGAACCCAAAAAGGGCGACGCGTAACACACCCACTCCGGCTGCGCGGCTTCGGTCGCGCAGCACGAGCAATAGAAAGCTGAGTTCAATAGGTGGCTAAGTCGTCTCCGACCAAGAAGGCCTGGCGCTCCCTGACCTGGCTTGGCGTGATCATCGTCGGTCTCATCGCTCTGAACGGAGCCGGCGTTCTCACCGGCGGCGGTTCGTGGACGCCGAAGCTGGCGCTCGACCTCGAGGGTGGCACCCAGATCATCCTGGCCCCCAAACTCGAGTCCGGCCAGACGGTTTCGTCTGAACAGCTCAACCAGGCTGTGTCGATCATCCGGCAGCGGATCGACTCCGCCGGAGTCTCCGAGTCGGAGATCAACACCCAGGGCGGACAGAACATCGTCGTCTCCATTCCCGGAACGCCTGACGACGCCACCCTGAACCGCATCCAGTCCTCGGCAAAGCTTGAGTTCCGACCGGTCCTGGTCGCTTCAGCGCCCACTGAGGACAGTGTCGGCGCAGACGGCTCAACCGACGGGGCCACCGACCCGGCGACGGATGCCGCGGCAGACCCGGCCGCAGAGACCCCGGCCGCAGAGACTCCGGCCGCTGAGACCCCGGCCGTCGCGCCCACCGACGCGAGCGACCTGAACAACATCACCCCCGACCTGCAGGCGGAGTTCGATTCCTTCCAGTGCAGCGACATCGACACCAGCATTGTGGCACCGGCCGATCAGCCGCTGATCACCTGCGAGAGCGATGGTTCGATCAAGTACATCCTCGGCCCGGTCGAGGTGAGCGGCGAGAACATCTCCGACGCCACCAACGGGCAGGTCACCACGCAGAGCGGTGCAACTACCGGCGAATGGGCCGTCAACATCGTCTTCGACCGCACCGGCACCGAGTCGTTCGCCGACGTGACGACTCGCCTGAGCGGCCTCCAGGGCGCGCAGAACCAGTTCGCCATCGTGCTGGACGGCAGCGTCATCTCCGCTCCGCGCACGCTGGCCGTGATCACCGACGGCAAGCCCCAGATCACCGGCTCGTTCGACCAGGACACCTCCAAGGCCCTCGCCGACCAGCTCAAGTTCGGCGCCCTGCCGATCAGCTTCGCCGTGCAGAGCCAGGACACCATCTCGGCAACCCTCGGTTCGACCCAGCTGCAGAGCGGCCTCATCGCGGGCCTGATCGGCCTGATCCTGGTCGTGCTCTACTCCCTCATCCAGTACCGCCTCCTCGGGCTGGTCACTGTCGCGTCGCTCATCGTGGCTGGCGTGATCACCTACCTGCTGATCACTCTGTTGTCCTGGCGTGAGGGGTACCGCCTCTCCCTGGCCGGTGTGGCCGGTCTCATCGTGGCCATCGGTATCACCGCTGACTCGTTCATCGTCTACTTCGAGCGGGTGCGCGACGAGCTCCGCGACGGCAGGGGACTGGTGTCCTCGGTCGAATCCGGCTGGCGCCGCGCGATCCGCACCATCATCGCCTCCGACACCGTCAACTTCCTCGCCGCCGCGGTTCTGTTCATCCTGGCCGTCGGTAACGTGCGCGGTTTCGCCCTGACCCTGGGACTGACCACCCTGGTCGACCTCCTGGTCGTGGCGATGTTCACCCATCCGATGCTGCAGCTGCTCGCCCGCACCAAGTTCTTCGGAGACGGGCACAAGCTCAGTGGACTCGACCCGCGGGCACTCGGCGCCGTCTACCGCGGACGCGCCCGGTTCCAGCCCTCCGTGGAGGTGGCGTCACGCAAGTCGCCGTCCTCCAGCAAGGAGGCCGCAAAGCGCCAGACCATCGCCGAACGCAAGGCGGCTGAGCTCGTCGGTTCCGGCTCCAGTAAGTCGACCGATGGGAAGGATTCCTAATGGCCAGCTTCAACCAGTTCGGCAACGATCTGCACACCGGCAAGCTCTCCTACAACATCGTCGGACGTCGTAAGGTCTGGTACTCGGTCGCCGCGGTCATGATCCTGGTCGCGATCCTCGGTCCGGTCCTCCGCGGTGGGTTCACGTTCGGCATCGAGTTCACCGGCGGCTCCGAGTTCGTCCTCTCCGAGATCTCCACCGAGGACCAGGATGCGGCATCCACCGCGGTCACCGAGGTGGTGCCCGAAGCCGTGCCCAAGGTGTCCGTCGTCGGCAGCGACAGCATCCGCGTGCAGACCGACCAGCTCAGCGACACCGAGAGCCGGGAAGTACGCGCCGCTCTCGCCACCGCATACAGCGTCGACGCGGCGCAGGTCACGTCCTCGTTCATCGGCCCGTCCTGGGGCCAGGACATCACCGGCTCAGCCATCCGCGCACTGCTGACCTTCCTGGTGCTCGCCGGCGCGGTGATGGCCCTGTACTTCCGCACCTGGAAAATGGCCGCCGCCGCCATGGTCGCCCTGTTACACGACCTCGTCATCACCGCGGGTTTCTACGGCATCACCGGCTTCGAGATCACTCCGGCGGCCGTGATCGGCTTCCTCACGATCCTGGGTTACTCGCTGTACGACACCGTGGTGGTGTTCGACAAGATCCGCGAGAACACGACCGAAGACGGGCCAGAATCCCGGCGCACGTTCGCCGACTCGGTCAACCTCGCGGTCAACCAGACCCTGGTGCGCTCGATCAACACCTCGATCGTCGCAGTCCTCCCGGTCGCCTCGATCCTCGTCATCGGTGCGTTCGTGCTGGGTGCGGGAACCCTGCAGGACATCTCCCTGGCCCTGCTGATCGGAATGATCGTGGGTACATACTCCACGATCTTCATCGCCGCCCCGCTCTACGCCCAGCTGCGCGAGAACGAGCCGGAGATCCGCAAGCGTGACAAGAAGGCCCTGGCCCTGCGGGCCAAGGCCACCGGTACCTCGTCGGTCGCCGGCACGGATGCGGCCCGCGCGGACGTTCCCGCGTGAGCCGGTTCGCCCGCCGGGAATATCCGACAGCGTCCCTCGGTTTACCGTTTATCCGTTAGTACAGGGATAATTGGCGCCAGGGAGTGAGGTAACGAGATGACAGAAACCACCACGCCATCCGCCGCGTCACTGCGTCGTCTGGTGCCGCGTATTTTCTCCAGGGCGCAGCCCGTCGGTGCCGTCGACACGCTGCTGAAGACGGTGCGCACGCACCATCCCAAGGTGGATCTGTCGATCATCGAACGGGCGTACGCGGCCGCTGAGCGGGCCCACGAGGGCCAGAAACGTCGCAGCGGCGAGCCGTACATCACCCATCCCGTCGCGGTCGCCCAGATCCTGGCCGACCTCGGGATCGGTCCCAAGACCGTGGCAGCTGCCCTGTTGCACGACACCGTCGAGGACACCGACTACACCCTCGACCAGTTGCGCGCCGACTTCGGCGACGAGATCACCATGCTCGTGGACGGCGTCACCAAGCTCGACAAGGTGAAGTACGGCGACAGCACTCAGGCCGAGACTGTCCGCAAGATGATCGTCGCGATGTCCAAGGACATCCGGGTGCTGATCATCAAACTGGCCGACCGTCTGCACAACGCCCGCACCTGGGGCTTCGTGCCGGCGGAGTCCGCGACCCGCAAGGCCACCGAGACCCTCGAGATCTACGCCCCGCTGGCCCACCGCCTGGGAATCCAGACCATCAAGTGGGAACTCGAGGACCTCTCTTTCGGGGTGCTCTACCCGAAGCTGTACGCCGAGATCGAGAGCCTCGTCAAGCAGCGCACCCCGCAGCGCGAAGAATTCGTGCAGTACGTCATCGACGCGATCAACGACGATCTCAAGGCCGCGCGCATCCGCGGCAAGGTGGCCGGACGGCCCAAGCAGTACTACTCGATCTACCAGAAGATGGTCGTGCGCGGCCGCGAGTTCGACGAGATCTACGACCTCGTCGGCATCCGGGTCCTGGTGAACTCGGTGCGGGACTGTTACGCGGTCCTCGGAGCCATCCACGCGCGGTGGACTCCGCTGCCCGGTCGCTTCAAGGACTACATCGCCACCCCCAAATTCAACCTGTACCAGTCGCTGCACACCACCGTGCTCGGCCCGAGTGGCCGCCCGGTCGAGATCCAGATCCGTACCCAGGAGATGCACGAGCGTGCCGAGTACGGCGTCGCCTCGCACTGGAAGTACAAGGAGCAGGTCAACGGCAAGAGCTCCGGCCCCGGCCCGCAGAGCGACACCGATATGGCCTGGCTGGCACATATCTCCGATTGGCAGGCCGAAACGGCCGACCCCAACGAGTTCCTCGACTCCCTGCGCTACGAGATCGGCGCCAAGGAGGTCTACGTCTTCACGCCCAAGGGCCGCGTGATCGGCCTGCCCGCCGACGCGACGCCAGTGGACTTCGCCTACGCCGTGCACACCGAGGTGGGCCACCGCACCATGGGCGCCAAGGTCAACGGACGGCTCGTACCTCTGGAGAGCTCGCTCAGCACCGGCGACGTCGTGGAGGTCTTCACCTCCAAGAACCCGGACTCGGGTCCGAGCCAGGACTGGCTGAACTTCGTCAAGAGCCCCAGGGCGCGCAACAAGATTCGCCAGTGGTTTACCAAGGAACGCCGCGACGAGGCCATCGAACAGGGCCGCGACGCCATCGCCAGGGCCATGCGCAAGCAGAACCTGCCGCTGCAGAAGCTGATGAACCAGGACTCCTTCGCCGAGGTCGCCGCCGTGATGCGCTACGAAGACGTCTCGGCGCTCTACGCCGCCGTCGGTGAAGGCCACGTGTCGACGCAGTCCGTGCTGGAGAAGGTCGTCGCCACGCTGCAGAGCGTGGAGGAGAGCGACGCGACGGACCTGCCGTTCACCCCCAACGGCCGTACCCAGACGTTGCGCAACAACGACTCCGGGATCCTGGTGCGCGGCGCGCCCGACATCCTCGTCAAGCTGGCACGCTGCTGCACCCCGGTTCCCGGCGACAAGATCGTGGGTTTCATCACCCGCGGTTCCGGTGTGTCTGTGCACCAATTCGACTGCCACAACGTGCAGGAGCTGCTCAAGGAACCCGAGCGGATGATCGACGTCGACTGGGCGCCGACCTCGAAGAGCCTGTTCCTCGTGCAAATCCAGATCGAGGCCCTCGACCGCTCCGGCTTGCTCTCGGATGTCACCAGAGTGTTGTCGGAACACCACGTCAACATCCTCTCGGCGACGGTACACACCTCCAGTGACCGGCTGGCGATCAGCCGGTTCGTGTTCGAGATGGGCGACACTACCCACCTCGACAGGGTGCTGAACGCGGTGCGCCGCATCGACGCCGTGTACGACGTCTACAGGGTCAGCGACGGCTGAGGTTCAGCCGGCGCGCTTCCCGTAGCTGGGCGGCCGCCCTGCGGCTGAACGAGACTCCCCGTTGACCGGCGAGCGCCTGTTCGTCGGCGTGCGGATCGACTGGTCCGTCATAGACCAGCAGCGCCGCCAGCAGCGCCGTGTCTGCGCGGCACCCGGGTGAGCGGCCCCAGCGGGCAAGGTCAATAGCCGTCCGCAGGGGAGTGGTGACGAGTTGACGACCCAGCACCCTCGTGTCGTCGCGGCCGAGGCGCACCTCGCGGAGCTGGGTCCTCGTCTCGACGGGCTTGCGGGCACGCGCGGTCATGTCGATGCAGAACTGATGGGGGTCAGGTTCGGCGGCCAGACCATAGATCCAGGCGGCGCTCATCCGCTCGGCGGCGGCCCGGCTCGGCGCGACCGAGGTGAGCGCCTCGCCCCGGGTCTCCGGGCCGTCGTGGGCGTCGACCGGACACCACGCTCCGGCGAGCGGGAACAGCTCACCGTCGAGGCGGGCACAGTTCAGTTCGGCGAGCGGAAGGTCGGCCGGGGTGAGCGCGGCAGGAAGCAGGGGAGTCATGCTTCCAGCCTGCGGAGTCGCCGGCAGACGCCGAAACGGGACCGGGAATCTGTGGACAGATTCCCGATCCCGTTTCGGGTGTGTGTAGTTACTCCCGTGCAGCGAGTCGTTACTGGCCGATGGCCTTCAGCCAGGCCTTGCGGGTCTCGAGCGCCTCGGTCGCGTCCTTGATCTTGCGGGCGTCCTTGGTCTCCTGCGCGGCGGCCAGCTCGGCCTCGAGCTTGGCGATCGCGTCGTGCAGCTGACCGGCGAGGCCTTCGGCGCGGGCCTTGGTCTCGGGGTTGTTGCGCTTCCAGTGGTCGTCGTCGAGCTTCCGCACGGCCGCTTCCACCTTGCGCATGCGCTCCTCGACGGGCTTGACCTGGTCGCGGGGGACCTTGCCTGCGGCGTCCCAGCGGCGCTGCACCGAGCTGAGCAGCTCGCGGGCCTTGACCCGGTCGGTCTCGGTGAGCAGGGTCTCGGCCTCGGTGAGCAGGTCGAGCTTGACGACCAGGTTGGCGGAGAACTCTTCGTTGTCCTGCGCGTCGATCTCGCTCTTCACCGAGTAGAGCACGTCGCCGGCGGCCTTGAACTTGGCCCACATGGCGTCGTCCTGCTTCTTACCGGAGCGACCGGCGGCCTTCCAGTCCTCGAGCAGGTTGCGGTAGGCGGGGATGCCGTCGGCACCCTGGGGTGCCAGCGCCTCGGCCTTCTCGATGAGCTGCTGCTTGCGGTTCCGTACATCCTTGTGAGCGCTGTCGAGTTCGGCGAAGAACGCCTTGCGGTTCTGCTCGATAGTGGTGCGAGCCGCACGGAACCGCTTCCAGAGCTCGTTCGCCTCGCCCTTGGGGATGCGCGGTGCGTCGTGCTGGTGGGCCTGCCACTTGGCGAACAGCGCGTCGAGTGCAGCGCTGGTCTGCTTCCATTGCGTCTTGGCCGGGTCTTCGGCGGCGAGGCGTTCGGCCTCTTCAACGATGGCAGCCCGCTCCGCGAGGGCCGCAGCGCTGGCGGCCTTGGCCTCGACACCCTGCTGCTCGGTGAGCTCGGTGACCGTGCCACCCAAAGCGCCGAGGCGCTCGGCGAGGGCGGCGAGGTTGCCGACGGCGTTTGCCGTTGCAACCGACTTCGACAGGTTCGCGACCGACTTGGCGATATCCGCGGCCGGCGCCCCTCCCTTTGCGCGCTGTTCGAGCAGGGTGACCTGTCCGTTCAGCTCCACGTACTTGCGTTCGAAGTAGGCGAGTGCCTCTTCAGGTGTCGCGTCGGGATACTGGCCGACGGCACGTTCGCCGTCTGCTTCGCGCACGTAAACCGTGCCGGTTTCGTCTACGCGACCCCATGGTTGCTGATCTGTCGTAGTCAAGAGCCTCACCTTAATGATCTGGTTGATTCCCCGTGCAGTGAAGTACTGCAGCGGGCGAATCCCTGAACGAGCCAGTACTGGCACAAGCCAATACGCGCACAAGCTTATTGCAAGCGTGCCCGTCGTTCGGCGGAAACGACGGAACTGGTCTTTCCGAGCTGGTTTCTACCGTGGTTACTGAACGGTGAAGGAGGTGATGGTGGTCGGAACCACGGGAGCGCCGTCCGCCGAGCCGTCCTCGACCCCGGCGTCGGCGATCTGGCTGACGAGCTGGTCCAGTCCGGAGGTGACGGTGCCGATGACCGAGTAACCGGAACCGTCCGCTCCAGCAGGAATCTCCGTATCGCCGTAGACGATGAAGAACTGGCTGCCCATGCTGTACGGATCGCTGGACCTCGCCATGGCGATGGTGCCGGCCGGATAGACGTTGTCGGCCGGAGCATTCTCGACCGGGCCGTAGTAGTAATTGGGTCCACCGGTTCCGTCGCCGGTGGGGTCACCGCACTGTAATACCGAAAAGCCTTCGCCCGTGGTCAGGCGGTGGCAGGTGACGTCATCGTAGAAACCGGTTCCGGCGAGGCTGATGGTCGAGGAGACCGCTTGCGGCGCCGCGGCGCCGTCGAGGGAGACGCCGAGTTCGATGTCGTTGAGGGTGAGCGTGCCGGTCCAGGTCCGACCCTCGGCCAGATCGCTCGAGGGAACGTCGCCCGCGTTCGCGCCGGGGGTCGGAGTCACCGAGTCCGAGGGCTCGGCCGTGGGCGTCGCGGAAGCCGAAGCACTGGGTTCAGGAGTGCCGGGGCCGCCGCCGAAGTAGAACATCTGGGCGCCGACCAGCACGATGAGGGCGACCACGAGTACGCTGCCGGCCACCATGTTGTCGCGCACGCGCCGCTTGACCTGGTGCTCGTTCACGGCCTTGCGGGCCTGGTAGGCGCGAGCGCGGCCGCGGGCCTCGCGTTCCTGCTTGGTGTTAGGTGCCACGGGAATCCTCCAGGTGCCGCCTGAGGCGGGAAATCGGGCTTGTCGGGCAACACGGCCCGGGTCACTGTGAACTCTACGCATGCGGGGGCGGCGGCGAAAATTGGCGTCGGCGGCACAAACTACGCTGGACGCATGTCTTCCGTCCAACCAGGCCTCCGTACCGGCGCGACGCCGCTCGCGGTGCGCATGCGCCCCAAGAGCCTGGCCGAGGTTGCCGGGCAGCGTCACCTGCTTACCCCGGGGTCGCCGCTGGTCAGCCTGGCCAACGACAAGACGGGGGAGCAGGGTTCGGTCTCCGTCATCCTGTGGGGCCCTCCGGGAACCGGCAAGACCACCCTCGCCCAGACCATCGCGCACAGTTCCGGACGCCGCTTCGTTGAGCTCTCCGCCGTCTCCGCCGGCGTGCGGGACGTGCGCCAGGTGATGGACGAGGCCCGCACCAGCCGGGACCTCTACGGCCTGTCCACCGTGCTGTTCCTCGACGAGATCCACCGGTTCAGCAAGGCGCAGCAGGACGCCCTGTTGCCGGGGGTGGAGAACGGCATCATCATCCTCGTGGCCGCCACGACCGAGAACCCGTCCTTCTCGGTGATTTCGCCGCTGCTGTCCAGGTCTCTGCTGCTCACGCTGGAGACCCTCAGCGACGACGACCTCGGTACCGTCGTGGACCGCGCCGTCACCGACCCGCGGGGCCTGACCGACAGGTTCGTGCTCGACCCTGAGGCCCGCGGGGCCATCATCCGGCTCGCGTCCGGCGACGCCCGCCGGGCGCTCACGGCGCTCGAGGCCGCTTCGGTGTCGGCCGCGACCACGGAGACCGCTGACGGCGAGAAGCCCGTCATCACGACCGAGATCGTCTCGCTCGCGGTCGACCGTGCGCTGCTGCGCTACGACCGCAACGGTGACGAACATTACGACGTGATCAGCGCCTTCATCAAGTCGGTGCGAGGGTCGGATGTCGACGCGTCCCTGCACTACCTGGCCCGGATGATCGAGGCCGGGGAGGATCCCCGATTCATCTGCCGTCGGATCATCGTGCTCGCCTCCGAAGACATCGGCATGGCCGACCCGCAGTCTCTGGTCATCGCGATAGCCGCCGCCGACGCCGTTCAATACATCGGCATGCCGGAAGGCCGCATCCCCCTGGCCCAGGCCGTGGTGCACCTGGCCTGCGCGCCCAAGTCCAATGCCGCCTATATGGCCCTCGACGCCGCCATCGCCGACGTGCGCAACGGCAACACCGGCCGGGTGCCCAAGCACCTGCGTGACGCGCACTACCCGGGGGCCAAACGCCTCGGCCACGGCAAGGGTTACAAATACCCGCACGATGATGCGCTCGGCGTTCTCGCGCAGGACTATCTGCCCACCGAACTGCGCCGGAAGCAGTACTACACACCCACCGAACACGGCAATGAACGTGACGTCTCCGCGCGCCTGGCCAAGCTCCGCAAGATCATCCGCGGCCAGTAGACCGGGGCGTGTCGAAAGCCCGGCCACGGGGGCACCCGTGTGCTAGCCTTGACCTCGCCTACAACTGGTTTTGTCATGCGGCTGCGTACACAACCTAAGTTGGAGTGGATTCGCCCTGTAGCCGGGCGGCCCGTGGCACCCACCCCTCTGATCTCCCATGACGCCTTGTGCTGCCGTTCGCGGCCGGCCCGGCGCCCTGGTATCCATTTTTCAGATCCATCCGAAAGGACACTGTGTCTACCAAGTCACGTACCCGTAGCAAGACCCGCCTCTCGCGGGCCCTGGGCATCGCCCTGACCCCGAAGGCCGCCAAGTACCTCGAGAAGCGTCCCTACGCTCCGGGCGAGCACGGCCGCACCAAGCGCAAGACCGATTCGGACTACGCCGTGCGTCTGCGCGAAAAGCAGCGCTTACGTGCCCAGTACGGCATCCGCGAAGCCCAGCTCAAGATCGCCTTCGAAGAAGCGCGTCGCCGCCAGGGCCTGACCGGTGAAAACCTCGTCGAGATCCTCGAGACCCGTCTCGACGCCCTCCTCGTGCGTTCGGCCATCGCCCGCACCACCGCCCAGGCCCGTCAGATGGTTGTGCACCGCCACATCCTCGTCGACGGCCAGCTGGTCGACCGTCCCTCCTTCCGCGTGAAGCCGGGTCAGCTCATCCACGTCAAGGCCAAGAGCGAGGGCACCGAGCCTTTCCAGGTTGCCGCGGCCGGCGGTCACGTCGACCTGCTGCCCAAGCTCCCGCCGTACCTCGAGGTTGAACTCGACAAGCTGCAGGCCCGCCTCGTTCGCGCCCCGAAGCGCATCGAGATCCCCGTGACCTGTGAAGTCCAGCTCGTCGTTGAGTACTACGCAGCACGCTAGTCACTCACGGCGCGTCTCGATTCGCCGGAACTGAACTACGCTTGAGGGCGGATCACCTAGGTGATCCGCCCTTTTGCGTGCTGTGCCTAATCGAAATGGATGGTGCCGAATGACTGGTGGAGATATCGCCGGCCTGATTGCCGCTGGCGTTTTCGCAGTTCTGGTGGCGTTCCTCGCCATCCCGTTGATCAAGCTCGGCCGGGTGTTCGACGAGACCACTCTCGCCATCCGCGACCTCAGCCATAACGTGACCCCGCTGCTCGAGGAGACGACGAGCACCGTCGCCCAGACCAACCACCAGCTGGCCACGATCGACACAATCACCACGAATGTCGCCGAGGTCACCGGAAACGTGTCCGCAATGGTCGCGCTGTTCGCGGCCACCGTCGGCGGCCCCCTGATCAAGCTCGCCGGATTCTCCGCCGGTGTCCGGGCGGCCTTCAGGGCCTCCAAGCCCCGTCGAGGCACGAAGTAAGTCCACTACGCTGGAAAGCAGCCTGTCAGGACCTCGGCCCGCTGGACCAGCGGGTGCCCCGGCCCACAGCCACCCATTCCTCAAACTCAGGGAGCACATGCCATGAAGAATTTCATCTGGTTAGTCGTCGGCGTCGGAATCGGATTTGTTGCCGCCCACGAGGTGAACAAGACCCAGCAGGGCAAGCGGTTCTTCACCGATCTTGACGCCAAGACCCGCGAATTCGGCGAGGCCATCTCCGAGGGCTACCGCAAACGCGAAGCCGAACTGCACGCCGCACTCGGCGAGGCAGAAGAGACCATCGAAGAGCTGTCAAAGCCCTAACCACTTCCCTTCCCACCGCAATTCCCCCGGTCGGATTACCGATCCAGTAACAGTACGGACCCCATGCAGACTGCCGACATTCGCGGGCGCTGGCTCGACTTCTTCGCCGACCGTGGACACACCGTTGTCCCGTCGGCGTCGCTCGTGAGCGATGACCCCTCCCTCCTCTTCACCGTGGCCGGCATGGTGCCGTTCGTGCCCTACCTCACCGGTCTGGTACCCGCCCCGTTCCCCAGGGCCACCAGCGTGCAGAAGTGCATCCGCACCAACGACATCGAAGAGGTCGGCAAGACGCCGCGGCACGGCACCTTCTTCCAAATGAGCGGCAACTTCTCTTTCGGCGACTACTTCAAGGAGCAGGCGATCAGCTACGCCTGGGAGCTGCTCACCTCGAGCGAGGCCGACGGCGGCTACGGCTTCGCCGAGAAGGACCTCTGGGTCACGGTCTACGAGAACGACGACGAGGCCTTCGGCTACTGGCGCGCGCTCGGCCTGCCTGAACACCGGATCCAGCGCCTCGGAATGGACACCAACTACTGGTCCACCGGCCAGCCCGGCCCCGCCGGCCCGTGCAGTGAGATCTTCTTCGACCGTGGCCCCGCCTTCGGCATCGACGGCGGTCCCGCCACCGACGACGACCGCTACGTGGAGATCTGGAACCTGGTCTTCATGCAGTACCTCCGCGGTGAGGGCACCGGCAAGAACGACTTCCAGATCCTCGGCGACCTGCCCAAGAAGAACATCGACACCGGCATGGGCCTGGAGCGCGTCGCGTTCCTCAAGCAGGGCGTGCAGAACATGTACGAGATCGACCAGGTGCGCCCGGTTCTCGACCGTGCCGCGGCCCTCTCCGGCCGCCGCTACGGCGCCGACCACGAGGACGACGTGCGGATGCGCATCGTCGCCGACCACGTGCGGTCCTCCCTGATGTTGATGAGCGACGGTGTCATGCCGTCCAATGAGGGCCGCGGCTACATCCTGCGCCGCCTGATGCGCCGCAGCGTTCGTGCCATGCGCCTGCTCGGGGTGGACGCCGCCTCGTTCACCGAGCTGTTCCCGGCCTCCCGCGACGCCATGAGCGCCGCGTATCCCGAGGTCGCCACCGACTACGACCGGATCAGCCAGGCCGCATACGCCGAGGAAGAGACCTTCCTGCGCACCCTCGCCAGCGGGTCGAGCGTGCTCGACCTCGCCGTGGCCAAGACCAAGAGCGCCCAGAAGGCGGAACTGCCCGGCGACACCGCGTTCCTGCTGCACGACACCTACGGCTTCCCGATCGAGATCACCCTGGAAATGGCCGAAGAGGCCGGCCTCAGCGTCAACCGTGAGGCTTTCGACACCCTGATGGCGAAGCAGCGCGCCATGGCCAAGGCCGACGCCAAGGCCAAGAAGACCCACCTGGCCGACCTGTCGGTCTACAGCGCCTTCCGCGCACACGGCGAGACCGTGTTCACCGGCTACGACATGCTGCAGACCGAATCCAGCATTCTGGGCCTGATCGTCGACGGCGCATCAGTGAACCGTGCGGTCGCCGGCGACATCGCCGAGGTCATCCTCGCCGAGACCGCCCTCTACGCCGAATCCGGCGGCCAGGAGGCCGACGCCGGCCTCATCGTGGGCCCCGGCTACGAACTCGAGGTTCTCGACGTGCAGAAGCCCGTCAAGGGCCTGATCAGCCACAAGGTGCAGGTCACCAGCGGCGAGGTCGGTGTGGGCGACCCCGCGACCAGCGTCGTCGATCCCGACTGGCGTCGCGGCGCCCGCCAGGCGCACTCCGGCACCCACATCCTGCACGCGGCGCTGCGCCAGGTGCTCGGCCCGAACGCACACCAGTCGGGTTCGTACAACAAGGCCGGCTTCTTCCGCCTGGACTTCTCCTGGAACCAGGCCCTGTCGCCGGCGACACGCAGCGAGATCGAGGAGATCTCCAACAACGCCATCCGCGACAACCTCGAGGTGAGCACCCGCGAACTGCCGCTGGCCGAGGCCAAGGCGCTCGGCGCGATGGCGCTGTTCGGCGAGAAGTACGGCGAGACCGTGCGGGTGGTCGACATCGGCGGCCCGTGGTCGCGCGAACTCTGCGCGGGCACCCACGTGGCCTCCAGCGCTGAGATCGGCATGATCAACCTCGTCAGCGAGGCGTCGGTCGGCTCAACCAACCGCCGTGTCGAGTCGCTCGTCGGGCTCGAGGCGTTCCGCGACCTCGCCGCCGAGCGGGCCATCGTGTCCCAGCTCACCAGCAACCTCAAGACGCCGCGTGAGCAGCTTCCCGCCAAGATCATAGATCTCATGCAGAGCCTGAAGGCGGCCGAGAAGAAGATCGCCTCGTTCGAAGCCCGTGCACTCAGCGACCGGGTGCCCGCCCTCGTGGCCCAGGCCACCAGGATCGGCGACCTCACCGTGGTGGCCGAAGACCTCGGCACCCTGAACTCCGCCGACGACGTGCGGATGCTCGTCACCGGCACCCGCGAACGGCTGGGCAATGACCCCGCCGTCGTCGCCCTCGCGGCGACCGTGGCCGACAAGCCCGTCGTGATCGTGGCGACCAACGCCGCGGCTCGTGACGCCGGCCAGAAGGCCGGTGCGCTGGCCAAGCAGCTCGCCGGTATTCTCGGCGGCGGCGGCGGCGGCAAGGACGACCTGGCCCAGGGCGGCGGCACGAAGGTGGAGCTGATCCCCGAGGCACTCAGCACGCTGCGCACGCTGGTGGCCCGCTAACCCATGCGATCGGGCGTGCGGGTGGGAATCGATGTCGGCACTGTGCGGATCGGCGTTGCCCGCAGCGACTTCCACGGCATGCTCGCCACCCCGGTGGAGACCGTGCCACGGGACAAGAACGCGGCCGACCTCGGCAGGATCGCCGGGATCGTCACCGAGCTGGATGCCGTCGAAGTGATCGTCGGGTTGCCCCTGGCGCTGTCCGGGCGGCACACCGCGTCGACCGACGATGCCGTCTCCTTCGCCGAAACCCTCGCCGCGACGGTGTCGGTGCCGGTTCGGCTCGTCGACGAGCGACTGTCGACGGTGTCGGCTCAGGCCGCCCTGCGAACCGTCGGCCGCAGCACCCGCACGCAGCGTCCAGTGGTCGATCAGGTGGCCGCGACTATTATTCTGCAGCATGCGCTCGATACCGAACGTGCCTCGGGCAAACCAGCCGGCACGTCCGTTGACCTGACCGGAAGGCCGTAACCGTGGCGAAAAGTCCGCCGGAAAACCCCGACCCGAACCCTTCGGGCGGCACTGGCGACACGCCGCTGCCCTCCCGCCGGGCCCTGCGGGAAGCCCAGGCGGCCCGCGAGGCCCAGGCGGCGCAGAAGGCTGCGGTCCCGGCTGCTTCTGAACCGGCTTCTTCTGAACCGGCAGCGCCGCCCGCACCTCTGTCGTATTGGACCGCACCCGTACAGCCCGACCCGGACGAGCAGCCTGCCCCAGAGGAGCCCGCCGCGGTGAGCACCAGCGACCACAATCCCTTCGCGGGGCTCGGGTTCGGCACTGCGCCCGACCCGGCCCCCGCATCCGACGGTCAGCTGACGGGTGCCCCGGATGTCCCGGCGCAGGCCGGACGCCCCGGCTCCCGCGCGAATCGACGCGCCCGGCTTGCCGACCACCCGACCCTGGTGGAGAAGAAGTCGCGCAAGGGCGGCTGGGGCTGCCTGGTCGTCATCCTCGTCCTCCTCGCTCTGATGGGCGCCGCTGCCCTGGCCCTGCAGGGGCCCATCAGCCAGCTCGTCGCCGCCACGCAGGCTCCCGAGGACTATGAGGGCTCCGGCAGCGGTGAGGTGCTCGTCATGATCCACGACGGCGACACCGGTTCCGATATCGCCAACACCTTGGTGGACCAGGATGTGGTGAAGAGCTATGACGCCTTCTACGACCTGTTGCTCGCCCAGTCGACCGACCCGGTCTTCCAGCCCGGCGCCTACCAGCTGGCCTCGCAGATGAGCGCCCAGGCCGCACTCGAGGCCCTGCAGGACCCGGACAGCCGCCAGGATCTCACCGTGGTGATCCCCGAGGGAACCGCTGCCGTCGACGTGCTCACCTCGATGTCAGAGGGTACCGACATCCCCCTCGAGGACCTGCAGGCAGCGGCCGCCGACCTGTCCGGGTTCGGGCTCCCCGCCGAGGCCACCAGCCTCGAGGGCTTCCTCTTTCCGGCCACGTACACATTCCAGCCGGCGACGAGCGCCCACGACGCACTCAAGACCCTCGTCGACCGCCAGTTCGAGGCCCTCGACACTGCCGGAGTCGCCCCGGCCGATCGGTGGAAGACCATCGTGATGGCGTCGCTGATCCAGCGTGAGGCCGGTCTGAAGGACGACTACTACAAGGTCGCCCGGGTGTTCTACAACCGGCTCGACCCTGCGCAGTGGGACACCGGGCTGCTGCAGTCCGATGCCACCGTCGCCTACGGCACCGGAAAGACGCACCTGGTCACGACGACCGACGCCGAGCGGGCGGACGTAGACAACGCCTACAACACCTACGTGCATCCCGGTCTGCCGGTCGGACCGATCAGCAATCCCGGCGACCTGGCCATTGATGCGGCCCTGCACCCCGCAGACGGAACCTGGCTATTCTTCGTGACGTGGAACCTGGATACCGGAGAGACCATCTTCTCAACGACCGTGGACGAACACGACGCCGGCGTCGCCAAGTGGCTGGACTGGATGGATGAGCACCCCGAATATGGTTGATCCGACGCAAGCCTCAGTCAGCACGCCGCCGCGGCGCCGGTTGGCGGTGCTCGGTTCGCCCATCGCGCACTCACTGTCGCCGGCCCTGCACGCTGCCGCCTATCGGGTGCTCGGCCTGAACTGGGAATACACGGCGGTGCAGATCGGCGAGGGTGAGCTCGACGGCTTCGTGGACGGCCTCACCCCGGAGTGGCTGGGGCTGTCCTTGACCATGCCGCTCAAGCACGAGATCCAGCCGCGCCTGGACACCCTGGACCGTGTCGCGATCCTCACCGGAGCCGTGAACACTGTGCGGTTCGGCGACGCACCGGTGGGGGAGGGCGACGACAGCACGACGGTGACCGCGCCACGGCCGTTCTTCGGCTACAACACCGACGTAGCCGGGCTGGTGCGTGCCCTGGCCGAGGCCGGCATGGACCGGGCCACCCACGTCACCCTGCTCGGTGCCGGCGCGACCGCAGCATCCGCCCTCGTCACCGCCGCCGAACTCGGCGCCGAAACCGTGCAGATCATCGCCCGCACGCCGGGCCGAGCCGACCCGCTCCTGGACCTCGGCCGCAAGCTCGGGCTCGTCGTCGCGGTAGCGGGCCTTCCGGCCATGGCCGCCGCCGACCGCGTCAGTGACCTGGTGATCAGCACCATGCCCGGCGATGCCGCACTGCAGTACGAGTTCCCGGCGGCGTTGCGGGCCAACACCCTGCTCTTCGACGTGGGCTACGCGCCCTGGCCCACAGCCCTGGCCCGGTCCTGGGCGGCTGCCGGCGGCCGGGCCCTGTCCGGCCGCACGATGCTGCTGCACCAGGCCGTCGTGCAGATCCGGATCTTCCTGGCCAACGACCCTTTCCTGCCCCTCCCCGACGAAGAGGCCGTGCTGGAGGCCATGCGTGCCGCACTGGACGCCGCCGACGGGACGGCGCCCGGCCGCGCTGTGGAAGGATAGGGAGCATGCTTCGTTGGCTCACCGCCGGAGAGTCTCACGGCCCCGAACTCCTCGCCATTGTCGAGGGTTTGCCCGCTGGGATCCCGGTCACACTAGATGCGATCCGTCTCGACCTTGCGCGCCGCAAACTCGGCTATGGCCGGGGTGCCCGCATGAAGTTCGAACAGGACGAACTGAACATCTCCGGTGGCGTCCGCCACGGTCTCACACTCGGCGGCCCGGTGGCGCTGCGGATCGGGAACACCGAATGGCCCAAGTGGGCCGACGTGATGAGCCCGGAACCCGTTGACCCCGCCCTGCTCGCCCGCGGCCGAGGCGCCCCTCTGGTGCGCCCCCGGCCCGGCCACGCCGACCTGGTTGGGATGCAGAAATACGACTTCGACGAGGCCCGTCCGGTGCTCGAGCGCGCCAGCGCCCGGGAGACGGCCGCCCGCGTGGCCCTCGGTGCCGTCGCCCGTGCCTTCCTCGCCGGCCTCGGTATCGAGTTGGTCAGCCACACCCTGTCCATCGGCCCGGTTCGGGTGCCCGAGGGATCCGCGCTGCCCCGTCCCGGTGATGTCGACACCCTCGACGCCGACCCGCTGCGCTGCTTCGACACCGCCACCAGCGCGCTCATGGTCGCCGAGGTGGATGCTGCGCACAAGGACGGCGACACTCTCGGCGGCATCGTCGAGGTCCTCGCCTACAACCTGCCACCCGGTCTGGGTTCGTTCGTGCATTGGGACCGCCGGCTGGACTCCCAGCTCGCCGCCGCGCTGATGGGCATCCAGGCGATCAAGGGCGTCGAGGTCGGTGACGGCTTCCTCACCACCACCCGCCGCGGTTCGGACGCACACGACGAACTGGTTCAGGTCGATGACCAGATCCTGCGCGCCAGCGACAAGGCCGGCGGCACCGAGGGCGGCATGAGCACCGGAACCGTGCTGCGCGTACGGGCCGGTATGAAGCCCATCGCCACGATCCCGCGCGCGCTCCGCACCGTTGACATCACCACGAGCGAAGCCGCACCCGCTCACCACCAGCGCTCCGATGTCTGTGCGGTGCCGGCCGCCGGCGTCGTCGCCGAAGCCATGGTGGCCCTGGTCCTGGCCAACTCGGTGCTGGAGAAGTTCGGCGGTGACTCGTTGGGCGAAACCAAGCGCAACCTGGACTCCTACCTCGCCAACATTCCGGCCAACCTGCGCACCGGGGCGTCCAGCGACGCCACGCTCTAGCGTGCTGTTCCTGAGCCCGGACGCCTCTCGTCCCGCCGACGGCTGGCCGGCCGCACCCGGACCGGCGCCCGACCGGCGCGACGAGGCGTCGCCGGAGGGCGCGGAGCCGCACCGCGACGCGGATGTGCCGCTGTACCCGTTGGTGTTCATCGGGCCGATGGCGTCGGGCAAGTCCAAGATCGGTCGCCGGGTCGCGCGCACCCTGCGGGTGCCGTTCCTGGACACCGACAAACTCATCGTCACCGAACACGGCCCGATCACCGAGATCTTCGCCACTCACGGCGAGAGCCACTTCCGGGACCTCGAACGCGCGGCCGTCGCCGACGCGCTACGTCAGAAGCGGGCCGTCGTGTCGCTCGGTGGGGGAGCGGTGCTCGACCCGGCCACCCGGGCGGACCTGCGGCGCGCCACGGTGATCTCCCTGAGCACTACCGCCGAGGCTGTGCGCAACCGCACCAGGAACGCCAAACGTCCGCTTTTGGCCGACGGGCCGGACGCCTGGCAGCGCATCTACGACGAGCGCCGCCCGCTGTACGACGCGCTGGCCAGCATCCACTTCGACACGTCGACCAGGCCGGTCGACGCCATCGCCGCCGACATCGTGAAATGGGTAAGAGAACAATCGTGACCGACATGCAGCCCGAAGAGACCGGCACCACCACCATCACCGTCAGCGGTGTCGACAGCTACCCGGTCCTCATCGGGCGGGGCATCGTGGCCGATGTTGCCGAGCAGCTCGGCGACACCGTGAAGAAGGTACTCATTGTGCACACCTCGCACCTCGGCGCCCGCGCCGTGGCGCTGCGGGAGAGCCTGCTGGACCGGTACGAGGTCCTCATCGCCGAGGTCCCCGACGCCGAGCCCGCCAAACGGGTTGAGGTCGCCGCGTTCTGCTGGCAGGTGATGGGTCAGGCCGACTTCACCCGCACCGACGCCGTGATCGGATTCGGCGGCGGCGCCGTGACCGACCTGGCCGGCTTCGTGGCCGCCACCTGGCTGCGCGGCGTCAAGCTGGTGCAGATTCCCACCAGCGTGCTCGGTATGGTCGACGCCGCCGTCGGCGGTAAGAATGGCATCAACACCGCGGAGGGCAAGAACCTCGTCGGCACCTTCTACGCGCCGGCCGCCGTGGTCTGCGACCTCGACATCCTCGCCGACCTGCCCCGCAACGAGATCCTGGCCGGCTTCGCCGAGATCGTGAAGGCCGGGTTCATCCAGATCCCGGAGATCCTCGACATCGTCGAAGCGGATGTCACCCGGGTCACCGACCCGATCACGCCAGAGTTCCGCCGGGTGCTCGAGCTCTCCATCGCCATGAAGGCCCGCGTCGTCGGCGCGGATTTCAAGGAGGCGGGCCTCCGCGAAATCCTCAACTACGGGCACACTCTCGGCCACGCCGTCGAGCACGCCGAACGCTACGGCTGGCGCCACGGCGCAGCTGTCGCCGTCGGCATGATGTTCGCCGCCGAACTTGCCAGGCTCAGCGGGCGGCTCTCCGACGAGGCCGTCGACCGGCACCGCCGGATCCTGGAGTCGCTCACCCTGCCGACGACCTACCCGGTAGGCCGCTGGTCCACCCTGCTGGCCACCATGCAGCGGGACAAGAAGACCCGCAGCGGAATGTTGCGCTTCATCGTGCTCGACGACATCGGCAAGCCCACGGTGCTCGAGGGCCCGGATGCGTCGCTGCTCTTCGCGGCGTACCAGGAGATCGGCTCCTGACACCCCTTTTTCGCGGTCTGTGCCTAGAATGAAGCACCCGACCGGCCGCTCTGCGCAGGTCGCCTACGACCAGCGTTGATCGGAGGTGTTGTGAGCAGTCCGTGGACGATAACTCCTACCGATTCACCTGTGGGGACGTTTTCCCGGCAGGAAAGACTGCATGAGGCCGCCATCGGGGACCGCACCGATCTGCGCTCCGGTGCGGTGCAGGCCGGCGTGCGCCGACTCGTGCGGGAATCCTGGCAACGGTCTCTGTCACTCCGCCTGGACCCGCTGACGGCGCAGGCGGCACCAACTCTCGCCGCCGACGAGCTCAACCGGCTGAGGGCCCGCAATCCGCTGGCCGGGGTGCTGCCGGTGATCAACACCCTGTTGGTGCGGCACGCCGCCGAATTCGGGCTGATCGTGGCGGTGGCCGATGAGACCGGCCGGCTGCTCTGGATCGACGGTGACAGCTCGGTGCGCACCCGTGCCGAGGACATGCACTTCGTCGTCGGCGCCGACTGGTCTGAGGCCCGGGTCGGCACCAGCGCACCCGGCACCGCCCTGGCTCTGAACCACGGCATCCAGATCCAGCGCGCCGAACACTTCAGTCAGCTCGCCCACCCGTTCAGCTGCACCGCAGTGCCCATCCACGACCCGGTCACCGGTGCGGTGCTCGGCGTCATCGATATCACTGGGGGAGACGCCGCCGTTGCCCCGCAGACCCTGCCGCTTGTGGAGGCCGCCGTCGCGGCGCTCGAGGCGGAGTTGCGCATCCAGAGCCTCAGCGCCCCACGGCCGGCACCGGCGCGGCCTTCGGGCTTTACCGCCCCCGGCATTCTGCTGACCGTTCTGGGTACCGAACACGGCGCCCTGCACGGGGCTCCCAGCACTGATCGGCACAGCACTGATCGGCACAGCGTCGGCCTCAGTCCCCGGCACGCCGAGATCCTGCTCCTGCTCGCCTGGCACCGGCAGGGCCTGTCCGCCGACAGGCTCGCAAGCCTCCTCAGCGACGAGCAACCGCACGCCGTCGAGAACCTCCGAGCCGAGATGGTGCGGCTGCGCCGGGCGCTGGCGGTCAGCCATCCGCAGCTGCGGATCGGCTCCCGCCCATACCGTCTGGAGACCGGCGTCGACACGGATGCGGGCCGGGTCCTGCGCCTCCTCGGCCGCGGTGCCCACCGAATGGCCCTCGCCGCCTATCGCGGCACCGTGCTGCCTGGCTCCGCAGCGCCCGGCGTCACAGAGATCCGCGCAGAGGTGAGCCAGCGCCTGCGCCAGACGCTGCTCAGCGATGCCTCGGTGGAGGTGCTGCTCGACTACGCCCGCACCGAGGAGGCCGCCTGGGACTCCGAGGTATGGCGGGCCTGCCTTCAGCTGCTGCCCGCCCGGTCACCACAGCGAGCCGCAGTGGTGGCGAGCCTCGCCCGCATCGAGGCCGAGCTCAGCGCGTAGCCGACGAGCCCGGGTTCAATTCAGGACGAAGACGAGTACATACACGAAGGCGAGAGTCCCCACCAGCCACACGCTGACCACCAACGAGATGGAGCGAGGCGCGAGCCGGCGGTGCAGGACGGCCGCGAGCAGAAAGATTGCTGACAGCACGATCTCGAGCGTCCAATAGACCGGGCTGGTGGTGTCTGTGATGGTGTTGAGTGCCCAGATGCCCTCGCCCAGCAGAACAGCGCTCAGCGGCGTGACCGCCAGCGCACCCCACAGTGGAGGGGCGTAGCGTGCGAGGCCGGCGGCAACGCCCAGCAGCGGTCCGGTGACGACGCCCACCAAGGTCCAGATCGAGGTGAACGGATCGCCGTCATCGAACCCTCGCCACTCGGATACGACGCTGTAGGACTCGACGAGAAGCTGGAAGACCACGATGCCGAGGACTCCCGCAAGCAACGGCCGGGCACGGCCGAGCCAGACGATCAGGAAGGCGAACATCGTCCAGCCGCCGGCGGAGTTGCCCAGCGAATTGACCCAGGGCGGCAGGTACTGCTGGGCGACACTGGTCAGCCCGCCGATCAGCACCGCTCCGCCGACCGCCACGACCGTCGCCCGCACCGCCGACGACCGGGTATCGGCGTGCCACCAGCCGCTGCGCGCGGGCGGCGGCTCGACGACGCGAGTACTTTCCAGGGTTTCCATGTCGTCCACGCTAGGCAAGCCGGTCCGGCCGGGCATCCACCCAGAGACTGACCGGGGAATACCGGAGGATGACCTCGGTCGGGCCACCGGGCCGGGAGGCCACCGCAATGTTTCGCAACCTCCGTGTTCCTAGGCTCACCCCATGGACCGCGAGAACGCGGACTCCATCGACAGAGCCGTCGAACAAGGAGTGAAATGACCGTTTACGCCGCCCCAGGCACACCGGATGCGAAAGTCACCTTCAAGCCCCGCTACGAGAACTGGATCGGAGGCGAATGGGTGCCGCCGGTGAAGGGCCAATACTTCGAAGACATCTCCCCGGTCAACGGCAAACCGTTCACCGAGGTCGCCCGCAGTACCCACGAAGACATCGACCTGGCCCTCGACGCCGCCCACAAGGCCGCACCGGCCTGGGGCAAGACCACGGCCACCCACCGCGCCGCCGTGCTCAACAAGATCGCGGATGTCATCGACGCGAACCGCGAACTGCTCGCGGTTGCCGAGACTTGGGACAACGGCAAGCCCATCCGGGAGCCGCTGAACGCCGACCTGCCACTGGCTGCCGACCACTTCAGGTACTTCGCCTCCGCCATCCGCGCCCAGGACGGCGACCACGCCGAGCTCGACAACGACACCATGTCGTACCAGTTCCACGAACCGCTGGGCGTGGTCGGCCAGATCATCCCGTGGAACTTCCCGATCCTGATGGCGGTGTGGAAGCTGGCACCGGCTCTCGCTGCTGGGAACGCGGTCGTGCTCAAGCCCGCGGAGCAGACCCCCGCATCGATCCTGGTGCTGATCGAACTGATCGGCGACATCCTGCCTCCTGGGGTGCTCAACATCGTCAACGGCTTCGGCATCGAAGCGGGCAAGCCGCTCGCATCCTCGAACCGTATCCGCAAGATCGCGTTCACCGGCGAGACCACGACGGGACGGCTGATCCTGCAGTACGCCAGCGCCAACATCATCCCGTCCACCGTTGAGCTGGGCGGCAAGAGCGCCAACATCTTCTTTGACGATGTGGCGCAGAAGGACGACAGCTACTACGACAAGGCACAGGAAGGTTTTGTGCTGTTCGCCTTCAACCAGGGCGAGGTGTGCACCTGCCCCAGCCGCGCGCTGTTGCACAAGCCCATCTACGACAGCTTCCTCGGCGGCGCCATCGAGCGCACCAAGCTGGCCAAGCAGGGCAACCCGCTCGACACCGACACCCAGGTGGGCGCCCAGGCCAGCAATGACCAGCTCGAGAAGATCCTCTCGTACATCGATATCGGGAAGAAGGAGGGCGCCAAGCTCCTGCTCGGCGGCGAGCAGGCCGACCTCGGCGGGGACCTCAGCGGCGGCTACTACGTGCAGCCGACCATCTTCGAGGGCCAGAACAAGATGCGCATCTTCCAGGAGGAGATCTTCGGACCCGTCGTGGCGGTGACCAGCTTCGACGACTACGACGACGCCATCTCGATCGCCAACGACACCCTGTACGGCCTCGGGGCCGGGGTGTGGTCGCGGAACGGCACCACGGCCTACCGCGCGGGGCGGGACCTGCACGCCGGGCGCGTGTGGGTGAACAACTACCACAACTACCCGGCTGGAGCCGCTTTCGGCGGCTACAAGAGCTCGGGTATCGGCCGGGAGAACAACAAGCTGGCGCTCGGCCACTACCAGCAGACCAAGAACCTGCTGGTGTCGTACTCCGAAGACGCGTTGGGCTTCTTCTAACCGCGAACAGGAGGTGCCGGTCGGGGCGGTTACCCGAAAACTGCCCCGGCCGGCACCGCCCCCCCACAAACGCCCGTAGCGCTCCACCCGCAGTTGGAGGAACCCATGACCGACCTCATCACGCCAGTCCCGGATGCGCCCGTCGCGCCCGCGGTCGAAGCGTCCATCACCATCCCGGGGGAGACCCGGTCCAGGGTGGCGCTGGCGCAGGCCACCGTCGACCTGTTGCGAAGCCTCTGGGAGGAGCACGGGCCGCTGATGTTCCATCAGTCCGGCGGCTGCTGCGACGGCAGTTCGCCGATGTGCTTTCCGGCGGGGGAGTTCATCACCTCCGACCAAGACGTGCTGCTCGGCCGGCTCGACATCGCGCCGGCGGGAGAGCCCGAACAGGTGATCGACTTCTGGATCTCCGCCGAACAGTTCGAGTACTGGAGTCACACCGCCCTGCTCATCGACACCGTCAAGGGTCGCGGCGGTGGCTTCTCGGCCGAGGCTCCACGCGGCGTGCGCTTCATCATCCGCTCGGAGTTGATGGATTCGTTCACCGGGTAGGGATCAAAGTCGGCGACGTCGGAGTGCCGGGGGTCAGACGAAGGTGCGCAGTGCCCGCTGGTAACCGTCACTGTCCTCTCTGGTCGTGTTGGTCAGGAGAAGGCCGGTCCGGCCGACTGTTCGCGTGAACTCGCCCCGGCAGGGGATGCTGACGATCTTCGTCAGGCCCGCCTGCCAGGCGCGGATGAGCCCGGGGAGGCTGCGCCGCTCGGGGCTGTCCTCAAGTTTGGCCGGCAATGCCATTAGCTGGGTGTGTGCGGCCGCGTCCGACCACGTTCGGTACGACGCGCTGTTGAATGCCGTATCGCCAAAAAGGTCGCGCCAGTTCGGGCCGACGATGCGGTGGAGAAGGTCGGCCCGCTCGGTCGATCCGACGACGGTGCGCTGAATCTCCTCGAACACCCCCGGGTCCCTTTCCTCACCCGCATGCGCTGCGGCGGCGTCCCAGACGCGTGGCCAGGCCTCCGCCCAGGCCGCGCGAGTTTCGGCATCGACCGCGGAATCGCGAACCACCGGGGGCGTTTCCGACAGCAGCGGCGGGAGATCATCCCCGCCAGGCTGCAGCTGGTGTGCCTCTCTGACCCAGAGCAGTTCCAGAAGCGAACCAGGTTGATCGTCGACGGTGATGACCATGTCGTGTGGCCACGGCTCGCCCGGTATCGGTTCGCTTGATCGCATGCGTGCCCTCGGATCCTGGACGTGGTTGACGGGTCAGTTCGGGTTGTGCTGCATGACCGACAGCGACCCGTGGCCAGGCGCGATGACACACTTGGCGGCGTACAGCGGCACTCCGCTGTGGTCGGCAGTCTGGGTGAGGATGAGGACCGCCGCTGACGGATCGATGTTCAGCAGCTTCGCCCGCGTGGGGCCGGCGTCGGTGGCGACGATCTGGCACACACCGTTGGTGAAGACGTGACCGTTGGCCTGCATGGAGGCGAGAAGGGTTCGTGGTTGAGCGGCGAGCTCCGCGAGTTCGGAGGCGATCCGCGCGCTCACATCACTGAGGTAGCGCCCAGCGGGGAGATGTTCCTGAACCGTTGCAACGGGACGCCCATCGTGCAGCAAGACGCTCTCGCGGATCCAGGCGTTCGCAGCCGGGTCGAGCGCGAGCCGGTGGGACACGAAGTCGGTAGCCCCTTCGAGCTCGAAGCGCACCGGCTGCACGGTAATCGTCATGTTCGGGTCGGCGAGGGCGATCTCGAACGGCCGTAGCTGCTCGAGTCCGCCGTGCGGGATGGACTCGGTGACGAACCGCCCGACACCGCGCCGGGTGACCAGCAACCCGTCTTCCTCGAGGAGCATCAGCGCCTCGCGCACCGGAGTGCGGCTCACCCCGAGCGTTGCCGAGAGTTCGATTTCCCGTGGCAGCATCTCGCCGAGCCTGAACACGCCAGAGCGGATGCCTTCAGCCAGCCGCGTGTAGACCGCAACTCGAATGGGCTGGCCGACGGCGAGCTGGAGCTGCTGCTGCAGGAACGTGTGGGATTCCAGACTGGTCGTCACGAGACCTCCTTGTGTGCCCGACGCTATCACGTTCGACATGTGCCCGCAGAGGTATAACCTCATACTGCAAGCACTGCAATCTAGACAATGGAGTCCCCATGAGTACACCCACCACGACCAGCACGCCCCACATCGATCCGAAGGGGGTGGACATTGCCGAGACGATCCTGCTTCCCGGCGACCCGCTGCGAGCCAAGTTCATCGCCGAGACCTACCTCGACGACATCCGTTGTTTCAACGAGGTTCGCAACATGCTGGGTTTCACCGGCACCTACCGCGGGCGCCCCGTGTCCGTCATGGGCACGGGAATGGGCATTCCCTCAATCTCGCTCTACAGCTACGAGCTGATCCACCACTTCGGCGTCACTAACCTGATCCGGGTGGGTAGCTGCGGCGCCATGCAGGAAGGCATGGAGCTCTACGACGTGGTCATCGCGCAGGGCGCCTCGACCGACTCCAACTACCTGCACCAGTTCAACCTGCCCGGTCAGTGGGCACCACTGTCGTCGTACAGGCTGCTGGAGCAGGCCAAGCGGGCCGCCGACGAGCGCGGCCAACGCACCCACGTTGGCAACGTTCTTTCATCCGACGTGTTCTACGGCGCGGACTCCGACGCCATGGGCAAGTGGATGAAGATGGGCATTCTGGCCGTTGAGATGGAGTCGGCGGGTCTGTTCGCCAACGCCGCGGCCGCGGGCGTCGATGCGTTGGGCATCTTCACCGTCAGCGACCACATCCTCACTCACGCCAAGACCACCCCGGAGGAACGGCAGACCGCCTTCACCTCCATGATCGAGATCGCGCTGGAACTCGCCTGATGAGCACCGCAACCCGCCCCTCCGTTCTCACCCAGGCCATCAAGCCGAGCCGGGCCATCCCCATCCTGCTGATCCTCTTCGTGTTCTCGCTGGTGCTAGACAACGGCTTCAAATTCATGTCGCCGGCGTTGGCGGATAGTCTCAACCTTCCGGTCACCACCGTCAGCCTGCAGGCCACTCTGGCCGGCATCCTGATCGGTATCGGCGCCGTGGTCTACGCCGCGCTGGCCGACTCGATCAGCATCCGCAAACTCATCATCTTCGCGATCATCTTGATGACCGTCGGGTCGCTCGTCGGCTTCGTCTTCCAGGGCAACTTCTCGATGATCCTGGTCGGTCGGCTGATTCAGAGCGCCGGCCTGGCGGCCGCCGAGACGCTCTACGTGATCTACGTGACCAAGCACTTCAGGGGCGACGAGCAGAAGAAGTATCTGGGCTTCAGCACCGCGGCCTTCCAGTTGTCGCTGCTGATCGGCACCGTTGGAAGTGGCTTCATCGCCACCTACATCGGCTGGGCTGCCTTCTTCCTGGTCGCACTGCTTTCGCTGCTTGCCATCCCTGTCGTGTTGCGCACGGTGCCCAAGGAGGCGACGGGCGGCGGCCATGTGGACGTATTCGGCCTGTTCCTGATCGCGGTCTTCGCCACCGGCCTGATCATGTTCATGCAGAACTTCAACCTGTGGTACCTGTTGCCGGTTGTTGCCGGGCTGGCTCTCTTCATCTGGCACATCCGTACCCACGACAACGCCGTGATCACCAGCGCATTCTTCGCCAACGCTCAGTACTCACTCATGATCATCGTGGTGTTCATCACCTACTCCGTACAGCTGGGCTACACCTTCCTGTTCTCGTTCCTGATCTCCGACGTCTACGGCTACAACCTCGGCGAAGTCGCCCTGCTGCTGATCCCCGGCTACGTCGCCGCCGTGATTGTGGGCACTCTTACCGGCAAGATCGCCAAGTACCTCTCCTCAAAGCAAGCCATCACCATCGCGCTCGTCGCGATCGTCGTGTCACTGCTGATCCCGGCCCTGCTGGTGGATAAGGGAGTCTGGATCTTCGTGATCTCGATGAGCCTGTTCCCGATGGCCTTTGCGCTGATGTACGGCCCGCTCGTGTCGACTGCCATTGAGCGTGTGCCGGTCGCAAACTCCGGTATCGCCATTGGCTTCTACAACCTCACCATCAACATTGCCGTTCCGGTCGGCATCGCCTACACCGCAACGCTGATGAAGCTGCAGCCCAACCTGTTGGGCGGCATCACCGACGGCGCCCAGGCCTCCTCCTACGGATCGGTGTTGTTGATCCTCACGGGAGTCGCTGCCCTCGGCCTCGTGCTGTACCGCGTCTTCATCGTCTTCATCGAGCGCCAGGGCTCCGAGGTGGCCGCGGCGCGGAAGGCTGTGGCGGACTAGGACGTCCGGTGCGGGTCTCGAAGGAGATTTCCGAATACGGAAGGTGCTCGCGTGCCAGCACGGCAGTCAGGATGCGATCGCCGAGGTCCGCGCCAACCGAATAGACGTGGGCCCGGTGGCGGGGGAACAGCCATCGGGTCCACGTCTGCGCCGTGTATGAGCCCAACCTGGTCAGGTGCCCCAGACAGCGGGGAAATGTTGCCTGACCTGTGGGAGTCTTGGCAAATGGGGGATTCTGGATCGGCTGGGTGTCAGTTCGCACTGCGCGGTGCGTGCGTGTGAGCGTGCGGGGCTCGGTCGGATCGATGATGACCGCCACGCTGGTGTCGCGAGTGCTGGGTTTTGTGAAGGCAATTTTCCTGGTGGCTGCCATCGGCGGAACCAGCGCCGGCGTCGGCGGGCAGACCTTCGAGATCGCGAACTGGGCTCCCACCTATCTGTTCGCCCTGATCGCCGGGGGAGTGCTCGGCGCCGTGCTCGTTCCGCAGATCGTCCGGAACCTGAACGCCGGCTCGGTCGGGCAGGACAATACCGACCGGCTCCTGACCATTGTTCTGGTCGGTTCAGCCGTGGCCACGGTCGTCCTTACCCTGTGCGCCCCGGGCATCGTCTGGCTTTACGCGACGACCTGGTCGCCGGAATGGCGAGGACTGGCAACGTCGATGGCGTACTGGTGCCTGCCTCAGATCTTCTTCCTTATCGCCTTCGCCGTTCTGTCGCAGGTCCTCAACGCGCGGGGAGTATTCGGTGCCCCGGCCTGGGCGCCCGCGATCTCGAACCTAGTGGGGATCGGGGGGATCCTGGTGTTCCTCCTCGTTCTGCCGTCCGGATTGGGGGACGTCGGCACGTGGAGTCCATCGATGATCGCGGTCCTCAGCGGTTCCGCCACCCTTGCCATCGCCGTCCAGAGCCTTCTTCTCGCGGTCCCCCTTCGCACCATGGGGTTTCGGCTGCGCCTGCGCTGGGGCGTCAGCGGTCTGGGGGAGATGTCGGCCGTGGCCGGCTGGACGCTCCTGGGCGTGGTTGCCGCCCAGGTCACCTACCTGGTCACCGCCAACGTCGCCAACAACGCCGGCGAGACGCTGCATCGACTGGGCATCGATGGGCCGAGCCTGAACTCGCTGTCACTCGCATACCTCCTGATGCTGCTGCCGCATGGAATCGTCACGGTGTCCCTGACCACCGCTCTGTACACCCGGATGAGCGGGTATGCCGCCCGCCACGACTTCACTGCGACCGAGTCACTCTCGAACCTGGCCACGAAGCCTGTCGCCTATGTCGCGATCGCCGCGAGCGCCGCGTTCGCCGCGCTGGGACCGCTCATCACCACGGTGCTGTTCGGCAACCCGAGCATCGGACAGGTGCTGCAGGTCCTCTCGATCGGGCTCGTCGGCTTCAGCCAGGCCTACGTGCTCAACCGAACCTCCTTCGCTCTACAGGACGCCCGCGGCCCGTTCCTCACTCAGCTCGTCATCGCGGTGCTCTCTGCGGCGGGGGCCGCCGCATCCGCGCTGATACTGCCGCCGACTCTCACCGTGATCGGTATCGCGGCGGGCGTCACTCTCGCCAACTTTGCCGGCTGGTTCACTGCATATCGGGCGTTACAACGAACCTTTCGGCGTCTCGGCCACGCACCCGTTCGGGGACACCGCGCGTCTCTCGGCTACGTCCGGCTGCTCGGCGCGGGGCTCGCGAGTTTCATGGTCGGGTGGACGGCGGTGGCATTCATCGGGGTTCCGTCTGATTTCGGTGGCAAAGTCCTCCTCCTGGGCGCCGCCGGAGCAGCATCTCTGGGGGTGTTCATCGTGGTCGGTTACGTTTTTGGCGATCGAACCGTGAGCGAACTGCGTCGCCCGACCGGGCGGATGGGTCGATGACTATCCCCGGTGAATCCGTGACGGTTCGCGCTTACGCCCCTGAAGACGCGCCGAGCACTCTCGCCGTCTTTCTGGACGCCGTGACAACAACGGTGTCCCAGCATTACTCGCCCGAACAGATTGCCGCATGGTCCGCGCCCGGGGAGCGCGATGTCGAAGAATGGAACCTTGCCAGGGCCGGGCGAGGAACGGTGGTTGCGGTAGTCGAAGGAGACGTGGCCGGGTTCTCGGACGTCAACGCTGACGGATACATCGACATGATGTTCGTGTCACCTCGGTTCGGCCGACGAGGCGTTGCGAGTGCCCTGCTGGGTGCGATCGAACGCAGAGCGAAATCGCTGAACGCGGCCACGTTGTGGACTAACGCGAGCATCACCGCCCGTCCCTTCTTCGAGCAGCACGGATTCGTCGTCGAGGCGAAGCAGCATCCAGTCAGCCGAGGTGTGCGGATGACCAACTACCGGATGGCCAAACAGCTGTCCTAGCTCTCGACCCGGCCGGGCCTAGGCTGGGTCCATGCGCACAGTCCTCGTTTTGAACGGCCCGAATCTCGGACGCCTCGGCAGCCGGGAGCCTGACGTCTACGGCTCAGCCGACCTCGACGACTTATGGACGCTTCTCACCGATTCCGCACCGGAGGACGTCACCGTTGATGTGCGTCAGACCGACGACGAGGCCGAGCTCATCCACTGGCTCTACGAAGCCGTGGACACGACAACTCCGGTGGTGCTCAACCCGGCCGCGTTCACGCACTACAGCTACGCGCTGCGCGACGCCGCGGCCCTCGTCACCAAGGCCGGTATCCCGCTCGTAGAGGTCCACATCTCCAACCCGCACGCCCGCGAGACCTTCCGCCACACCAGTGTCGTCAGCGCCGTGGCCACCGGAGTCATCGCCGGATTCGGCTTCGACTCCTACCGCCTGGCCCTCGACCACATCGTGCGCCTGGGCTGACCTCCTCCCGAGCGCCTGGGCGCACGGAATCGATCCGCCGCGGCGTGTCGGCTACACTCGTCTGAGACCTTTGGTCGCGCACCTTCCCAATTGAATCGAACGGAACACCTCTTCATGGCATCTACCGCCGACATTAGAAATGGCGTCGTCCTCAACATCGACAAGCAGCTGTGGGCCGTCATCGAATTTCAGCACGTCAAGCCCGGCAAGGGTGGCGCGTTCGTGCGCACCAAGCTGAAGAACGTCGTCACGGGCAAGACCGTCGACCGCACCTTCAACGCCGGCGCCAAGATCGAGACCGAGAACGTCGACCGTCGCGACTTCCAGTACCTTTACGCGGATGGCGAATCGTACGTCTTCATGGACGTCTCGGACTACGACCAGCTCACGGTATCCGCCGCCGTCGTGGGCGATGCCGCCAACTTCATGCTCGAGAACCAGGCCGTGACCGTCGCTCTGCACGACGGCAACCCGCTCTACGTCGAACTGCCGGCATCCGTCGTGCTTGAAATCACCTACACCGAGCCGGGCCTGCAGGGCGACCGCTCCACCGGCGGCACCAAGCCCGCGACCGTCGAGACCGGCTACCAGATCCAGGTGCCGCTGTTCCTCGAGCAGGGCACCAAGGTCAAGGTTGACACCCGCAACGGTGACTACCTCGGCCGCGTCAACTAGTGAGCGCCCGCACCAAGGCGCGCAAGCGCGCCATCGATATCCTGTACGCCGCCGACATCCGTCAGACCACGATCCCGCAGTCGCTGGCCATGGAGGCCGAGCGCGCCGCCAACGAACCGGCCCGCATGGTGTCCTGGCTCTACGCCCGGGACATCGTGGACGGCGTCGTCGACCACCGCGAGGAGATCGACGAATTGATCGAGACGTACTCGCAGGGCTGGACGCTCTCGCGGATGCCCACGATCGACCGGGCCATCCTGCGCATCGGCATTTGGGAGATCCTGTACAACGACGCCGTGCCGCACGCCGTCGCGATCGACGAGGCCGTCGAGGCCGCCAAGGTGCTCTCGACCGATGACTCGGCCGGGTTCGTCAATGGACTTCTCGGGCGCATCGCCCAGACGGCGCCATCCGCCTAAGCCGACCGCATCGTCGGCTTGAGCAGCACGTAGTACCGGTCCCGGGCGCATCGCTCGGGACCGGATTCACGAGGGGGAGAACATGACGGAACGCACCGACGGGACCACCGACGCAAACACTGGCGAGTACCCCGCCGGTAACCCGGGAGACCAGCCGGCGGCGCCTGCGCCGTACAAGGCTCCGCCCTCCATCGCGCCCACCACCCCGTACGCCGGACCCGTTGCGCCGCGCACGAACACCCTCGCGATCGTGGCGTTGGTGACCGGATTCTGCTGCAACATCGCAGCCGTGATCACCGGGCACATCGCGCTCAGCCAGATCAAGCGCACCGGCGAGGCCGGCAAGGGTCTCGCCATCGCCGGGCTCGTACTCGGTTACGCGAGCATCGGCCTCACGGCGGTCCTGCTCGTGGTGCTCGTGTTCTTCACGGCGGCGATGGGTGCGTTCGTCACCGCTGTCACCGGCGCCACCTCGTCGGTGACATCCGAGTCGACCTCGGGGCCGACCGGTCAGATCGGTGCCGCCTATTTCGACGAGGGTTACCTCCTCGTCGGCACCGGAAGCACTGTGGTCGACCTGTACATCGATCCGATGTGCCCGTACTGCGGCCAGTTCGACATCGCCAACGGAGACACCCTGGCTGCCCTGGTCGAGGACGGCAGCATCACCCTGCGACTGCACTCGCTGACCTTCCTCGACGAAGCCTCGCAGGGCAGCGAGTACTCCACGCGGGCGTCCGCCGCGCTGACCTGCGAAGCCTCGATCAACCCCGAGTCCACCCTCGACTACCTGGCCGCGCTGTTCGCGAATCAGCCGACCGAGGGCACCACCGGCCTCAGCGACGATGAACTCGTGGCGTTGTCCGACGGCGGCTCGTCCATCGCCGAGTGCGTCACGGGCGAGCAGTATCACGCCTGGTCGCAGCAGAACACGGATGCCGCGCTGACCGGCCCGATCCCCGGCGCTGAGATCGCGTCGATCCAGGGCACGCCCACCGTCCTGATCGACGGAGTTCAGTACGACGGCCCGATCGGCGACCCGCAGGCTCTCGCCGACGCCATCCTGGGCGTCACCAGCTAGCCTGCCGTTCAGGTGGCCAGGGTTATGCTCGGAACCATACCGGCGATCGACGCCCAGAGCTTCACGTCGTCGGCGGGCTGGGGCCGATAGGGCGTCCCCGACTTGTCGCGGCACTCCAACGAGATCTGCGCCTCCAGGGCCACGCCGATCGCGTAGGTCCGGGACCCGCGCAGCTGGAGGGTCACCGAGAGGTCGGTGAAAGCATGCCGTTGTGAACTGATCGCCGAACCACCCTTGCCGCTCTCGTCGAAAGCAAAGAGGGTCCGAGAGCCGAACGGGCTCAGCAGCTCCCAGGCCCCGGTGATCGGGTCGATCTCCCAACCGGCGACATACGCGGTGCCCCGGTACGAGAAGGCCGCGAACCCGATCGGTCCGGCCGGCAGGAACCACCACCGGCTCTCGGCGACCAGGTCTACCGAGGCCGTGACCGTCACCGACGAGAGGCTGGCCCGGGGCACGAGCGTCACCCCGGTTCCGGCGAATCCGATGTCACCGGAGTCCATCGCGGAGACGTTCACCCAGCTGAACAGTCGTCCGGTCTTCTCCGACGCGTCGCTGCCATCCGGCTGCCCGTCGCGGCCGTTCGCCCACCGATACCGAAAGCGATGATCGTCGGGGGCCGGTGAACTCCAATAGGTGCGATAGTCGGCGTCGGCAGGGATGTAGAGGTTATCCGGCCAGGTGACGACGAAGGGCGCACGCGCACGGAAATAGTTCGCGAACAGGGCCTCACGATATTTCTTCACGCCGACGAGGGTGCGGACCGCGTCGCCCGTGGTGAGCTCGATCTCATCGTGCACGGCCTCGATCTCGCGTCGCCGCACGAAGCTGATGGGTCCGGCCGGCGCGCCGACCTCCGAGTCGACGTTCGAGGGTTCCCGCGACTCGGACCTGGCCGTCGATGCATGCCCGGTGGCTTCGCGCCGGTTCTGACGGTGGGTGCCGGCAGGTTCAGGCTCGGCGGTTGGGACGTCAGCGGCTGCGTCCACCATCGGGTCGACGGGTACATCGTTCGCCGGGTCGTCAGCCGGAACCGGACGCTGGTCGTCGGGTGGGTCACCGTGCCGGTCCTGAGGACGGTCGTTGTCAGCGGGGCTCATCAGATCACCTCCTGGCGCCACGGGCGCGCTGCATCGCAGATCGCGGAGTTGTGTCGCAAGGCAGGGTAGTCACCCCGAGGTGGTTGCGCGAGGTCTGCGACGCATCGAGACATCCGCTTCAACGAGCGCGGGCTTGTGGGCCTTAGAACGGTGGGTTCTCGGGTGCCGGTGGGGTCGGCTTCCGACTCGGCCGCTGCCGGGGCATCAGGTAGGTCTCGTCGGCGGGCCGCTTCCGGGTCTTCGGCCCCACGACCGGTGGTCGGGGTCGGGGTGGTCCGACCGGGTTGGCGGGGTCGGTGCGGTAGCTGCGTTTGCCGGGTGAGGTCCAGTGCAGGATCCCGCCGGTTTCCTGCGTGACTCGCCACTGGCTGAGGTGTTTGAGTCGGTGGTGGGGTTCGCAGAGGTGGGCGAGGTTGTCGCAGTCGGTGTTGCCGCCGCCGGCCCAGGGGTCGGTGTGGTCGACGTCGCTGGTCACCGCGGGTCGGGAGCAGCCCGGGAACCGGCAGGTTTCATCGCGCACCCGCAGGTATTTCTTCATGGCCTTGGTGTTCTTGTGCTGGGTTTTGCCCAGCGAGAGCACCACCCCGGTCTCCGGGTGGGTCAGCAGCCGGGTGAAGCTCGGTGCGTGCCCGGCGATCTCCCTTGCGACCTCCGGCGAGATCGGCCCGTAGCCCTCGAGGGTGGCGGGTTCCTCGTCCAACCCCAGCAGGGTGAGCACGGGCACGGGCACGGTGACCATGACGGTGCCGCGGATGCCGGCGCCCATCCCGTCGGGCGTGATTCCGTCCAGCAGCAGGGCGGCGGTGATGTCGGCGCGGAGCTGGTCGAGGGTGCGGGTCGGGGAGTCGTCGGCCGGGTCCTGCGCGATGCCGAAGGCGGCACCGTTGCTGCTGGCGTCATCCGTTTGGTCGGCCGGGCTCGGGTCGCCGAGGTGCTTGAGCCGCACGGCCATCGTGTTGATCCGGTCGTAGGCGGCCTTGGTGTCGTGGGCGGTGCCGTACCAATGCAACCAGCCCATCCCGTCCGGGGCGGCCTCCCAGCGGCTGTGCCGTTCGGTCAGGGCGTTCGTGCTGCGGGTCACGATCGACTCCGGGTGCAGCCGCTCCCGCAACCGGCGGGCCTTGTCGATGAACCGGCCCACCGGCAGGCGCTTGGCCTCGGGCAGCACCTTCTCTTCGAACGCCGCCTGGTCCTCCATCGGCAGGGTGCGCATCTGGTCGACGAGCGCGGTGGCGTGCCGGTAACTGATCTCTCCGGTCGAGAGGGCCTCGAAGGTCGCCGGGGCGGCCAGGAGCCAGAGGGACTGATCCATCAGGTGCTCCACGGTGCGTTCAGACAGGCGCAGCAGGCAGGCGGTCTCACTGACAATCGTGCGGCGGGCCACGTCCCGGTCGTCCCACCGGTTGTAGGCGGCCGCGCGGGCTTGGTCCTCGGTCAGGGTGGCCGCGTTCACGTCGGCCAGCCGGATGCTCTCCGGGTTGCCGTGCAGGCGCGAGGAAACGAGCGGGTCCTCACTCCAGCCCTGCAGAGCGACGAGGAACTCGGCCTGCCGGGCCTGCGCGATGGCGATGGCGCGGGCCTCGACCGCGATCAGCTCAGTGCGGCGGGCCAGCTCCGAGCAGACCAACTCGTCCAGGGCCGGGTTGGGGACGTACGGCCCGAAAGCGGTCGGGTCGACAGGGGAGGGGGTGGAGCCAGGTGGAGCGGACTCCGGAGAGTGGTCGTCATCATCCGGAGCGGGCGGTACTGCCTGGTCGGGGTTACTCATGATGAGATCGTCTCACCTACCACCGACACTGCAGAAGGTTCCGGGACGGGGATGCTAGGGTCTAAAGGTACTAATGACCTACTTTAAGAGCCGTCCTGTGAGACGGGAAAGGAGGTCGGTTTGACGGAGCGCACCGTGCTCACCCAGGCTGACATCACCCGAGCGTTGACTCGGATCTCGCACGAGATCCTGGAGTCCAATCGTGGAAGCGAGAACCTGGTCATTCTGGGCATCCCCACCAGGGGAGTGGCCCTCGCCCAGCGGATAGCCGAGATCATCCAGCGCATCGAACCGGCATCCGCCGCCGTGCGCGTCGGCTCTCTCGACGTGACCATGTACCGTGACGACCTCGCGCACACCCGCACCCGTACCCCCGCGCCCACCCAGGTGCCGGGCAGCATCGACGGTGCCACCGTGGTCCTGGTCGACGACGTGCTCTACTCCGGCCGCACCATCCGCGCCGCCCTGGACGCCCTCGGCGACCACGGCCGCCCCAGCGTCGTGCGGCTGGCCGTCCTGGTGGACCGCGGCCACCGCGAGCTGCCGATCCGCGCCGACTTCGTGGGCAAGAACCTGCCCAGCGCCACGCACGAACGCATCAACGTGCACGTCACCGAGGTCGACGGCGATGAGTTCGTCAGCATTGAGGGAGGAATGGAGTCATGAGACACCTGCTCTCTACCAAGGCGCTGAGCCGCGACGAGGCCATCAGCCTGCTCGACATCGCCGAAGACATGGCCGATGTGGCCAACCGGGAGGTCAAGAAACTCCCGACCCTGCGCGGCAAGACCGTGGTGAACCTCTTCTTCGAGGACTCCACCCGCACCCGCATCTCCTTCGAGGCCGCCGCCAAGCGACTCAGCGCCGACGTGATCAACTTCAGCGCCAAGGGCTCCAGCGTCTCCAAGGGCGAAAGCCTCAAGGACACCGCCCAGACCCTCGCCGCCATGGGCGCTGATGGCGTCGTCATCCGGCACCCCGCGTCAGGAGCCCCGCAGGTGCTGGCCGGCAGCGGCTGGATCGACGCCGGCATCATCAACGCCGGCGACGGTACCCACGAACATCCCACCCAGGCCTTGCTCGACGCATTCACCATCCGCCGCCGCCTCCACGATGGGGCCTCCCGAGGCCGCGGGCTCGACGGCGTCACCGTCACCATCGTCGGCGACATCCTGCACTCCAGGGTCGCCCGCTCCAACCTGTGGCTGCTGAACACCCTCGGCGCACACGTCACCTTCATCGCACCGCCCACCCTGGTGCCCGCCGACACGTCGGCCTGGCCGGCCGCTATCGGCTACGACCTCGACGCGGCCATCGACGCCGGTCCCGATGTGGTGATGATGCTGCGCATCCAGGCCGAGCGGATGAACGCCGCGTTCTTCCCGAACAGCCGCGAGTACTCCCGCCGCTGGGGCCTGGACGACGAGCGATTCGCCCGGCTGTCGTCGCATAGCATTGTCATGCACCCCGGACCGATGAATCGCGGCCTGGAGATCTCCTCCGCCGCGGCCGACTCCGACCGGTCCACCGTGCGCGAACAGGTCGCAAACGGGGTATCAGTGCGCATGGCCGCGCTGTACCTGTTGTTATCGGGCGACCGAGAGGATCACTGAAATGTCGAGCGAACGCTACCTTGTGCGTGGAGCACAGCTGAGCGACGGAACCACCACCGACCTGCTGCTGGCCGACGGTGTCATCACCGCGACCGGCACCCAGCTGTCGGATGCCGGCGCGACCGTGATCGACGCCGACGGGCTCCTCGCACTGCCCGGCCTGGTCGACCTGCACACGCACCTCCGCGAACCCGGCTACGAGCAGAGCGAAACCGTGCTCACCGGCAGCCAGGCGGCAGCCATCGGAGGGTTCACCACGGTATTCGCCATGGCGAACACCTCACCCGTTCAGGACACCGCCGGCGTCGTCGAGCAGGTGCTCGCGCTGGGGGAGAGCGCCGGCTACGTGACCGTGCAGCCGATCGGTGCCGTCACCGTCGGCCTGGCCGGTGAACGCCTCGCCGAACTCGGCGCCATGGCCGCAAGCCGCGCCAATGTGCGAGTGTTCTCCGACGACGGCTTCTGCGTCTCCGACCCGCTCCTGATGCGCCGGGCCCTCGAGTACGTCAAGGCCTTCGACGGTGTCGTCGCCCAGCACTCCCAGGAACCGCGCCTCACGGTTGGCGCACAGATGAACGAGGGCGCCCTCTCCAGCGAGCTCGGCCTCACCGGCTGGCCCGCCGTCGCCGAGGAATCGATCATCGCCCGCGACGTACTGTTGGCCGAACACGTGGGTTCGCGCCTGCACGTCTGCCACCTCTCCACCGCCGGTGCCGTCGACGTGGTGCGTTGGGCCAAGGCCCGCGGCATCAATGTGACCGCGGAGGTCACCCCGCACCACCTGCTGCTCACCGAGGAACTCGTGGCCGGTTACGACGCCCGCTACAAGGTGAACCCGCCGCTCCGCCGCCGCGAAGACGTCGAAGCCCTGCGCCAGGGTCTGGCCGACGGCACCATCGACATCATCGCCACCGACCACGCCCCGCACCCCGTCGAGTCCAAGGACTGTGAATGGGACGCCGCCGCCAACGGCATGGTCGGCCTCGAATCCGCCCTGTCGGTGGCCCACGCCGCCGTGGTGGAGACCGGGTTCCTCGGCTGGAGCGACCTCGTCAGGGTGATGTCGACGACCCCGGCCCGGATCGGGCGCATCCAGGGTCAGGGCCAACAGCTCACTGTCGGCGCCCCCGCCGAACTCACCCTCTACGACCCGAGCGCCCGCCGGGTGTTCGGCCGTGAGAATCTGATCGGTAAGGGCGTCAACTCTCCCTACCTTCAGATGACGCTGCCCGGCCAGGTGCTGGCCACCTTCCACCGCGGTTATGCCACCGTGCTCGACGGCGTGCTGCAGAGCACGGCGCAGATCGAAGCCTCCCGGGGTCGGTTGGTACGGGGCGCCCATGAGTAGCCGCACGATCGCGACGATCATCACGGCGCTGGTCCTCCTCGCCGTCCTCGCCCTGATGTTGCGCTCCTGGCGCCGGCGCACCAAGCGGGATGCCGCGCTGCCCGCCGGCTACCCGCAGCCCGCCGATCGCGGCCGTGAACTGGCCTCCGCCGCAGCCCTGTACGTCGCCACCACCCCCCGCGACACACCGTTGGAACGCCTGAACATCCCCGGGCTTGGCTTCCGTGCCCGCGGCGGCGTGACCGTCACCGAGAAGGGCGTGCTGATCGAACTCGCCGGCTCGCCCGCCCTGTTCATCCCGGCGGATGCCGTGCAGCTCGTCGCCGACGCCACCGTCGCCATCGACCGGGTGGTCGAGCCCGGCGGCCTACTGCTGCTCGGCTGGCGGCTGAACTCTGTCGGCGTTGACACCACGGACCCCGACACCCCCACCGGTGTCGACAGCTACTTCCGTTTCAGCGACCCCGTCGACCGGCGGGCCATCACCGAAGCGATCAGATCTATCACTGCAGAACCCGGCACGACAGAACCCGGCACGACAGAACCTGGCAATACAGAATTCGGCACCGAAGAAAGTGAGGTGTAGCCCGTGAGCTACCCAACAACCACACCGGCCCCGGCCGTACTCGTCCTCGAAGACGGCAGCCGATACGTGGGACGCGCCTACGGCAGCCTCGGCCAGACCCTCGGCGAGATCGTCTTCGCCACCGGCATGACCGGCTACCAGGAGACTCTCACCGACCCCTCCTACGCCGGCCAGATCGTGCTGATGACCGCGCCGCACATCGGTAACACCGGCGCCAACGACGACGACATGGAATCCTCCCGCATCTGGGTCTCCGGTTTTGTGGTGCGCGAGCCCGCCAGAATACCGTCGAACTTCCGTTCCCAGCGCACCCTCGACGCCGACCTCGAGTCGAACGGGGTCGTGGGCATCAGCGGCATCGACACCCGCGCCGTCACCCGGCACATCCGCTCGCTCGGTTCCATGCGCAGCGGCATCTTCTCCGGCGACGGCTATGAGCTCTCCGAGGGCGAACAGCTCGAACTCGTCCGCGGCGGGGCCAGCATGCGCGGCCGAAACCTGTCCGACGCTGTCTCCACCGTCGAGCCGTACTCGATTCCGGCGCAGGGTGAACGCATCGGCTCTGTCGCCGTGCTCGACCTCGGCGTCAAGACCTCTACCCTCAACTACCTCGCCGAGCGCGGCTTCGAGGTCCTGGTGCTCCCGCAGTCGATCACCGCGGAGCACGTGCTATCGCTGAACCCGACCGCCCTGTTCTTCTCGAACGGCCCCGGTGACCCCGCCGCCAGCGACGCCCACGTGACCCTGCTGCAGGAAGTGATGCGCGCCGGCGTGCCGTACTTCGGCATCTGCTTCGGCAACCAGCTGCTGGGCCGTGCCCTCGGCTTCGGCACCTACAAGCTGCCGTTCGGCCACCGCGGCATCAACCAGCCGGTGCTCGACAAGGCCACCGGCCGGGTCGAGATCACCTCGCAGAACCACGGCTTCGCCGTGGACATGCCCATCGAGGGCATCAGCGAATCCTCCACCGGATTCGGCCGCGTGGAGGTCAGCCACTACAGCCTCAACGACCAGGTCGTCGAGGGCATCAGGTGCCTGGACATCCCGGCCTTCTCGGTGCAGTACCACCCGGAGTCCGCGGCCGGCCCGCACGACGCCAACTATCTTTTCGACAGGTTCAGGGATGTGGTGGTCGCGCACGCGGCCGCCGGAGCAGGAGACGCCAAGTAATGCCCAAGCGCGACGATATCAACAGCGTCCTCGTCATCGGAAGCGGCCCGATCGTCATCGGTCAGGCCTGCGAGTTCGACTACTCGGGCACCCAGGCCTGCCGGGTCCTCCGCGAGGAGGGCGTCCGGGTCATCCTGGTCAACTCCAACCCGGCCACCATCATGACCGACCCCGACTTCGCCGACGCGACGTACATCGAGCCGATCACCCCGGAGATCCTCGAGACCATCATCGCCAAGGAGCGTCCGGATGCGATCCTGCCGACCCTGGGCGGCCAGACGGCCCTCAACGCGGCCATCGCCCTGCACGAGCGCGGGATCCTCACCAAGTACAACGTCGAGCTCATCGGCGCCAGCTTCGAAGCGATCAACAAGGGTGAAGACCGCCAGATCTTCAAGCAGCTGGTGCTCGACGCCGGCGCTGACGTAGCCAAGTCCTACATCGCGCACACCGTGGAAGAGGCCGTCGGCTTCGCCGAGGACCTCGGCTACCCACTCGTGGTGCGCCCGTCCTTCACCATGGGCGGCCTGGGCTCCGGCTTCGCGTACACCGAAGCCGAGCTCCGCCGCATCGTCGGCGACGGCCTGCACCAGAGCCCGACCACCGAGGTGCTCCTGGAGGAGTCCATCCTCGGCTGGAAGGAATACGAGCTCGAGATGATGCGCGACACCGCCGACAACACGGTGGTCGTCTGCTCGATCGAAAACGTCGACCCCGTCGGCGTGCACACCGGCGACTCCATCACCGTCGCGCCGGCGCTCACCCTCACCGACCGCGAGTACCAGAAGCTGCGCGACATCGGCATCGACATCATCCGCGCCGTCGGCGTCGACACCGGCGGCTGCAACATCCAGTTCGCCATCGACCCGGCCAACGGCCGCATCATCGTGATCGAGATGAACCCGCGGGTGTCCCGCTCCTCGGCACTGGCCAGCAAGGCCACCGGATTCCCGATCGCCAAGATCGCCGCGAAGCTGGCCCTCGGCTACCGCCTCGACGAGATCCCCAACGACATCACCAAGGTGACCCCGGCCAGCTTCGAACCCACCCTGGACTACGTCGTCGTCAAGGTGCCCAGGTTCGCGTTCGAGAAATTCCCCAAGGCCGACCAGCGCCTGACCACCACCATGAAGTCGGTCGGTGAGGCCATGGCCATCGGCCGCAACTACGCCTCAGCCCTGCAGAAGGCGCTCCGCTCGCTCGAAAAGCGCGGCTCCTCCTTCCACTGGGGTGCGGAGACCCGCACGGTCGAGGAGCTCCTCGAAATCGCCGAGGTTCCCACCGACGGCCGCATCGTCACCGTGCAGCAAGCGCTGCGCAAGGGCGCCACCATCGAGCAGCTCTTCGCAGCCACCAAGATCGACCCGTGGTTCCTCGACCAGATCGTGCTCATCAACGAGATCGCCGATGCCGTCGCCGCCTCGGACACCCTCGACACCGAGATCTTGCGCACCGCCAAGGACCACGGCTTCTCCGACGCCCAGATCGGCGAGCTCCGCGGCTTCGGCGAAGCGGATGTGCGCAAGGTCCGGCACATCCTCGGCGTACGCCCGGTGTTCAAGACCGTCGACACCTGCGCCGGCGAATTCCCCGCCCTCACCCCGTACCACTACTCGAGCTACGACCAGGAGACCGAGGTCGTCCCGTCCGACCGCAGGAAGGTCGTCATCCTCGGGTCCGGCCCGAACCGGATCGGCCAGGGCGTCGAGTTCGACTACTCCTGCGTGCACGCCTCGTTCGCCCTCTCCGAGGCCGGTTACGAAACCATCATGATCAACTGCAACCCGGAGACGGTCTCCACCGACTACGACACCAGCGACAGGCTCTACTTCGAGCCGCTCACCCTGGAAGACGTGCTGGAGATCATCCACGCCGAAAGCCAGAGCGGCGAACTCGTCGGCGTGGTCGTGCAGCTCGGCGGCCAGACCGCGCTGGGCCTGGCCAAGGGACTGGAAGCCGCAGGCATCCCGATCCTGGGCACCTCCCCGACGGCGATCGACCTGGCCGAGGAACGTGGCCTGTTCAGCGGCATCCTCGCCGACGCCGGCCTGCTCGCGCCCCGCAACGGGGTGGCCACCGACTACAGCGGCGCCGTCGTCGTGGCCGAGGAGATCGGCTACCCGGTGCTCGTGCGCCCCAGCTACGTGCTCGGCGGCCGCGGCATGGAGATCATCTACGACAGTGCCTCCCTGGCCGACTACTTCACACGCATGCAAGGCCAGGGCATCATCGGCCCGTCGCACCCGTTGCTGGTGGACCGCTTCCTCGACGACGCCATCGAGATCGACGTCGACGCCATCTACGACGGCCACGAGCTCTACATCGGCGGCGTGATGGAACACATCGAAGAGGCCGGCGTGCACTCCGGTGACTCCAGCTGCACCCTGCCGCCGGTCACCCTCGGCCGCGCCGAGATCGACAGGGTCCGCGACGCGACCCTGGCCATCGCCCAGGGCATCGGCGTGCGCGGACTGCTGAACGTGCAGTTCGCCATCGGCGCCGGGGTGCTCTACGTGCTCGAAGCCAACCCGCGCGCGTCCCGCACCGTCCCGTTCGTCGCCAAGGCGCTCGGTATCACGCTGGCCAAGGCCGCCTCGCTGATCATGGTCGGCACCACCATCGCCGAGCTCAAGGCCAACGGCCAACTGCCGCTGATCGACGGTTCCCGAGTGCCGATGGACTCGCCGGTCGCCGTGAAGGAAGCGGTGCTGCCATTCAACAGGTTCCGCACCAAGGAAGGCCTCATCGTCGACTCGGTGCTCGGCCCGGAGATGCGTTCCACCGGAGAGGTCATGGGTATCGACCGCGACTTCCCGCGGGCGTTCGCCAAAAGCCAGCTCGCCGCCTACGGCGGAATCCCGCTCACCGGAACGGTCTTCGTGTCGGTCTCCGACCGGGACAAGCGCGCTGTGATCCTGCCGATGCTGCGCCTCTCGCAGCTGGGATACACGATCATGGCCACCGAGGGAACCGCCGAAGTTTTGCAGCGGAACGGAATCGGGGCCACAGTGGTGGCAAAGTTCAGCGAAAAGGCCGATGAGTCCGTGGACACCGTCGTCGACCTGATCCGGCGCGAGGAGGTGCAGATCGTGATCAACACACCGAACGGTCGCACCGCACGCGCCGACGGCTACGAGATCCGCGCCGCCGCCGTCGCCGGCGACCTGCCCCTGTTCACCACAATCGCGGAGCTGAGCGCCGCCGTCGCGTCGATCGACTCGATCCGTACCGGCTTCGAGGTCACCAGCCTGCAGGAGTACGCGGCGAAACGGGCGGCGGCACTGTGACTCCAGCCGGCGCAGAGATCCCAGCCGAACCCGTAGCCAGCGCCGAAGCCTTCGGTGCACGTCTGCACGGTGCCTTCGCCCGATTCGGCCGGCTCTGCGTCGGCATCGACCCGCACTCCTGGTTGCTGACCGACTGGGGCCTGCCGGACACCGCCGCAGGGGCCGAAAGCTTCGGCCGGGCTGTCGTGGCCGCCGCCGCGGGACGGGTGGGCATCGTCAAGCCCCAGGTGGCGTTCTACGAGCGGTTCGGCTCCGCCGGCTACCTGGCACTGGAACGAGTGCTCGCCGACGCGCGGGCGGCGGGCCTCCTGGTCATCGCCGACGTCAAACGCGGCGACCTGGGCACCAGTGTCGAAGCCTACGGCCAGGCCTGGCTGAGCCAGGGCTCTCCGCTCGAGGTCGACGCCATCACCGTGAACCCGTACATGGGGGTCGGCTCGCTGAACAGCACCGTTGACCTCGCCGCGGACAATCACAAGGGACTGTTCCTGCTCGCCGCGACCTCCAATCCGGAGGCCGCCCACCTGCAGCAGGCCGTGCTCGCGGACGGAGCCCACGCGGGCCGTTCCGTGGCGGCGTCGGTGCTCGACCAGGTTGCCGCCATCAACGCCGACCTCGTGCCGGCGGGCTCGTTCGGGTCGATCGGCGTGGTCCTCGGGGCCACGGTTTCACTGGCCGACTTCGGCATCGACATCCACGCCCCGGCCGCCCCGGTCGTCACCCCGGTGCTCGCCCCGGGCTTCGGCCACCAGGGTGCGAATCCCGCCGATCTGGCCGGTTTGTTTGGCGGATACGCTCAAGGCGTTATCGTGAGTGAATCGCGCAGCGTTTTATCCGCCGGTCCCGCCCGTGTGGCCGATGAGATAACCCGCCGATCAACCGAAGCTGGAGCGACCCGTGGCTGATAATCGCCCTACCCCACCCGACGTCGACCGCGTCGCGGCCTCCCGCGCCGCCGTCGCAGCCCGACGAGCCCGCGCAGCCGTGAAAGCACAGGTCGCGGCCGGTGAACGTACCTCCCTCGACGTGCTCGCCGCCGCCGTCAAGGAACCGAACGGCGTGGAGGGCCGGCTGAGGGTGACCGAGCTTCTCGTGAGCATCCCCGCAATCGGGGTGACCAAGATGCAGCGCATCATGACCCGGCTCGAGATCTCGCCGTCCAAGCGCCTGGGCGGCCTCGGCAAGCACCAGCGCGACCGGCTGCGCGACTTCCTCGCCGCCCGGCCCACCGCCCGCAGGGGTGCGCCGGACTCCAGGCTCGTGGTCCTCGCCGGACCGACCGCGGTCGGCAAAGGAACCGTCGCCGCGCACATTCGTGAGCACCACCCCGAGGTGCACCTGTCGGTATCCGCGACCACCAGGGCCCCGCGTGCCGGCGAGGTCGAGGGCGTCAGCTACTTCTTCGTCGACGACTCCGAGTTCGACCGGATGATCGAGGCCGGCGAACTCCTGGAATATGCCACCGTGCACAATGCCTACCGCTACGGCACCCCGCGCGGCCCCGTCGAGGCGGCCATCGCCGACGGCAACAGCGTTCTGCTCGAGATCGACATCCAGGGTGCCCGCTCGGTGCGCCGGGCGATGCCGGAGGCCCGTCTGGTCTTTCTGCTGCCACCCACCTGGGACGAACTGGTGCGCCGCCTGATCGGGCGCGGCACCGAGGATTCGGCCGAACAAGCCCGCCGGCTGGAGACCGCGAAGCTCGAATTGGCCGCCCAGGGCGAGTTCGATTACCGCGTCGTAAACAGCGACGTGGCCGAAGCGGCCGAAGAAGTCGTAGACTTGATGCAGATTCGCAAGGCATCGGCGCCGTCGTAGCGCCCGCTGTACTTGAATTCCTCGCGTCGACCAGGCGCATCAACGTGGTCAATGTCCGGTTTCCGACCACGGAAACCAATGAAATGACCGCGCAGCCCGTACATTTTGCTTGAACAGCATGAAGGAGTGTGACAGCGTGCCCAACAAGCCCACTGGCATCATTGACCCGCCCATCGACGACCTGCTCACCAAGGTCGATTCCAAGTACGCCCTGGTGATCTTCGCCTCCAAGCGCGCCCGCCAGATCAACGACTACTACGCAGACCTTCACGAAGGCAGCCTGTTCGACAACGTCGGACCGCTCGTCGACTCCACCGTCGACGACAAGCCGCTCTCCGTGGCACTGCGCGAAATCAACGAGGACAAGCTCACCTCGAAGCCCATCGTCGAATAACTCGACGCAGCTCTCACGTAAGCGCGCAGGATGTCGACTGGTCGCACGATAGTCGTCGGGGTAACCGGCGGCATCGCTGCCTATAAGGCCGTCAACGTCGTGCGCGCTTTTGTGCTGCTCGGGGACGACGTCCACGTCGTCGCCACGGAGGCTGCACTGCGGTTCGTCGGCAAGCCGACGCTCGAGGCGATCTCCCGCAACCCCGTGCACACCGACCTCTACGAGGGCGTTGCCGAGGTGCGTCACGTGGCCATCGGCCAGTCCGCCGACCTCATCGTGATCGCCCCTGCCACCGCCAACAGCATCGCCAAGATTGCCCTCGGCCTGGCCGACGACCTGCTGGGCAACACCATCCTCGCCAGCACCGCCCCGCTCGTGATCGCCCCCGCGATGCACACCGAGATGTGGAACAACCCCGCCACGGTGGCCAACATCGCCACGCTCCGCCGTCGGGGCGTCACCATCGTCGGGCCGGGCATCGGCCGGTTGACCGGCTCCGATTCCGGGCAGGGCCGGATGGAAGAACCCGACGCCATCGTGGACGCCGCCCTCGCCGCCCTCGCCGCCCACCGCGCGGACACGCCCGCGAGTGTTCAGGTTCCGGACCTGGCCGGCCGGCACGTGCTGATCAGCGCCGGCGGCACCCGAGAGCCCCTCGACCCCGTACGCTTCCTCGGCAACCGGTCCAGCGGGCGCCAGGGCGTCGCATTGGCCGAAGCGGCCCTGGCCAGGGGAGCCGTCGTGACCCTGGTCGCCGCGCACCTAGAGGTCGCTGCACCGACCGGCGCTTCCGTGCACAGCGTCAGCACCACCCTGGAACTGCAGCAGGCGATGCGGGACGCCGCCGCAGCCGCCGACATCGTCATCATGGCCGCCGCCGTCGCGGACTACCGGCCCGCGGAGGTGCAGGACGGCAAGATCAAGAAGGATGTGGCGGGAGACCGGGTCACCCTCGACCTGGTGCGCAACCCCGACGTGCTCGTCGGCCTCGTGCAGGACCGGCGCCCCGGTCAGGTCATCGTGGGGTTCGCCGCCGAAACCGAAGCCGACGACACGGCGCGCCGCGAGCTCGGCCGCACCAAGATCCTCCGCAAGGGCTGCGACCTCCTGGTACTCAACAGGGTCGGTTGGACGCAGGGGTTCGCCACCGAACGTAATCAAATCGAGGTCCTGGACGGCGCCGGAGATATAGTGATGGAGGCCGACGGAACGAAATTGTCGGTGGCCCACCGTATTCTCGACAGCATCCTGGGCAGCAGCATCGACGCCATTCGAGCGGACGCACCCGTCTCTTGAGTCGGTGTCGCCTGGGCCGACATCACCCGGGCCCTGAGCGTTCAGGCATGCTCGCACCCGCACACCAATCAACCGCAGCACATTTATCCAAGAATTGAGACGAGCCCCGATGAGCGATCTTCGCCTCTTCACCTCGGAGTCGGTCACCGAAGGCCACCCGGACAAGATCTGCGACCAGATCTCCGACAGCATCCTCGACGCCCTCCTCACCGAAGACCCGCACAGCCGGGTCGCGGTGGAGACTCTCGTCACCACCGGCCTCGTTCACGTGGCCGGTGAGGTCACCACGGCGGGCTACGTCGAGATCCCGTCGATCGTGCGCAAGTGCATCACCGACATCGGCTACGACTCCTCCGACGTCTGGTTCGACGGCCGCTCCTGCGGTGTCGAGATCTCCATCGGCGGGCAGTCTCCCGACATCGCCCAGGGTGTCGACGACGCCTACGAAAGCCGGGAGCAGGACAGCCTGGACGACTACGACCGCCAGGGCGCCGGCGACCAGGGCATCATGTTCGGTTATGCCACCCGCGAGACCCCCGAGCTGATGCCGATCCCGATCTGGATCGCGCACCGCATGGCCGAACGCCTCGCCGAGGTCCGCAAGTCCGGAGAACTGAGTTACCTCCGGCCCGACGGCAAGACCCAGGTCACCATCGGCTACGACGGTATCGTTCCCCGCACCGTCGAAACCGTCGTGCTCTCCACCCAGCACTCCCCGTCAGTGCGCACCGAGCAGCTGCGCGCCGAGATCGCCGAACTCGTCATCAAGCCCGTGCTCGAGCGCGTCGACCTCGACGCGAGCAATCTGCGCACCCTGGTGAACCCCACCGGCCGGTTCGAGATCGGCGGCCCCCAGGGCGACGCCGGACTCACGGGACGCAAGATCATCATCGACACCTACGGCGGATCCAGCCGGCACGGTGGCGGTGCGTTCAGCGGTAAGGACCCGTCCAAGGTCGACCGCTCGGCCGCATACGCCATGCGCTGGGTCGCCAAGAACGCCGTCGCCGCCGGACTGGCCGAGCGACTCGAGATCCAGGTGGCATACGCCATCGGCACCGCCTCCCCGGTGGGCCTCTACGTGGAAACCTTCGGCACCGGCGCCCTGCCGGACAAGGACATCACCGCCGCCATCCGCGAGGTCTTCGACCTTCGACCCGCCGCGATCATCCACGACCTGGACCTGCTGCGGCCGATCTACGCCCAGACCGCGACCTACGGCCACTTCGGCCGCGAACTGCCCGACTTCACCTGGGAACGACTCGACAGGGTTGATGACCTGAGAAGCGCAGCCGGACTCTGAAGCCTGGAGGCCGCAGATGACCCGCACCGGCCTCATCGCGAGGGTGCTGATCGACTCGCCCCTGCCGCAGCTGGACCATCTCTTTGATTACGCCATTCCCGACGAGCTGGCGCACCTCGCCCAGCCCGGGGTGCGGGTGCGGGTTCCGTTGCGCTCGGCGAACCGAGTGGCCGACGGCTACCTGATCGAGCTGATCGACCCTAAGCAGGCCGCGGCGACGGTCGCTCCGACCGAGGGGGCGACCCTGGACGGCATCGGCGGCGCCGACACCGGCTACAGCGGCAAGCTCAGCCCGGTCGACTCGATAGTGTCCGCCGTACCCGTGCTCACCGAGCCCGTCTGGCAGCTCGCCCGGCGCCTGGCCGACCGGGCGGCCGGCAACGCGAGCGACATCGTGCGCCTGGCCGTGCCGCCCCGCGCCGTGCGGGTGGAAAAGGCCTGGCTCGCCGCACGGGACGCCACACCCGATGCGCCGGCCACGAATCCGGCCGACCCGCTGGCCGAACCCGGTTTCGCCGAATACCCGCCGGAAACACTCGGCACCATCGTGGCCGACCGGCTGCGCGTCTGCGTCGCCGCGGTGCCCAGCCTGGTGCGTCTGCCCGGCCCGGACGACGGCGGCAGCACCGTGGGTGCCTGGGCGATCACCATGGCCGAACTCGCCGTATCGGCGCTGCGCCAGGGCAAGAGCAGCATCCTGGTGGTGCCGGACTACCGCGACCAGGACCAGCTTCAGGCCGCCCTGACGACGCTGGCGCCCGCGGACGACGTCGTCCGCGTCGACGCCAGGCAGAGCAATCCGGACCGCTACCGCGGTTTCCTCACCCTCCTCGAGGGCCGGCCGCGGATCATCCTCGGCAACCGGTCCGCGGTGTATGCCCCCGCGCACGACCTCGGGCTGATCGTGCTGTGGGACGACGGCGACCCGCTCTACGGCGAACAGCTCAGTCCCTACGTGCACGCCCGCGACGCCGCCCTGATCCGCCGGGAGGCCGCCGACAGCGCGCTGGTCTTCATCGGCCACTCGCGCAGCGTGGAGACCGAACGACTGGTCGAGATCGGTTGGTTGCGCGCCGTGCACCCCACCCGTGACAGCCACCCCAGGGTGATCCCCACCACCTTCCAGTCCGAACCCGACGCACAGGCCAGGGCCGCCCGCATCCCGTCAGCGGCGTGGCTCGCCGCGAAGGAGGCCGTGCGGAACGGACCCGTGCTGGTGCAGGTCGCCAGTCCCGGCTACGCACCGATGCTGGCCTGCCGCTCCTGCGGAAAAGCCGCCCGATGCACTCAGTGCCAGGGACCGCTGGCCCTCGCCAATGCCAACGCCACACCCGCCTGCCGCTGGTGCGGCCACCTCGCCGCCGGCTGGCACTGCTCGCACTGCGAGGCCACCACCCTGCGCGTGGTCACCGTCGGCACCGGCCGCACCGCCGAGGAGCTCGGCCGGGCCTTCCCGGGCTCCCGGGTTATCGTCGCCGACGGCGAGCACACCGTGCAGACCATCGGGCCCGAGCCCGCCCTGGTGATCGCCACCCGCGGCGCCGAGCCGATACCCCGCAACGGCTACAGCGCCATCCTGCTACTCGACGGCGAACGGATGCTCGCCCGCGAGTCGCTGCGGGTGGGGGAGGACTGCCTGCGCTGGTGGGCCAACGCCGCAGCGCTGGCCGCTCCCGGCGCCTCAGTGATGCTCGCCGGAGTGGGCGGGGCCCTCGCCCACGCCCTGAACACCTGGCAGCCAGGTCCCTACGCCGCCGCCGAACTCGCCGACCGCCGCCAGCTACGCTTCCCGCCGGCGGTGCGGGTGGCCTCCGTCACCGGAACCACCGCGGAGGTCGAGACGGCCATCGAGTCGCTGGCCGAGCTGCCCGGTCTCGACGTGCTCGGCCCGGTCAGCCACGACCCCGCCGGCCCCGCCCAGAAGACCGGCGGGCCCGCGCTCGTGCGCGCCATCGTGCGGTTCGGCTACCCGCTCGGCGACGAGGTCGCCCGCACCCTCAAAGCCGCCATCGTGCGCAACGCGGCCGGCCGACGCAAGCCCAAGGGCGCCGCGTTCCGCCCTGCACCTACACTCAAAGTACGATTCGACGACCCGGAGCTGCTGTAAATGAAACTCGTCTTCGCCGGGACCCCACAGGTTGCCGTGCCCAGCCTGACCCTCCTGGCCTCCTCCGACCATGAGATCGCCGCCGTGGTGACCCGCCCGGATGCCGCCCTCGGTCGCAAACGCGTGCTCACACCGTCACCGGTGGCCGCTGCCGCTGAAAGCCTCGGCCTGACCGTCATCAAGGCCAACCGGCTCGACGCCGACGCGACCGCGGCCATCACCGCCCTGAACGCCGACCTCGGCGTCATCGTGGCCTACGGCGGCCTGGTGCGCGAGCCCCTGCTCTCCGCGCCCCGCCTGGGCTGGATCAACCTGCACTTCTCTCTGTTGCCCCGCTGGCGCGGTGCGGCGCCCGTGCAACGCGCGATCATGGCCGGAGACGCCGAGACCGGCGCCGCCGTGTTCCAGCTCGTCGCCGACCTCGACGCCGGAGCCGTCTTCGCCGAGCTCAGGGTCCCCATCGGCCGGCACGCCACCGCGGGCACCCTGCTGGAGAGCCTCAGCCACAGCGGTGCCGAACTGCTCCGACGCGTCGTCGACGACCTCGCAGCCGACAGCATCCGGGCCGTCGAACAGAGCGGCGAGGTCACCCTCGCCCCCAAGCTCAGCCTCGCCGACGCGCGGGTGGACTGGACGCTGCCCGGTGAGACGGTCCACGCCATCATCCGCGGCGTCACCCCCGAACCCGGCGCATTCACCGAGATCGACGGCGCCAGACTCAAACTCCACGACGTGGCCCCGGCACACGGCCAACCCGGCCTCAGCCCCGGACACATCACCCTCCACGACAAACGCGTTCTGATCGGCACCGGCACGGAGCCGCTCGAACTCATCACCGTACAACCGGCAGGAAAAACCCCAATGAAAGCACTTGACTGGTGGCGCGGAGTGGCAGCATCCGAGGTGATCGCCTCATGAGCGACCGCCGGGGCGACTCCCGCCCGAACGCCGCCCACACGAACGCTGCACGCACGAGCGCTGCACGTCCAAGTTACGTCGTGCAGCCCGCCCGCCGGGTCGCCTACGAGGTGATCGCGGCCGTCCGCGAATCCGACGCGTACGCGAACCTGTTGCTGCCCACCCGCATCCAGCGGGCGGCGCTCAACACGGCGGACGCCGCGCTGGCCACCGAGCTCACCTACGGCACCCTGCGCATGCAGGGCTTCTACGACAGGGTCATCGCCGAGGCCGCCGGCCGGCCCGTCACGGCCATCGACCCGGCCATCCTCGACGTGCTCAGGCTCGGCGCGCACCAACTGCTGGCCACCCGCGTCGCCACCCACGCCGCCGTCAACGAATCCGTCGAACTCGCCCGCCAGGTGGGCTCACGCTCCGCGACGGGCTTCACCAACGGTGTGCTGCGCGCGATCGCCCGGGTCAGCGCCGACGAGTGGCGCGAACGCATCCTCGCCGACACCACGTCGCCGGACGACACCCTCGCGGCCCTGTATTCGCACCCGGTCTGGGTGGTGCGGGCGTTCCGGCAGTCCCTGCGCCAAGAGGGTCGCGAAGCAGAACTCGAAGAGCTCCTCGCCGCCGACAACGCCGCACCGCGGGTCAACATGGTGGCGCTACCCGGCCTCGCCGGGGACACCGCCGAGCTGGGTGACCCCAACGCCTTCTCGCCCACGGGCTTCGTGCTCGCCGGGGGAGACCCGCACCACCTGCTGAAGGACAGCAACGGTCGCCTGCGGGTGCAGGACGAGGGCTCCCAGCTCGCCGCCCTCGCCCTCAGCCGCGCCCGCCCGGTTGTGGAGGGCGAGCGCTGGCTCGACCTGTGCGCCGGACCCGGCGGCAAGGCTGCCCTGCTCGCCGCGGAGGCCCTGAACGGCGGCGCCAGCCTCGTCGCCAACGAGGTCGTCCCGGCCAGGGCACAGTTGGTGCGGGCGGCGCTGGCCGCTGTTCCCGCCGACGTGCCCGTGTGGGAGATGGACGGCACCTGGGTCGGCGAGGACCAGCCGCAGGTCTTCGACCGGATCCTGCTCGACGCCCCCTGCACCGGGCTCGGCGCCCTGCGCCGGCGCCCCGAGGCCCGCTGGCGGAAGCAGCCCAAGGACGTCGCGGAGCTCTCCGACCTGCAGTCCGCCCTGATCCACGCGGCGCTCGGCGCCCTCAAGCCCGGCGGCATCCTGGCCTACGTCACCTGCTCGCCGCACATCGCCGAGACCCGGGGGATCGTGGCGACCGCCCGCAAGGCCTGGGGCGACAAGATCGCGCCGATGGACACGGCCGCGGTGTTGCAGGGCCTGGCCGTGCAGCCGCTGGACCTGGCCGGCGACCCCGGCAGCGTGCAGCTCTGGCCGCACCGGCACGGCACCGACGCGATGTTCATCACCCTGCTGCAGCGGCAGCCGGACTGAGCAGCCGGACTGCGCAGCGGCATTGAGCGGCCCGCCGGCGACGATTCGGTAGGGTGAAACCATGGTTACCCGGATCAACCCGAGCATTCTCGCTGCAGACTTCGCCAACCTGGAAAGGGAATTCGGCCGCATCAGCACCGCCGACCTCGCCCACGTCGACGTCATGGACAACCACTTCGTGCCGAACCTCACCCTCGGCCTGCCCGTCGTGGAACGCCTCCTGCAGGTGTCCCCGATCCCGTTGGACATCCACCTGATGATCGACGACCCCGACCGCTGGGCGCCCGCATACGCAGAGGCCGGCGCCTACTCGGTGACCTTCCACGCCGAAGCGGCCACGGATGCCGTCGCCCTGGCCCGGCGCCTGCGCGCGATCGGCGCCAGGGCCGGCATCGCCCTCAAGCCCGGCACCCCGGTCGAGCCCTACCTCGACCTGCTCGACGAGTTCGACCAGGTCCTGGTCATGACGGTCGAGCCGGGCTTCGGCGGGCAGAGCTTCATGGCCTCGACGATGCCCAAGGTCAGCCTCCTGGCCGACGCCGTGCGGCAGCGGGGCCTCGACGTCTGGCTGCAGGTCGACGGTGGCATCACCGAGGACACCATCGCACAGGCCGCCGCGGCCGGCGCCAACACCTTCGTGGCCGGATCCAGCGTCTTCAACGGCGACCCGGCCGGGCAGATCGCCCGGCTCCGCTCGGCCGCCGAGCTGCACGCGCACGCGCACTAGCGTGCCGGACCGGTAACCTGTAGAGGTGAAAACATTCGACGACCTGTTCGCTGAGCTGAGCCAGAAGGCTCTTGACCGCCCGATTGGGTCCGGTACCGTCCGTGAACTCGACGCCGGGGTGCATGCCATCGGCAAGAAGATCGTCGAAGAGGCCGCAGAAGTCTGGATGGCCGCCGAGTACCAGAGCGACACCGAAACCGCTGAAGAGATATCGCAGCTGATCTACCACCTGCAGGTCCTGATGGTGGCGAAGGGGCTTTCCCCCGAGGACGTCTACCGACATCTGTGATGTCGTCACCTCGCGAAACCCACCCGCCTTTGGCAAGACCCACCCTTGGAAAGATTGACATGTTGAGAATCGCTGTGCCCAACAAGGGCTCGCTCGCCGAGACCGCCGCCCAGATGCTGTCGGAGGCCGGCTACAACGGCCGCCGCGACCCGCGCGACCTGGTCGTGGCCGACCCGCACAACGACGTGGAGTTCTTCTACCTGCGTCCCCGGGACATCGCCACCTACGTCGGTAGCGGCGCGCTGGACGTCGGCATCACCGGCCGTGACCTGCTGCTGGACTCCCGTTCGACCGCCGGCGAAATCGCCAGCCTCGACTTCGGTGATTCCACCTTCCGCTTCGCCGGGCCTGCCGGCCGCTTCAGCGAGCTCACCGACCTCGAGGGCCTCAGGGTAGCGACGAGTTACCCCGGCCTGGTCGGCACCTTCCTGGCCGGTCACGGCGTCACCGTCGACCTGGTCACCCTCGACGGCGCCGTCGAATCCGCCGTCCAGCTCGGCGTGGCGGATGCCGTCGCCGACGTCGTCTCCACCGGCTCCACCCTGCGGAAAGCCGGCCTGCAGATCTTCGGCCCGGTCATCCTCGAGTCGACCGCGGTGCTCATCACCTCCGAGAACGAGCACGCGGGCATCAACACCCTGCTGCGTCGCCTGCAGGGCGTGCTCGTGGCCCGCCAGTACGTGCTCGTGGACTACGACGTGCACGTGGACAACCTCGACGCCGCCTGCCAGGCCGCGTCCGGAATCGAGTCGCCCACGATCTCGTCACTGCGCGACCCGAACTGGGTGGCCGTACGGGTGATGATCCCGCGGCTGGACACCAACAGCGTGATGGACCGGCTCTACGAGCTCGGCGCCCGCGCCATCCTCGTCACCTCGATCCACAACGCCCGGTTGTAACCATGGGCCTCGCCGTTCGAGTGATCCCGTGCCTCGACGTGGCCAACGGCCGCGTCGTCAAGGGTGTCAACTTCCAGAACCTGCGCGATGCCGGTGACCCCGTCGAACTCGCCAAGCGGTACTACGAGCAGGGCGCGGACGAACTCACCTTCCTCGACGTGACAGCCACCGTCGACGACCGCTCGACGACCTATGACGTGGTGCGGGCCACCGCCGAGCAGGTCTTCATCCCGCTCACCGTGGGCGGCGGCATCCGCAGCGTCGACGACGTGTCCAGGCTGCAGGCCAGCGGCGCAGACAAGGTGGGCGTGAACAGCGCCGCCATCCTGCGACCGGCGCTGATCTCCGAGATCGCCGACAGGTACGGCGCCCAGGTGCTGGTGCTCTCCCTCGACGTCAAACGCAGCCAGCGCATGCCCTCCGGTTTTGTGGTCACCACGCACGGCGGCCGCACCGAAACCGACCTGGACGCCCTCGCCTGGGCCCGCCAGGCGATCGAACTGGGAGCCGGCGAACTGCTGGTGAACAGCATCGACGCCGACGGCACCAAGGCCGGCTTCGACCTCGAACTGATCACGATCATGCGCGAGCTCAGCACCGTCCCGGTGATCGCGTCCGGGGGAGCGGGCCTTCTCGAGCACTTCCCGCCGGCGATCACGGCGGGAGCCGACGCCGTGCTGGCCGCCTCCGTCTTCCACAGCGGAGACCTGACGATTGGCGACGTCAAGCGTGAGCTTGCCGACGCCGGAATGGTGGTGCGCCGATGAACGTCGACGCCGCTCTGGACTCCGCCCGCTTCGACGCCACCGGGCTGCTGCCCGCCGTGATCCAGCAGTGGGACAGCGCCGAGGTGCTGATGCTGGGCTGGATGGACCGTGAGGCCCTCCGACGCACCCTCACCGAGGGACGCGTCACCTTCTGGTCCCGCAGCCGGCAGGAGTACTGGCGCAAGGGCGACACCTCCGGCCACGCTCAGTTCGTGCGTTCAGCGGCCCTGGACTGCGACGCCGACACCCTCGTCGTGCAGGTCGAGCAGATCGGCGCGGCCTGCCACACCGGCACGCACACCTGCTTCGACGGTCGTGGCATCGACGTGACCGGGATCCTCCCCGAGGCTCAGCGATGAGCGCCGGCTCGACCACGCTGGAGACCTTCGCCGGCCTGCTCGGCGAGCACCGGGTGATCCCGGTGATCCGGGAGCTCTTCGCCGACGGCGAGACGCCGGTGGGCATCTACCGCAAACTCGCCAACGGCACCGCGGGCAGTTTCCTGCTCGAATCCGCCGAACAGGGCGGCATCTGGTCGCGGTTCTCGTTCGTCGGGGTGTCCTCCTTCGGTGTGCTCACCCAGTCCGGCGACGACACCGCCTGGCTCGACTACGGTGTCTCCGCCGAGCGGGCCTTCGGTGGCGCCACCGACCTGGCGCCGCTCAACGCGCTCGCCTACCTCTACGAGCGCTGGCAGACGCCGCGGCTGCCCGAGCACCCGCCGCTGACCGGCGGCCTGGTCGGCTTCATCGGCTGGGAGGCCATCCGCCAGATCGAGCGACTGCCCAACCGTCCGCCCGCGGACTACGACGTGCCCGGCCAGGCGTTCAGCTTCGTGGCCGACCTCGTCGTGATCGACCACAAGTACGGAACCGTGCAGCTCATCGCCAACGTGCTCAACGACGGCACCGACCCCACGGACACCCTGTGGCCGGCCGCCCAGGCGCGCCTGGACGCCCTGCAGACCCGGCTCACCCAACCGGCCGAGGTCTTCGTGTCCGAGGTCGACCTGTCCACCACGGCGGCCCCGCAGCACCGCACCGAGCGAGCAGATTTCCTCGCCGCTGTCGGCACGTCCAAACAGCACATCGTCGACGGCGACGTGTTCCAGGTCGTCATCTCGCAGCGCTTCGATCAGGAATGCACCGCCGACCCGATCGACGTCTACAGGGTGCTCCGCAGCCTCAACCCCAGCCCGTACATGTACCTGCTCAGCCTCGAGTCCACCAGCGGCCAACCGTATTCGATCGTCGGGTCCTCACCCGAGGCGCTGGTGAAGGTCGCGAACACCCGGGTCTTCACCCATCCCATCGCCGGGTCCAAGCCCCGCGGCGCGACACCGGAGGCCGACGCCGACTTCGAAACCGAGCTCGCCGGCGACCCCAAGGAGCGCGCCGAGCACCTCATGCTCGTCGATCTGGCGCGCAACGACCTGCTCAAGGTCTGCCGCGCCGGATCGGTGGAGGTGACGGAGTTCATGCGCATCGAACGGTTCAGCCACATCATGCACCTGGTCTCCTCGGTCGAGGGGGACCTGCTGCCGGAGATGACCGCGATCGACGTCTTCAGGGCCACCTTCCCGGCCGGCACCCTCTCCGGTGCGCCGAAGCCACGGGCGCTGGAGATCATCGACTCCCTCGAACCGGCCCAGCGCGGCGTGTACGGCGGGGTGGTGGGCTACTTCGGTTTCGCCGGCGACGCCGACCTGGCCATCGCCATCCGCACCGCGACGATCATGAACGGTGTCGCGTACGTGCAGGCCGGTGGTGGGCTCGTCGCCGACTCCGATCCGGCGTCGGAGTTCCAGGAGTCCCAGAACAAGGCCGCGGCCCCGCTCCGCGCCGTCGCCGTGGCCAACGCGATGACCCGGGTGTACTGAATGATCACACCGCGCCGCATCAAGCCGACCCTGATCCTGGCCGTGATAGCCGCGAGCGGGCTCGCCCTGCTGGCCTGGACCCAGGTCTGGGTGACCGTGCGGCTCGCCGCGGACGGCACCGCTCAGCAGGTCCTCGACGTCACCGGCAACATCGCGGCGCCGGGCCTGACCGCCCTTGCCCTGGCCGGGCTCGCCCTGGCCGGGGCGCTCACCATCGCCGGCGTGGTCATCCGCACCATCCTGGGCCTGCTCGAAGCGCTCCTCGGAGTCAGCGTCATCCTCTCCGCCGCGCTGGCCCTGGCCGACCCGATCGGCGCGAGCGCCGCCGCTGTCACCACCGCCACGGGCCTCGCCGGCGTCGACTCCACCCGCTCGGCGGTGAGCAGCGCCGAGCTGACCTTCTGGCCGTTCCTGGCCCTCGCCGCCGGCATCCTGATGCTCATCGTCGGCCTCGTCGTGTGCGCCACCGCCCGGCGTTGGCCCGGCCCGACCACGCGCTACGAGAGCACCCGCCTGGAACCGGCGACGGATGCCACGACCGGCCAGGGGCGCCCCCGTGACGCCGTCGACGACTGGGACGGCCTCACCAGGGGCGACGACCCCACCGTCTGACCTGACTAACCCGGCAAGCTAGAATTGTCCCGCACGCCCACTGACCTTTAGGAGAACCATGAGCTTCGAGTCGGCAGACCCCGGCCACGGCCATTCGACGGCGGCCTGGACCGCAGTCACCATCATGCTGATCGCGTTCGCCATCGGCACCGTCGCGTTCTTCTTCGAGGTCGTCTGGCTCGTCTGGGCATCGGCCGTCCTCCTACTCCTCGGCCTCGTCGCCGGCTGGATCATGGCCAAGGCGGGCTACGGCGCGGCGTCGGTCGACGGAAGCCACTGACACAGTGCCCTCCGACCTCCTCGCAGAACTTCTCACCGGTTCGCTCGCCGACGCCGAGACCCGCAGGCTGGACCGCCCTCTGGCGACCGTAGAGGCCGAGGCGCTCGCCCAGGCCCCGGCCCTCGACGCGTTACACGCTCTCGCACCGTCCGACCGGGTGAAGATCATCGCCGAGGTCAAGCGCGCCAGCCCGTCCCGCGGCCCCCTGGCCGAGATCACCGACCCGGCCGCACTGGCCGTGTCCTATGAGTTCGGTGGCGCCAGCGCCATCAGCGTGCTCACCGAGGGTCGCCGGTTCCTCGGCTCGTTGGCCGACCTGGAACAGGTCAAGGCGTCCGTGTCGATTCCCGTGCTGCGCAAGGACTTCATCGGCACCGCGTACCAGGTTCTCGAAGCGCGCGCGGCGGGAGCTGACCTCGTGCTGCTCATCGTCGCAGCCCTGGACCAGACCACCCTGGGCGCCCTGCACAGCCTGGTACTCGAACTGGGCATGACCCCGCTGGTCGAGACGCACAGCGCGGACGAGGTCGAGCGGGCGTTGGATGTCGGCGCCAACCTCGTCGGCGTGAACGCCAGAAACCTCAGCACCTTCGAACTCGACCAGAACCTCTTCGCGAGCCTGGCCGACCGCATCCCCGCCGGCGTCGTCCGCGTGGCGGAGTCCGCGGTCAAGACCGCCGCCGACGTGGCGCACTACCGCGCCGCGGGCGCCGACGTCGTGCTGGTCGGTGAAGCCCTCGTCACCAGCGATCCCATTCTCACCCTCAACGAATTCCTGGCGGTATAGATGTCCAGCGCAAATCCTTCCCTCCGCGCCCAGTCCGGCCCCTACTTCGGCGATTTCGGCGGCAGGTTCGTTCCGGAGTCCCTGGTGGCCGCCCTCGATGAGCTCTCGGCCGAGTACGCCCTCGCCAAGGCCGACCCGGCCTTCGCCGCCGAGTTGTCCGAGCTGCACCGCAGCTACACCGGCCGGCCGTCGCTGATCACCGAGGTGCCCCGATTCGCCGCACACGGCGGCGGTGCCCGCATCATCCTCAAGCGCGAAGACCTCAACCACACCGGCTCCCACAAGATCAACAACGTTCTCGGCCAGGTGCTGCTCACCAAGCGCATCGGCAAGAAGCGGGTGATCGCCGAGACCGGCGCCGGTCAGCACGGCGTCGCCACGGCGACCGCCGCCGCCCTCTTCGGGTTGGACTGCGTGGTCTACATGGGTGAGGTCGACACGGAGCGCCAGGCGCTCAACGTCGCCCGGATGCGTCTGCTCGGCGCCGAGGTCGTCTCGGTGAAGACAGGCTCCCGCACCCTCAAGGATGCCATCAACGACGCGATGCGTGACTGGGTCACCAACGTGGAGACCACCAACTACGTCTTCGGCACCGTTGCCGGCCCGCACCCGTTCCCCGCCATGGTGCGGGACTTCCAGAAGATCATCGGTGAAGAGGCCAGGCAGCAGGTGCTCGACCTCACCGGGCGGCTGCCCGACGCCGTCACCGCCTGCGTCGGGGGCGGTTCCAACGCCATGGGCATCTTCCACGCGTTCCTCGACGACCCCGAGGTGGCACTGTACGGCTACGAGGCCGGCGGCGAAGGCATCGAGGGCCTGCGGCACGCCGCGACACTCACCAAAGGCCGCCCCGGCGTGTTGCACGGCGCGCGCAGCATGATGCTGCAGGACGAAGACGGTCAGACCGTCGAGTCCCACTCGATCTCCGCTGGACTCGACTACCCGGGCGTCGGTCCCGAGCACGCCTGGTTGGCCAGCATCGGCCGGGCCAGCTACCTGCCCGTCACCGACGCCGAAGCTATGGACTCACTGCGCCTGCTCAGCCGCACCGAGGGCATCATTCCCGCCATCGAATCGGCGCACGCCCTGGCAGGGACCCTGGAGCTGGGCAAACAGCTCGGGCCGGATTCGATCATCCTGGTCAACCTTTCGGGTCGCGGCGACAAGGACATGGAAACCGCCGGCCGCTACTTCGACCTTCTCGACGCTGGAGCGCAGCAACTGTGACGAACGCAAGCACCGGTTACACAAGCACCGTCGAGACCACAATCGCCGCGCGTCGGGCCGCCGGGGGCGGCGCCCTGATCGGCTACCTGCCGGTCGGCTTCCCCACCCTGACCGAGAGCATCGACGCCGCCGTCGCGATCGCCACCAGCGGGGTCGATATCCTCGAACTCGGTCTGCCGTATTCCGACCCCGTCATGGACGGCCCGGTCATCCAGGCGGCCACCCAGCAGGCCCTGGCCAACGGCTTCCGTCTGCGGCACGGCTTCGAGGCCGTCGCTGCGATCACGGGCCAGGTCGACACCCCGGTGCTGATGATGACCTACTGGAACCCCGTGCTGCAGTACGGCGTCGACAGGTTCGCCGACGATCTGGCCGCCGCCGGGGGAGCCGGGCTGATCACGCCGGACCTGATTCCCGACGATGCTCAGACCTGGCTGGATGCCAGTGAGCGCGCCGGCCTCGACAGGGTCTTCCTGGCCGCCCCGTCGTCCTCGGACGAGCGACTGCTGCAGGCCGTCACCCGAAGCCGCGGATTCGTCTACGCGGTCTCCACCATGGGTATCACCGGAGCCCGGTCCGATGTGGACTCGGCGGCCCGGGTACTCGTCACCCGCCTGCGGGAAGCCGGCTCCGTCAACGCCTGTGTCGGCCTGGGAATCTCCACCCCCGCCCAGGTGCGCGAGGTGCTGGAGTACGCCGACGGCGCCATCGTCGGGTCCGCGCTGGTGAAGGCACTGTCCGTCGGGGGAATCGACGCCGTCGCAACCCTCGCGGCGGAACTGGCCGCCGGCGCCCGCGACATCCGCGCCGCCGTCTAGCCTTGCCATCCAACCCTGTTTCCTGACCCCGTCGGCCGTTCTCGCCGTCAGGTCCCTGCGTTTATGCCATCCCGTTTAGGGTAAATTGTCCGAGGCGGTCGATCGACCGGCTCCCAGTGACCAGAGTGTCACGATGAAAGGTTGTTGTGGTGTCGTTGCCCTTGAGCATTCCGAGCCCTGAGTGGAGCTTCTTCGACCTGGGGCCGTTCCGCATCCACGCGTATGCGATCTGCATCCTGATCGGTATCTTCCTGGCCACCGCGATGACCTCGCGGCGGCTGACAAAGCGCGGCGGCGAGCCGGGCGTGGTGCTGGATATCATCCTCTGGGCTGTGCCGCTGGGCATCGTCGGAGCCCGGATCTTCCACGTGCTCACCCACCCCAACGACTACTTCTACGACGGAGCGAACCTCTGGGACGTCTTCGCGGTGTGGAAGGGCGGCATCGCCATCTTCGGCGCCCTGCTCGGCGGCGCCGTCGGCGCGTACATCGGCACCCGACGCGCCGGCATCCGGTTCTGGTCGTTCGCCGACGCCCTGGCCCCGGGAATGCTCCTCGCCCAGGCCATGGGGCGACTCGGCAACTGGTTCAACCACGAGCTGTTCGGCCTGCCCACCACGCTCCCGTGGGGCCTGGAGATCTCCACCGACAACCCCGCGTACCCCGTCGGCCTGCCCGTCGGCACCCTCTTCCACCCCACCTTCCTGTACGAGATCGTCTGGAATCTGGTCGGTGTCGCCGTGATCCTCATCCTCGAACGCAAGTTCCGGCTGCGCTGGGGCACCGCGTTCGGTGTCTACCTGATCTGGTACGGCGCGGGACGCAGCGTGTTCGAATCGATCCGCGTCGACCCGAGCGAGATCTTCTTCGGCCTCCGCACCAACGTGTGGGCCGCCCTGTTCGCCATCCTGGTCGGCCTGATCATCATCATTGTGCAGAGCAGACGGCACACCGGAATCGAACTGAGCCCGTACCTGCCCGGGCGCGAGTGGAAGCCGGTCGACCCTGAGGTACAATCTGGTGAAACCGATTCCGTTTTCGAGGATCACGGCAATGAGGCTGATGAACCCGTTGAATCACGCGACGTCGACGCCACAAGCACAACCGACTCCCGCCCCTAACCGCGGTCATCCCACCCGGTCCACGGTTTTCGCCCTCCATTTCGGGCGGAGTGGCTTCTCTTCTTCCCGCGGGCCAACGTCGTCCCCACCTGCCAGTCATTTTGTGAGGACGGTCTAATGACGCAGCAACCCCTCTTCTCCAGGTTCAGTAGTGTTCCCTCAGCCCAGGGGCTCTACAACCCGCACGACGAACGTGATGCCTGCGGTCTCGCCATGGTCGCCACCCTGCGGGGAACGGCCGGACACGACATCATCACGCGAGCGCTCGACGCACTGCGCAACCTCGAACATCGCGGTGCGGTCGGTTCCGACGCCGGAACGGGCGACGGCGCCGGTATCGTCACCCAGATCCCGGATGAGTTCTTCCGTGCGGTGTCCACGTTCGACCTGCCCGACGCCGGACGGTACGCCGTCGGCAACGTCTTCCTGCCCACAGAACCGACCGCCCGCAGCGCGGTCAAGAGCGCCATCGAGGCCATCGCCAAGGAGGAGAACCTCCACGTTCTCGGCTGGCGCGAGGTCCCGGTTCGCCCCGACGAGGTCGGCAACCTGGCGCGGGCCGCGATGCCCGCCATCCAGCAGCTGTACGTCTCCAGCAGCCGCACCACCGAGGACGGCCTGCCCCTGGCCGGCATCAACCTGGACCGCCAGGCCGTCCGGTTGCGGAAACGCTCCGAACGCGAGGTGGAGACCTACTTCGCGTCGTTGTCCTGTCGCACCATCGTGTACAAGGGCATGGTCACGACCCTTCAGCTGGAGCCGTTCTACCCCGACCTGTCCGACGAGCGCTTCACCTCGAAGCTGGCGCTGGTGCACTCGCGGTACTCCACCAACACCTTCCCGTCCTGGCCTCTCGCGCAGCCGTTCCGGATGATCGCGCACAACGGCGAGATCAACACGGTGCAGGGCAACCGCAACTGGATGCGCGCCCGCCAGTCGCAGCTCGAATCGGAGTTGCTCGGCGACCTGAACCCGTTGTTCCCGATCGTCACCCCCGGCGCCAGCGACTCGGCGTCCTTCGATGAGGTCGTCGAACTGCTGAGCCTGTCCGGCCGGTCGCTGCCGCACGCCGTGATGATGATGGTGCCGGAGGCCTGGGAGAACCAGCCCGACCTGGACCGTGACCGCCGAGCGTTCTACGAGTACCACTCCATGTTGATGGAACCATGGGACGGCCCCGCCGCCATCGTCTTCACCGACGGCACCCTCGTCGGCGCCACCCTGGACCGCAACGGTCTGCGGCCCGGCCGCTACGTGATCACCGACGACGGACTCGTCGTGCTCGCCAGCGAGATCGGCGTCATCGACGTCGACCCCGCCCGGGTGGTCCGCAAGGGGCGCCTGCAGCCCGGCAAGATGTTCCTCGTCGACACCGAGGCCGGCCGCATCATCGAAGATGAGGAGATCAAGGGCGACCTCGCCGCCAGCGAGCCCTGGGGCTCCTGGCTCGACGCCGGCCGGATCAACCTCAAGGACCTGCCGGAACGGGAGCACATCGTGCACCCGCCGGCATCCGTGGTCCGTCGCCAGCGCACCTTCGGCTACACCGAAGAAGAGGTACGCATTCTGCTGGCCCCGATGGCCCGCAACGGCGCGGAGCCCCTCGGTGCGATGGGCAGCGACACGCCCATCGCGGTGCTCAGCGAGCGCCCCCGGCTGCTCTTCGACTACTTCACCCAGCAGTTCGCGCAGGTGACGAACCCGCCGCTGGACTCGATCCGGGAAGAGGTCGTCACCAGCCTCAAGCTGGGCCTCGGCCCCGAGCTCAACCTGCTCGCGGCGGGCCCGGAGCACGCTCGCCAGGTGGTGCTCGACTTCCCGGTCATCGACAACGACGAGCTGGCCAAGATCCAGCACATCGACACGTCCCCCGGCAGCCGCACCACCACCACCATCCGTGGCCTCTACAGATTCGACGAGGGTCCCAGCGCACTCTCCAACCGGATCGAGGAAATGTGCCACGAGGTCGACGCGGCCATCGAGGACGGCGCTCTCTTCATCGTGCTGTCCGACCGGGACAGCACCAAGGACCTCGCGCCCATCCCGTCGCTGCTGATGATCGCGGCCGTGCACCACCACCTCATCCGCACCGAGAACCGGCTCAAGGTCGGCATCGTCGTGGAAGCCGGTGACGTGCGCGAGGTGCACCACGTGGCGCTCCTCATCGGGTACGGCGCCAGCGCCGTCAACCCGTACCTGGCCATGGAGACCTGCGAGGACCTCGTGCGCAGCGGCTTCATCACCACCGTCACGCCCGAGAAGGCCGTGAAGAACGTGATCAAGGCGCTCGGCAAGGGCGTACTCAAGATCATGTCCAAGATGGGCATCTCCACGGTGTCGTCCTACGCCGGCGCGCAGACCTTCGAGGCCGTCGGCCTGAGCCAGGTCTTCATCGACCAGTACTTCACCGGCACCACGAGCAAGCTCGGCGGCGTCGGGATCGACGTGATCGCGGCCGAGAACCTCGAACGCCACACCGGCGCCTACCCGCCGGATGCCGCCGTCACCGTGCACGAGCGTCTCGCCACCGGCGGCGAATACCAGTGGCGTCGCGACGGTTCCCCGCACCTGTTCAACCCCGAGACCATCTTCAGGTTGCAGCACTCCACCCGCACCCGCCGCTACGACATCTTCAAGGAGTACACCAAGCTCGTCGACGACCAGTCGGAGAGCCTGATGACGCTGCGTGGCATGTTCGCCTTCAACATCGGGCAGCGAAAGCCCATCCCGATCGACGAGGTCGAGTCGGTCGCATCGATCGTGAAGAAGTTCTCCACCGGCGCGATGAGTTACGGCTCCATCTCGCAGGAGGCTCACGAGACCCTCGCCATCGCGATGAACCGGCTCGGCGGCAAGTCCAACACCGGTGAGGGCGGCGAGGACCTCGACCGTCTGCTCGACCCGACACGGCGGAGCGCGGTCAAGCAGGTCGCGTCCGGCCGGTTCGGCGTCACGAGCATGTACCTCACCCACGCCGACGACATCCAGATCAAGCTCGCCCAGGGTGCCAAGCCGGGGGAGGGCGGCCAGTTGCCGCCCACCAAGGTTTACCCGTGGGTCGCCCGCACCCGGCACGCCACCGCGGGCGTCGGCCTGATCTCGCCACCCCCGCACCACGACATCTACTCGATCGAAGACCTCAAGCAGCTGATCTTCGACCTCAAGCGAGCCAACCCGACCGCGCGCATCCACACCAAACTGGTCAGCCAGTCCGGTATCGGTGCCGTCGCGGCCGGCGTCGCCAAGGCGCTCTCCGACGTGATCCTGGTATCAGGACACGACGGCGGCACCGGCGCGAGTCCGCTCAACTCGCTCAAGCACGCCGGCACCCCCTGGGAGCTCGGCCTGGCCGAGACCCAGCAGACCCTGATGCTGAACGGGATGCGCGACAGGGTCGTGCTCCAGGTCGACGGCCAGCTCAAGACCGGCCGTGACGTCGTCATCGGCGCCCTGCTCGGAGCTGAGGAGTTCGGTTTCGCCACCGCCCCTCTAATCGTCGAGGGCTGCATCATGATGCGGGTCTGCCACCTGGACACCTGCCCGGTCGGCGTCGCAACCCAGAACCCCGAGCTCCGCAAGCGGTTCAGCGGCAAGGCCGACTACGTGGTGAACTTCTTCGAGTTCATCGCGCAGGAGGTGCGCGAGTACCTCGCCGAGCTCGGCTTCCGGAGCCTCGACGAGGCCACCGGCCGCAAGGAACTGTTGAACGTGAACGGCGCCCTCAACCACTGGAAGGCATCCGGGCTCAACCTGGCGCCGATCCTGGTCGGCCCCGACTTCTCCGCCGGCGAACCGCGACGTTCCAGCCGGGAGCAGGAGCACGAACTCGACGAGCACTTCGACGTCGAGCTGATCAGGCAGAGCGCCAATGTGCTCGAGCACGGCGGCCAGGTCACGATCGCGCTGCCGATCCGGAACACCGAACGCGCCGTCGGCACCATGCTGGGCCACCAGGTGACCCTGCGGCACGGCGAGAACGGCCTGCCGGCCGGCTCCATCGACGTCACCCTGACCGGGTCGGCGGGGCAGTCCCTCGGCGCTTTCCTGCCCAGCGGCATCACCCTGCGCCTCGAGGGGGATTCCAACGACTACGTCGGCAAGGGCCTCTCCGGCGGGCAGATCATCGTGCGCCCCGACCGCGGCAGCGTCTTCGCTGCCGAGGAGAACGTGATCGCCGGAAACGTGATCGGCTACGGCGCGACCCTGGGCAGCATGTTCATCCGCGGCATCGTCGGTGAACGATTCCTGGTGCGCAACTCCGGTGCGACCGCCGTCGTCGAGGGGGTGGGCGACCACGCCCTCGAGTACATGACCGGTGGACTCGCCGTGATTCTCGGCGAGACCGGCCGTAACCTCGGCGCGGGCATGTCCGGCGGAACCGCATACATCTACCGGCTGCGCTCGGAGCTCGTCAACCGTGACTCGCTGGACTCCGGCGAACTCACCCTGCTGCCGCTCGGCAGCGCCGACATCGAAATCGTCGGGGACCTGCTGGAACAGCACCTGGAACAGACCGATTCTGTTCTGGCCGCGAGGCTCCTCGCCGACCGCGACACGACAATGAAGAACTTCGTCAAGGTGCTGCCGCGTGACTACGCAGCCGTCCTGGCGACGAGGCAGAGCGCCGTGGCCGAGGGGCTCGACCCCGACGGCGACGTGGTCTGGAACCGCATCTTGGAGGTAACCAATGGCTGACCCGAAGGGATTCCTGAAGACCACGGACCGGGAACTTCCCGCCCGTCGTCCGGTCTCCATCCGTCTGATGGACTGGAAAGAGGTCTACGAGGCCGGCGACTCCGCCGTGCTCAAGCGCCAGGCCGGCCGCTGCATGGACTGCGGTGTTCCGTTCTGCCACCAGGGCTGCCCGCTGGGCAACCTGATCCCGGAGTGGAACGACCTCACCTGGCGTGACGAGGGCCGGCAGGCCATCGAGCGTCTGCACGCGACGAACAACTTCCCCGAGTTCACCGGCCGGCTCTGCCCGGCACCGTGCGAGTCCGCCTGCGTCCTCGGCATCAACCAGCCGGCGGTGACCATCAAGCAGGTCGAGGTCTCGATCATCGACCAGGCCTTCGCCGAGGGCTGGGTCACCCCCCAGCCGCCCGGCCGACTCACCGGCAAGACCATCGCCGTCGTCGGCTCCGGACCGGCCGGACTCGCCGCCGCCCAGCAGCTGACCAGGGCCGGGCACACCGTGGCCGTGTTCGAACGCGACGACCGCATCGGCGGCCTGCTGCGCTACGGCATCCCGGACTTCAAAATGGAGAAGAAGCACCTCGACCTGCGTCTGTCCCAGATGACCGCAGAGGGCACCCGCTTCCGCGCCGGCGTCAACATCGGGGTGGACATCACCTGGACCGATCTGCGGGCCAGGTACGACGCTGTCGTCATCGCGACCGGCGCCATGGTGCCCCGCGACCTGCCGATTCCGGGGCGCGACTTGCCCGGGGTGCATTTCGCGATGGAATACCTCGTGCAGCAAAACAAGGTTGGCGCCGGCGACACCGTCGACAACCAGATCCTCGCCGAAGGCAAGCATGTCGTCGTGCTCGGCGGCGGTGACACCGGTGCGGACTGCATCGGCACCGCGAACCGTCAGCTGGCCGCCTCGGTGACCAACCTGGCCATCGGCAAGCAGCCCGGTGACAGCCGCCCGGAACACCAGCCCTGGCCGATGTCGCCGACCCTGTTCGAGGTATCCAGTGCCCACGAAGAGGGCGGCACGCGGGAATACCTCGCGTCCACCATCGAGTTCCTGGCCAACGACGCCGGTGAGGTGCGTGCCATCCGGGTCGCCGAAACCGAATATCTCGATGGCCGACGGGTGCCCAAAGCCGGAACCGAACGGGAGATTCCCGCTGATCTGGTGTTGCTGGCACTGGGCTTCACCGGTCCGGACAGCGCCGAACTGACCCATGATCTGCATCTGCCGCTCGACGACCGGAGTAATGTCGTCCGTGATAGTGATTACCAGACCAGCCACGAGGGTGTATTCGTTGCCGGAGATGCAGGCCGAGGTCAGTCGCTCATCGTATGGGCGATCGCCGAAGGACGCGCTGCTGCGGCAGCCGTCGATCGGTATCTCGAAGGCGAGACTCAACTGCCCGCCCCGGTGAAGCCGACGGATCATTCGTTTGCCATCTGAGCGTACGAACTGATTCCGCTGCCCATTCTCTCCAACCAACCGAACGCACCAATGCGCCACACCGGCGCGGAAACCGGAGATCCACCAGTATGAGACGCGCGAAAATCGTCGCCACCCTCGGGCCGGCAGCATCCAGCTACGAACAGATCCGCGCCATTATCGACGCCGGCGTTGACGTCTGCCGTATGAACCTGAGCCACGGTGACTACACCGTGCACGAAGGCGTTTACGCCAACATCCGGAAGGCAGCCAACGACTCCGGCCGTGCCGTCGCCGTGATGGTCGACCTGCAGGGCCCGAAGATCCGTCTGGGCAAGTTCGAGGGCGGACCGTACGACCTCGCCGTCGGCGACATCTTCAAGATCACCACCGAGGACATCCTCGGCACCAAGGAACTGTCCGGCACGACCTACAAGGGCCTGCCGAACGACGTCAAGCAGGGGGACTTCCTCCTGATCGACGACGGCAAGGTCAAGGTCGAGGTCGTCGAGACCGACGGCACCGTCGTGACCACGAAGGTCATCGTCGCCGGCCCGGTGTCGAACAACAAGGGCATCAACCTGCCCGGTGTTGCCGTCAACGTGCCTGCCCTGTCCGTCAAGGACGAGGCCGACCTGCGTTGGGGCCTGCGCCTCGGCACCGACCTCATCGCGCTGTCCTTCGTGCGCAACGCGGCCGACATCGACCGGGTGCACGAGATCATGGCCGAAGAGGGCCGCAAGGTTCCCGTCATCGCCAAGATCGAGAAGCCGCAGGCCGTCGAGGCCCTCGAGGGCATCGTCGACGCGTTCGACGCGATCATGGTGGCCCGTGGCGACCTGGGTGTCGAGCTTCCGCTCGAGGCCGTCCCGATCGTGCAGAAGCACGCCGTCGAACTGGCCCGCCGCATGGCGAAGCCGGTCATCGTCGCAACGCAGATGCTCGAATCGATGATCCACAGCCCCGTTCCCACGCGCGCGGAGACGTCCGACGTCGCCAACGCCGTGCTCGACGGTGCTGACGCGGTCATGCTCAGCGGCGAGACCAGCGTCGGCGAATACCCGGTGGTCACCGTTCAGACGATGGCGCGCATCGTGGCCTCCACCGAGGAGCACGGCCTGGAGCGGATCGCACCGCTCACCAACAAGCCGCGCACCCAGGGCGGCGCCATCACGCTGGCCGCCATCGAGGTCGCTGAATTCGTCGAGGCCAAGTACCTCTGCATCTTCACCGAGTCAGGAGACTCCGCGCGTCGTATGTCGCGCCTGCGCTCCTCGATCCCGATGCTGGCCTTCACCCCCGAGGCGAGCATCCGTCGTCGCCTCGCGTTGACCTGGGGCGTGCAGACGTACCTGGTCGACCGGGTGACCCACACCGACTCGATGTTCGGTCAGGTCGACGACATCCTGCTCGGCCAGGGCCTGGCTGAGATCGGCGACAAGGTCGTGGTGATCTCCGGATCCCCTCCCGGAATCGCGGGTTCGACGAACGACATCCGGGTTCACCGCATCGGTGACGCCCACAACGGTGTCGCTCCGGCGTACGCCCAGCAGTAACCAGCAGTACGACAACAGCCCCGCGGAGAAATCCGCGGGGCTGTTGTCGTATCCGTGGCGAAGACCCTCTGGGCGGCCGTGCACGGTCGATGGACGACTGTGCGGTCGACTGACGGACACAACGGACGGACGCGGCGACCGATCGCTGAGACGGGCGTGTGCGGGCGCTGGAGGCCCGGCTGCGGGGGAGGAGGACGCCGATCAGGGACAGAAACACCGCATGCCCGCCGCCGGTGGAACCGGGCAACGGGCATGCGGTGAAGTGGTACCGGTGGTGGGACTCGAACCCACACGTCCTTGCGAACAAAGCATTTTGAGTGCTCCGCGTCTGCCATTCCGCCACACCGGCTCACAACACCTGCACCAGAATACCGTAGGCTTTTGGCTGTGACCGACCAAGAGACAACTCCAGTACCCCCCCGCCGCGTCGTTGTAGCGGAGGATGAATCCCTCATCAGGCTCGACATCGTCGAGATCCTCCGAGACAACGGATTCGAAGTGGTGGGCGAAGCCGGCGACGGTGAGACCGCTGTGGCCCTGGCCACCGAGCTCCGCCCCGACCTGGTGATCATGGACGTCAAGATGCCGCACCTCGACGGGATCTCCGCCGCGGAACGCATCACCAAGGCCCACATCGCCCCGGTCGTACTGCTCACTGCGTTCAGCCAGAAGGAACTGGTCGAGCGCGCGAGCGAGGCCGGCGCCCTGGCGTACGTCGTGAAGCCGTTCACCCCGAACGACCTGCTGCCCGCGATCGAGATCGCCCTCTCGCGGTACAGCCAGATCATCACCCTCGAGGCCGAGGTCGCCGACCTGGTCGAACGTTTCGAGACCCGCAAGCTCGTCGACCGGGCCAAGGGCCTGCTCAACGAGAAGATGGGCCTGACCGAGCCGGAGGCGTTCCGATGGATCCAGAAGGCGTCCATGGACCGCCGTCTGACCATGCACGATGTCGCACAGGCGATCATCGAACAGCTCTCCGCCAAGAAATAGTCGGCCAGCCACAAAGCAGCCGGCACCACCGTCACGAAAAAAGCGGGTCCCTCCGGTGAGGGGCCCGCTTTTTCGTGCTCGCAGAGCGGATCAGCGTGCTGCCGGCTGGTCCAGGATCAGGTTGGTGATGCGGATCGTCGAACAGCGACGGCCCGCATCGTCGGTCACCACGATCTCGTGGGTGGTGAGCGTGCGCCCCAGGTGGATCGGGGTGCACACGGCGGTGACATACCCGGAGGTGGCCGAGCCGGTATGGCTGGCGTTGATCTCGATGCCCACGGCGAGCTTGCCGGGGCCGGCGTGCAGATTGGCCGACATCGACCCGAGCGACTCGCCCATCACCACGTAGGCGCCGCCGTGCAGCAGCATGGCCGGCTGGGTGTTGCCCTCGACGGGCATCCGCGCCACGGCCCTCTCGAGTGAGAACTCGGTGAACTCGATGCCCATCTTGTCGGCCAGGTCGCCGGCGCCGCGTGCCTTCGTCCAGGCGAGGAAGTCGGTGGTGCTCTCGGGCGGGTTCTGCTCGGTCATGGTCACCTCGTGGCTCGGCTCAGCCCCACCGGAGGCGGCTTGTAGGCTGGGACTGTGTCGGAATCAAAAAAGCCTACCCTGATGATCATCGATGGCCACTCGCTGGCGTACCGGGCGTTCCACGCCCTGCCCATCGACAGCTTCCAAACCCAGGACGGGCAGCACACCAACGCCATCCACGGGTTCCTGTCGATGCTGCTGAGCCTGCTCCGCACCGAGAATCCGAGCCACATCGCCGTGGCATTCGATATCTCCCGGTATTCCTTCCGCACCCGCGACTACCCCGAATACAAGGGCACCAGGGCGATCACTCCGTCGGAGTTCAAGGGCCAGGTGCCCCTGCTCCAGGAAGCCCTCAAGGCCCTGAATATCACCACCCTGACCAAGGACGACTACGAGGCAGACGATATCCTCGCGACGCTGTCGGTCCGCGGCACCGCCGAGGGCTACGACGTCTTCGTGGTGTCCGGCGACCGGGACACGATCCAGTTGGTCAACGACACCGTCACCCTGCTCTACCCGGCCAGCCAGGGCGTTTCGGCGCTGACCAGGTATGACCCGGCCAAGGTGCGCGAGAAGTACGGCATCGCCCCCGAACAGTACCCGGACATCGCCGCGTTGGTCGGCGAGACCAGCGACAACCTGATCGGCATCAGCAAGGTCGGCGAGAAGACGGCCGTGAAGTGGCTTGAGAGGTTCGGCAGCCTCGACGCGATCCTCGAGCACGCCGACGAGATCACCGGCGTTGTCGGCGCCAACCTGCGCGAGCAGAAGGACAATGCGATCCGCAACCGCCGCCTCAACCGGCTGGTCACCGACCTCGACCTGCCCGTCGAGCTGCGCGACCTGGTGCGCGGACCGATCGACGAGGACGCCGTGCGTGAGGTCTTCGGGCGCCTGGAGTTCCGCACCCTGCTGGACAGGGTGATCAAGCTCGAGGCCAACGCCAACGGCAATGGCAACGGGACCGCCACCGGTGACGCCGCCGGCGCGGCTCCGGTCACCGAGGTCCCCGCGGCGGCGAAGGCACCGGTGCAGCGCGAACTGCTCGACGAGGAACTCGCCACCTGGCTGGACCGGGTGACCACGACCGGAACCGCCCTTTCCGTCACCGTTGAGCTCCTCAACGGCCTGCCGATCGGCTTCGGCCTGGCCACGGCCACCGAGACCGCGACGGTGGCCTGGCAGCCCGGTCGGGCCGATTACCGGCCGCTCGAGGAATGGCTCGCGGGCCCGAGCCCCAAGGTCATGCACGACGCCAAGCCGCAGGTGAAGGCCCTCACCCGCGCCGGCCTGGTGCTGAACGGATTGGCCATCGACACCCTGGTGGCCGGTTGGCTGCTGCGCCCGGGCGGCCCTGACAAGACTCTCGCCGACCTCGTCAAGCGCTACCTCGACGAGACCGTGCCCGTCGTCGACCCCAACCAGCTGGTGCCGGATGAGAGCGTCGCCGGCGGCGTCGCCGTGGACTCCTGGTACACGGTGCGCCTCGCCGCCGCCGTGACCGCGTTGCTCGACTCGGGTTCGCGAACCGTTCTGACCGACATCGAGATGCCCACCCTGATGACACTGGCAGCCATGGAACTGACCGGCGTCGCGGTCAATCACACCGAACTCGCGGCCCTGTCCGTACAGCTGGGCGACACCGCAGCGGAGCTCGCGGCCGGCGCCTACGCCCAGATCGGCCGCGAGGTCAATCTCGGTTCTCCCAAGCAGCTGCAGGAGGTGCTCTTCGATCAGCTGGGCATGCCGCGCACCCGGGCCAACAAGACCGGCTTCACCACGGATGCCGGCGCCCTCGCCGATCTGCAGGCCAGCAACCCGCACCCGTTCCTCGACCTGCTCCTGAAGCACCGGGACGCCACGAAGCTGCGCCAGATCGTGGAAACCCTGGACCGGGCCATCGACGACACCGGCCGCATCCACACCACCTACGTGCAGATCGGCACCGCCACCGGCCGGATCTCCTCCACCGACCCGAACCTGCAGAACATCCCCGTCCGCACCGAGGAAGGCCGCCGAATCCGGGCCGCGTTCCATGCCGGGTCCGGCTCCGAAAGCCTCCTCACCGCCGACTACTCGCAGATCGAGATGCGCATCATGGCGCACCTCTCCGAGGACGCCGGCCTCATCGAGGCGTTCAACGCCGGCGAAGACCTGCACAGGTTCGTCGGCGCCAGGGTCTTCGGTGTCGCACCTGAGGACGTGACCGGGGAGATGCGCAACAAGGTCAAGGCCATGTCGTACGGGCTTGCCTACGGGCTCAGCGCCTTCGGCCTGTCCAAGCAGCTGCGCATCGAATCGCGCGAGGCCAAGCAGCTCATCGCCGACTACTTCGCCAGGTTCGGCGCCGTACGCGACTACCTGCGCCGGGTGGTCGAGCAGGCCAAGGTCGACGGCTACACCACGACGATCTTCGGCCGCCGCCGGCCGTTCCCCGAGTTGAACAGCCCCAACCGGGTGCTGCGGGACAACGCCGAACGGGCCGCTCTGAACGCACCCATCCAGGGTTCTGCCGCCGACCTGATGAAGATCGCGATGAACAACATCGCGCTCGACCTGCGCGAACAGGACCTGCAGAGCCGCATGATGCTTCAGGTTCACGACGAACTGATCTTCGAGGTCGCCCCGGGGGAGTGGGACGCTCTGCAGCACGTCGTCACCCAGCGGATGGAGTCCGCGGCCGACCTGCTGGTGCCGCTGGACGTGCAGGTGGGCCGCGGGGCCAACTGGGACGCCGCAGCGCACTGACCTGGGCCATGTCCTAGGCTCGGGGGATGACTCTGAACGAAGGCCGGACACCCACCCCCGTCGACCAGATCGCCGAGGGGTGGGTCGACACCCTGGTGTCGCTCGATCCCACTGTGGGCACCTATATCGGCCGGTCGGCGGACGGTTCGGGCTTTGCGGACTATTCGCCGGACGGCCACGCCGCCTACGTGCAGGCCGCGGCCGCCACCATCCGGCTGCTGGACGACAGCGTCCCGGTCGACGACGTTGACAGGGTCACCCGCACCGATCTGCGCAGCAGCCTCGCGCTGGACCTGGAGAGCTCCGCCGCCGGCCTGCAGCTGCGCGACCTCAACGTCATCGCGTCACCCGCGCAGGGCATCCGCGAGGTCTTCGACCTCATGCCCACCGCCACGGTCGAGGATTGGCGCAACATCTCCGCGCGCCTGGGCGCCGTGCCGGCGGCCATCACGGGCTACATCGAAACCCTGCGCCTCGGCATCGAGCAGGGCACCACGCCGGCCCGGCGGCAGGTGCGCGAGGTGCTCGACCAGGCCAGACGCAACGCCGCCAACGACGGGTTCTTCAACCACTTCGTCGCCGACGCCGGCCTCGAGCACGGTTCGCTGCCGGCCTCCCTGGCCACCGACCTCGGTGCCGGAGCCCACGCGGCGGCCACCGCCTACGAGCGGCTGGCGACGTTCCTCGCCGACGAGCTCGAGCCCCGTGCCACCGAGCAGGATGCCGTCGGCCGGGACCTCTACGCGTTGAGGTCGCGGCACTTCCTCGGCGCCACCATCGACCTCGACGAAACGTACGAGTGGGGCATCCAGGAACTCGCCCGCATGACAGAGGAACAGGAGAGCGTGGCCAGGCAGATCAAGCCCGGCGCCACCGTTCTCGAGGCGATCGCGTTCCTGGACACCGACCCGGCCCGGAAGTTGCACGGCACCGACGCCCTGCAACGCTGGATGCAGGAGACCAGCGACCGGGCCGTCGCCGAACTCGGCGCCACCCAGTTCGACATTCCCGAGGAGATCCGCCGTCTGGAGTGCCTGATCGCCCCCACCCAGGAGGGCGGCATCTACTACACCGGACCCACCGATGATTTCTCCCGCCCCGGCCGGATGTGGTGGTCGGTGCCCGTCGGCGTCACCGAATTCGACACCTGGCGCGAACTCACCACGGTCTATCACGAGGGAATCCCCGGCCATCACCTGCAGATCGGCCAGGCGGTTTACAACCGGGCGTCCCTGAACACCTGGCGCCGCCAGCTGGCCGGCACGTCTGGCCACGCGGAGGGCTGGGCGCTCTACGCCGAGCGGCTGATGGAGCAGTTGGGCTACCTGGACGATCCCGCCGACAGGCTCGGCATGCTCGACGGGCAGCGGATGCGCGCTGCCAGGGTCGTGCTCGACATCGGAGTGCACCTGGGCAAGAAGGTGCCGGACGGGTCGCAGACCTGGACCGCCGACTACGCCTTCGACTTCCTGGCCGGAAACGTGAACATGAACGACGGCTTCGTGAAGTTCGAGGTGAACCGGTACCTCGGCTGGCCCGGCCAGGCACCGTCGTACAAGGTGGGCCAACGCATCTGGGAGCAACTGCGCGATGACGCCAAGGCCCGCGAGGGAACCGGCTTCGACATCAAGGAGTTCCACCGCCGCGCCCTCGACCTCGGCGGGGTCGGCCTCGACACCCTCCGGTCGGCTTTGCAGAACTGACCCGGTGCCGATGCCGTCGCCGTACGAGGCCGCCCTCGGCGGTGACCTGACGGGACTGCACCCACAGCTGCGCGCCTACTTCACGGCTATCCCGGCCGGTCGGCACGGCCTCGGCCGGGGGACCTTCGACAGGGTCGGCACCCCGCGGCGCTGGCTGTGGCCGGTTCTGGCGCTGCTGGCCCGCGACGCTGTGCTGTTCCCGGTTTGGGAACACGACGTGCCCTTCCTGGCCGTGAACCGGCCGGGACCCGATCGGGTGCATGCTGTGCGCCGCTTTAAATTTCCGGCCGGGTCCCGCGACATGATCGATGTCATCGGCGCGGATGCCGGCGGCCTCGCCGACCGCCTCGGCCGGAGCGGACGCCTGGAAACCCGCCTTGACGCCCGCATTGTCGACGGTGCCCTGCACCTGGATTCCGCAGGTGTCTACGTGCACCTCGCCGGTCGCCGGGTTCCGGTCCCACGGCTGTGCGCGCCCCTGGTTCACCTGACGGAACGCTTCGACGACGGTGACCAGCGGCAGCACGTGCAGGTCACCGTGAGCCTGCCGTTCGTCGGGCGGGTATACGAATACTCGGGGTCCTTTCGGTACTCGATCGAAGACGCGTGAGATGCGTTGCCGCCGCCGCCGAGAACGGGTTGCCGGGGCGCTCCCGAAACAGCTAAGCTTTACTGTCACGCTTGTGACGAATTAGCCGCTGCCAGTCGCGGATCTTGAACACGTATCGCACGACCTTCCCTTCTGGCCCGAATATGTCCATCCTGGAGCAACTACTACATGACAATCGCAACGACCGAACGGGCACCCAAGCAGGTCGCCATCAACGACATCGGATCTGCTGAAGACTTCCTTGCCGCGGTCGAAAAGACTCTGAAATTCTTCAACGACGGCGACCTCATCGAGGGCACCGTTGTGAAGATCGACCGCGACGAGGTCCTCCTCGACGTCGGCTACAAGACCGAGGGTGTCATCCCCTCCCGCGAGCTCTCCATCAAGCACGACGTCGACCCCTCTGAGGTCGTCAAGGTCGGCGACCTGGTCGAGGCACTCGTTCTTCAGAAGGAAGACAAAGAAGGCCGTCTCATCCTGTCGAAGAAGCGCGCTCAGTACGAGCGTGCATGGGGCGACGTCGAGAAGATCAAGGAATCCGACGGAGTCGTCACCGGTTCGGTCATTGAGGTCGTCAAGGGCGGGCTCATCGTCGACATCGGCCTGCGCGGCTTCCTGCCGGCATCGCTCATCGAGCTTCGCCGTGTTCGCGACCTGACCCCGTACCTGGGCCAGGAGATCGAGGCCAAGATCCTCGAACTCGACAAGAACCGCAACAACGTCGTCCTGTCGCGCCGCGCCCTGCTCGAGCAGACGCAGTCCGAGAGCCGCACCACGTTCCTCAACAACCTCCAGAAGGGACAGGTCCGCAAGGGCGTCGTCTCGTCGATCGTCAACTTCGGTGCGTTCGTCGACCTGGGTGGCGTTGACGGTCTGGTACACGTCTCCGAGCTCAGCTGGAAGCACATTGAGCACGCCAGCGAGGTCGTCGAGGTCGGTCAGGAAGTCACCGTCGAGATCCTCGAGGTCGACCTGGACCGCGAGCGCGTTTCCCTGTCGCTCAAGGCCACGCAGGAAGACCCGTGGCAGGTCTTCGCCCGCACCCACGCCATCGGCCAGGTTGCACCGGGTAAGGTCACCAAGCTCGTCCCCTTCGGCGCGTTCGTTCGCGTTGCAGAGGGCATCGAGGGCCTGGTCCACATCTCCGAGCTGTCCGGCAAGCACGTCGAACTCGCCGAGCAGGTTGTCTCTGTCGGCGACGAGGTGTTCGTCAAGGTCATCGACATCGACCTGGAGCGTCGCCGCATCTCGCTGAGCCTCAAGCAGGCCAACGATGGTGTCGACCCCGAGGGCACCGAGTTCGACCCGGCACTCTACGGAATGCTCACCGAGTACGACGACCAGGGCAACTACAAGTACCCCGAGGGCTTCGACCCGGAGACCAACGAGTGGCGCGAAGGCTTCGACTCCCAGCGCGAGAAGTGGGAGCAGGACTATGCTGCAGCCCAGGCTCGCTGGGAAGCACACAAGAAGCAGGTCGCATCCGCGAACGACGAGATCATCGCCCCCGGCGATGTCGCGTCCGCAGCCGGTAACTCGTTCACCAGTGAGGCTGCCGGAGCCGGCACCCTCGCCGACGACGAGGCGCTTGCCGCACTGCGCGAGAAGCTGTCCAGCAACAACTAGAAGCTGGCAACAACTAGCAACTAGCATCACCTGCCCGGCGCATGCCGGGACCAGCACAGGCCGGGCCCTTCGGGGTCCGGCCTGTTCCGGTTAAGCAGCGCCCCTCCGTTAGCATGGGGCGGTGTACTTGATTGGGTTGACCGGCGGGATCGCATCGGGCAAGAGCACCGTGGCGAAGCGATTCGCCGAGCACGGAGCCGCGGTGATCGACGCCGATCAGCTCGCCCGGGCCGCCGTGGCGCCGGGCACCGATGCGCTGGCCCATATCGCCGACATCTTCGGCCCCGAAGTCATCGCCGAGGACGGCAGCCTCAACCGCGCCCGCCTGGGCTCGATAGTATTCGGCAACCCCACCGCCCTCAGCGTCCTCAACAACGTGGTCCACCCCGCCGTGCGTGCGCTCTCCAGCGCGGCCATCGCCGCCGCCGAGCGCGCCGACCCTGAGGCCGTCGTCGTCTACGACGTTCCCCTGTTGGTTGAGGCGTCCGTCGGCCACCCCTTCGACCTGATCGTGGTCGTCCACGCCGAAGCCGAGACTCGGGTGCGCCGCATGGTCGAGCTGCGCGGCATGCCGGAAGACGACGCCCGCCGCCGGATCAGCGCCCAGGCCGGCGACGCCGACCGCCTCGCCGTCGCCGACGTCGTGATCGACTCGATGGGCTCCCTCGACGAGACCCTGGCCCAGGTCGACCGGCTGTGGGATTCGAAGCTTCGCGCAAACCACCGGCCCGCCCACTCCGACTCCAGTGTCGGTGGCGCTCCTTAGACTGGAAGCATGGAACCCACCCGCGCCGTTCATCCCTTCGAGGTCGTGAGCGAGTACACGCCCAGCGGCGACCAGCCCGGCGCCATCGCCGAACTCACCGGCCGGATCAACGCCGGTGAAACCGACATCGTGCTGCTCGGCGCCACCGGAACCGGCAAGTCCGCGACGACAGCCTGGCTGATCGAGCAGGTACAACGCCCCACCCTGGTCCTCGCCCACAACAAGACCCTGGCCGCGCAGCTTGTGAACGAGTTCCGCGAACTGATGCCCAACAACGCCGTCGAGTACTTCGTGTCGTACTACGACTACTACCAGCCGGAGGCGTACGTGCCGCAGACCGACACGTTCATCGAGAAGGACTCCTCGATCAACGAGGAAGTCGAACGGCTCCGGCACTCCACCACCAACTCGCTACTCAGCCGACGCGACGTCATCGTCGTCTCCACGGTGTCCTGCATCTACGGCCTGGGCACCCCCGAGGGTTACCTGGAAGCCATGGTGGCGCTGCAGGTCGGCCAAAAGGTTGACCGGGACTGGCTGATCCGCAAGTTCGTGGCCATGCAGTACCAGCGCAACGACGTCGACTTCTCCCGCGGCCACTTCAGGGTGCGCGGCGACACCATCGAGATCATCCCGATGTACGAAGAACTCGCCATCCGCATCGAGATGTTCGGTGACGAAATCGAGGCGCTCTACAGCCTGCATCCGCTCACCGGCGATGTCGTGCGAAAGCTCGATGCCGTGTCGGTGTTCCCCGGTTCCCACTACGTGGCCAGCACCGACGTCATGCAGCGGGCGATGGTGACGATCAAGGAAGAACTGGAGGAACGGCTGGGCCAGTTGGAACGCGAGGGCAAGCTGCTGGAAGCACAACGCCTGCGGATGCGGACCACCTTCGACCTGGAGATGATGGAACAGATCGGATTCTGCTCCGGCATCGAGAACTACTCCCGGCACATCGACGGGAGAAGCGCGGGGGAGCCCGGGCACTGCCTGCTCGATTACTTCCCCGACGACTTCCTTGTGGTCATCGACGAGTCCCATGTGACGGTGCCGCAGATCGGCGCCATGTTCGAGGGCGACTCGTCACGCAAGCGCACCCTGGTCGAGCACGGGTTCCGGTTGCCCAGCGCGCTGGACAACCGCCCGCTCAAGTGGAACGAGTTCAAGGGCCGGGTCGGCCAGACCGTGTACCTCTCCGCCACCCCCGGCAAGTACGAGATGGGCATCGCCGACGGCATCGTCGAGCAGATCATCCGCCCGACCGGTCTGATCGACCCGCAGATCATCGTCAAGCCGTCCGCCGGTCAGATCGATGACCTGCTCGAGCAGATCCGTCTGCGCGTCGAACTCAACGAGCGGGTGCTGGTGACCACCCTGACCAAGAAGATGGCCGAGGAACTCACCGACTTCCTCACCGAGGCCGGCGTTCGGGTGCGGTACCTGCACTCAGACGTCGACACCCTGCGCCGGGTGGAGCTGCTCACCGAGCTGCGCCAGGGCCTGTACGACGTGCTGGTGGGCATCAACCTGCTCCGGGAGGGCCTCGACCTGCCCGAGGTGTCCCTGGTGGCCATCCTCGACGCCGACAAGGAAGGGTTCCTGCGCTCGTCCACCTCGCTGATCCAGACCATCGGTCGCGCCGCGCGCAACGTCTCCGGCGAGGTGCATATGTATGCCGACAGGATGACCGACTCGATGGCCAGGGCCATCGACGAGACCGACCGGCGCCGGGAGAAGCAGGTGGAGTACAACACCCTGCACGGCATCGATCCCACCCCGCTCCGCAAGCGCATCGCCGACATCACCGACGCGCTCTCCCGCGAGGAGGCTGACACCGCCGAGCTGCTGGCCGGCCGTGACGCCCGCCGCCGCAGCCCCACACCGTCGGTGCGCAAGGGCCTCGCGGCCAACGGCGCCAACGACCTCGAATCGATCATCGCCGACCTCAACGCCCAGATGCTCGAGGCCGCCGGCGAACTCAAGTTCGAATTGGCCGGCAGGCTGCGCGACGAAGTGTCCGAGCTCAAGCGGGAGCTTCGTCAGATGGAGAAGGCCGGCCACCTGAGCTAGCGGGTCGGGCGGCACTGCGCTGTCGGTGGCGCTGCGCTGTCGGTGGCACTGCGGTGTCGGTGGTACTGCATAGACTCGAATGGTGTCAATTTCCAAGGTAGAGCAGGGCTCTCAACTCAGCGTCCGTGGTGCACGCGTGCACAACTTGCACAACGTCAACCTCGACATCCCCCGCGATTCGCTCGTGGTGTTCACAGGTCTCTCCGGGTCGGGCAAATCATCGCTCGCCTTCGATACGATTTTCGCGGAGGGCCAACGGCGGTACGTCGAATCCCTGTCGGCCTATGCGCGCCAGTTCCTCGGGCAGGTCGACAGGCCCGACGTCGACTTCATCGAGGGGCTCAGCCCCGCCGTGTCCATCGACCAGAAATCCACCAACCGCAACCCGCGGTCCACCGTGGGCACCATCACCGAGATCTACGACTACATGCGCCTGCTCTGGGCACGTATCGGGGTGCCGCACTGTGCCGTCTGCGGGGAGATCATCCAGTCGCAGACCGTGCAGCAGATCGCCGATCAGCTCATGGAAATGGAAACCGGCGTGCGGTACCAGATCCTGAGCCCGATCGTGTCGCAGAAAAAGGGCGAGTTCGTCGACCTGTTCAAGGAGCTCGCCGCCGGCGGGTACTCCCGCGCAATGGTCGACGGCGTCCAGATCCAGTTGAACGAACCACCCACGCTGAAGAAGCAGCTCAAGCACGACATCTCCGTGGTCGTCGACCGCCTCGTGGCCGGCCCCGACCTGCTCAGCCGGCTCACCGACTCCCTGGAGACGGCGCTCAAGCTCACCGACGGCCTCGTGCAGGTCAACTTCGTCGACCTCACCGGCGACGAGGCCTGGCAGAGCTATTCAGAAAAGCTCTCCTGCCCGAACAACCACCCCGTGCAGCTCACCGAGATCGAACCGCGCACCTTCTCGTTCAACGCACCGTTCGGTGCCTGCCCCGAATGCTCCGGCCTGGGAACCCGTATGTCCGTCGACGAGGACCTACTTCTCGGCGACCCGGACCTGAGCATCGCTGAGGGTGTCGTACTGCCCTGGACCACCCAGGGCAAGGGACTCTTCCAGTACTACGAGAAGCTCCTGGACGGGCTTGCCCGCGACCTCAAGTTCTCGCTCGACACACCGTGGAAGAAGCTCCCGGCCGAGGTGCGCACCGCTGTCATGCGCGGCGACAACTTCGAGGTCAAGGTCAAATGGAAGAACCGTTACGGCCGGGAGATGAGCTACACCTCCGGTTTCGAAGGTGTTGTGCCCTACATCGAGCGCCAGTTCCTGCAGGCCGAAACCGACACCCAGCGCCAGCGCTGGGGGGAATACCTGCGCGAGGTGGACTGCCCGGTTTGCGACGGCACCCGGCTCAAGCCTGAGGTACTCGCCGTTCTCGTGCACGAGATGAGCATCGCCGATATCTGCCGACTCAGCCTCGCCGATGCCCGGGACTTCATGGACAAGCTCGAACTCACCGAACGCGAGAAGACCATTGCCGCCCAGGTGCTGCGCGAGATCAAGGTGCGACTGGACTTCCTGCTTCGGGTGGGCCTGAACTACCTCAGCCTGGCCCGCGCGGCCGCGACCCTGTCCGGCGGCGAGGCCCAACGCATCCGGCTGGCCACCCAGATCGGTTCGGGACTGACCGGGGTGCTCTACGTCCTCGACGAGCCCAGCATCGGGCTGCACCAGCGCGACAACCGGCGCCTCATCGAGACGCTGGTCGCGCTCCGCGACCTGGGCAACACCCTCATCGTCGTGGAACACGACGAGGACACCATCAAGACCGCTGACTGGGTGGTCGACATCGGACCGGGCGCCGGCGTCAACGGCGGACACGTCGTGCACTCGGGGTCGTATGCTGACCTGCTCACCAACACGAAGTCCCTCACCGCGGACTACCTCTCCGGCCGGAAGTCGATCGCCACCCCGGCGACACGTCGGCCGCTGGACCCCGACCGTGAGATCACCGTGGTGGGTGCCGAGGCGAACAACCTGCGGAAAGTCACGGTCAAGTTCCCGCTGGGCGTCTTCACCGCCGTCACCGGCGTCAGCGGGTCCGGCAAATCATCCCTCGTCAACGACGTGCTGTACAGGGTCCTCGCCAACCGGCTCAACGGCGCCCGGAAGCTGCCCGGCCGGCACACGAAGGTCACCGGCCTCGACCAGCTCGACAAGGTGATCCACGTGGACCAGGCCCCCATCGGACGCACCCCGCGCTCGAACCCGGCCACCTACACCGGCGTGTTCGACAAAATCCGCAACCTGTTCGCCGAGACCATGGAGGCCAAGGCCCGCGGCTACCTGCCCGGCAGGTTCAGCTTCAACGTCAAGGGCGGCCGCTGCGAGGCATGCTCCGGCGACGGCACCATCAAGATCGAGATGAACTTCCTGCCAGACGTGTACGTGGCCTGTGAGGTCTGCGGGGGAGCGCGGTACAACCGCGACACCCTCACCGTGCACTACAAGGGCAAGAACATCGCCGAGGTCCTCGACATGCCGATCAGCGAGGCCGCCGAGTTCTTCGAACCGATCTCGGCGATCCACCGGTTCCTCAAAACCCTCGTCGAGGTGGGGCTCGGGTATGTGCGCCTGGGGCAGAGCGCCACGACCCTCTCCGGCGGTGAGGCGCAGCGGGTCAAGCTGGCCACCGAACTGCAGCGCCGTTCCAACGGGCGCAGCGTGTACGTTCTCGACGAGCCGACCACCGGCCTGCACTTCGAGGACGTACGGAAGCTCCTGCTGGTGCTGAACAGCCTCGTCGACAAGGGCAACACCGTCATCGTCATCGAGCACAACCTCGACGTGATCAAGTCGGCCGACTGGGTCATCGACCTGGGTCCGGAGGGCGGTTCCGGCGGGGGCAAGGTGCTCGCCACCGGAACGCCCGAGCACGTCGCGGCAGTGAAGAAGAGCCACACCGGAACATTCCTGAAGGAGGTCCTCGCCACACGGTAGGCGCAGGAGAACATGTCTGACGCTCTGAGCTATCGCCCCAAGCCCGGGGAGATCCCCACCCAACCCGGTGTCTACAGGTTTCGCGACGCCTCCCGACGGGTGCTGTACGTGGGCAAGGCCAAGAACCTGCGTGCCCGGCTGAGTAACTACTTCGCGCCGCTGAGCAGCCTGCACGAACGCACCCGGCGGATGGTGACGACGGCGGCCAGCGTCGAATGGACGACCGTGGGCACAGAGATCGAGGCGCTGCAGCTCGAGTGGACCTGGATCAACGAATTCGACCCGCCGTTCAACGTGCAGTTCAAGGACGACAAGTCGTACCCGTACCTCGCGGTGACCCTGGCGGACGAGGCACCGCGGGCGCTCGTGACCCGCACGTCCGGCATCAAGGGCGCCCGCTACTTCGGGCCGTACCCCAAGGTGTGGGCCGTGCACGAGACCATCGACCTGATGCTCAAGGCCTTCCCGATCCGCACCTGCAACAACGCCAACTACAAGCGTGCCATGCAGTCGGGCAAGCCCTGCTTCGCCGGCCAGATCGGTCGCTGCTTCGGGCCCTGCTCCGGCAAGGTGGGCATCGAGGAACATCGCAAGATCGTCAACGAATTCGTCAGTTTCATGGGCAGCCAGGATCGCAAGCTCATCAACAGCCTCACGGCCCAGATGAAGGACGCCGCTCTGGCGCAGGACTACGAAACCGCCGCCAGGCGGCGCGACCAGGTGAAGGCGCTCAACGCCGTGCTGGAGAAGAGCGCCGTCGTGCTGCGCGACAACGTCGACATCGACCTGTTCGCGATCGAACAGGACGAGCTCGCCGCGGCCGTTCAGCTGTTCATCGTCCGCGGCGGGCGCATCCGCGGTGTGCGCGGCTGGGTCGTCGACAAGGAACTCGACCTGAGCATCAGTGAACTGATCGACTCGATCATGCAGACCGCGTACACCGGCGACGCCGTGCCGCCCCGGGAAATCGTGCTGCCGGAGCTGCCGGACGACGCCGACGCCCTCGAAGGCTGGCTCGGCGAGATCGCGCACCGCAAGGTGCGGCTCGTCGCGGCCCAGCGCGGCGAGAAGGCCGCCCTGCTGGTCACGGCCACCCAGAACGCCAAGCAGGCGCTGATGCTCTACAAGACCCGGCGCAGCTCCGACTTCGTCGCCAGATCGAAGGCCCTCGAGGACCTCCAGGAGGCACTGGGCATGGAATCCGCCCCGCTCCGGATGGAGTGCTACGACGTGTCGCATCTCGGCGGGACCAACATCGTGGCCTCCATGGTGGTCTTCGAGGACGGGCTGCCGCGGAAGGACGAGTACCGCCGGTTCGGTGTCCCGGAGTCCACCGACGACACCGATTCCCTGTATCGGGTCCTCACCCGGCGGCTGGCCTACCTGGTTCCCGACGACGCCACCCCGGAGGCTCTACCGAAGGGCGGCGTCATCGCGGTGCCGGCCAACCCGCTTGACGGCATGATCGTCGCGGAGGCCTCCGGCGCGGACGAGCCCGCCGCGGACGAGGCGGACCCAACAGCGAAACGAGCGAAATTCCGCTACCAACCGAACCTGCTCATCGTCGACGGCGGGCAACCGCAGGTCGCGGCAGCGGCACGCGCCCTGCGGGAGTCCGGAGTCCAGGGCATCACCCTGTGCGGCATCGCGAAACGGCTGGAGGAAATCTGGCTGCCGGATTCCGAGTACCCGGTGATCCTGCCGCGCAACAGCGACGCCTTGTTCCTCATCCAACGCATCCGCGACGAAGCGCACCGCTTCGCCATCACTCATCAGCGCGCCAGACGCAAGCGGGACATCTACACCATCCTCGGCGAAATTCCCGGCTTGGGCCCCGCCCGCATCAAAGTGCTGTTGGTGCACTTCGGGTCGGTCGCCCGCCTCAGAGAGGCGTCGGTCGACTCGATCGCCGAGATCCGGGGGATCGGACCTGCCCTCGCCGAGGGCATTCACCGGCACCTGCGCGCCTAGAGACGCCCCCCGGTCGGTAGGCTGGACATTCACTAACTTCGACCGAAGGCGTAATCCAGCATGAGCACGGACACCGAAAAGCAGGAAATGCTGATCGTTACCGGCATGTCCGGCGCCGGTCGATCGACCGTCGCCAACGCGCTGGAGGACCTCGGCTGGTACGTGGTCGACAACCTGCCGCCGCAGATGCTGCGCCCACTGGTCGAGCTCGTCGGACGGGCGGGCACCAGCCTGCCCAAGATCGCGGCCGTCGTCGACATCCGTGGCCGGGACTTCTTCGGCGATTTCCAGGAACTCGTCCAGGCGCTCCGCAGCGGCACCCAGGTCCGGGTGATCTTCCTCGAAGCGCGTGACGACGTGCTCGTCCGCCGATTCGAAGCGGTTCGGCGCCCCCACCCGCTACAGGGTGAGGGGACGATCCTGGACGGCATCTCCGCCGAGCGCACCCGGCTGGCCGTCGTGCGGGAATCCTGCGACATCGTCATCGACACGTCGGATCTCAACATCCACCAGCTCGCCACCACGATCACCGAGCGCTTCGCTGCGGAGAACGCGGCCGGGCTGCACCTCACCGTGATGAGTTTCGGGTTCAAGTACGGGTTACCCACCGATGTCGACATGGTCGCCGACGCCCGGTTCCTGCCGAATCCGTTTTGGATCCCCGAACTTCGCTCGCACACCGGCCTCGACCCCGAGGTCAGCGAATACGTGCTCGGCCAGGACGGTGCGCGTGAGTTCATCACCAGCTACGCGGCCGCCGTCCGACCGGTGCTCGCCGGCTACCAGCGCGAGAACAAGCGTCACGCCACCATCGCCATCGGCTGCACCGGAGGCAAGCACCGCTCGGTGGCCATGGCGAGGGAACTCGCCGGCCTGCTCCAAGAATTTCCCGGCGTCGCTGTAAGCCTCAAGCACCGCGACCTCGGACGAGAATAACGACACGGTCTGCCGTCCAACGTGACGGCCGGCCCGAACAACAGAATGGAAATGACGATTGGCACTCACCATCGACGTCAAAGATGAACTATCCCGCGTCGAGGTTTCGAAGACCACGGTTCGCGCGGCCGAACTGGCGACGATCCTGCGTTTCTCCGGCGGTCTGCACATGATCTCCGGTCGAATCGCCATCGAGTCGGAACTCGATACCCCGCTGTTGGCCCGCCGGGTGCGGAAGGACCTCGCCGAACTGTACGGCGTGCGCAGCGACGTGTCTGTGATCACGGCGTCCGGGCTCCGCCGCACCAACCACTACCTCGTGCGGGTGCTCGACGGCGGCGAAACACTGGCCAGGCAGACGGGACTGCTCGACGCCCGCCGCCGCCCCATCCGTGGACTGCCCAACCGTCTGACGACGGGTTCGAAGGAAGAGATCGCCGCGGTCTGGCGTGGTGCGTTCCTCGCGGCCGGCTCGCTGACCGACCCCGGTCGCTCCGCCGCCCTCGAAGTCGTCTGCCCGGGCAACGAGGCCGCCATGGCCATCGTGGGTGCCGCCGGGCGCCTCGGCATCGTCGCGAAGGCCCGCGAGGTACGCGGCGTCCACCGCGTCGTCATCCGTGACGGTGACGCCATCGGCGCGATGCTCGTGCAGATGGGCGCCGCGGAAACCGTGCTCAACTGGGAAGCGCTGCGCCAACGCCGCGAGGTGCGTGCCACGGCCAACCGCCTGGTGAACTTCGACGACGCCAACCTGCGCCGCTCCGCCCAGGCCGCGGTCGCGGCGTGCGCCCGGGTCGACAGGGCGATGGAGATCCTCGGCGACGACATCCCGGAACACCTGCGATATGCGGGGGAGCTGCGCCTGTCCTTCCGGGACTCCAGCCTCGACGAACTCGGCCACCACGCCGACCCGCCCATGACCAAGGACGCGGTGGCCGGCCGGATCCGGCGCCTCCTGGCGATGGCAGACAAGAAGGCCGTCGACCTGGGCATCCCCGGCACCGACGCCAACCTGCCGGCCGATCTCGACGACGTCTGATCACCCTTCTGCTGACGGCCTGCACACCGGTAAGAGGGGACTAACGTCCCCTATTCACCTGAGTAGACTAAAAAGGTCACTTACAGTGCAGATGACGAGAGAAATCGCGTCGCTGCCACACAATGAGGAGATACGAGCTATGGCCGAATACACCCTGCCTGAACTGGCTTACGACTACTCTGCGCTCGCGCCGAGTATCAGCGGCACCATCATGGAACTCCACCACAGCAAGCACCACCAGGCCTACGTGACCGGCGCCAACACCGCCCTCGCCCAGCTGGCGGAGGCTCGCGACTCAGGCAGTCTCGTGTACGTCAACAAGCTCGAGAAGGACCTCGCGTTCAACCTCGGCGGCCACGTCAACCACTCGATCTTCTGGACCAACATGTCCCCGAACGGTGGCGACAAGCCGGTCGGTGAACTCGCCAGCGCAATCGACGACTTCTTCGGTTCCTTTGATAAGTTCCAGGCGCACTTCGCGGCCACCGCGATGGGCGTGCAGGGTTCCGGCTGGTCAGTGCTGGCCTGGGACTCCGTCGGTCAGCGCCTGATCATCCAGCAGTTCTTCGACCAGCAGGCCAACTTCGCGGCCGGCACGGTACCGATCCTCATGCTCGATGTCTGGGAGCACGCCTACTACCTCGACTACCAGAACGTGCGCGCCGACTACGTCAAGGCGTTCTGGAACATCGTCGACTGGGAGAACGTCCAGGCGCGATTCGTCGCCGCTCGCGAGAAGACCAGCGGACTCCTGCTGCTCTCCTAGAGTCTCCCCACTCACACCTTCAGTTCTTTTCCTTCCCACCACCCGGCGCCACACGCGTCATCAATAACAGGAGCTATTTTGTCTGTAAAGATTGGCATTAACGGATTTGGCCGCATTGGCCGCAACTACCTGCGCGCCGCACTGGCCCAGGGCAGCGACATCGAAATTGTCGCCGTCAACGACCTCACCGACACCAAGACCCTGGCGCACCTCCTCAAATACGACTCCATCACGGGCCGTCTGGACGCCACCGTCTCCGTCGAGGGCGACTCCATCCTCGTCAACGGCAAGCCGATCAAGGTTCTCGCCGAGCGCGACCCGGCCAACCTCCCCTGGGGCGCCCTGGGCGTCGACATCGTGATCGAGTCGACCGGTCGCTTCACCAAGGCCGACGATGCGCGCAAGCACATCACCGCCGGTGCCAAGAAGGTCATCGTCTCCGCTCCCGCCACCGGCGACGTTGCGACGATCGTCATGGGCGTCAACGAGGAGACCTACGACTCCGCGAAGTTCGACATCATCTCCAACGCGTCCTGCACCACGAACTGCCTCGCACCGCTGGCCAAGGTCTTCAACGACAACTTCGGCATCAAGAGTGGCCTGATGACCACCATCCACGCGTACACCGCAGACCAGAACCTGCAGGATGGCCCGCACAGCGACCTGCGTCGCGCCCGCGCCGCCGCCGTCAACATCATCCCGACCTCGACCGGCGCCGCCAAGGCCCTGGGCATCGTCCTCCCGGAGCTCGCCGGCAAGCTTGACGGCTTCGCCCTGCGCGTACCCGTGCCCACCGGTTCCATCACCGACCTGACCGTCATCGCCGAGAAGCCGGTCACCGTCGAAGCCATCAAGGCCGCGTACAAGGCAGCAGCAGAGGGCCCCCTCAAGGGCATCCTGATGTACACCGAGGACGAGATCGTCTCCAGCGACATCGTGACCGACCCGCACTCCTCGATCTTCGACGCCGGCCTGCTGCGCGTCCTGGGCGACCAGGTCAAGCTGTCCTCCTGGTACGACAACGAGTGGGGCTACTCCAACCGCATGGTTGACCTCACCGAGTTCGTCGCCGAGCGCATCTAACTAAGGGACACGCAGTGACGCTTCGCACGATCGAATCGCTGGGATCGCTCCACGGCAAGCGCGTCATCGTTCGGTGTGATCTGAACGTTCCGTTGAAGGACGGTCAGATCACCGACGATGGCCGCGTGCGGGCGTCCCTGCCCACCCTCAAGGCTCTGGTCGAGCAGGGTGCCCGTCTGGTGATCGTTTCTCACCTCGGGCGCCCTGACGGCCAGGTCAACCCCAAGTACAGCCTGGCGCCCGTTGCGGCGCGTCTGGCCGAACTGATCGGTTCCCCGGTGGCGTTCGCCACCGACACCGTCGGAGAATCTGCCCAGGCCGCGGTCGCGGCTCTGACAGACGGTGACATCGTCGTACTGGAGAACCTGCGCTTCAACGCGGGCGAAACCAGCAAGGTCGAAACCGAGCGGGTGGCCTTCGCCACCGAGCTCTCGGCGCTCGGCGATGCCCTGGTCTCCGACGGCTTCGGCGTCGTCCACCGCAAGCAGGCCAGCGTCTTCGACCTGGCCCAGATCCTGCCGAGCGCGGCCGGCCTGCTCATCGCAGCAGAGCTCGACGTACTCGACCGCCTCACCGAGAAGCCCGAGGCGCCGTACACGGTGATCCTCGGCGGCTCGAAGGTGTCGGACAAGCTCGGGGTCATCGGCCACCTGCTGCCGCGGGTGAACTCGCTCCTGATCGGCGGCGGCATGCTGTTCACCTTCCTCGCGGCCCAAGGCCACAAGGTCGGCGCCAGCCTGCTCGAGGTCGACCAGATCGAGACCGTTCGCGGATACCTCGCCGAGGCCGACCGTCTCGGTGTGAAGATCGTCCTGCCGACCGACGTCGTCGTCGCCTCCAAGTTCGGGGCAGACGCCGAGTACGTCACCACGCCGGCCGATCAGATCGAGGACACCCCGTTCGGCGCTGCCGGACTGGGCCTGGACATCGGACCCGACACCGCGGCCGCATTCGCTGCAATCATCCGGGTGTCGAAGACCGTGTTCTGGAACGGCCCGATGGGCGTTTTCGAACTGGCACCCTTCGCGGACGGCACCCGCACGGTTGCCGCCGCACTCACCGAGGTCAATGGGCTCAGCGTTGTCGGCGGAGGAGACTCCGCCGCTGCCGTGCGCATCCTCGGTTTCAACGATGACCAGTTCGGTCATATTTCTACCGGCGGTGGCGCCAGCCTCGAGTTCCTCGAGGGTAAGCGACTGCCAGGACTGGAGGTCCTCGGATGGCAGTAAACACGCGTGTTCCCCTGATTGCAGGAAACTGGAAGATGAACCTGGACCACCTCCAGGCCATCGCCTTCGTGCAGAAGCTGGCGTGGAGCCTCAAGGACGCCGGACACGACTTCACCTCCACCGAGGTCGCCGTGTTCCCGCCGTTCACCGACCTGCGCAGCGTGCAGACGCTGGTCGCAGCGGACAAGCTGCCCCTGGCCTACGGCGGACAGGACGTCTCCACTCAGGAGTCCGGTGCGTACACCGGCGAGATCTCGGCGGCCTTCCTGGCCGCGCTTGAATGCCAGTACGTGCTGATCGGCCACTCTGAGCGACGCACCCTGCACAACGAGACCGACGAGGTCGTCGCCGCCAAGGTGACCGCCGCGTTGAAGCACAACCTGGTTCCCATCATCTGCGTCGGCGAAACCGCCGCAGACCTGGAACTGCACGGTCCCAGCGCCGTTCCGGTCGCACAGCTCAAGGCTGCGCTTGCCGGAGTCGACAACGCCGCAGACATCGTCGTGGCGTACGAACCGGTCTGGGCCATCGGCTCCGGCCAGGCGGCAACGCCCGACCAGGCAGAACAGGTTGCGGCCGCGCTGCGGCTGACTCTGGCCGAGGTGCTCGGCCAGGACGTCGCCGACAAGACCCGGATCCTCTACGGGGGTTCCGTCAAGGGCGTCAACATCGCCGGCTTCATGAAGGAACCGAACGTTGACGGAGCACTGGTGGGAGGCGCGAGCCTGGACATCACCGAGTTCTCCAGCATCGTTCGCTTCCAGAAGCACGTCGGACTGTAAAGTGGGCCCGTCGTACCCCCTCCGGGGGGTGCGGCGGGTTTTGTTTGCCGTCAGGCTATAATTGCCAGTGGTCTTGGTGGAGCTCTAGCGCCCATCGTTTTGTGAAAGGTTTCGCGTGGAGATTCTCCAGGTTGTATTGCAGGTTTTGCTCGGCATCACGAGCCTCCTGCTCACCATGCTCATTTTGCTCCACAAGGGGCGCGGTGGGGGTCTATCCGACATGTTCGGCGGTGGGGTCACCTCGAACCTCGGGGCCTCCGGCGTTGCGGAACGTAACCTCAACCGCATCACCATCATCCTGGCCGTACTGTGGATTTCCTGCATCGTCGTGCTGGGCTTGATCACCAAATTCGATACCGGCGCCTAACGACGTCGTAGCGTCGCGGGACCCCACCCGCGACGCCAACCGTATCCGGTCACCCACGGCGGGACCGGAACGCAGCAGTACAACCCGAACACGCCGAACAGTTTTTATAGCGGAGGAACACAATGGCATCTGGTGGAAGCGCAATTCGCGGCTCGCGAGTCGGAGCCGGCCCCATGGGCGAGCAGGACCGTGGTTTTCACGCTGATCGCATCCGCGTCTCCTACTGGGACGCACTCGGCAACGAGACCGTTCGGTACTTCGCCGCCAACCTGCCTGACGAAGAGATCCCCGACACCATCGATTGCCCGTCGTCGGGACTCCCCGCCGGTCGCGACAAAGAGAACCCGCCGTCGGTGGTCAAGCTGGAACCGTACAAGACGCACCTGGCCTACGTGAAGGAACGCCGCACCGAAGAGGAAGCGGAATCCCTCCTGGAGGAGGCTCTCCAGCAGCTTCGGGTGCGTCGCGGGAAGCTCAGCGCCACCAACTAGCTGACACAAGAAAAAGCGCATCGGTTCCGAGGAACCGATGCGCTTTTTCAGTGTCTGACGGGCTCAGTGCGGCTGAGCGATCAGGTTCTCCGGAACCTCCGCGGCGGCCTCGCCGTCGACGAAGAAATCGGTGTAGTGGCGACCGCGGATGCCGGCGACGGGCACCTCGTCACGACTCGCGCCGGCCAGCGCCAGGCCGAGCGCCGACGCCTTGTCGGTGCCGGACACAACGAGCCAGATGCGCTCGGACGAGTTGATCACCCATCGGGTGAGGCTGAGCCGCTCCGAAGGGGGCTTGGGGGAGTTCAGCACCGCGATGACCGTGAGGTCGTTCTCCCGGATACCCTGCATGTGCGGGAAAAGCGACGCGATGTGGCCGTCAGGCCCGACCCCGAGGAAAGTGACGTCGAACTGGGGCACCAAAGAATCCGGTGCCGCCTGGGTCTTGAGCTCGGCCGCGTAACGATCGGCGGCGGCATCCAGGTCCAGGCCCTCATCCGACGCCGGGAACGAGTGCACGTTCGCTGCGGGGATGTCGATATGGTCCAGCAATGCGGCACGCGCCTGTACCTCGTTGCGGTCGGCGTGCGTGCGCGGAACCCAGCGCTCGTCGCCCCACCAGAAGTCGATCTTGGCCCAGTCCACGCTGTCGCGGTCGGGGGAGGCGTTGATGGCTTCGAGCACACCGGTTCCGACGGTTCCGCCGGTCAGGACCACGTGGGCGTGTCCCTGCTCGTGCAGGATGTCGGCCATCTTGGTGATGAATCGGGCGGCGACCGAGTCGATCAGGGCCGACTTGTCGGCGTGTACGAGCACGCGCCTGTCGTGTGTCATGAGTGGTCTCCGGTCGATGTGGTGGGACCCGCCAGTTGGGGCAGGCCGCGGGTGATGACCTCGCCGTACAGTTCGTCGGGGTCGAGGCGGCGCAGCTCGTCGCTCAGGCAGTCGCGCAGGCTGCGGCGCTTGAGGGTCAGGTCCTGCACGGGCTGGCCGGACTGCGTGAGGGTGGCGATGCCGGGGACCTCGCGCTCGAGCGAGATCACCCCGGACGCCCGGGTGAGGTGCACGCCGTGGATGCCGTTCGCGTGCTGGCCCGACGTGAGTTCGTAGTCGACCGGCACCTGCAGCTGCAGCTGCAACCAGGCCGCGAGAAGGGTGGTGGAGGGGGAGTCCAGCGCACCGCTGACGGACACGGCGGTGATGGACTCGTACGGCGGCTGGTCCAACACCGCGGCGAGCTGAGCACGCCACAGGGTCAACCGCGTCCAGGCGAAGTCGGTGTCACCCGGCCGGTAGGTGGAACAGATGCGCGTGAGAGCGGCCTGCGGGTCGGGCTGAGCGGACGCGTCGGTGATTCGCCGGTAGGCGATGCGTCCCAACGGCGACTCGGCGGGCACCGCAGGGGCCTCGCCGGGCCACCACGCCACGACGGGGGCGTCGGGCAACAGGAGTCCGGTGACGAGGCTCTCCGGGTCGCTGGCGGCGTCACCGTAGGCGCGCAGCACGATGACCTCGCTCGCGCCGGCGTCTCCGCCGACCCGGATCTCGGCGTCCACCCTGGGTTCGTGCGCTGCGGTGCCCTCTGCTTGGGTGGAGAGCACGATGACCCGCATCGGGTGCTCACGTGACGCATCGTTCGCGGCCTCGATGGCATCTTCTTCGTGGCCGAGCTCGGCCGCGATGATGAGGGTGAGCACCCGGCCGAGGGCGACAGCGCCGCCCTCTTCCCTGATGCGCACCAGTGCCTTGGAGATCTTGGCCGTGGTGGTGTCCGGCAGATCGACGATCATGGGCGTCTCCAGTTCCGGCCGTCTCGTGACAGCAGTTCGTCGGCTGATGCGGGCCCCCAGGTTCCGGGTCGGTATTGTTCCGGCTGGCCCTGGGTGGTCCAGAATTCTTCGATCGGGTCGAGAATCTTCCAGGACAACTCGACTTCCTCGTGGCGGGGGAAGAGCGGCGGGTCGCCCAGCAACACGTCCAGGATCAGACGTTCGTAAGCCTCGGGGCTGGCTTCGGTGAACGCGTGACCGTAGCCGAAGTCCATGGTCACGTCGCGCACCTGCATGCCGACACCGGGAACCTTAGAGCCGAACCGGATCGTGACGCCCTCATCGGGCTGGACCCTGATGACCAGGGCGTTCTCGCCCAGTGCGGCCGTCTGGCTCTTCTCGAAGAGGTACTGCGGTGCCCGCTTGAAGACAACGGCGATCTCGGTGACCCGGCGGCCGAGGCGCTTGCCGGCGCGGAGATAGAACGGCACACCCGACCAACGCCGGGTGTCGATCTCGAGGCGCAGAGCGGCGTAGGTTTCGGTCAGCGACTCGGGGTTCATGCCGTCTTCCTCGAGGAACCCGAGGATCTTCTCGCCACCCTGCCAGCCGCCGGCGTACTGGCCACGGGCGGTCCCCGTTGCCAGGTCTTCCGGCAGGCGCACGGAGGCGAGGACTTTTTCTTTCTCGGTGCGCAGGTCGGCGGCGTCGAAGGAGATGGGCTCCTCCATCGCGGTGAGGGCCAACAGCTGCAGGAGGTGGTTCTGGATGACGTCGCGGGCGGCGCCGATTCCGTCGTAGTAGCCGGCACGTCCGCCGACGCCGATGTCTTCGGCCATGGTGATCTGCACGTGGTCGACGTAGTTGGCGTTCCAGATCGGTTCGTACAACTGGTTCGCGAAGCGCAGCGCCAGAATGTTCTGCACCGTCTCCTTGCCCAGGTAGTGGTCGATGCGGAACACCGAATCGGCCGGGAAGACCGACTCGACGACGTCGTTGAGCTCGCGAGCCGTTTTGAGGTCGCTACCGAACGGCTTCTCGATGACGACACGTCGCCATTGACCGTTCTTCTGCTCCGCCAAGCCGGACCTGCGCAGCTGCTCGGTCACCTGGGGGAACGCCTTCGGGGGGATCGACAGGTAGAACGCATGGTTGCCCATGGTTCCCCGCTCGCGGTCGAGCTCCTCAATGGTTTCCTTGAGGAGCTCGAACGCGGCGTCGTCGTCGAAGGTGCCAGGCACGAAGCGGATGCCCTCGGCCAACTGGGCCCAGACATCCTCGTGGAACTCGGTGCGTGCGTACTCTTTGACAGAGTCGTGCACCACCTGCATGAAGTCCTGGTTGTCCCAATCCCGGCGGGCGAACCCGACGAGGGCGAACCCCGGCGGCAAAAGCCCCCGGTTGGCCAGGTCATAGACGGCGGGCATGAGTTTCTTCCGCGACAGGTCTCCGGTAACGCCGAAGATGACGAGGCTGGAGGGCCCCGCGATCCGGTTCAGGCGATAGTCGGAGGGCGAACGCAACGGATTGAACTCCGGGGTGATTTCCACCGGGGACATGCAGCTCCTTCGAGGATTTATGCGGTACGGCGCGAAGACGTGACTTAGCGGAGCGCGTTGAACAGCGTGCTGATGTTCGCGGCCGGGTCGGTCAACGTCAGGGTGAGCACGGGGCGGCCCTTGTCGGCGAGGACGCTGGCGTCGCCACCGGCCTGAGCCTGGATGAGCTCACCGAACGTGAACGGACGGTCAGGGATGTCGAGGTCCTCAGCGGGGGTGCTGAGGATCTGCAGGAACACACCGGTGGGGGTGCCACCCTTGTGGAACTGACCGGTGGAGTGCAGGAACCGGGGTCCCCAGCCGAACGTGACCGGGCGCTTGGACAACGTCGCGAGCAGACCACGCAGCTCGGCGAGCTGGGGGAGCGCCAGACGGTCCACGTAGGCCTGCACGGCGACGTACCCGTCGGGGCCGAGTTCCTCGAGCAGCGCGTCGATGGCGCTGGCCAAGTCGCTCGCGGCACCGATCACGTGGGGCGTGCCGCGAACCTCGATGCCGTCGGAGATGAACGCCGCGGGTTCGGGCTCCGGACGCGAGTCCAGAAGGCCCCGGGTCGCAATCTTGGCGGATTCGACGTCCGGCTGGTCGAACGGGTTGATCCCGAGCAACCGGCCGGCGATGACCGTCGCGTATTCCCAGACCAGGAACTGCGCGCCGAGGGTTCCGCTGACGCGGATCTCGTCTGCACCGTCGTGGTCGACGAAGACCTCGTCACCGGCATCCGCCACAACGCGCACGATCTGCACGTCGGGCAGCGCCGCGGTGAGCTCCGGTGCGTCAAGATCGAGCACGACGGGCAGGATGCCGGTACCGATCTTGCCGGTCGACTCGGCGATGAGCTGTTCGGCCCAGTCGGCGAAACCCACGATGTGGGTGCCGTCGGCAACGATGGCCAGCTTGTCCCGGCGGGGACTGGTCGAGGCGATGGCCGCACCGAGGATCAGCCCGGGGTTGTCCACGGAGTCGACCGCCAGCGCCAACGAGACCGCTTCGGCCTCGTCGAGCAGCTGTCCGATGTCGACGCCGGCCAGACCGGACGGCACCAGGCCGAACGCGGTCAGCGCCGAGAAACGACCGCCGACCGTCGGGTCGGCGTTGAAAACGCGGTAGCCGGCCTCGGTCGCGGACGCCTCGAGAGGCGAGCCGGGATCGGTGACCACGATGATGCGGTCAACGGGGTCGATACCGAGGTCCCGGAATGCGCGTTCGAAGACACGGCGCTGGCTGTCGGTCTCGACGGTCCCGCCCGACTTGGATGACACCACGAGGGCGGTCGACTCCAGTCGGTCGTTGAGGGCCGCGAGCACCTGGCCGGGGTCGGTGGCGTCGAGCACGGTCAGGTCCACGCCGGTGGTGAGCGTGATGACCTCTGGTGCGAGCGACGAACCGCCCATGCCGGCCAGCGCGATGTGGCTGACACCCTTGGCGTGCAGTTCCTCGCGCAGAGCGAGGATCTCGGCGACGAGGGGACGCGAGGTCACGACGGACTCGGTCCAACCGAGCCGCTTGCCGGCTTCTTCTTCGGCCTCCGGGCCCCACAGGGCGGGGTCCAGCGACGTGATGCCGGAGGCGACGAGGTCGGCCACGAGGGTCGGCACCACGGTGCGCACGGCCTCAGCGGCCGCGCCGCTCACCGAGATGTGGAAGCTCACTTGGCGGCCTCGAGTGCTGCAGTGACGGTGTCCAGCAGTTCGTTCCAGGAGATGATGAACTTCGAGACGCCTTCCTCTTCGAGGACGCGGGTCACGTCGTCGTAGGAGACACCCTGCGCGGCGATGGCGTCCAGGACGGCGTTGGCTGCCTCGTAGGCGCCGGTGACGGCGCCTTCGACGATGACACCGTGGTCGAAGGTGGCCTCGAGGGTCTTCTCCGGCATGGTGTTGACGACCTCGGGGGCGACCAGTTCGGTCACGTAGAGGGTGTCGGGCAGGTCGGCCGACTTGACGCCGGTGGATGCCCAGAGCGGACGCTGCTTGTTGGCGCCGGCCGCGAGGAGCCCGGAGGCACGCTCGGTCGTGAAGGACTGCTCGAAGACCTGGTAGGCCAGCTGGGCGTTGGCGACGCCGGCCTTGCTCTGCAGGGCGAGGGCCTCATCGGTGCCGACGGCCGCGAGGCGCTTGTCGATCTCGGTGTCGACACGCGACACGAAGAAGGACGCCACGGAGTGGATCGTCGACAGGTCGATGCCGGCAGCCTTGGCCTTCTCCAGGCCGCTGAGGTACGCGTTGATGACAGCGCGGTACCGCTCGAGGCTGAAGATCAGGGTGACGTTGACGCTGATGCCCAGGGCAATGGTCTCGGTGATCGCCTCGAGGCCCTCGACGGTCGCGGGGATCTTGATCATCGCGTTCGGACGATTGACCTTGTTCCAGAGCTGCTGAGCCTGGGCGAGGGTCTTCTCGGCGTCGTGGGCGAAGCCGGGCTCGACCTCGATCGAGACGCGGCCGTCGAAGCCCTTGGTGGCGTCGTAGATCGGTCGGAAGATGTCGCAGGCTGCGGCGACGTCATCCGTGGTGATCTCGAACACGGCGTCGGTGACGGTGGTGCCGGCGGCGGCCAGCGTGGCCACCTGGGAGGCGTACGCCTCGCCCTTGCTCAGCGCGCCGGCGAAGATCGTCGGGTTGGTGGTGACGCCGACGACGTTCTTTTCGGCGATGAGCGTCTTCAGTCCGCCGGACTGGATGCGCTGGCGGGACAGGTCGTCCAGCCAGATGCTGACGCCGGCGGCCGAGAGTGCGGCGGTGGGGGTGGTTTCAGTCATGAAAATCAAATCTCCTTGAATGCTGCGCTAATGGGTGTCGCGCTCAGAGCGCGGCGAGGGATTCTTTGGCGGCGGCGACGACGGCTTCGGTGGTGATGCCGAATTCGCGGAACAGGGTCTTGTAGTCGGCCGAGGCACCGAAGTGCTCGATCGAGACGCTGCGGCCGCGGTCACCGACGTACTTGTGCCAGGTCAACGCGATTCCGGCCTCAACCGAAACCCGGGCGGTGATCGCCTTGGGCAGAACGGATTCGCGGTATTCGGCGGACTGCTCCTCGAACCATTCCAGGCTCGGTACCGACACGACCCGTGCGTTGATGCCGTCAGCCTTCAGCGCTTCGCGGGCAGCGACGGCGAGCTGTACCTCGGAACCGGTGGCGATCAGGATGACATCGGGGGTGCCGTTCGGTGCTTCGGCGAGCACGTAAGCGCCCTTGGCGACGTTCTTGGCCGAGGCGAAGGTGTCGCCGGTTGCGTCACCGTCTCCGCGCTCGAACACCGGGATGTTCTGGCGGGTCAGGACGATGCCGGCCGGGCCGTTGCGACGCTCGAGGATCGTCTTCCAGGCCCAGGACACCTCGTTGGCGTCGCCGGGGCGCACCACGTCGAGTCCGGGGATGGCGCGAAGTGATGCGAGCTGTTCGATCGGCTGGTGGGTGGGGCCGTCCTCGCCGAGGGCGACGGAGTCGTGGGTCCAGACGAAGATCGACGGCGCCTTCATGAGTGCGGCCAGACGCACGGCGGGGCGCATGTAGTCGCTGAAGATCAGGAACGTGCCACCGAACGGGCGGGTGTTTCCGTGCAGCACGATGCCGTTGAGGATCGCGGCCATCGCGTGCTCACGGATGCCGAAGTGCAGGACGCGGCCGTACGGGTTGCCCGTCCACTCACCCGTGGAGTGCTCGCTCGGAATGAACGAGGCGGAGTTGCTGATGGTGGTGTTGTTCGACTCGGCGAGGTCGGCCGAGCCGCCCCACAGCTCGGGGATGACCGGGCCGAGTGCGTTGAGCACCTTGCCGGACGACGCGCGGGTGGAGACCTCGGTGCCGGCCTCGAAGACGGGCAGGGCCGCCTCGACACCGTCGGGCAGGTCGCCGGAGAGGATGCGGTCGAGCAGGATCTTGCGCTCCGGGTTCGCTGCGGCCCACGCGTCGAAGCGCACGGTCCACTCGGCGTGCTGCTCTGCACCACGGTCGAGGGCCTTGCGGGTGTGTGCGATGACCTCGTCGGACACCTCGAAGGTCTTCTCGGGGTCGAAGCCGAGGATTTCCTTCACGCCGGCGAGTTCCTCGGCGCCGAGGGCGGAGCCGTGGATCTTGCCGGTGTTCTGCTTCTTCGGGCTCGGCCAGCCGATGATGGTCTTGAGGATGATCAGCGACGGCTTGTCGGTGACGGCCTTGGCCGCCTCGATGGCGTCGTTGAGAGCGGCGACGTCTTCGACGTATTCGCCGGTCTTCTTCCAGTCCACCGTCTGCACGTGCCAGTGGTAGGCGTCGTAGCGGGCCGCGACATCCTCGGTGAAGGCGATGTTGGTGTCGTCTTCGATCGAGATCTGGTTGGAGTCGTAGATCGCGATGAGGTTGCCGAGCTGCTGGTGACCGGCGAGCGAGGACGCTTCGGCGGTGATGCCCTCCTGCAGGTCGCCGTCGCCGGCGATGACATAGACGAACTGGTCGAACGGGCTGGTGCCGGCCGCGGCCTCGGGGTCGAACAGGCCGCGTTCAAAACGCGAGGCGTAGGCGAAGCCCACAGCGGAGGCGAGCCCCTGGCCGAGCGGACCCGTGGTGATCTCGACGCCGTCGGTGTGGCCGTACTCGGGGTGGCCGGGGGTCTTGGAGCCCCAGGTGCGCAGGGCCTTGAGGTCGTCGAGCTCGAGGCCATAGCCGCCGAGGTACAACTGCACGTACTGGGTGAGTGAGCTGTGGCCGACCGAGAGGACGAACCGGTCGCGGCCGATCCACTCGTTGTCAGCGGGATCGCGACGCATGACCTTCTGGAACAGCAGGTACGCGGCCGGGGCGAGGCTCATGGCGGTACCCGGGTGGCCGTTCCCGACCTTTTCCACGGCGTCGGCCGCGAGGATGCGGGCGGTGTCAACTGCCCTGTTGTCGATGGAATCCCACTGCAATGCTGCCACGTGAACTGACCCTTCTGAATCCGTCAAGGCGGCACGCTCATTTTCCCGCGCCGCTGGAGAGTAATTGCCCGCCGACGTCGTTATCGGCATCGAGGTGCGCAAGAGAGTGCCCGTTTCAGGTGGCTCACGGATGCATGCACCTTAGATTGGCGAGCCATTCAAGTATACGGACCCCGGCTTGGTGACGTTGTTTCGCGAGCATTGCGGCGATGTCGCACTGAAGACCCGGGCGTGAGAGACGGCAGGATGATCTAGAATTGCGGCAATATGCGAAGCGCACGAGAAGCACCCGAGATGGCCGAGAACCCCCGCGAACACGGGGTGACGGATCGTAACGAACGGATCCGGAACACCATCCGTGCGTACATTTCGTTGACCAAGCCTCGCGTCGTCGAATTATTACTCGTCGTGACGGCCCCGACGATGATCCTGGCAACCGGGGGCATCCCGGACCTGTGGCTGGTGCTCGCCACCCTCATCGGCGGTGCGCTCAGCGCGGGCTCGGCCGGTGCGTTCAACTGTTACCTCGACCGTGACATCGACCGCCTGATGAACCGCACCAAGGGCCGTCCGCTGGTCACCGGCGAACTCACCGACCGGCAGGCCCTGGTGTTCGCCTGGGTGCTCGGCGGCATCTCGATCGCCTGGCTGGCCCTGTTCACCAACTGGGTCGCCGCGGCACTGTCGCTGGGCGCCATCCTGCTGTACGTGGTCTTCTACACGATGATCCTCAAGCGCCGCACCGCGCAGAACATCGTCTGGGGCGGTGTCGCCGGCTGCATGCCCGTGCTGATCGGCTGGGCCGCCGTGACCGGCGACCTGTCCTGGCCGCCGTTCATCCTGTTCATGATCATCTTCCTCTGGACACCGCCGCACTACTGGCCGCTGTCAATGAAGTACCGCGACGACTACCAGGCCGCCGGAGTGCCCATGCTGTCAGTGGTGCGCGGACGCGCGCAGGTTGGCCTGCAGGTCATCCTGTACGCCTGGGCCACCGTGGCGTGTTCGCTGCTGCTGGTGCCCATCGCCGGAATGGGACTGCTCTACACCCTGGTAGCGGTCGGTTCGGGTGCCTGGTTCATCTACGAGACCCACCGCCTTTACAACCTCGCCATCCGCCACGAGCACGTGTCGCCGATGCGGGTGTTCCACGGTTCGATCGCGTACCTCACCCTGGTCTTCGTCGCCGTGGGCGTCGACCCGCTGCTGCCCTTCTAAGCGGGCCCAGCTCCGAGCCGGGCCACGCGCTCTCTTGGGGCACGCCGGCCGCGAAAGCGGGGATGTGGCTGCTTCGAGCACGCCGAGGTGACCGTGTCACCGCTCTCGAGAGGGTCCTGGAGCGCAGGCGAGCGCGTGAGCGGCGCTGGTCAGCGAGCGAGGGACTCCGCGGGAGCCTTCGGCGCCGGGGGAGCGTCCGACACCACGGGCTGCTTGAGGTTCAGCACCACGGCGGTCATCGCCGACGCGAGCACGCAGGCCAGCACCATGTGGATGCCGACGAGGATGGCGGGCAGGCCGAGGTTCGCCTGGATCAGGCCGACGGCGGTCTGGGCGATCTCGACCGCCAGGAGCAGCACGACCCAGCGGCGCACCGGAAGGCGGCGGGTGACGGCCCAGACGACGAGGACGACGGTCAGGGCAACGGTGACGTAAGCGGGCCAGCTGTGCACGTGCTGCAGCAGCTCCGAGTCCAGGCCGTTGCGGGGCGCGTCGGCGTCGCCCGCGTGCGGCCCGGAGCCGGTGGTGAGGATGCCGACGGCAATGGTGACCGCCACGGCGAAGCTGGTGAGGTGCGTCACGATCAGGAATCCGAGCGGGATCACCCGCTCGCGCGGCCCCGGTGTGGTGTACAGCCTGTAGACGAATGCCGTGCAGAGGCCGACCAGGCCGACGGAGATCACGAAGTGCAACCCGACCACGTACGGGTTCAGCTGGGTGAGCACGCTGATTCCGCCGATGACGGCCTGGGCCGGGATGCCCAGACCGGCCAGCAGGGTGAGCCGGAACAGATCCGGGCGGCTGCGTCGCATCCTCAGCACGGCAACGAACGCGGCGATCGCCACGAGGCCGAGCAGAACACCCAGCAGTCGGTTGCCGAACTCGATCACACCGTGAATGCCCATCTCGGGCGTGTTCACGATCGAGTCGGCGGTGCACTTGGGCCAGGTGGGGCAGCCGAGGCCGGAGCTGGTGAGGCGGACGAGCCCACCGGTACCGACCAGGAAGATCTGCGCGGCGAGGTACACCCAGCCGAGCACCCTCAGGCGACGGTCCACTTGGGTGGGCAACCACTCGATAATCCGGTTCACGGGTTCTGCTCCCTGCTGGTGCGCGCGTATGTGAATACGCCGGGTCGCACTACTAATACGATCACTAGCCTGTAGAATTAGGTGTTTCACGGGCTCCGTGTGCGCGACGTTCACTCGTCCAACGCCGCACGACCGGCCCTGTTCATCTTAGGTACGCAACATAGCCATCCACACAACTCACGCGCGGACCGCCGTGCACGTCCGACCAAACGGTCGGCCGATGCGCTCGGTACGGGAATGACCGGACTGATATCCGGGTTGATGTGGGTAGGAGAAGAGGTAAAGATGTCTGACGTATTGCTGAACCGACCCGAGCTTGACGGGCTGGGGGTCTACGAATTCGGCTGGTCCGATTCCGACGCTGCCGGCGCCTCCGCCCGCCGCGGTATCTCGCCCGAGGTTGTCACCGACATCTCGAACCTCAAGCAGGAACCGGCCTGGATGCTGGAACGCCGGCTGAAGGCCCTGGCCCTCTTCGAGCGCAAGCCCATGCCGACCTGGGGAGCAGACCTCTCCGAGATCGACTTCGACAACATCAAGTACTTCGTGCGGTCGACCGAGAAGCAGGCCCAGACGTGGGAAGACCTGCCCGACGACATCAAGAACACCTACGAGAAGCTCGGCATCCCCGAAGCCGAACGCATGCGCCTGGTCTCCGGCGTCGCCGCCCAGTACGAGTCCGAAGTGGTCTACCACCAGATCAACGAGGAACTCGAAGCCCAGGGCGTCATCTTCATGGACACCGACACCGCGCTCAAGGAACACCCGGAGTTCTTCGAGGAGTACTTCGGCAGTGTCATCCCGTCCGGTGACAACAAGTTCGCCGCGCTGAACACCTCCGTGTGGTCCGGCGGCTCCTTCGTCTACGTGCCGCCCGGCGTGCACGTTGAGATCCCGCTGCAGGCCTACTTCCGGATCAACACCGAGAACATGGGCCAGTTCGAGCGCACGCTGATCATTGCCGACGAGGGCAGCTACGTGCACTACATCGAAGGCTGCACCGCCCCGATCTACAAGTCGGACTCGCTGCACTCCGCCGTGGTGGAGATCATCGTCAAGAAGAACGCCCGCGTTCGCTACACGACGATCCAGAACTGGTCGAACAACGTCTACAACCTGGTCACCAAGCGCGCCACAGCCGCCGAGGGCGCCACCATGGAGTGGATCGACGGCAACATCGGCTCCAAGGTCACCATGAAGTACCCGTCGATATACCTGATGGGGGAGCACGCCAAGGGCGAGACCCTGTCCGTCGCCTTCGCCGGACCCGGCCAGCACCAGGACGCCGGCGCCAAGATGATCCACATGGCCCCGTACACCCAGTCCTCGATCGTCTCCAAGTCGATCGCCCGCGGCGGCGGCCGCGCCGGATACCGCGGAGAGGTGCGCGTGGATGCCACGGCGCACCACTCCGCCAACACCGTGCGGTGCGATGCCCTGCTGGTCGACACCCAGTCCCGCTCGGACACCTACCCGGCCATCGATATCCGGGTCGACGACGTTCAGCTCGGCCACGAGGCCACGGTCTCGCGAGTCAGCGAAGAACAGCTTTTCTACCTGATGAGCCGCGGCATGCCCGAAGACGAAGCCATGGCCATGATCGTGCGCGGCTTCATCGAACCAATCGCCAGGGAGCTCCCGATGGAGTACGCCCTCGAACTCAACAAGCTCATTGAAATGGGCATGGAAGGATCCGTCGGCTAAATGTCCGCCGCCTCGACTTCAACAGCCCCCACGTCCTCACCTACCTCGTCAGAGGCTCTGCCCACCGCGGAACAGCACGGCATCAAGGAGCACTCGGACGGCCGCTTCGGCTTCGTCCCCGTGCAGACCAGATCCGCCAGGTTCAAGAGCTTCGACGTCGCCGACTTCCCCGCCGTCACCGGCAGGGAAGCGGTCTGGAAACTTTCTCCGGTCGCCAAGTTCACCGACCTGACCGGCGGGGTTCTGGACGGCTCGGCCTATGACATCGACACGGCTTCGCACGCCGACGTCGACGTCTCCTGGGTCGACCGCACGGATTCCCGCATCGGCACCGCCGGCGCGCCGGAAGAACGCGCCGCCGCCAACGCCTGGAGCACCTTCGAGAAGGCCCTGGCCATCACCGTCAGCGGCGAGGAAGCCAAGGAGATCACGCTCACCCGGGCGGACCTCGGCTCCGCGCCCCGTGCCGCGCACACCATCATCGAGGCCCGGCCGTTCAGCCAGGCCGTCGTGATCCTGCAGAACACCGGCGACGCCCGCATTTCCGAGAACGTCGAGATCATCGTGGGCGAATCCGCGAACCTCACGGTCGTCACCGTGCAGGAGTGGAACGCCGACGCCGTACAGCTGGCCAACCACTTCGCCACCATCGGCCGCGACGCCCGCCTCAAGCACGTCGTCGTCTCCCTCGGCGGCGGCATCGTGCGGGTCAACCCGTCGGTCCACCTCGCCGGTCAGGGCAGCGACACCGAGCTGTTCGGACTCTACTTCGCCGACGCAGGCCAGCACCTCGAGCAGCAGGTGTACGTCAACCACGACGCACCGAACAGCCGCAGCCGGGTCACCTACAAGGGCGCCCTGCAGGGCGCCGGCGCCCGAACCGTGTGGATCGGCGACGTGCTGATCGGCCGCACCGCGCCGGGCACCGACAGCTACGAGCAGAACCGCAACCTGGTCCTCACCGAAGGCACCAGGGCGGACTCCATCCCCAACCTGGAGATCGAGACCGGCGACATCCTCGGTGCCGGTCACGCCAGCGCGACGGGTCGCTTCGACGACGAGCAGCTCTTCTACCTGCAGTCCCGGGGCATCGGCGAAATCGAGGCACGACGCCTCGTCGTCCGCGGCTTCCTCAGCGAAATCGTGCAGCACATCGGATCGAAGCCGCTCGAGGAGCGCCTGCAGGGCGCCATCGAAGACGAGCTCCGCGGAACAGAAGGCAACTGAACATGGCGTCCACCAAGATTTGTGCACTCGACGAACTCGAACCCAACGAGGCCATCAAGGTTGAGATCGGCGGCGTGAACATCGCCGTCGTCCGTGACTCCCACGGCGCCGTCTTCGCCATCGGCGACACCTGCACCCACGGCGACATCTCGCTGTCGGAGGGTTTCGTCGAGGGCGACACCCTGGAATGCTGGGCGCACGGCTCGAAGTTCTCCCTGCAGACCGGGCGTCCCCTGACCCTGCCGGCCTACGAGCCCGTTCCCGTCTACAAGGTCGACCTGATCGACGGCGACGTCTTCATCGATCCTCTGGTCACCATCGCCGTTTGATGCGCCCCGCCGAATAGGCACAGCCGCACCCGGCCCCACACACTGAAGCCCGCACCACGCGGACAACGAAAGAGATACTGAAAAATGTCTGTTCTTGAGATCAAAGACCTGCACGTCAGCGTCGAGACCGACCAGGGCACCAAGCAGATCCTGCGCGGCGTCAACCTCACCATCAACGAGGGCGAGATCCACGCGATCATGGGACCGAACGGTTCCGGCAAGTCCACCCTGGCGTACACGATCGCCGGTCACCCGAAGTACCACGTCGACAGCGGGTCGATCCTGCTCGACGGCGCCGAGGTGCTCACCATGACGGTCGACGAACGCGCCCGCGCTGGCCTCTTCCTGGCCATGCAGTACCCCGTCGAGATTCCCGGCGTCACGGTGACCAACTTCCTCCGCACGGCCAAGACCGCCATCGACGGCGAGGCGCCGGCGATCCGCACCTGGATCAAGGATGTCCGCGAGTCGATGGCCAAGCTGCGCATGGACAAGAGCTTCGCCGAGCGCAACGTCAACGAGGGCTTCTCCGGCGGCGAGAAGAAGCGCAACGAGATCCTGCAGCTCGAACTGCTCAAGCCCAAGTTCGCCGTCCTCGACGAGACCGACTCGGGCCTCGACGTCGACGCCCTGAAGATCGTGTCGGAGGGCGTGAACCGCGCCAAGGAGAACACCGGCCTCGGTCTGCTCCTGATCACGCACTACACGCGCATCCTGCGGTACATCAAGCCTGATTTTGTGCACGTGTTCGTTGACGGACGGATCGCCGAGCAGGGTGGCCCGGAGCTTGCCGACCGTTTGGAAGACGAAGGCTACGATCGCTTCCTCGCCGAGACGCCCGTAGGCTAGAGCCATGGTTTCGACACTCACCCCGGCGCGCTTCGACGAGATCGAAGAGGCCCTCAAGGACGTCATGGACCCGGAACTCGGCATCAATGTCGTGGACCTCGGGCTCATCTACGACCTCGGTTGGGACGACGAGAATGATGCGCTCATCATCCACATGACTCTCACCTCGGCCGGTTGCCCGCTCACCGATGTGCTCGAGGAACAGACCGCAGAGGCGCTGGACGGCGTCGTGGAGCAGTTCCGTATCAACTGGGTGTGGATGCCGCCGTGGGGTCCGGAGAAGATCACCGACGACGGCCGCGACATGATGCGAGCCCTGGGCTTCGCGATCTGACCGACCTCAGCACCCGCACTACCTGTCCCGCGCCGGGACGGATGCCACCGCATCCGTAACCCGGCGCGGTTCGTGCGTTAACCAGCGTCGCCGCGCAATCCAGGGGGCTGGCGCCGCGCCGAATCGGTCTTTGGAACATCATGCCAAAGGATGGAGGGGTATTCTATTCTGATGGAAACCCCACGAACACGCAGCCAGATCCGCCGAGACCTTCAGACGGCGGGCACCCGGGGGGATATCGTCACGGCCGCGGCCGACCTGATGCGGGAACACGGCTATGCGGGCACGTCGATCGCTGCCATCGCCGAACGCGGTGGCGTGGCCGTCCAAACCATCTACAACACCATCGGCTCAAAGGTGGATGTGCTTGCCGCGGTTCTCGCCGCGGCCAATACCGCATCAAGAGCCGCCGGACGTTCCGTGGCCGAGCTCGCCGCCGGCATCAGCGGGGCCGCAACACCGGCCGCGGCCGTCGGGGCCCTGGCGGGCTGGATCGCGGCCGACAACGAACGGGCGGCGCCCCTCTACCGGGTGGTGAACGAGGCCGCCGGAACCGACCCTGAAATCCACGAACTCGAAGTCACCATGGCCGCCCGGAGTCTGCACGCCTACGCCGAAGCCGTCGGTGCCCTCCGCGCGCAGTTGGGCCTGCGGTCCGGCCTGAGCGACCACGAGGCGGCGACGTCGATCTGGGCCCTCGGTCACCCTCAGGTGTTTCACACCCTGGTTGTCGGGCTGGGCTGGTCGCGGGAAACCTACACGGCCTGGCTGCGATCCGCGCTGCCCGGAGTGCTGCCGAGCGGGCGGTTGCCGGCCCGGTAAACCCGCCTCGGCAGTATCGGTTCCGCCACTTCGGCTCAGAAACGGCGCGCGAGCAAATATACTGGTGAATTGGCCACGTTCGGCCGTCTCCCACGACTCCCCTCTGAATGGACTATTGCTGTGCTCAGTGTGCAAGATCTCGAAATCCGAGTTGGGGCGCGCGTCCTCATGGAGGACGTGAGCTTCCGGGTGTCCGCCGGCGACAAGATCGGCTTGGTCGGCCGGAACGGCGCAGGCAAGACCACGCTGACGAAGACCCTGGCGGGGGAGACCATGCCGACCAAGGGCAAGATCGAGCGGTCAGGTGAGATCGGGTACCTGCCGCAGGACCCCCGCTCCGGCGACCCGGACATGCTCGCGCGCACCCGCATCCTCGATGCCCGTGGGCTCGGCACCATCTCGCTCGGTCTCACCCAGGCCGGCATCGAGATGGGCTCGACCGACAGCAAGACCAGCGAACGGGCGATGAAGCGCTACGGCACCCTCACGGACGAGTTCAACGCGCTCGGCGGCTACGCGGCCGAGGCCGAAGCGGCGTCGATCGCCAGCAACCTGAACCTGCCCGACCGGATCCTCGACCAGCCACTGCGCACCCTCTCCGGTGGCCAGCGCCGTCGTATCGAACTGGCCCGCATCCTCTTCTCCGCTGCAGAGACCATGATCCTCGACGAGCCCACTAACCACCTGGACGCCGATTCAGTGGTGTGGCTGCGCGAGTTCGTGAAGAACTACCGTGGCGGCTGCATCATCATCAGCCACGACATCGAACTCGTCGGCGACACCGTCAACCGGGTGTTCTACCTCGATGCCAACCGCATGGTCATCGACATCTACAACATGAACTGGAAGAACTACCAGCGCCAGCGCGTCGCCGACGCCGACCGTCGTAAAAAGGAACGCGCCAACGCCGAAAAGAAGGCGTCGACCCTGCAGCTGCAGGCCGCCAAGTTCGGCGCCAAGGCCAGCAAGGCCGCCGCCGCGCACCAGATGGTTGCCCGCGCCGAGAAGCTGCTCTCCGGCCTCGACGCCGTGCGCGCAGTCGACCGGGTCGCCAAGCTGCGCTTCCCCGAGCCTGCCCCGTGCGGTCGTACCCCGCTGATGGCTACCGACCTCTCGAAGAGCTACGGCTCGCTGGAGATCTTCGCGGCCGTCGACCTCGCCATCGACCGTGGTTCCAAAGTTGTCATCCTGGGCCTCAACGGTGCCGGTAAGACGACCCTGCTCCGGATGCTCGCCGGTGTGGACAAGCCCGACACCGGCGAAATCGTGCCAGGTCACGGGCTGCGGATCGGTTACTTCGCCCAGGAACACGAGACTATCGACGTGAAGCGCAGCGTGCTTCAGAACATGATCTCCTCCTCCCCGAACATCACCGAGATGGAAGCCCGGCGGGTGCTCGGTTCGTTCCTGTTCACCGGCGACGACTCGCACAAGCCTGCCGGGGTTCTCTCCGGTGGCGAGAAGACCCGTCTGGCCCTGGCCATGATCGTGGTCTCCGGCGCCAACGTGCTGCTGCTCGACGAACCCACCAACAACCTGGACCCGGCCAGCCGTGAAGAGATCCTGGATGCCCTGGCGCACTTCACCGGCGCTGTGGTGTTGGTCAGCCACGATGAGGGTGCTGTTGAGGCGCTGAACCCCGAGCGGGTGCTCATCATGCCCGACGGCACGGAGGACCACTGGAACAAGGACTACCTGGACCTGATCACGCTGGCCTGATGCAGCACGAGAAAACCCGCCGTCCCTCACGGGGCGGCGGGTTTTTTCGTTTCCCGGCGAGCTGACCAGGCTAAGGGCGCTGATCGATCAGCTCGTCCTCGATCTCGGCATCGCTGCGCGGCCTGGCCGCCTGGCGACGGGCACGCTCAGCGGCCCGGTCCTGCTCCTCCGGGACGTCGGCGTTGACGGTGCGATACTCCTGCCGGGCGGCCCAGCCGAGACCGATGAAGGCCATCAGGGCGAAGACGAACCACTGGAAGGCGTAGGAGAGGTGCGGGCCCTCATCGCGGACCGGGCGAGTGACGGCCGTCGGCCGGTCGGCTGGAGCCGGGTCCTCCGATTTCATCAGGCCGTACGCGCCGGTGTAGGTCTCGGTGCCGAGGCGGTCGGCGATCTCGGTCAGGTTAATCGTGGCGATCTGGTTTCCGCTGGCGCTGCGCCCCGCCAATGACGGCTCGCCCTGCTTGAGGCGGGCGATCACGGTGACCTCACCGGAGGGGGCCTGGGGCACGGCGTCCGGTGCGTTCTGGTTTTCGCCGGTGGGAATCCAGCCGCGGTTGACGATGAAGACATCGCCGTTGGTCAGCAGCAGGGGAGTGAGCACCTCGAATCCCGGGTTGATGTTCAGCGGCCGGTTGCGCACGAGGAGTTCCTCGTCGGTGAGATAGGTTCCGGTCAGTGTGACGGGCAACCACTTCTGGGATTCCTCGAAGGAGTCCAGCATGGGCAGGGCCTCGGTGATGGGCACCCCCTCGGCGTCGAAGTTCGCATCCACCCGGCTGATCTCGGCCTGCGCCTCCGCACGGCGGGCGAGCTGCCAGGTGCCCAGCCCCGAACACACGACGGCGAACACGATCGTGAGCGCGAGGTAGCCGGCCCATTGCCTGGAGAGCAGGAATCGCCAGCCGTTCACGCCGGTTCCGCTTCATCGAGAGTGAGAGCACTCACCCGGAGCGGGAAATCGCGGGTCAAGAGAAAGTCGCGCAGGAACTCGAGGTGCTCGTCGCAGGCCAGCCAGGTCTTGACCCGGTCCTCCGCGTGGATGCGGGGATTGCGCCAGTCCAGGCGCCAGAGCGCGGTGTCCCGGCAGCCGGCGCGGGAACAACTGGTCGTTTCCGGTGCTGCGCCGAATCCAATCACCGGGGGTCCTTGCTGTCGTGTGGAGCGCTGTCGTCTGCGCTGCTGTCGTCTGTGCTGCTGTCATCCGGACCAGTCGCGCCGGGGCGGGGGAGCACGGCCACCGCGCCGGGACGCAGCACGGTCTGGGACCGTTGGTCGCCATGCACGTTCGCGGCGATGACCGCGAAGTACGGCAGCAGGATGGCCCCGAGCGCGCAGACCACCAACCACCAGCCCTGCACGAAGAGCATCATCACGATACACACCATGCGGATACCCATGGTCACGGTGTACCGGATCATGCGGCGTCGCCGCTCCTCCTCCGGCGACAGAGGGAGCGTCGTAATCGACTGCTGCTGCTGCTTCATCATGCCCATCGCTCAACTGACGGTGACGATCTCAACCGTCCGGGGTCCCATTACGCCTGTCTGCGCGCTGATTCAAGACTACGTCCACTGTCCGTTCCCCGGGTCCGATCACGGGACGCTCTAAGCTAAATGAATCTGTGCCCGCCGATCGGCGGGCGTTCCCACTGAAAGGACCGCGCCATGGCGACCGCACGAACAGTTCTGGTAACGGGAGGCAACCGCGGCATCGGCTACGCCATCGCCGAGGAATTCCTCGCCAAGGGCCACAGGGTCGCCATCACCGCCCGCTCGGGCGAAGGCCCGGCCGGAAGCCTCACCGTGCGTGCAGACGTCACCGACTACGCCTCCATCGACGCCGCCTTCACCGAAATCGAGGCCGCCTACGGCCCCGTGGAGGTCGTCGTGGCCAACGCCGGAATCACCAAGGACACCCTGCTGATGCGTATGTCGGAGGAGGACTTCACCTCGGTCATCGACACCAACCTCAGCGGAGCGTTCCGGGTGGTGAAGCGGGCCTCGAAGGGCATGCTCAAGGCGAGGTTCGGCCGGATCGTGCTGATTTCCAGCGTCGTGGGCCTCTACGGTTCCGCCGGACAGGTCAACTACTCGTCGTCCAAGAGCGGCCTGGTCGGCCTGGCCCGGTCCGTCACCCGCGAACTCGGTGCCCGCGGCATCACCGCGAACGTCGTCGCCCCCGGTTTCATCGAGACCGATATGACGGCCGCACTGCCCGAGGCACAGCAGGCCGAGTACAAGCGCAACATCCCGGCCGGCAGGTTCGCGTCCCCGAGCGAGGTCGCCCGGGTGGTCAGTTGGATCGCCGGCGACGACGCGGCGTACATCTCCGGCGCCGTGATCCCCGTCGACGGTGGACTGGGCATGGGCCACTAGGCCGTAGCCGCGGACCACAGACGACTGGACCGACCCGGGCAACCCGGGTCGGGTCAGCCGCGCAGACCCAGCAGCGGCAGTATCTGGCTGAGGTCGGCGGTGTCGATGACCAGGTCAGCCGAGCGGCGGACCACGGGTTTGGCGTTGAAAGCGACTCCCAGGCCGGCCACCCGCATCATGGTGAGATCGTTGGCACCGTCCCCGACGGCGACGGTCCCGCACAGGTCGATGCCGTCCAGGGCCGCCCATTCGGTGAGCGCGTGCGCCTTGGCCGTGGCATCGATGATCGGACCGATCAGACCGCCGGTCAACCGGCCGTCCCGCACCTCGAGACGGTTGGCCCGCCAGTGGTCGAGGCCCAGGGTCTCGGCCAGCGGGTCCAGCAGTTCGTGGAAGCCGCCCGAGACGACCCCGACCCGGCTACCGCCGGCGTGTATACCGTCGATGAGCGCGTGCACCCCGGTGGTGGGGCGGATGAGTGCGCCCACCTCGGCGAAGACATCGGTCGACAGGCCGGCCAGGGTGGTCACCCGCTGCCGCAGGCTCGCCGCGAAATCAAGCTCGCCGCGCATGGCGCGGTCGGTCACCTCGGCCACCAGGGCGAGGGAACCGGCCGCGTCGGCGAGAAGCTCGATGACTTCGTTCTCGATGAGGGTCGAATCGGCATCAAGGACGACCAGGAATCGGGCTGC